>JBBDYA010000028.1:0-40498 GCA_040902005.1 Gemmatimonadaceae bacterium | reverse complement strand
GTGGGGGGGGGGGTGGCGACGGCGGCGGATCAACTCCGCCCGGAGCCTCGCCGGCGTGAGCAGATACTACCTCACCACCGCAATCGATTACTCGAACGGCGACCCGCACATCGGCCACGCATACGAGAAGGTCGGCGCGGATGCGATCGCCAGGTACCATCGCCTGCTCGGCGACGACGTCCACTTTCTCATCGGCATGGACGAGCATGGCCACAAGGTCGCGCAGGCCGCGGAGTTGCGTGGGCTCGCGCCGCAGCAGCAGGTGGACGAAGTCGCTGAGCGCTTCGAGGCGATGTGGCGCACGCTCGACATCTCGCACGACCAGTTCATGCGGACGACGAGCGAGCGTCACCGGGCGGGCGTCCGCGCGCTGATCAAGCGGATCTTCGACAACAACCCGGACGATTTCTACGAGCGCTCGTACGCCGGGTGGTATTGCGTGGGCTGCGAGTCCTTCAAGCCGGCGAGCGAGGTCGTGGACGGCAAGTGCGCGCTGCATCCCACGCGCGCGCTCGAGTGGGTGGAAGAGCGCAACTGGTTTTTCCGGCTCAGCAAGTACCAGGCGTTCCTGAAGCGGCTGCATTCGGATCGCCCGGACTTCCTCCAACCCACGTCGCGCCGCAACGAGATTCTCGCGCTGCTCGATCAGGGGCTGGAGGACATCTCCGCCAGCCGGTCGCGGTTCACGTGGGGCGTGCCATTTCCCGCACCGACGTCCACCGGCGAGACGCAGACCACGTACGTCTGGTTCGACGCGCTTCCGAACTATCTCACCGCCACCGGTTTTCCGGACGCGGACTACGCAACGCGCTGGCCCGCGCAGCTGCACGTGATCGGGAAGGACATCACGCGCTTTCACGCCGTCATCTGGCCGGCCATGCTCCAGGCCGCCGAACTGCCGCTGCCGGAACGCGTGTGGGCCCACGGCTTCGTGCTCCTCGCCGGCGAGCGGTTCAGCAAGTCCGCGGGAGTGAAGCTCGATCTGTACGAGGCCATCAACCGTTTTGGCCCCGACGCCTTCCGGTACTACCTCCTGCGCGAGGTGCCCTTCGACACCGATGGCAGCTTCTCGTGGGAGCGCTTCGAGCAGGTGTACGTCTCGGAACTCGCGAACAGTTGGGGCAACCTGGCCAGCCGCGTGATCGCCATGGTCGAGAAGTATTGCGACGCCGTGGTGCCGCCGGCTGCGCCGGGCGAACTGGACCGCGCCGACGCCGTGGACGTCGCGCTGTATCGCACCGCCATGGGTGCGCACCTGCTGCACGATGGCCTCCGGCGCGCCATGGCCTGCGTGACGCGCGGCAACGAGTTCGTCCAGCTCTCGCAACCCTGGGTGCTCGCAAAGTCGTCGGAGCGCCGGCAGGAGCTCGAGGTCGTGCTGGCGTCGCTCGTTCGCGCGCTCGCGCGGCAGTGCGTGCTGCTCTTTCCATTCGTCCCCGGCAAAGCGCGCGCGCTCTGGGAACAGCTTGGCGCTCCCGGTGACGTCAGCGAGCAACGCATTGCCGCGCTCGGGGAGGTGGATGCGAAAGAGTGGCGCGTCCGGAAGGGCGCGCCACTCTTTCCCAAACCGCCGGAAGCCGGACGGTAGCTACGGCGTCACGGGGGCCGGCTGCGCCGGAGCCGCCGGAGTCGTGAAGTCCACCTTGGGCGCTTCGGTCGCGCCCGGGGCGGCGGTGAAGTATTTCCGCGGCTTGGCGCCCGTCACCTTCGCGGTGATCACCGCCGGAAACCTGCGGATGTACGCGTTGTACTCGTTCACCGCGCCGTTATAGTCGCCACGGGCGGTGGCAACGCGATTCTCCGTGCCCACCAGCTCGTCCTGGAGCGCCCGGAAGTTGGCGTCTGCCTTCAGCGTGGGGTTGCTCTCCACCACGGCCAGCAATCGCCCCAGCGCGCCGGTGGTGGCCGCGTTCGCCGTCGCCATCTGCTCGGCGTCGCCAGACCGCACGGCGTTCATGAGACCGGCGCGCGCCTGCGCCACCTGCGTCAGCACCTGTGCCTCGTGCTGGGCGTATCCCTTCACGGTCTCCACCAGGTTCCCGATCAGGTCCGCGCGCCGCTGCAACTGCACTTCGATCTGGGACTGGAATCCCTGTGCGCGCTCGTCCAGCGTTTGAATCGCGTTGTAGCCGCAGCCCGTGAGGAACAGGGCGAGCGGCACGAAGAGCCAGCGACGAATCATCTTCTTGCTCCTGTCAGTCGTTCAGTGTAACGCCAAACATACCATACGCGTGGCGAACCCGGCGGATTCACCCCCCATCCGCCGCGAGGTCGAGGAAGGTCACGAGGCGCTGGAATCCGGCCAGGTAGCCGGCAAGGATCTCCGGCGCGTCGGCCGCGCGGATTGCCTCCTCCGCGCGTTTGTGCCGCACGACGCGCGTGAACGGCGCCACGTCGAAACCGGCGGCGTCCGAGACCTGCCGCACCAGACTGGCGCTGTCCCGAGAGGGCAGCTCGCCGCGGAAGCGAACGAACGCGCGAAAGATCACGAGCATCGTGCTCGCGCTCGCCTCCAGCAGCGCCAGTTGTTCGTTCGAGTCGTTGCCCGACGCGAGCAGCCCCCGACGCAGTTGCAGCAGCGTACCCATCGCCTCGTGCTCGAGCTCGAGCCGCAGGTGAGCCGCATCCACGCGGATGTCGGTGGGCAGCGTTCCATACAGCACCTTGTGCCCCGAGAGGATGTCCGCGTACTCCATCGGAAAGATGTCGGCCGACCCGCGCCATTCGGCCGTCGTCAGAATCAGCGGGGCGGGATTGCCTGCCTCGCTCCACGCCCTGGCAGCCGCGGACGCCGCTTGAAGCGCCCTGGCGGAGAGCGATTCCACGAGCACGAGCACGTTGTAGTCGGAGGTTCTGGCGACATGCTCTCCCGTGGCCGCTGAGCCGTACAGCACAGCGGCTGCGAGATCGTCGCCGAACGCGGCGTTCAGTTGTGTCACCAGCTCGTCCAGCGTCATTTTTGCCATTGGCGCGCCTCGTTTCGGTCCACCGTCACCTCAGTCGCCCTACGGAAGCTGACATTCTTCAGAGCTTCCCTACCAGCTGCGTCCTGCCCCTCCGCCACCAAACCCACCGCCACCGCCAAACCCGCCGAACCCGCCGAATCCTCCTCCACCGCCGAACCCTCCGCGGCCAAAGCCACCGCCGCCCATGGGAAACGGAAGGAAGATCGGGATGAATCCGCCGCCACAGCCACCACGGCCCCGCCGCCCACGGCGCCGCGATCCGCGAAGCATCGAGAGGATCACGAAGACCAGCAGAATCAGCAGGAACGGAGGGAATCGTGGCTGCGTATCACGCTGCGGCGCGGCCGACGACTGCGCCGCCATCGTGGAGTCCAGCTGAAACTCGAATTCGGCGGCGAACCGCTCCGCGACGCGCCACGTCATCAATTCCATCGCTCGGCCGTAGTCGCCGGCGCGCAGCAGCGGCAGCGCCTCGTCCTGAATGCGACCGGCCGTGGCATCCGTGATGAATCCTTCGGCGCCGGTGCCGGTGCCGATCTGGGAGTACCCTCGGCCGTCCGGGCTCGTTTCTCTCGGAACCAGCAGGATGACGACGCCGGTGTTGCGGGCCCGATCGCCCGGCCCTCCGGACGCACCCACCCGCCACTGTCGGCCGATCTCGCGCGCGACGTCCACCGATGCGCGTCCCTTGAGATCTGTCAGCGTGACCACGACGATCTCGCCGCCCGACTTGCTCCGTACATCCTGAACGATGCTGCCTATTCGCGCGCGGGACGCCGCCGGCAGCGCGTTCGCGAAATCGTTCACGAAACCGACCGAGCGAGGCACCTCGATCTGCGCGAGCTGCAGCAGCGCGATGATGGCGACGACGAGATTCATGACGGAGAGTATAGCGACTGCGGTTGACTGGACTCAGACAGATACGTACGGCGCCAACGGCTCGCGGTTACGATCAGCCCGCGTCCGTTCCGGCCCGATGCCCCAGCCGCACGTCCGGAAGGTCGCTGAGCGCATTCACCAGCCGTTCCGCGAACTCCTCGAGCTGATCGTGAATTCGGCCGGCCGCACTCCGGAGGTACGCGTTGCCGGCCACGAGCGGAATGGCGACCAGTATGCTGGCGCCCAGTGGGCGCAGGGCGTGGACGATCGCGCTCGCCATCGTCGCCGGGGCACGGCCGCTCCCCGTCGTCGCCTGGAGTGCGTCATGCAGATTCGCCACCGCGCCGACCGCGCCCAGCAGTAGCACGATGTGCACGAGCGCCGGCAGCCAGTCGGAATGCTGCTTCAGCTCCGGGACGGTGGTGAGTCGCGCAGCCCGGGCAACGTCGCGCAGTTCGGATGTGTCGCGGCTGCCGCAGCGGAGCAGGACGAGTCCCATGTCGGGCAGCGCCGCCTCGTGCTCCACGCACAACGCGAGCGCCTCGTCCGTCTTGCCGGCGCGCGCGAGCGCGATGACACGCTCCATGAAGGGTCGTGCGTTGACTTCCGAGCGCCGGGAAACCCACATGATGCGTCGCGCGAGCACCAGCATGCCGGCGGCGCCCGCGAGCAGCAGCGGCACGATGAATGGACCGCCGCTCTGGTACCAGGTGAGGATCGTTCGCATGTCGAGGACGCCAACAGGGCAGAAGCTGTGCCTGCCAGGTGGCGGGGACGCCGCCTGCCCATATGTTTGTCTCCATGAGGCCTTTGTTATTGGCGGTCCTGCTCCTCGCGGGATGCCGCCCAAACGACGGGGGAACCCAAACCCCCCAAGCCGGCGAACGCGGCCAGACGACGACCGCCGACTCGGCCGCGAACGCACTGCTGGAGCGGGCCGACGCCGGTCGGATCCAGGGGGATACGGCGGCCCCTGTGTGGATCGTCGAGGTCAGTGATTTCCAGTGTCCCTACTGCCGGATGTTTCACGAAGAGACGTATCCGGCCCTCCAGCGGGAGTTCATCCGGACGGGCATCGTGCGCCTCGCCTTCGTGAACTTGCCGCTCCAGATGCATCGCAACGCCCAGCCCGCGGCCGAGGCGGCCATGTGCGCGTCCGCGCAGGGCAGGTTCTGGCCGGTGCAGGACGCGATCTTTGCGTCGCAGGAGCGCTGGGCGAACATCGCGGATCCGGCTCCGTACTTCGACTCGCTCGTCGTGGCCGCGGGCGTGAATGCCGCCGAGTTCCGCGACTGCATCCAGTCCGGGACGATTCGCCGCCTCATCGCCGCGGATGTGGGACGCGCGGCGGGGGTCGACATTCGCTCCACGCCGACGTTCTTCGTGGGCGATGAGCGCCTCAATGGCGCGGCGCCGATCGAGGCCTTTCGCGCCGCTATCCAGAGAGCGCGCGCGGCGCGGCCGCCGGGCTAGCCATGCGTACCGTGCTGCGAGCGCTTTACGACGCCGCGGCGAGGCTGGCGAGCGTGGCGTCCGCGGTGGTACCCGCGAGCAACGGCAAGACCGCAATCGCGTTCCACGCGCGCCGGGGCATCCGCGAGCGGTATGCACGCTGGTCCGCTGCTGAACGCGACCTGTCGCGCCAACTGGTGTGGATGCACGCGCCCTCGGTCGGGGAGGGCCTTCAGGCCCGGCCGGTCCTGGCGATGCTGCGGGCCCACCATCCGGACGTCCAGCTCGCGTACACGTTTTTCTCGCCCAGCGCCGAGGAATTTTCGCGCACCCTGGACGTGGATTTTCGCGACTACCTGCCGTTCGACTCCGCCGCGCACATGCGCTCGGCGCTGGACGCGCTGCGGCCCGACGTGCTGGTCTTCAGCAAGCTCGATGTCTGGCCCCAGCTCGTGCGTCAGGCGAACGCGCGGGGCGTGCGGATCGGGCTGATTAGCGCGACGCTGGCCGCGGCCTCCGGGAGGCGTGGCGCGCTCGCGCGCGTCCTGCTACGCGACGCCTATGCGCTGCTCGACGCCGTGGGCGCGGTGGATCGGGCGGACGCGGATCGTTTGGTGGCGCTTGGTGTGCCGGCCGGAGTGCTCGAGGTCACCGGGGACACCCGCTTTGACCAGGTGTGGCAGCGCGCGCACTCCGTGGACCGGGGATCTCGCGTGCTGGCGACTCTCGCCAGCGACCGGCCAACCCTGGTGGCCGGCTCCACGTGGCCGTCTGACGAAGCGCCGCTGCTGGACGGATTCCTTGCCGCGCGCGCTCAGGTACCGGAGCTCCGGCTGATTCTGGCCCCGCACGAGACGACCGCCATCCACCTCGCGCCGGTGGAGCGCTGGGCGGCGCGACACCGGCTCCCCCTCGCGCGCATGGACGCGCACGAGGCGGCGGCAGCCGACGTGGTGCTCGTGGATCGGTTTGGCGTGCTCGGCGAGCTCTACGCGCTCGCCGACGTGGCGTTCGTCGGCGGCGGATTTCATGAGGCGGGACTGCATTCGGTGCTCGAGCCGGCGGCGTTTGGCGCGCCCGTGCTTTTTGGCCCCCGCCACCACCGGAGTCGCGATGCCGCGCTGCTGCTCGCCGCGTCCGGTGCGCGCGTCGTCACCAGTGCCGCACAGATCGGCACCACGCTGGTGGAATGGTTCGCGGATGCCGCCGCGCGTCGCCAGGCGGGACAGCGGGCGCTTGACGTCGTCGAGCGCGAGCGCGGCGCCGCGGAGCGGTCCCTCCACCTCATAGAGCGCCTGCTGGCGAAATAGGGACCGGTGAACCTCTGAAGAATGGAGGCTGGAGCGATGCGAACCACGGAGGGCGCGGTGAACGCGGATTACGCGGATCGCGCGGATTGCGCGGAGGACGGGGATGAATTCGGTCGCGAATCTGGCTACGAGAAGGTCACTATGCGCTTGAGACCGGGTCCGAGCGCCGAGTGAACCGGGCCGTCATCGCCACCTGCGGTCCTCCGTGTCCTCCGTGTCCTCCGTGGTTCGGACAGAGGATCCCTAGGCGGTGCGCGCCGCCTCGCGCACCTGCCGGGGCGGAACGACACTCGTGGGCTTGTGCAGATAGAACCCCTGCACCAGGTGCACGCCCAGATTCCGCACGGCCATGAACTCTTCCGCGCGCTCCACACCTTCGGCAATCACCATCGCGCCGTGGTCGTTGGCGAACTTCACCATCGTCTCCACCAGGTTCTGCTTGATGAAGTTCGTGTCGATGGCATTGATCAGCGAGATGTCCAGCTTGATGAAGTCGGGCTCGAGATTGGCGATCGAACCCAGCCCCGCATAGCCGCTGCCCGCGTCGTCGACGGCGAACCGATATCCCTGCTCGCGAAGCCTTCCCAGTTTCTCCCGGAACTTGGGATAGTCCTTGATGGCCGTGCGTTCGGTGATTTCCAGCACGACCCGCTCCGGCGTCGCGACCTTCAGTTCGGCGAAGAGCGGATCGTTGAAGTCGTGCGGATCCACGTTGATGAACAGCGACTGCCCGGGGTTGAGATAGCTGTCCAGCCCTTCCAGTGCGCGACTCCGGCACAGGCGGCTCAATTCCCAGATGAGGTCCGCCTCTTCGGCCACCTCGAACATCACTTCGGGGCTGCGAAGACTGCGCATCACGCCGCGCGCCAGCGCCTCGTAGCCGAAGACTTCCTCCGTGTCGGCATACACGATTGGATGGTAGTCCACGTAGACGCCACGCTCCCGCAGGCTGCTGCGCAGGTCGGCAACCTTCCGCGCGCGCTCGCGCTGCTCGATGCTCCGGGCGGCGTTGGCCGCCTCCCGGATACCCCGGTAGATCATCCGCTCGAGGCGTATCTTCGGATTGTAGTAGACGTGCGCGCGTCCCACATAGATGTCGAAGAGCGCCGAGATCTCCTCGCCGTGATGTGCCTCGATGCGCCCCTGCACGTGGCGCTGCAGCCGGGAGACCATCTCCGTGATTTCGGCGTCCGTGGCGGCCGCCACCCCCGTCGCCGGCACGTGGAAGAAGATGAAGTCATCATCGTTCATGAAACTCACCATCAGCCGTGCCGGGTTGGGCGACGTGTCGTCCAGGAACTCGCGCACCGCGGCAGCTGTCGTCTCCAGCACCGCGTCCAGCTTTTCCCACCCGTAGATTTCCTCGATCTTCGAATAGCGCACGAAGTTGAAGTACAGGACGACGAGCTCGCCGCGTTCCTTGAAGCGCTGCCGGCTGCGCTCGATCATCACGGGCAGCGTGGGAAGACCGGTCAGCGAGTCGTGCAGCATGCGCTCGTATTCCACGCGCTCCACGCGGTCGGTCAGCCCGGCGGCCGTGGGCGTTCCCCGTGACAGCGCCGCGTGCACGCGCGCCGCGATTTCATCGGGATGGGCGCCGCGCAGCACCCACTCCTCCGCGCGCAACTCCACCGCGCGCCGCCGGGACGCGTCGTCCCCACACTCGACGACCACCGCCAGGCCGGCGCCGTGCGCCTTCTCGATGGCCGCGCGCAGCAGCGTCGGATCATCCGTCGTGACGTACACCACACGGACAGCGGCAACGGTGCCGATCGCCTCCACGAGTTCCGCCGGGTCGCGCCGCTCCACCCGCCACCCGTCCAGACGCTCCGCGGCCGTCGCGAGCGCCTCGTCGGTGGAGTCGGTGAGAAGGACGGATCCGCTCAGCACGTCGTGCTCACGCCCTCACGACGCGAGGGCCGTACGCTGCATCGCCAGGTTCCGCTGCACCGTCACGGCGAGCGTGGCAAGATCGAATGGCTTCTCGACGTAGTCGTCCGCACCCGTCTGAAGCGCCTCGCGCTTGTCATCCAGCTCGTTCAGGGCGGTCACCATGATGATGCGGACGGTGCGCCCGAGGTCCGGATGCTGCTTCATGATGCGGCACACTTCCCAGCCGTCCCGCCCCGGCATCATGACGTCCAGCAGCACCAGAGCCGGCTTCACGGTCTCGAACAGCGCCAGCGCTTCTTCACCGCTCGAGGCGACTGTGATGGGGTACCCGCGCGTTTCGAGATACTGCCGGATGATCTCCGCGTTGTCCCGGTTGTCGTCCACGACCAGGATCGGCGGAAGCGTCTGTTTGGGCATGTGTCAGCGCCCCGGTACGAATGAAAGCGCGACACCTATCGTGCTCGACGTTGCGCCATCGCTTCGTCCAAACTCCGCGCCAACGGTCGCTCCAAAGGACTGCGAGATCGACACGTCCAGTCCGATCGCTGCCGCGAAGGTGCCACTGCTGGTCTCCGTGTCCGTCGCCAACCGCGTCCATCGGTACAATGGCGACGCATACGCGGAAATCCCGCGCGTGGCGCCCAGTCCCCGGCGGTACCCGATGGTCACGCCAACCGGCACCGTCAGCACGGCCGGATTCGTCACGATGTCGGATTCGTCGCGCGTGCGTGGCGCACCCCCGATCCCCGCGAATGCCGCGGCGCCCAGGGCACCGCCGCCGCTGCTCCAGAGGCCGGCCGAGACGCGCCCGCCGTAGGCCCCGCGCGATGCGCTATTCGCCCGCTGCATCCCGGCCGCGGCGCTCACCTGAAGCCGCCCGGACCCCAATCCGTAGGCCGCCGCGGCGCCATAGAAGCTCGCGCCCCCACCCCCGCCGAAGTTGCCCGCAACCGCCAATCCCGGGTTCCCAAACGCGTTCTGAAGCGCCGGGGCGCCAGGCACCTGTGCCAGCGCGACGCCGGCGCCCCAGACCGCCGCTGCTACGCTCCAGCGTAATGATGTGAACAGCCTCTTCCGGAACATCTGATCCCGCCTCTCTCATATGAGTCCGGGATTACAAGGAGCAAGCTCCGTGCGCCACGGGTGCCGCTAGCGTCTCGCGACCACCTCGGCAGCGCCAGCGCGGACCGGCGTCGTCGATTCGCCGCCACCCGGCCAGCGCACCCACACCGCGGTCGGGGTCCCGGAAAGGCCGAACACCTGGACGGCGCCATTCTGCGACCAGTAGCCGGACCCTGCCTGGACCTCGCGTACCGGGCCCATCCGTTCGCCGTAAACCACTCTGATCTGTGCGCCGATGCCATCCGGGTTGGACGGAGGTCCATGAAGCCGCACGCGAATCCCCGGTTTCGCACCAGTGTTCCGGAACAGGCGCGTGGCCGCTCCATTCTGCGATACGGCCAGATCCAGCCGACCGTCGCGATCGAAATCCGCGTATGCGGCGCCCCGCTGGTCCCCGTACACCAGAATGCCGGAGCGTTCGCCGGGCATGGGCATCAGACCGCCCTTGCCGTCGCCCTTCAGCAAGAGTCCCCTTCCGCCATCGTACCGGGGAATTCCGACCGCGGTCGCGAAAAAGTTCTGTGAGAGGAAGACGTCTTCCGCGCCGTCGCCGTCGAAGTCCGCGATGCCCACGTAGGACGCGGGCGCGAGCTGTGCCTCCGCCGGCAATGGCACGGCCTCGAAATGATCCCCTCTGTTGAGAAACGCCATGTGGTCGAGCGTCACGATCGGCTTCCGCGTCACCCGCGACATCGCCGGTCCCAGTACCTGTTCCACCGTGGCATCGCCGTACGCCGCAAACGAATTCACGCGCGTGGGAAGGTCGGTCACCACAATTCGCACGCGAGGGTAGCTGTTGAGCGGAGCCAATCCCCCAATCCTTCGATCCTCGCGCGCCACGAGCATTGCCTCGACGCCGGCGGCGGCAAAGGGGCCGTGCAGCAATACCAGGGGCCGCGCGCTGTCCGCCTGCATCATGGTGTTGCGCCCCCATCCCGTCGCGATGAAGTCGAGCCGCCCATCACCATCGAGATCGCCGGTGGCAAGGCCGGTCCACCGGCCCGTCCATCGGCTGAATCCGTACGTGGCAGGCGCCGGCCGAAGTGTCCCGCCATCGTTCAGGAGGAGCAGAACGGAATCCCACTCGCGCGCGACCAGCAGGTCCGCGTCGCCGTCGCCGTCAACATCCGTGAACGACGCCGCGGAAACCAGTCCGATGTCACGCAACACGTCGGAGTTCGCCGAATCGAGAACGAACCGCCCCCCAACGTTCCGGTAGAGCCGCGATGATGCGCTGCGCGGATATTGCCCCGGTATCGCCCGGCCGCCGACGAACAGGTCCGGCGTGCCGTCGCCGTCATAGTCGCCGAGTGCCATCGGACCGGTGGCCGCGTCCTGCGCGGGAAGCAGCGGCTCCGGCGACTGAATGCCGCCAGCCCCGGCGTCGAGGGACAGCGCCGACGGGACATTCGTTGCTCCCTCCCAGCTCGAGACGCCGATCAGCAGCCGCGACCCTGCGACACCCGCCAGCCCGAGGACGCTGGTGAAGTCCGCGTCGGCAACGGGCGCCCGCACCGCCGCCGCCGCGGGGCGTCCGCCGATGTTGCGAAAGACGCCAAGGCGACCGCTTCGGCCTGTTCCGACAATGAGGTCCTCATACCCGTTACGGTCGTAGTCGAACCACGCCACTCCCGGCCCCAGTCGCGACAGGGAGTTGGGCAACAGGAGCTGGCGCGCCCAGTCATCGTATTCCGGATCGACGTGCGTATGACCGCCAAGCATCGCCGTCACGTCCTGGAAGAGCACTGCCGCGGGGTCGGGCGCGGCCGCGAGCTGTACCGGACCCGGGGCCGTATCCGTGCCGGGAACGGCCGTCGTGATCTCGTACAGTCGGTTCGGCTGAACATTGCCGATCACGGTCCGGCGACCGTCACGCCAGTCCACCACAAGCGTGGCGCTGTCGGACGTTCCCATGCCGAAGGAGGCCTCATAGTCGCTGTGCGACATGTACAGGCCGCCCACGGCCACCTCGCGCACCTGGATCGGCGCGGCGCCTCCCGACAACCGGATGGTGGCGCCCACCGCTCTGGTGTTGGGCGCGTCGCCCACCAGGCGTACCGCGATGCGCGGCGCCGAGGCGTTGTTGCGCAACACCAGCGCGGGCGCGCCGAGTCGGTTCACCACGACGTCGAGATCTCCGTCACCGTCCAGATCAGCGAGGGCGATTGCATGCGAGATGTCCTCTTCCAGGCCAAAGCCCCACGCACTACTCCTGTCCTCGAACGTCATGTCCCCGCGATTGCGGAACGCAACGTTCTTCAAGGGAAGTCTGGGAAACTCCCACCGCAGCCGCTGCCAGTGCACGTCTCCCGTCAGACGAAGGCTGAGCCGTTCGTGGGTATCCGCGTCCATGATGTCCCACAGATGGCCGTTGGCGATGAGGATGTCCTGCCACCCGTCCAGGTCCACGTCGGCGAGCACCGTTCCCCACGACCAGCCGCTCGCCTGCACCCCGGCATAGAGTCCCGCCTCGCGGAACGTGCCGTCGCCTCGGTTCAGGAACAGCGTATTGCGCTGCTGCTGGAGCTGCGATTCCACGTCGCCCACCTGTTTCGGGAGGGCCGTATGCGTGGGGATCTGTGTCTTCAGCCGGCGGGTGTCGTCGCTCAGCATGTCCGTGACGAACAGGTCCAGCCTGCCGTCCCCGTCCACGTCGGCAACGTCCACCCCCATGGATGAATTGCTCATCTGCCGCTGGGATCTCCAGTCGGCGCGCCGGAAATTCCCGCGTCCGTCGTTGAACCACAGTTCGTCCATGTCCTCGAAGTCGTTCGCCACGTACAGGTCCGGGGCGCCATCCCCGTTCAGGTCGGCGAACCTGGCCGCCAGCGAAAAGGATTCGGGCTCCTCGCTGGTTCGGCGGCCATCGGCGTCCGTGAATCGGCCAGCCGTGAGCGGCACGCGCACAAATCGGCCGTCCACGTTCTGATAGAAGTCGCCCGGCTCCGCGCGGGTCGTCATGCGCAGGCCACCCATGTCCGGGCGCATCACGATCTTGTAGTGGGCGCGGTGCTCGGGCACGACTTCGAAGGCGTTGGGCCCCACCTGGCGCACGATCTGGTTCGGCGCGCGGCGCTGCGGTGGGATGCTGTCGTCGATGTTCCACGCCTTATAGTTCGCGACGTACAGGTCCAGCCTGCCGTTCCCGTCCACGTCGGCCATGGCGATCGTCGTGCCGCCTCGACCCGTGGTGTCGAGCCCCAGGTCGCGACGCTCGGTGAACGCACCGGTGCCGTCGTTGACGAAAATGGCGTTCGGCCCCGTGGTCGCCAGCAGGATCAGGTCCAGGTCACCATCGCCATCCACGTCCACGAACGCGCTGCCCGTCGAGTACCGGTCGCACGCGCCCACTCCGGCGCGCTCCGTGATGTCCTCGAAGCGCCAGCCCCCCCCCCCCAGGTTCCGGAAGAGTGCATTGCACCCCTCCGTGCGGGCGAGGAATATGTCCGGCAACCCGTCGCCGTCCACATCACCGAGCGATACCCCAGCGCCCTGGCCAAGAATGCGATTGCCCACCAGCACCGAGTCGCTCACGGTGTTCATGAAGCGCACGCCCGCGCGTCCGCGCATGGGGGTGAACCCCGGCTCGCCACGCGCCACGTGCAACTCGCGCCACCGATAGCCGGCTTCCTGGTTCCACGGCCCCGGCCCCTTCGCTTCACCGCACGCCACGGCAAGCACGAGTAAGCCGCAGATCGCATGCTGGTTCATCATGAGGGCTCTTTGGGGAAAACAGTGGGTGAAACAGTTCGGAAAGTGGGTCCAACGTCTGAACCACGGAGGGCTCGGAGGGCACGGAGGACCGTGGGTGGCGATGACCCCTCCGTGGTTCGCATTGACTGACCGCTCTGGTAGAGTCAAAGCGAGCGGCTGTTTAGCGCGGATACAAGCCACGGAAGTTACGGAAGAATCAACGGATTTAATTCCTTGGTGATTTGGCGAAAGAGACTCGACCGCCGCGGCCGCGTCATCCGCGTCATCCGCGTCCCCCGCGTAATCCGCGCCCTCCGCGTGTTTACCTTGGAGAGTTGTACCGCCCGACGACCTTCGCGCCGATGCACTGCCCCAACGCTCGGCCCGCGGTGTTGCCGAACGGAAAGTGGATGCCCCCGTAGATGCGGGACATGCCCGCCTCCTCGGCCGCCTGGGCGAAGGAATCGAAGCGACGCACGTCGTGGCCGATGATCTTGCTGCTGCTGTCGTCGAACGCCCGCACGCCCAGCAGCGACGTGATCGCCTCGGCGGCCGCGGACGACTGCGTCGAGTGACCGGATGGATACTCCGGGAATGGCGGTGTGGGGATGAGCGGTTCCCACGTGGAGTCGATGACCCGCCGAATGTACGTGCGTGGACGGATGAGGCTGAACGCGTACTTGTATCCCCACGACGCGATGAACGCATCCGCCTGCGCGGCGGACGTCAGCACCATGAGTCTCGCGGCGTCGGCGGGGGAGAGCTTGTGCTGGCTCACCATCTGGCTCGCGATGCCGATCCAGTGCCCCACCGGTGTGCCGGATTCTCCCGGATTGTCCGCCCAGTACAGCGCGGTCGTCCGATTCTCCGGCGTGAGCATCTGCCTGACCGAATACACTTCGAGCGCGTGTTGGTAGAGCTCCGACGTGGTGTCCGTCGAGTACGCCGGCGGCGCCGGAACTGTGCATTCGTTCCACGCGGCCAGGGCGAAGGGACGAACCTCTCCCCAGTACGGCTCGGACGTGCCTGCCATGTTCACGGCCGGAATCGTGGATCCGGCGGCTTTCGGACGGTTGAGCACCAGCCCGCGATCGCTCGCCTTGCCCGCCTGGAGGACATTGGCGGGATTGTTGAACTCCAATAACTCGCTCGCACCCGACATGTTCTGCGATGCGTACACGCTGGCGGGTGCGTCGTTCACCCAGTATGCCGGCCCCGACGGCGCCGCGTAGGCGCGGCCGCGGGTCTGGTCGAAGCCGTCCGTGCGCGACCACGCGACGATGGCCAGGCCCATGCGCCCGCCGAGGTCCACCGACCGGGCGCGCATGTCGTCGGCCACTCCCGCGGCGACCCGCGCGTTCTCCAGGGAATCCGCCAGGCGCCGGAGCGCTGACCGCGTCGTCGGTAGCGCTTCCCGAAGCAGGGAGTCCAGCACGACTCGATTGGCTGCTACAGCGACGATCGCGCCGTCCACGTCTCGCGATCGCTCGGCGGTCGGCAGCTCTGGAAACCCGTTCAGCACGCCGGACAGTGGCCGCAGCCCGGCATGGTCCACCGCAAGACCGGAATACAGCGCGCTGGTCGAGTACGTGAGCACGCGAGACGCCACGGGAGGTGACAGGCGCTCAGCGCGCATCACGCCGTACATGGTGTGCATCCACTCGGAGACGATCCGCGCATCGCGCTCGGGGGCGGGGCGGCACGCCGTGAGGAGAGCAATGGCGGCCAGATATCCTGCAGTTTTCATCGCTTCACCTTTTTGCCTGCCTTGGGAGCATACGCCGGAGCCGCCACGGAAGCGGCAGGTTGGACGCCCGCATGCTCGGACGGAAGAACGTGCGCAAAGAGTTCCCTGCGTACCTCCGGATTGCTGATCTTCCAGATGACGCCGTCCGTAAAGTAGTGGTGAATATTGATCACCATGAGAATGAGTACCGGCACCACCTTGCCGGGCTCCTCACCGAATACATTGGCGACGACACTCATCGCCGTGGCGGGAAGCACCTGACCGAGCAGGTAGCTCACGACCAGGAGGCCCACGCCATACAGCGCCATGTGAGTTGCCAGCCTGCCAGCAGCCGTCGTCTTCGTGGCGCGGTTGATTTCCACGCGAATGGGGAACGCCAGGTACTGAAGCGCGTGTGCGATCTGTACCCAGAAGAGCGCCCGCGGATCCCGCGCCAGCACCGCGTACCAGGCAAAGAGGGCCAGCCAGGCCACGAGTGCGCGAGCCGGCGGTGCCCGGCCTGTCCGGCGCTTCATTTTGGCGAGACCGATCCCGCCGAGCACAAGCGCCGCGATCGTACCAGAGCTGATGATCAGGTACAACGGCCGCACGTTGGTGGGGTCGCGCAACTGCGTGTACAGGAACCACGTGACGTGCCAGACCAGCAGAATGCGCAGGCTCGTGCGGATCAGGAGGCGCTCGGTCCTCTCGAACGGTTGCCCATCCAGATACGCGTACGATGCCATCATCCCCCACACCTGACCGGTGTAGTGCCAGGCCAGGTATGCGCTCGCAACCGCAACGAGAATGTAGGCGAGTTCCGGAGCGCTCTCCGCTTGCCAGAGCGTGAGCGCGCAGTACGCGAGCAGGATTGCGGGTATGTAGATCGATGCCCATTTGTGTCTCAGGATCATTTCGCGGCTGCGATACACGATCCGGTACGATGCCATGAAGTGGGGCATGTTGATCGTGGTCGCCAGCCAGGCCTGCGCCCCGGCGCCGATGATCAGGAGGTCGGCACGGCCGCTGAGCAGCAGGGGGACGAACACCAGCAGCGACAGCCCCCCGACAAGAAGCAGGTCGGCGACCGGGGAGATGATGGAGGCCCGGACTGCGCCCGGCCGCGACTCGACTCTGCTACTGCCCATTCCCTTCCATGACGCCTAACTCAAGAGCGCTGCAACGGAAACGGGCCGCCGAGCGGACTCGCTCGACGGCCCGAACCGTTTGAACAATGCATTCCGAGTCGCGCAGCGACGAGGAACCTGCAATTCAAACCTCAAGAACTGCGGATCCCTCGCTGCACTCGGGATGACAGTCGACTATGGAACTGCCTAGAGGCCCGCCGGGCGGGGTGGACGACGATCCCAGACGAACGAGATGGCCGGGGTCGTGAAGTTCGGGGCCTGGCTGCCAGACACGGAGCGCGGGAAGACGATCCCCGACACCGCTGAGCCGGCCACGGTCGTACCAGGAGCCGCGTCGATCGGACCAGGCGCGACGGTAACAGCCGCAGCACCCATCAGCGCGCGCGAGTTGGCAAACAGGGCGGTACCGCCGCCAGCCGGCTGCACGTTGTATCGCAGGATGGCCGGGGCCGTGGTGGCATAGGCCGAGGTGCTCAACGCAGGCACGGCCGTAAAGTTGACGGGCGTCGCCAGAGCGGCACCTGCATCCGTCAGCACAGCCACGTCGATGGCGCTACCAGTTGCGTTGAACACGCGAAGGGCGACGTTGGTACCCGGATCGGCAACGGTCTCCTCGAAGAAGTCCAGCCTCATCGCCGGAGCGCCACCGCGTGCGTTACCCCAGACAATCGCCGTGTAGTTGCTGCCCGCGGTGAGCGTCACGGTTTGATCGAACACGACCGTCGACGCATAGCTCTGGTCGCACGCATTCACCGTGCAGTTGCCGTTCATGAAGATCCTGAACTGGCGCGAGCCGGCCCGAGCGGGCTTGTACTGGACGAGCGTGGACGCCGGGACGCCGTCCACGCCGGCCGGGCTGGTCACGACATTGTTCCGGAACGCGATGTTGAAGTGGGGATTGTTCTCCACCATGTCCACGAACCGGAAGTCCATCAGCGCCGTATCGGGCACCGCGTGTATGAAACGAACGCCGGCCGTGGGAATGGCCTCGGTCAGGATTTCCGTTTCGATGTCACACGCCGTCACGACGCCGGCCGCCAGGCATGTCAGTGAGAGCTTGAGTATGCGTCGCATGAGAATGAGAGACTCCATGAGGGTGATAGCCGGTCAGGGCCGGATGAGTTCAGTTGGGATCGGCTTCGGGTCTGGCCCATCGTCGTTGTCGCCGCTCCCCAAACCGAGCAGGTCACGGGACAGGATGATCGCGGTGAGGCCACCGAGACTGGCAACGCCCAGAGCAACTGAGCGTCCGGGTGAATAGCGGCGTTCATAGACGGTTCCCACGTGTTCGGATCGCACACGAATGCGCTCTCCAGCCCATACCTGCTCGCCGCCGCGTAGAAACCGGACCATGCTGACGGCAATGTGGTACTCGTCGTTCTCCTTTCCAATGAGCCGCCCCTCGATCTGGGCGATCTCCGGCCCCACAACGCCGCCGAGCGCAACACGCCCGACGTCGTTGATGTCCAAGGCCAAGCGGTTGCCCGGCTCGGGCGTAACCCCTGCGGCGGGCTCCAGCGTGAAGCAGCCCGTGCAGAGAACGCTGAGTGCGAGTAGACCAAACCGGGACATCCGCATCGGAAATGACTTACCAGCCGTAGGTTGAGTTTACCTGCGCCGATCCGGCGATACCACCCGTCCCGGGTGAGTCGTAAATCGCAGCCTGGCGCGCCTGGAGATCCTGAAACGGCACCGCCCAGTACAGCGGCGTTCCGTTGGGCAGGTCGCCCCACCCTCTGCTATCCAGGAACCACGCGGCGAAATGGCTGAACTGCGTCTCGAGGCGCTTCTCGTACTTCATTGCCTCGAAGATGCCACGATCGCCAGCCAGATCGCCAGCGCAGGCCGTGGTGCCGCCGTTGATCCCGACGTTCACCGGAACGAGAGGAATGCAATCCCCACCCGTCGCCAGCGCTGCTCCGCCGTTGGCGGCTCCCGTCACCGGCGCGAGCCCACCGCCTCTCGCCACACCGGCGACCATGCCGGCGGTGCGCGTGTTGTTGATCAGCGTGGCTGCCGCAGGGTAGTTGCCCGCGCGGATATGGCCCTCGGCCGCAAGCAGGTCCATCTCGGCCTTGCGAATGAATACCAGCGGACCGTTACGCGCCGTGCTCGCACCCGAAAGGTTCCACGACCGCGTTTCCATCACGTAGTCGTAGTTCGAGATGCCCCAGGCAGAACCGGTGGTCTGGTCGGAGCCCGAGGGGCGGTTCACGTAGTAACGCTTGCAGCGCGTGGACGGGGCGTCACACGTCGTCCTATTGAAGTCCGTCTGCTGGGCTAACCGTGTGGCGCCCTGCGGAAAGCGCAGGTCCGCTGTGACCATGAAGAACGAACCAACGTTCCCTCTGGAATCCAGGGGCACAGAGCTCCAGGCGGCGTACGCACCGGACTGGTCTGCCATGCCGATGATGAACGGCGGCATTTGGTGCCACAGACCGGCGCCCGCCCACAGGCCCACCCACGCATTGAGCGGTCCGCCTGTCGTACTCATGATGTTGTTGTGGTCCGCCGTGATGCCGTTGGTGGCATCCGCAATAATCTCTGGCCAGCCGTAGCCAGTGAGCGGCGGAGTAGCACGCTCGGCCGGCGTCCGCGCCACATTGGCGCCGAATCGGGCCTTGTAGCTGCGTACCACACGGATGAACGTCGGCACGTCCATGGTGCTCGTCGTCGGATACCAATCAGTAGGAATCGGGAAGCCATCGCTGACCCCCGTCACGGCAGCCGAGGCCGTGGCGTGGGCGATGGCGTTGTCGAACGCGACCAACGCCGCGTCCATCACTTCCGTGTACGGCACGAGTACGCCCGGATCGTCGCCGGCCAAGCCGGCAGTCATCACCGCGCCCTGGTCGTAGGTCAGCGCGACGTAGCCGTGCGACAGTCCGCGGAGGAACTCCGCGAACGCCTGGGCGCGAAGCTTCCGCGCCGCGCTGCCCAGGGCGAACGCCGGGTCGTTGAGTTGGTTGAGGATGTTCGAGGCCACACGCGCGACTTCGCCCTGAATGAAGTAGACGCGCGACTGCTCGCCCGAACACGAGTTGCCGATCGAGTTGTTGTTGGCCGGGCGGGGAATGGGCCCGCGCTGGTTCTGGCAGCTGTTCGCCAGACTCGAGTAGTTCTCGAACGACTGCACGGCAGCCATGCCGTCGACATTGATGCTGCTGGAGTACATGCCGGCGTGCCAACGCTTGTAGTAGCTACCAAGCAGTGCCTCGGCGTCGGCCGGGGTCGCCAAAACTTCGGCGGTGCCCGGATCGTTTGGATTGCTCACGTCCAGATCACACGCGGCGAGGCCAACCAGAACCCCTGCGAGCGACCCGTAACGCATCAGGTTGCGAATCATGTTGGACGGCTCCTAGAAGCGCGTGGAAAGTGAGAACGTGTAGGTACGAAGAGTTGGGAAGCCGAACGCATCCGTCTGGTTGATGAGCCCGGAACCGGTCTGGCCAGCACCGGCGCCAACTTCGGGGTCGTAGCCAGAGTAACCGGTGAAGGTCAACAGGTTGCGGCCCACCAGACCAAGAGTCCAGTCACCGACGCCACGAACGGCGCCGACGCGATACGTCAGACTCACTTCGCGCAGCTTGGCGTACGTGCCGTCTTCGACCGAGTAGTTGTTCGGACCAAGGACGTCGTAGAACCCGCCGACGCCGACCGCCTCACTCGGGCCAGTGCGCCAGCCATAACCGAGCGGCTTGGCCGTTTCGACCGTGCGTCCGGCGTTGTCGAACTGGTCGGAGTTGTAGTCGAACAGACCCCACTGCTCGCCCTGGTTGTTGATGTCGTGACCGACGGTCCCGTCCAGGAGCGCGTAGAAGGTGAGGTTCTTGTACTGAACGTTGTTGCCGTACGTGAAGCGGAAATCCGGGAACACGTTGCCGATGACCTGGCTGATGCCGGACCCCTGGTTCGGCTGGCCGCGAAGCGGCCGGTCGATGATCGGCATGCCGAAGTACAGCGGCACGTTGTCGCCCCACGGCGACTGGACGCCAGGCAGGATCGTCTGCCAGAGGTTCTTGGTGATGCCGTCCTGCCAGCTGTTCCCATCGCCCACCCAGACCACATAGCCCTGGTCGTTCACCTGGTAGGCCTTGCCGGCACCGCACTGGGCCTGGAGCGCCGCCGAGCGAAGCTCATTGCACTGCGTGATGAACTTGCGGCCCCAGATGTTGCCGAAGCGGTTGGCCTCGAAGCCGTTCGTCAGGCTTGGACCGACCGACCCGACAGGAGCGCCGGGGAGCGGCGGCATGCGATACTCGGCGGAATCCGTGATGCGGAAGAAACCACCGGTGCCCTGCCCCGTTCCGCCGGCGAACAGGAACTCGGGAACGAACAGCTCGGTGACGAACGTCCGGGTGCGATCCCACGTGCCGCGCATGCTCCACTGGAGGTCGCGGTTCGTGATGACCGGCAGGTTGATGCCAGCTTCCCACGTGCGGTTGGCCAGCGTACCCGCGTTCTGCCACTGCTGCGAGAATCCGAGCGACGCCGGCGTGCTCACGAGGAGGATCTGATCCTCCGTGGAGGAGCGCGCATACGTGAGTTCAAATCCGACACGGTTGAACACTGTGAAGTCCGTGCCGAACTCGTACTCGGTGGTGGTTTCGGGCTTCAGCTTGGTGTTACCGGCCTGGCCCAGCGTGATGTTCCCGCCCGTGATGTTGTACGTCTCGTACTGGGCGTCGAAGCTTGGTGTGGAACCCGCCGTTCCGCGCGAGGCGCGGACGCGGAAGTCGTTCAGGTGCTCGAAGTTCCAGAACGGCTCCTCCGACACGCGCCACACGCCCGAGACACGACCGAACGGAGCGTAGCGGGTAGCCGAACCGAAGAGCGAACTGCCGTCGTACCGGAAGGTACCGTCGAAGATGTACCGGTCCTTGTAGTCGAGGCTCAGTCCCGCGAACAGACCGGTGTTCTTGATCGTGGAGGCGCTGGAGCTCGCGTCGTGGTTGTCGGTCGCGTTGTCAAGCGTAAAGATGTCCTTCACCAGGAAGATCTCCGCGTCGCTCGAGTTGTTCACGATGTTCTGCTCGTCGTACAGCCCGCGGAAGCTGAGCTTGCTGTTGAGATCATCGCGGAGCTGCCGGCGGAACGTGGCGGTCAGGCTTCCGTTCATCGACTCATCGTCGCGGTTGCCTACGAAGATGTTGCCGTTGTTCTGCGACGAGGAGGTCGTGAACGTCCGGTAGCCCTTCACCTGCCAGGCGTCCTGACGACGGTTGCGATTGTCGTAGGAGAAGGCGCCTTCGAACGTGACCCAATCCGTGGGGAAGTAGCTCGACGTGATGTTGCCGAGGTAGCGGTTGGAGTAAAGGCTGTTCCAGATGTTGTCTTCGAAGGCGTCGTACAGGAACGTGCCGCCGCCGTTACCGCTGCCGCGCAACCCCGAGCCGCCGCCACGCACGATCGGACGTCCGAGCGTGTCGATGGCCGCGTAGTTGGTGCCCGGGGGTGCGCCGCGAAGCGCCTGCCCGAAGATGCCGCCGTTCGACGAGCCGCCGGAACGGTTATCCGTGGTGCCGTTGTCGTACATGCTGCTCACGGAGACGAGCAGGTCGGAGCGGATGTCGTAGTCGAGGTTCACCCGGCCACGGCGCTGCTGCTCGCCGTTGAGGCCCTTGATCGCGCCGCCCTCATTCTGGTACGAACCGCTGACGTAGAAGCGGACCGCGCCAACCCGGCCGGTCGCGTCCACGGCCGTGAGCGCCACGGGATTGCGCTGGAGCACCTGGCCCAGCGAGTTGAAGTACGAACCGGGCCAGATCGCGGCCTGGTACACGTTCTGGAGCATCCCGCCGCTGTTGGACGCCGAGTTCCACTGCACGTTGCGCGGGAGGCGCGTCGTGTCGGCATCAACGTTGTTGATGCGCATGATTTCGTTCATCCAGTTGAACGAGCGCGAGCAGTGCGCCAGGTTCGCCGAGACCTGC
The DNA here is from genome assembly GCA_040902005.1 of Gemmatimonadaceae bacterium. Lineage (GTDB taxonomy): Bacteria > Gemmatimonadota > Gemmatimonadetes > Gemmatimonadales > Gemmatimonadaceae > DASPMP01. The sequence goes on along the minus strand of JBBDYA010000028.1, from coordinate 18,376 downwards.
TCGCAGAAGCGCGTGCCCGTCTCGTCCAGCTGGAGGTGATGGTTGACCGGCATACCGTAGTCGATGCTGTTCAGGTCGCTGACGCCGTACTCGCTGCGGACGTTGAACCGCACGCCGTCCTGCGCCGCGCCGCGCTTGGTCTTGATCGTGATGACGCCGTTGGCGGCGCGCGTGCCGTACAGCGAGGCACCCGCCGCGCCCTTCACGACTTCGACGGACTCGATGTCCATGCCGCCGAGCTCGGAGAGGCTGCCCACGTTCATGATCGCGCCGTCAACGATGATCAGCGGACCCGTGCTGCGGCCCTGACCCATGATCGAGGTCGGTCCGCGCATCATGATCTGGGGTTCGGAGCCCGGGAAACCGCTCGTCTGCGCGATCCGGACGCCGGGGACCTTGCCCTGGAGCGCGCGGATCGGGTCGAGCGCCGGAACCGGCATGTCTTCCGTGGTGAGGCGGGCCACCGCGAACGGCACCTTGGCGCGTTCCGTGCCCTCCACCACGCCCGTGACGATGATCTCGTCGAGTCGGTTCACGTCCTGCCGCATGACGAAGTTGAACGTCTGCGAGCCGGCGGTGATCCGCACGGGGCGAACTTGCGGCTGGAAGCCCACGGAGCGGACGCGCAGGTTCACCTGCTGTCCGTTCACGCGCGCCGCGGGAATCGTGATCGTGTAGTCGCCCTGCTCGTTCGTCCCCACCGACACTGCCATCTCGGTGATGTAGACGTTCGCGCCCTGCAGCGTCTGCCCGAATTCCGATGTCACGTTGCCGGTGAGCACGGCATTCTGGGCTTGTGCCTGTCCTGGGGTTACCGCCGCGAGTAGTGCGGTCGCCATTGCGATCGCCAGCACTCGAGCACGGGTGTTGAGGTGTGTCATGTCACTCCCTTGTAGAGAAAGGAATGGGGTACGTACTGCGAAAACCTGCATGAGAAACAATCAGAAGTCACGAACTGCCACTGCGAACTCCGCTGGCCCTCCACGACGGGGTTCAAGGCCCTGGCGCATTCGCATGCGCCGCTAAAAAAACCGCAACCTCACGCACGAACCACCGGCGCGAAGTCAGAAAACGAAATGAGTTGCTGTTGTACAACGAGATCACGACGCATCCGAAACGCCCGGGCGTCGCGAAAATCCTTCACCAGCTACCTCTGATAACTCCACCATTCACAGCCGCGTCACCTGGTTGTCACAGGTTCGAGCCGGATTGGACCTGGGATGTACGGGGTGCGAACGTACGCCCAGGCCCCGGGAGGCGCAAGAGCCGTGTTTCAATGGCCTTGCGCGCCCCTCCATCCATGCCGACCTTGGGTGCTCCGGAAGCGACACCCCTCCAGTCAGGGCGCAAACGCTTGTTTGTTCGCTTCGCCCGCTGACCCAACACAGCAGACACCCCTGTGAGATCCACCATCCTCCTGCTGCTCCTTGTCGCCGCCTGCGCCGGGGGCCGCCCGATCCGCCCCCAGTCCGGTGGCGACCAATACCTTATACTGGCGGAGGAACTCCGGGGCGCCAGCCAGCAGGCAAACCTCTATGACGCCGTCCGTGAGCTGCGCCCCTTCTGGTTCACGCGGCACGTGCGCACCGGGGACCAGATCGCCGTATATCTGGATGACCAGCGCGTGGGCAGCGTCAACATGCTCCAGCGGATCCCGGTGACGTCGGCCCAGGCGGTGCGTTACCTCTCGCCCACGGAAGCGCAGGTGCGATACGGGCCGAACAATCAGATGCGGCCCGTGATTGCCATCGACACTCCGCGGCGCTCCAATTAGCGCGAGTGTAGTCTCAATACACGGGAATTCCGGGAATTCCGGGAATTCCGGGAATTCCGGGAAAGGGAACAGGTAAAAGGGGAAGAGGCGCGAGAATGAGACTGTTCCCACTCCCAGTCTCACTCCCATTTCCCGCCGTTGTGGTTTCCCTCTTCCTCTTTCCCTCTTACCTATTCCCCGAAATTCCGTAAGAACCCAATACTTGAACGTGCACCGGACGCGTCACGAGCTGGCGAACCATGACATGGCCTGGCTCGCGATCTCGACGGTGAGCTCGTGACCGCCGTCGAACGGAACGAAGTTCACGGTCAGACCGGCGTCCCGCATAGCCGGCACGATGAAGTCCCGTGTCTCGGCGAACGGAAGAACTTCGTCTTGCGTGCCGTGCGAGATAAACGCCCGCGGCAACCCACGTTGATGCGCGGCGTGCAGCATTCCGGGCGAAAAGCCCATGATCCAATGAAAGAGATCGCCATTCACGACGCCGAGCCCGAGCGCTTCCGATGCGCCGTCGGAAAACCCGCCGATACAGATGCGGGCCGGATCCACGCGACAGCGCCGGAAGGTCCAGTCGAGCGCGTCGTCGATGAACGCGACGTCCCTTCCATAGTCACCGTCTTCGAGGAGGTCCCAGGTGGAATAACTGCGCGAGTCGGGCGCCAGCACGACGACGCCGAGCGGATCGACGATCTCTTGCAAGGCCGGCGAGGACCACCCGGAGGCCCTGCCGCCGCCGCCGTGGAGTAGCACGAGCAGGGGTGCCGGCTCAGCGGGGTCGTAGGCGGGAGGAACGTAGAGCACCGCGTCTCTGCCGATCAGCTGCTTGCCGATGCCGAGACTGGTGTAGCCGTGCGCAACCGGGATCGTTGGCCACCGCGGCCGCGAGTGAAGCGTCGCGTTCGGTGCAATGATGACCGGCTCCGTGCCACCGGTGCAGCCCGCGAGTACCGCGCCCGCTCCAACTGACGCTACGCCAAGAAACTGCCGCCGGCTGCAGCTCTTGTTACAAAATGCGGACATCGAATCTCTCTCCGTGCGCCACTCTCAGGCTTTTACCACGACGATAGCGCATGCAGTCAACATGCGGCTCGGGAGCCAAATAGGCCCGGAGCGAGGGACAGGGCGCGCGTTTTTGATGCCGAACGGGCTGTCGATCGCTTGGCCGGCGTTCGCTCGGCGATGCGCCGTGGCCGCGGTCGAGCTCCAGCGCAGGGGACACAGGTGTGGACGAAGCCGCGATACCCCGCGAACTGTCCACGTCACGTCTCAGTCCGACCGGAGCGCGGTGACGGGGTCTACGCGCGTCGCCCGCGCCGCGGGCACCAGGCACGCGAGCACGGTGACCACCAGCAGGACGGCCACCACGCCGCCAATCACCGCGGGATCGCGCGGCGACGTCTCGAAAAGCAGCGGCTCCACGTAGCAAGGAGCAGCAGCACCGGATTGCGCACGTCGCGCGTGATGTCCTCCTGCCATTGCTGCAGCCGCGGGACACCGTGCTTCCACGCGGTGCTCGCGCGTCCGTCGAGCAGGGGCGCGGACTCCTGCGTCGCCGCGGCCAGTGTCACGCCGGGCTTGAGACGCCCCAACGCCGCAAACCTGTGATTGTCCGACTGCCTTGCATTGGACGAGTCCTGACCCACCGGCACCCAGAACGGCGCCGTCGGCTCGCCATGGCTCAATGACAGCCCGCGCGGAAGGACACCGATGATCATGTACGGTCCTTCATCGAACCGCACCAGTTTGCCCACCACGCTCGGGTCGCGCGCGTAGCGTGACTCCCAGCGCTCGTAGCTCAGCACCGTCACGGGCGCCCCGCGCACCGCGTCTTGCTCGGCGCTGAAGAACCGGCCCATAAATGGCTTGGTCGCCAGCACGTCGAGCATCGACGCGCTCGCGCGTACGACGTCCACTCGCTCTCGCGCTTCTCCCTCGCCGAGCGTGAAGCGCGTGGTGCCCCAGATCGCGACGTCCTCGAACGAGCGTTGGCGCTGCCGCCACGCGCGGAATTCGGGAATCGACAACGAGATGCGGTCCCACATCCGCGCCAACTGCGGCTCCGTCCTCCAGTTTGGGTACGTCTGCCATACCGCGGTGAGGCGTTCCGGCTCGCGAAAGGGCAGGGGTCGAAAGAGGATGCCGTCGACGACGCTATAGACCGAGGTCGAAGTCCCGACGCCAAGCGTCAGGATCGCGAGCGCGACGACGGTGAAGTTGGCGCGGCGCCGCAGGGACCGCAGCGCGAAGCGAACATCCCCCAACAGATTGCCCATTCAGAGCCCCCGGAGACCAGCTTCGGGACCAGCTTCGAGACCAGCGTTTGACAACCCGCGCTCTCCGAAGGTTGACGCCGAAGAAATGGTAGGGGTTGCCGCTGTTGTCGCGAGCGAGGCAATCCTGCAAACGAGTGCCGCCCCGCACACTGCCGAGTGCCGTATTTGAGGACCGATGTCGGCTACTCGTAGGACAGGGCCGTGCGAGTGCTGACGCGCATGGCTCGATAGGCCGGCCAGGCGCAGGCAGCGATCGACACCACGACGACGACGGCCAGCCAGCGCAGCACCGCACCCGCTTCTGGAACGAGGATCACCGGCACCTTGAGCATGACGCGCCCGAACGCGTCGCCCAGCGCTACGCTCATGACCAGTGACAGCGGGATCGCGACGAGCCAGCTCAGCACGGCGATCACGAGCCCCTCGACCTGGACCATGGTGAGAATGGATCGGTGGCGCGCGCCGATAGCGCGAAGCACGCCGATCTCACGAGTTCGCTCGAGCACGCCGAGGCTCATCGTGGACGCCAGTCCCAGCCCGCCCACGACGATCATGAGCTGGGCCATGACACCGAGAAAACCTGCGACCAGGAGCAAATGATCTTCCACGACGCGGCGCTGCTGCGCGAGCAGTTGTCCGGAACCCACCTCGATGCCGGCGTCGGTCAAGTCGCTCCGGATGCGCTGGACCAGGTCGAGATGTGATGCCGGACCCGCCAGCGCTGAAGCGACGACCGCGAGACTTGCCCCGCCATTCGAAACGATCGGCGCCAGCGCGTCGCGCGGAACATAGGCGGCGGCGGACGGGCCAGTCTCCGCGACGCCCACGACGATCCAGGGTGTCGGCCGACCGGCGATCACGAGCGTCACTTCCCTGCCAACGACGAAGCTCGAGTCATCCTCGATCAGGCGTCGATTGACGACCAGCGCATTCGCGTCGCCGGCCTGGAGGCCACGGCCACTCACGACGTCGAACGACAGCATTCGCGTGTCCGCAGGCGGTGCCGTGAGTGGGAACGCGTTGCCGACCGAACCGTCCGCGCGCCTGAGCGCCGCGCGTCCGCTCGACCACGCTTCCACGCGCGCGACGCCGGCAACGCGCGATACTGCTGCCTCGATGCTGTCCGGGTGATACGGCTTGGCGAAGCGTATCCCGATGTCGAAGCGCTGCGTCCCGAAGAGCAGGTCAACCGACGCGACGATCGCCGCCTTCAAGTTCAGCGCACCCAGGTAGACGGCGCCGCCCATCGCGAGCGTGACCAGGGTGAGCGCCATGCGCTGCCGCCGGCGAAAGGCGTTTCGCAGCGAGAGCAGCAGCGGACGCGTCACGCCGCCGACGCGCCGGAGAAGCGTTGGCGTGGCGTTGTCGCCGCGGCCGAGGATGCCAAAATCGCGCAACGCGTCACCAACCGAGATGCGCGAGCCGCGCCGCACCGGCACCGCGGCCGCCAGCACCGGCAGCAGCGCGCCGACAGCGAGCTGTATCCCGAACGCCCAGAACGGGATCGTGAATCCGGTAATGTCGAAGTTGAGCATGTCCGCGCTGAACTGCGCGTACAGGCGTCCCAGCACAGCGGCGGCCGGGATCGCGATCGCGCATGCCACGAGACCGAGTCCAAGCGCGAGGCCGAGGTACATCCGGGCAATCTGTCCGCCGCGCGCACCGATGGCTTTCATGATGCCGATCTCGCGCACCTGCCCGGTCAACATCGCGGAAATCAGGTTGAGCACAAGCAACCCGCTCATGAGCATCGCCAGCAGGCCGAACGCGCCCTGCGTCATCAGCAGCGAGTCGATCTGCGCCGTGTGGATGTGTCGTCCGGGAACGGGCACGTCCACGTCCGATACACGGCGCCCGGTGTCCTCGACCAGCACCCTGACTTCGTTGGCGACGCGGCGCACGGCTTCGCGATCCAGGGCCGGATCGCGTACGACGATCTGCAGCTCGTTGAGCGAAGCGGACGACCCGAGGCGAGCGAGCGTCGCCGGCGTCACGAACGCGTAGACGACGTGCTCCATCCAGCCGGGCGCGAGCCCCACGTCGCGCGCGATTCCGGTTGTGGTGAGCGCCACCGGCGCGGCGTCGCCCACCTGGATCTCGAGCGGCTGGCCAATGCTCGCGCCCGAGAACTCAACGGACGACGCCTCCACCACGATCGCGCCATCGGCTGGCGGCCACGCACCGTGCTCCGGCTTGAGCACGCCGATCTCCTTGGCGAAGTCCTCGGTGGCGAAGAGCAGCGCCGTGCGCCAGCCGGCTTCCGTTCTCGCGCTGGCCGTCACCGTCCGGCGGGCTTCCGCACGGCGAATGGCCGGCAGTGCTCGGACGCGGTGCAGCAGCGTCGCGTCGATCGAGTCGGTCCGCAGCGTCGCAGACGCGGGATTGCTGGCCGAGAACTCGCCGTGCGTGACGCGACGCAGCAGCGCCCACTTGTTCAGCACGGCGCCCGAGCCGATGATCCCGACGCAGATCGCCAGCACGACGAGCAGCGTGCGCGCTTTGTGCAGCCAGACGTCCCGTACAACTTTACGCCAGCGCGGACTACGCATGCGCGACCTGCTCCGCCGACACGACTCGGCCGTCGGCGAGCGTCACGGTGCGCGAGGCGAAGCGGCGCGCGCTTTGCTCGTGGGTCACCATCACGACGGTTTGCCCGTCGCTCACCAGACCCGCCAGGAGCTCGAGCATGGATTCGGCGGTCCGCGAGTCCAGGTTTCCCGTCGGCTCGTCCGCGAGCAAGACTGCGGGCGCGTTCGCCAGCGCGCGTGCGACGGCCACCCGCTGTTGCTGCCCGCCTGAGAGCGCAGCGGGCAGTTTGTCCGCCTGGTCGGCAACGCCAAGCCGTTCCAGCAGCGAGAGCGCACGATCGCGCCGCTCTCTCGTGGGCCAGATCCCGCAGAAGTCCATCGGCAGCATCACGTTTTCGGCCGCCGTGAGCGTGGGCAGGAGCTGAAAGAACTGGAACACGATGCCCACGGCGCGTCCGCGCCACGCGGACATTTCGCGCTCCCGGAGCAGATGCACCGCCGTGCCGCCCACATGCACTTCGCCGCGCGTGGGCCGGTCGATGCCGGAAACGAGACCCAGCAGCGTGGACTTCCCGCTGCCGGATTGCCCGACGACCGCCACGAACTCGCCCTTCTCGATCTCGATGGTGACGCCGGCCAATGCGGTGAACTCGCCAGCGGCGATGGGAAATGTCTTGGTTACGCCGCGCAGGGCGATGAGTGGTTGCGTCATGGCAACAGGATACGCACGCGCAGCGTGACCGGAGTTCCGTTCGACCGATCCAGCGCACCGTTCGGCGAATAGTCGGCGCGCGAGGGTGGGGTAACCGGTAGGGTATCAGTCCGGCGAGCGGAGCGACTCAGAGTTCGTTGGTGCCGAGCCGCACATCGCTGCCCATCGCTCGCTTCCACCGCGATGACACATTCCAGGAGGCATCATGAGGGTCCGCTCGACCATTGCCGCACTGCTGTTCCTCGCGCCCGCCGTGCTCGCGGCGCAGCATGGCCCGGGCGTCCCGCCCGTGCGCGCGGCGCCAGCGGAGGCCAGGCAGTTCGACTTCCTCCTGGGCCAGTGGGAGCTCGCGGTGAAGCCGCAGGCGAGGACGCTCGCCGGCCGCATCCATGGCGTCCCGGAGATGCTGGGCACATGGAAGGCCTGGCGCGCGCTCGACGGGTGGGGCATCACGGACGAGCTGCGCATCACCGACGCGTCCGGGAATCCGCGCGTGCTCTCGTACTCGGTTCGCATGTACGACGCGGTGACGCGCCGGTGGACGACCTCGGCAGCCGATGTCTATCGCAACGCGTTCTCATCCGCGACCGGCGAATTGCGCGACGGGAGAATGACCACCCGCTCGAGCGGCACAGACCCCGACGGCAAGGCGTACCTGACGCGGTCACGGTACGCCGGCATCACGCCGACCATGTTCCGTTACGAACAGGAGCGTTCGGTTGATGACGGCAAGACCTGGACTCGGACTCTGGTCATCGAGGCCAGGCGCGTCGCCGCGGTGGCGCCCCGCTAGTAACGTTCCCGGATGTCGCGGCGCGTCGTTTGGCTTCAGCTTCTGATTGGATGGCTGCCGGTATGGGCGTTGGTCACGACGCTGATGCTGACGGCGCACCAGCTCGATTTGCCGAACGCGGCGCTCGGCTCACTGCGCCTGATCGCGGCCGCCGCGGCACTGGGGCTCGTGGTGCAGCGGTTCGTCGAGCGGCACCCGTGGCCGCAGCGGGTAACGGCCACGTTCGTGGCGATGCACGTGATAGCCGCCGCCGTGTACAGTGTCGGCTGGGTGACGCTCAACAGCCTCATCGAGAGCGGGTTTCAGCGCACGTTCGTCGTCGTGGTCGGGCCAGGCATCGCGGCATTTCTCGTGACGGGCGTCTGGCTGTACGTGATGATCGCCGGCGTGTCGTACTCGACGCACGCGACCGAGCGTGCGGCGCGCGCCGAGGCCAACGCGGCTCGCGCGCAATTGGCGGCGCTTCGGTCTCAGATCAACCCGCATTTTCTCTTCAATGCGCTGCACACGGTGGTGCAGCTGATTCCGCGCGAGCCGAAGCGGGCAGCCCACGCCGCCGAGCTGCTGGCGACGTTGCTGCGTACCGCGATCGAGGAGGAGCGCGACATCGTGTCGGTTGCGGAGGAGCTCGCCTTCGTCGAGAAGTATCTCGAGGTGGAGCGCGTCCGGTTCGGCGACCGGCTGCGCGTTCGCTTGCAGGTCAGTGCGGAGGCGCGGAGCGCGTCCATTCCATCGTTCGCGGCGCAGACGCTGGTCGAGAACGCGGTGCGGCACGGCGCGGCGCCGCGCGTCGAACCGACGGAGGTCACGATCAGCGGCAGCGTCTCCAACGGCACGCTAACGCTCACTATCCATGACACCGGTGCCGGCGCCACCGACGACCAACTGCGCAACGGCGCCGGTACAGGTCTCCGTCGCCTGCGCGAGAGGCTCGCGGTGCTGTACGCCGGCCATGCGCGGCTGGAGATCGCGCCAGGGAGCGGTGGGAAGGGGCTTTCCGCAAATCTGATTGTTCCCCAGGAACCGGCCGAATAGGGATGACGGACGCGCGAGTGTCGGTCATTATCGCCGACGACGAGCCGGTGGCGCGCGCGGGGTTGCGCGACATGCTGTCCGGCGAGCGCTGGCTCTCGATCGTGAGCGAGGCGTCGAGCGGACCGGGAGCAGTGGAAGCCATCAACACGCTACGACCCGAGCTGGTCTTTCTCGACATCCAGATGCCGGGACTGCTTGGGACGGACGTGCTGGAGCATGTCTCGCATCGTCCGTTCGTGGTGTTCACGACCGCGTACGCGCAGCATGCGGCCACCGCGTTCGAGCTGGGCGCGTTGGACTATCTATTGAAGCCATTCGGCCCGGACCGATTGGCGAAAACCCTCGGGCGCGTGCGGGCCGCCCTGGGTGAGCCGCGGGGCGTGGACTCGCCCGCGGCGATCGATCGGCTGCGCGAGGCCCTCGGCAGCGGCCCGATGAGCCGCCTCTTCGTGCGGTCCGGAGGAGCAGTGATCCCCGTCGCCGTCGCAGGCGTCGCGTGGTTCGAGGCGTCGGGCGACTACGTCGTCGCCCACGCAGGCAAAAGCCGCCACATGCTCCATGTCCCCTTGAGTCGATTGGAATCGCGGCTGGACGGGAAGCGATTTGTTCGCATCCACCGGACGCACATCGTGAACCTCGATCACGTCGTGACGTTCCGGCCGCACGGGAAGGGACAACTGGAGGCGGAGCTCAAGGACGGCACCCGTCTCGTGGTGAGCCGCGAGCGCGCCAAGGAGATTCGGGCGTTGGGGCTCTGAGTGCCGCCACAACGAGCCGGCGTCGATAGTCACCGATGAGCAGACCTACGACTTGGCTTCGGCGCCGCGCTCCGTGACCACGCGCACCTGGTTCCCCACGACCTGAAGAAACCCGCCCTCGACCGTGAACGCGCGGGCGCCCGCCCCCCCCCCCGCCCCCCTCGATCCGAAGCTCCCCCTTCCCCAGCAGCGTCATCATCGGGGCGTGCCCCGGCAGGATGCCCACCTCACCGTCGAACGCGGGGGCCACGACAGACGTCGCGTCCCCCTCGTACAGCGCTGACTCCGGCGAGATGACCGAGACGTGGAGCACGGCTACGCCTGCAGCTTGCGCACGTTCTCGATCACGTCGTCCGCGCCGCCCGCCATGAAGAAGGCCTGCTCGGGATACTGGTCGAATTCGCCAGCGACCAGCCGCTCGAACGACGTGATGGTCTCGTCCAGCTTCACGTACTTGCCCGGGATGCCGGTGAACTGCTCGGCCACGGAGAACGGCTGCGACATGAAGCGCTGAAGTCGGCGGGCGCGTCCCACGATCTTCTTGTCGTCCTCGGACAGCTCGTCCATGCCGAGGATCGCGATGATGTCCTGGAGCTCCTTGTAGCGCTGGAGCACCTTCTGCACGTCGGTGGCCACCTTGTAGTGCCGCGCGCCGATGAACTGCGCGTCGAGGATGCGCGAGCCCGACGCCAGCGGATCCACGGCGGGATAGATGCCCAGCTCCGTGATCGCGCGCGAGAGCACGACGGTGGCGTCCAGGTGCGCGAAGGCCGTGGCCGGCGCCGGATCGGTGATGTCGTCCGCGGGCACGTAGATGGCCTGCACCGAGGTGATGGAGCCGTTCTTGGTGCTCGTGATCCGTTCCTGAAGATCACCCATCTCGGTCGCGAGGGTGGGCTGATAACCCACCGCGCTCGGCATGCGCCCAAGCAGCGCGGACACTTCCGAGCCCGCCTGGGTAAATCTGAAGATGTTGTCGATGAACACCAGGACGTCCGCGTTCTCCTTGTCGCGGAAGTACTCGGCTACGGTGAGCCCGGAGAGACCAACGCGCAGGCGCGCCCCCGGCGGCTCGTTCATCTGGCCGTAGATCAGCGCGCAGGATTTGATGACGCCAGACTCCTTCATCTCGAGGTAGAGGTCGTTCCCCTCGCGCGTACGCTCGCCCACGCCGCAGAACACCGACTTTCCGCCGTGCCCCTTCGCGACGTTGTTGATGAGCTCCATGATCACGACGGTCTTGCCCACGCCGGCGCCCCCGAACAGGCCGACCTTTCCGCCTTTCACGAACGGCGCGAGCAGGTCCACGACCTTGATGCCGGTCTCGAACACCTCGGTCTTGGGCTCGAGGTCCACAAAGTCCGGTCGCTTGCGGTGGATCGGCCAGCGCACGGCGCTCTTCGGGATCGCCGGGCCGTTGTCCACCGGCTCACCGAGCACGTTGAGGATGCGGCCCAGCGCCGGGGCGCCTACCGGAACCGCGATCGGGCCGCCGGTGTCGAGGACCTCCATGCCGCGCGTGACGCCGTCGGTGGACGACATCGCGACCGCGCGCGCCTGGTTCCGGCCGATGTGCTGCTGCACCTCGACCGTCACGCGGATCAGGTCGCCCGTCTCGCTCTTCGTGCTGATCTCCAGCGCGTTGTAGAGCTCGGGCAGGTTGTCGGACTCGAATTCGACATCGAGCACCGGGCCGATGACCTGGACGACCTTGCCGATGTTCTGCTTGACTGCTGTTGCGGTAGCCATAGTTCATCCCTCGAGTGCCGCGGAGCCGCCGACGATCTCGGCGATCTCCTGCGTGATCTGCGCCTGACGGGCGCGGTTGTACGTTCGCCGCAGGATGTTCAGCATGTCGGTCGCGTTGTCCGTGGCGTTCTTCATGGCAGTGCGCCGGGCCGACTGTTCGCCAGCCACGGTCTCTACCAGCGCGCGGTAGATCGCGTTGCGCACGTACGACGGCAGTAGGGCCGTAAGGATTTCCTCAGCCGAGGGATACAGCAGGTAGTCTGGAGCGGGTGCCTTGCCGCGTTCGGGCGGCGTGACGGGCAGCACTCGCTGGCTCGTGGGCGGCGTGGACAGCACGGAGTTGAACTTCGCGTACACCACGTACACAGCGTCCAGCCGTTTCGACGTGAAGTCCTGCATGAGCCCGTCCACCAGCTCGGCCGCGTTCTGCGCGGTGGGGCGGTCGGTGATGTCGATCCGGCTCGATGCCACGGTGCGATTGACGTACCGGAAATAGCCAAGGCCCTTCTTGCCCACCGCGTGGACCTCGACGTCGGTGCCTTCGCCTTCCAGCCGCGCGAGCAGCGTGCGCGCTTCCTTGATCAAGTTTGCGTTGAAGGCGCCGGCCAACCCGCGGTTGGACGTGAGCAGGATGACGGCGGCGCGTCGGGCGGTGCCCGCCGGCTGCCGCAGCAGCGGAAATCGCTCCGCCAGCTCCGCCGAGTAGAGGCTGGAGATGACGTCCGCGAGCGCGTTCGCGTAGGGGCGGGCCGCCACCACGCGATCCTGCGCCCGCTTCATCTTCGAGGTCGCGACCATCTCCATCGTGCGCGTGATCTTGCGCGTGTTCTCGACGGACTTGATCCGGCCCTTGAGCTCGCGCCCCTTAGCCATGCGACTTCTTGAAGGCCTCGATGCCGCGGCGCAAGTCCGCCTCCGTGTCTTTCGTGAGCTCCTTCTTCGACCGGATCCCGTCGCCCACCTGCGGAAACTGCGCGGCCATGAACTCGTGGAACCCGAGTTCCCATTCGCGGAGCTTCGAGACCTCCACGTCGTCCAGGAATCCGTTCGCCACGGCGAACAGGATCATCACCTGCTGTTCCACGGCCATCGGCGAGTACTGCCCCTGCTTGAGCACTTCCACGGTGCGCGCCCCCCGCTCGAGCTGGCGCTTGGTGGTGGCATCGAGGTCCGACGCGAACGATGAAAAGGCCTCCAGCTCGCGGTACTGGGCGAGATCGAGACGCAGGCGGCCGGCCACCTGCCTCATCGCCTTGACCTGCGCGGAGCCGCCCACGCGCGACACCGAGATGCCCACGTTGATCGCGGGACGCACGCCGGCAAAGAACAGGTCCGACTCGAGGAAGATCTGTCCGTCGGTGATGGAGATGACGTTCGTGGGAATGTACGCGGACACGTCGCCGGCCTGCGTTTCGATCACCGGCAGCGCGGTGAGCGAACCCCCCGGCTTGAGGATCGTCTTGCCGTCCACGATGGAGGGGTCGTTGCTCAGCTTGGCGGCGCGCTCCAGCAGGCGCGAATGGAGATAGAACACGTCGCCGGGATACGCCTCGCGGCCGGGCGGCCGGCGCAGCACGAGCGACAGCTGGCGGTACGCTGCCGCCTGCTTCGACAGGTCGTCGTACACGCACAGCGTGGCCTTGCCTTCGTTGTACATGAAGTACTCTGCCATCGCGCAGCCCGTGTACGGCGCGATGTACTGCATGGGCGCCGGGTCCGACGCCGATGCGACCACGACGATGCTGAACTCCATCGCGCCCGCCTGCTTCAACCGCGCCACCACCGACGCGACCGTGGACGCCTTCTGGCCGATCGCGATGTAGACGCAGATGACACCCTGCCCCTTCTGGTTGATGATCGTGTCCACCGCGATCGCGGTCTTGCCGGTGCCGCGGTCGCCGATGATCAGCTCGCGCTGCCCGCGACCGATCGGGATCATCGAGTCCACCGCCTTGAGTCCCGTCTGGAGCGGCTCCTTCACCGGCTGGCGGACGATGATGCCCGGCGCCTCTGACTCCACCTTGCGTGAATGCCTGGCGTTGATGTCGCCGGCGCCGTCGATCGGGCGACCCAGCGCGTCCACGACCCGCCCCAACAGCTCCGGTCCCACGGGCACCTCGAGCACGCGTGCCGTGCGGCGCACGTCGTCGCCTTCCTTGAGCTGGAGGTAGTCGCCCAGGATGACCGCGCCGATGTTGTCCTCTTCCAGGTTGAGACAGAGCGCGGTGACCTTGTTCCCCGATTCCGACGCGGTGATCTCGAGCATCTCGCCGGCCATCGCCTTCCGTAGTCCGTAGATGCGCGCGATGCCGTCCTTCACTTCGAGGACGGTACCGACCTCCTCCACGTCGAGATCGGGAAGATCGGCAGCATCGATTTCACGGAGCAGAATGTCCTTGATCTCGCCGGGACGGAGTGTCGTTTCTGTAGCCATGCTGAGCGGGGTGATTTCGGGAAAGGGCTCCGGGCAGGAGCTTGTGAAAAATATCACAAGGTCCGGAACGACTGCAAGCCAGCATGAGAATGGCTGATCTGAGGCAATAGCGCACTACCGGCGGTTTTTTGGTGATGGAGCGGGCCCCCGGGGCCAGCATCTTCGGTCCCATGGGACTCGGGCTTCGGGACCTTCGGGTATGGCAGGAATCGGTTGCCCTGGCGGCGGACGTGATCCGGTCGCTGCGGTCCACCAACCGCAGGGAAATCAAGGCGATTACCGAGCACACCATGGTCACGGCCATGGTGATGGCCGAGCACGTGGCGGAGGGATACGGGCGGTACGCGCCGGGGGAGCAGCGCCAGTTGTACCGGAGCGCCAAGCGACACCTGCTGCGGCTGGAAACGTCGCTCGCGATCGCGCGCCAGGCCGAGTTGCTGTCACCGACGCATTTCGCGCAGTTGACGTCGAAGATTCAGACCGTCAACAGACTCCTGTCGGGATTCCTTGTGTATCTCGACCGGCAGGCAGCGGATGAGCGGCCGGCCTCGCCGGGCTGAGCGCGGCGTTCACCGATGGCACCCGCCGTGGCGATCAGAGATCTGTCACGAACGACTGCGCCCGTGCCCCTTGCAGAAGCGCTGAATCAGGTCGACCGACCGGAGCCGGGCGAGCGACGCCGGCTTGGTGCCGACGATCCGCTGCGCGGTGCTCGACAGGTGCGACGACGAGGCGAAGTCCAGCACCGCCGCCACGTCCCGGATGTCGTAGCCGGGATTCTTGGCCAGCTCCGCGGCGGCCAGCAGGCGCACCAGGTCGATGATGCGCTTGAGGTTCGGCGCTCCCTCGGCGGAAAAGGTGCGGCTCAGGTGCTCGCGGGTGACGCCGAGGCGGCTGGCCAGGTTCACCGTGCGCACGCGGCGTCCGGCATGCGACACCACGTACTCCCAGGCGCGCTGCTGCACGGCCGTCGTGAGCGCGAGCGATGGGGGAGGAACCTTGAGCGCGTCCGCGAAGCGCGCGGAGAAGCCGCGCCGCGCGACGATGTCGCGGGCGCAGCCGTCGTCGATGCCCTCCACCAGGACGTCCGCGAACTCGAGCTCCGCGCAATGGGCAATGGCCGGCCCCTCGGCCGCGCGCAACGAGGCCAGGGCGAAAAAGGGAGCGCTGGGGAATTCACGGGCGAGGCTGGCGGCGACCCAGGTGTCGTCGTGCGTGGAGCCGACGTCGACGAGCGCCGCGTCCACCAGCTCCTTGCGGAAGGCGTCGCCGAAGTCGCGTCCCGTGCGGGCGAACACGATGCGGCAGCGGCGGCGCGGGAAGGCCGTCCGGATCATCGCGCGCGTCCGCTCCCGGGGCGCGAACGCCACGACGCAGGAGAGCGAGGGATCGATGGCCGGCGCGGTCATGCCGGCGGTCCCGTGGCGACCTTCAAAGCGCCCACCATTTCGTGGGCGCGGCGCAGGATCGCGCGCGCGTTGTCGTAGCCGATGAGGTCGATGGCTTCGTCCGCGGGCGTCCATCGACAGGCGGTGATTCCCTCGTCGCGCTGCGGCGTTGTCCGCCGCGCGTCGGTTTCCATGAGGAAAAATTCACAGCGTTTGTGAATGAGCGTCCCCCGGAACCGGAAGTGCCATTCGATCGTGTCGATCGGGGCGACCACGCGTACCCCCCGCAGTCCGGTTTCCTCGAGCACTTCGCGCAGCGCCGCCGTTCCGGCCCGCTCTCCGCGCTCCAGATGGCCCTTGGGAAACCCCCAGTTGCCGTAACTGTCGCGAATCAGCAGGTACAGGGGGCGGCCGTCGGTCAGCCGGTAGACCACGCCTCCGGCCGACGTTTCGCGGCGCGCGCGCCGCGGCTTGCCATTCTTGCCATTGCCGCCAGGGCGGCCGGTGCGGCCGGTCCGGTCGCTGCCGGCGCTCATACGCGCTGCACCGCGTCGTCCAGCGTGGCCTTCCCTTCGATGAACTGCCGGACGATGGGGTCGGCGGTGCCTCGGATCTCGTCGACGGTGCCCACCTGACGCACACGCCCCTCGTACAACATCGCGATCCGCGTGCCGACCGCATAGGCACTGCGCATGTCGTGCGTGATCACCACGCTGGTCACGCCGAGCATATCGCGCATCCGGATCATCAATTCGTCGATGGTGGCCGACGTGACGGGATCGAGTCCGGTGGTGGGCTCGTCGTAGAGCATGTACTTGGGGCGGAGGGCCACGGCCCGCGCGATGCCAACACGCTTGCGCATGCCTCCGGAGAGTTCCGCCGGAAATCGTTCCGCCACATTGGGCAGGTCCACCAACTCGAGCGCTTCGTGTACGCGGCCGTCGATCTCGTCAGCGCGCAGCAGTCCCTGCTTGCGCAGCCCCATCGCCACGTTCTCGCCGATGGAGTAGGAGTCGAAGAGCGCGGCGAACTGGAAGACGTAGCCGATGTGCGAGCGCAGCTCGTACAGGTCGCGGCGCGGGAGCGCCGGCACCTCCAGTCCGTCCACCCACACTTCACCCCGGTCCGGCTCCAGCAGTCCCACGATGTGCTTGATCGCGACGGACTTGCCGGACCCCGAGTATCCGATGACCACCACGGACTCGCCCTCGGAAATGTCGAGGGTGAAGCCCTGGAGCACCTGCTTGGGGCCGAAGGATTTGTGGACGTCGACGAGCTTGATCACTTCGGGCTATGGGATATGGGAAAAGGGATAAGGGGGGCGAACGAAATGTGATGTGGCATGCCGCTGCCGGCTAGGCGAAAGAAAAACAGGGCTTCACCACGGAGGACACGGAGACACGGAGGACCGCAGCGATGTCGTGGACGCGGCATTCAAGCTTCATCGGCGCTCGGACCCGGTTTGCTCGAAAGCTCCTCCGCGTCCTCCGTGTCCTCCGTGGTTCGCATCGACCGGCCCGGGATGAAAAAAGGGCGGAGCGAATCTCTCGCCCCGCCCACACCCATATCCCGGCCAGCTTTCAGGTCACGCCGCGAAACTCCCGAGCGCGCGGCCGACGTCGCCTTCACGCAGGCGCTTGAGCGCGCGGTCGCGCAGCTGGCGAACGCGCTCACGCGTGACGCCGAGCATCGAGCCGATCTCCTCGAGGGTGTGTTCGCGTCCGCCCTCGAGCCCGAAATACAGTCGCAGTACCTTGGCATCCCGCGGCGGCAGGGTGCTGAGCGCCTGCTCGATTTCGTCGGTGAGGAACCGGTTCATGGCTTCCTCCTCGGTGTCCGGCATCTCGTCGGCGACGAACCGCTCGATGAGCGAGCGATCGCCCTCGGGATCCATTGGCGCGTCGAGCCTGACGTCGGACGTGTTGAGCGCCGCGAGCGACTGCACGACCTCGACCGACAATCCCGTGAGGTGTGAGAGTTCCTCCGGCGTGGGCTCGCGATTGAGCTTCTGCCGCAGGATCTCGGACGCCTTGATGATGCGCGAGAGATCCGCCGTGCGGTTGAGCGGCACGCGCACCGTGCGCCCCTGGCGCGCGAGCGCCGAGAGAATCGCCTGGCGGATCCACCAGACCGCGTACGAGATGAACTTCACCCCCTGATCCGGATCGAATTTCCGGGCGGCGGTGAGCAGGCCCACGTTCCCCTCGCCGATGAGGTCGATGAGGGGCAGGCCGCGGTTCTGGTACTTCTTCGCGACGGAGATGACGAAGCGCAGGTTGCGCTTCACGAGTTCCTGGAGGGCGTCCTGATCCCCGTTGCGGATCTTGCGCGCAAGCTGGATCTCCTCGTCCCCCTTGAGCAGGGGGTACGTGGACACCTCATACAGGTACTGATCGAGAATATCGCGTTCCGGCTCGTTTGGCGCGATACCGGCTGGCGCGGTGCGCCGACGACGGCGCTTCACTTCGGTCATGTTCGGAATAGCCTCTGGTGACTACGAGTTTGCGGTAGTCATCTATGAGCGGTAACGCAGCAGGGCGTCACTTCGCTGATGAATACGGGCCCGCGCAACGTGAGCTGCCGGCAGGCAACCTTCCCCTGCGATGGAAGGCGCTGCAAAATATCGGCCTCTGACGTTTACGCCAGTCCTATTTGCTTGACTTCGTAAATACCCTCAGGTAGGTTTCGCGGTTCCCTGCGGAAACGTATGTATGTGGTTCCGCCGCACGGACTTCGGGGGACGTAGCTCAGTTGGGAGAGCGCGTGAATGGCATTCACGAGGTCAGGGGTTCGATCCCCCTCGTCTCCACTGACGTCCCGGGCGTACGCGCGGAGGACTCGGCTGTCTTACCCCCGAGTCCGCTACCTGTTCCCGGATGTTTGGGCGGTTAGCTCAGTTGGTTAGAGCGCCACGTTGACATCGTGGAGGTCA
>JBBDYA010000027.1:0-6704 GCA_040902005.1 Gemmatimonadaceae bacterium | reverse complement strand
CGAAAACCGGCATACCGGCAACGGTATCGAGAGTTCGAATCTCTCCCTGTCCGTTCGCTAGTCCGGTTGGCCAGCGAGCAGTTCGCGCACCCGCGGGATCACCTCGCGGCCGAACAGCTCGATGCATCGCATCAGGTTCTGGTGCGCCAGCGTACCCGCGCTGTACTTGATGGTGAACCGCGCGAGCCCCAGTGCACGGACGGTCGCCGCGATGCGCCGAGCCACCGTGTCGGGCGCGCCAACGTACAGTGAGCCTCCCTCGACCTCGTGCTCGAATTCGCGCATCGTCGTGGACGGCCAGCCGCGTTCCGCCCCGATGCGGTTGCGCATGTCCCGCCACGGCTCGAAGAGCTCCGCGCGCGCCTGTGCGTCGCTCTCGGCGACGTAGCCATGCGAGTGCACGGCCACCGGCAGGCGCCCGTGACCACGCTGGTCCAGCGACTGGTAGTAGAGCTGGATATACGGAAGGAAGCGGCGCGGGTCACCCCCGATGATGGCGAGCGTGAGCGGCAGCGCATGGCGGGCGGCGCGCACCACGGACTCGGGACTGCCGCCGACGCCGACTGACACCGCGAGCCCACCGGACTCGGTGCGCGGGAACGGCCGCTGACGATCGAGTGCCGGATACATGCGTCCCTTCCACGTCACCGGCTCACCGGTGCGATCGTACTTCAGCAGTTCCATGAACAGCGCGAGCTTGTCCTCGAACAACGCCTGGTAGTCGCCCAGGTCGTAGCCGAACAGCGGGTACGATTCCGTGAACGATCCGCGCCCCAGGATCACTTCGGCGCGCCCGCCCGATGCGCCGTCGAGCGTGGTGAACCGCTCGTAAACCCGCACGGGGTCATCGGTGCTCAACACGGTGACTGATGATCCGAGGCGGATGGTGCGCGTTCGCCCAGCGATCGCCGCAAGCATGACTTCGGGGGCCGAGATGGCGAAGTCGGGGCGGTGGTGTTCGCCCACGCCGAATGCGTCGATCCCGACGCTGTCGGCCAGTTCCGCTTCCGCGATCACGTTGCGAATGACCTGTGCGTGTGACAGTGGCAGGCCGTCCGCGCCCAGGGTGACGTCCCCGAATGTGTCGAGGCCGAATTCGATCGAGCTGGTCATCGCCGAAATATCGCAGGTGCCAGCGCCTCGTGAGGCCGGCGCAGGTGCCGTGTCCTCGAAAACTGCCGGCTCCCAGTTAAGTGCGCTAGATTGCAACGCCTTGGATGGGTGGCCGAGTGGCTTAAGGCGCACGCCTGGAAAGCGTGTGGGCGGGCAACCGTCTCGCGAGTTCGAATCTCGCCCCATCCGCTCAACTCGAAGGACTTAGCCCGCCACGGTTTTGCCTTGGCGGGCTTTTTCGTGACCGTCACCGACTGATTTCTCCGACTGTGTCTTCCGTTGAGTCAGTCGGGCAAAAAAAACCGGCGTCCGGCCCTCGCGGCCGAACGCCGATTTCTTTCCCACACATGCCTACGCGACCTTCACGACGGGCGTGATGTCCACCTCGACCACCGCGCCGCCGCCCGATCCGCCGCCGGGCTCACCCGGACGCTTCACGCTCTTCCACGCCGCCAACACTTCCGGCTGATCCTCCAGCCGCGGCGTCACGATCGCGTCGAGCACGTCCACCGCCGCGACCCCGCGCTTCACCAGCTCGGCGAGCGCCTCGCGCGACGTCTTTCGGCGCCGCAGTCCCTGCACCCGCACGGTGAGCGCGCCTGCCAGTGCGTCGATCGCCGAGCGGAAGTCCGTCAGGAACTCCGCCGGCAATCCCTGTTGCGCGAACGCCTGCGCGTGCTGCTCCGCGGCCTGTGCCATGCCCCGCGCCGCGGCCAGGATGGCCTCGTTGTCCGCCCGTTTCGGCGGCAGGAAGAACTTGGTGTCCATTCCCGGAACGCCCAGCGTTCGGCGGGCAATCCGTGAAATCGGCACCATGTGCCGGTTCCACACCGCCCCGCGCAGCGCCCGCTGTCGCGCCGTCTCGCCACGCGCCAGGCGGTCGCTCGCGTCCTGCTCCTCGCCACTGCTCGACATCTCCTGCACCACCTCCGACAGCTCGTCCCGCTTCACCTTCGTCCCCGCGACCTCGGTGGTCCCGAGGAACTCCTGCACGCGGCGGAATCTCCGCAGTGCGCTCCGCGCCTTCTTCTCCATTGTCCTGTCCTCCGTAATGAATGTGGATTGTTTGTGTCCTGCTGTGGATTGCTGCGCGAAGCAGATGACGCGTCGCCGAGTGGCTGCGCGCCGCCGCCGGGTGCACGTCCTCCGCTCCGTCCTGCACCTGCGCCGCCGCGCGATCGCGGTGCGCGGCCGCTGCCGCGCGACGGATGGCGCCGGCCCGCGCTGCCGGCGTCTCCCGGGTGACGTCGTTCGCGTGAGCCTGCGCCTGCTGCGATCCGTCTCCGCGGCGATTCGGCGGACGGTTGGCCCCCGCCTCGGGGCCGACGTCACGCGCCGCTTCCGGATGGCGGCGCGCGGGCTCGCCCTTCAGGTGGTCGGCCGCTGCTTCACGACCGTTCGCCGCACCCGCGGGACAATTGGTTTCCACGGACGAGGCCCCCTACCCATATGCCGCGGCGAACCACCTGGTGCTCGCCAAACGGAATCGCCGGCTCGCCCGACTGCCAACGTGGCAGCCCCAGAACGTGCGCGGATGCGCTTCCAGGACAACGACTTCGGACGGGTGCTGACAGGCGATTGCGAGACGCCGCATACGGTCTCCCTTCGCCATGCTCATGACACCTTGAAATGTGTGTATGAGGCGCCACAAACTCTCTCATGCCGCGCCTCAACATCTACATCCCGGACAACCTGGATCTCGAGCTCCGCAGCCATCCGCGCGACATCAACGTGTCGAAAGTCTGCGCCGCTGCCCTCCGCGCCGAGCTGTCCGCGGGGAGCGCGGACCGGACCGCCAACTGGCTGTTCACGTCCACCTTTGCCGGGCCGTCGGAGACCGACATCGCAGTGATGCGCCGTTTCGGGCTCCGGCGCTGTCTGGCCGGCGCGGGATGGAAGGGGAAGGGGAAGGAGGGCGCCGATTCGTCCCGCGAGTACATCGCGACCGTCAGCAGCACCTTCCTCGACCGGACGTTCGCCGAGGGACTGGTGGTCGGCATTGCCGGCGGACTTCAGATGTGGGGCGCGGTGCGCCGCCTCCAGCCCCGGAACCTGGGCATGCCCATGTGGGCGATCGGCGCAGGGAGCGTGGACCACGAACTGCCGCATGTGCATGCGAATGCGCTCGTCACCTTTCTCAACCTGCTGTACGCACCCCGCGCGAAGGCCATGCTCGTGGGCGCGCCGCACGCGGAACGCGCATGGCAGTATCCGACGATGCACCCGCCCGCCGGGCAGGACGTGAAGCGCATCCTCGTTGGCTCATGCTCGCCGTTCGACGCCGACTCGCCCTACGCGCGGGTGCTCGGCGAGGACGTCACGAACTTCCTCGTCGAAGAGCACGTGACCGGGGACTTCCTGGGCGTCTTCTTCACCCCCGACGGCCGCACGGTCGAGCCATACCCGCCGGGAATGACCGTCACGCATGTGGCGGCGGCCGACCTGCGCGAGCTGTCGGCGCGCGACGATACACTCGTGGTGCTCGCCGCGGCCGGTGGGCACAAGACGCGGATCATTCGGCAGGTGCTCGCGGCGCGGCTGTGCAACACGCTGATCACGGATGCGTCCACCGCGGCGGCTCTGCTGCGTGTCACGGTCGACGAGTCCGACGCAGATTAGAGAAGCCTTATCGAGAATGAGACGGGATGGCTCCTAGGGAAGCTCTGAAAAATAGAGGGCCGGAACACCTCGCCCCGTGCCCTGGTATTTGCAGAGCTTCCCTAGAGCCATCGGCGAAACCAGGCCATCTGGTCTACCGCTCGCTCTTTGGTTTCCCGCAGCGTCGCTCGATCGAGCCGTGAGCCGGCATGGCGTTTCGCGTTTTCAGGAACCCGGTGCGGTCACGACCGTCGGAGCCGTCCGGCGCTGACGCTGCGTCGCGCGTGGCAGCGTGAGCGTGAACCGCGCTCCGTTCCCGACCACGCTCTCCACCTCGAGATCGCCGTGCATCCCACGCGCCAGGTCGCGGCTGATGGCCAGGCCCAATCCCACGCCCCCGCGGCGCTCCGTGAGACCCGCCTCCAGTTGCACGAACGGCTGGAAGATCGTGTCCAGCTTCTCCGGCGGGATGCCGGCCCCGGTGTCGGCCACCGACGCGGTGACGGTGTCTCCCGCCTGACCGCAGCGCAGCGTGATCGTCCCGCTCTTCGATGCGCCGTACTTGATGGCGTTCATCACGAGGTTCATCAGGATCTGCCGCACACGGTCAGGGTCTGCCCACGCAACCACGTCGGGATCGGCATTGGGGCCATCCACGGTGAGGCCGGTACTCCGCATCGCAACGGCCAGCATGTCTGCCACCGCCGCGAGCGCTCCCGGGAGCTCGACCTTCGCGCACTGGTACTCCACCCGGCCGGTCTCGAGCCGCGCGAAATTGAGGATCTCGGTGATCAGGGCGAGCAGGTGCGCCTGGTTGGCCTTGATCCGATCCAGCGAGTGCTCCTGTTCCGGCGTCACGGGCCCCTGGATGCCCATCCGCATCAGTTCGGTGAATCCGCCGATGGCGTTGAGCGGCGTTCGCAGCTCGTGGCTCATACCGCCCAGGAATTCGCTCTTGGACTTGTTCGCGGCCTGTGCCGCCACGCGCAGCGCGTCCGCCTCGCGATACAGGCGAGCGTTGTCCAGCGCCAGGGCGCAGCGCGCGGCGAGATCCACGGCCAGCGCGATCTCTTCCGGGGTGAAGACCGGATCGCCGGCCGGCCCCACGAACATGAGCGCGCCCTGCACACGCGCCCGGACCACGAGCGGCACGACCAGCAGATGCCCGAACCCGATGCGCTTCAGGATGGCCAGGTTCTCCTTGCCGTGCGCAGCGCGCAGGAGGACCGCTCCCGAGAGGTGAGTGAGCACCGTCGTTTCGGGAATGATGTCTGGCGGAATGCGCAGCGCCGCGCCACCGGGCGGCCAGAGTTGCTCGAGCCCAAGCGCCAGATCCTGCTTGGCAGGATCCGGGTGGATCACCGGCAGCCGGCGGATGGAGCCATCCGGCTCCAGCACGTCCACGATGCACCACGTGCCCGGGCGCGGCAGGGTGACGCGGCGCACCGCGTCGCGCGTGGCCGCTTCGTCCAGCGACATCGCGAGCTCGTGGCTGATCCGCGCAAGCCACCGCGCGCGATCTGCCGTCGCCTCCGCCGCGGCCGCGGCGTCCTGCTCGTGCAGCGCGCCGATCAGCAGGCGCTCGGCCAGATTGGTGGCGAGCTTCGCGGAAGACTTCATGTGTTCCTGACCGGGACGCCCGTGGTGATGCCGTGATAGTCTTCCATCGACGCGCCCATGATCGCGCCGGTCGCCGTGAGTTCGTACAGCCGGAAATCCTTCGCGTGATTGCTGCCGCGCATCTTGATGACCGCCAGCACCTTCCGGAGGTCGCCCTCGAGCTCCACGTAGCGCTGCACGAGGATGTTGTCCGTCACGAACGATACGCGCTCCGACGTGAACTGCCCGCCGGGGAATGGCTCGATGACCTCGGCGGTCATCAGGATGGTGACGCCGGCGCCGGTGAGCGCGCCCACCAGCCGATAGAGCGACTCGCGGAAATCCACACGGAACGTGGGCGCGAGCGCGATCTCGAACCCCGACAGCGAATCGATGACCACCCGCTTGGCGCCGGTGCGCCGCACCGCCGCCAGGATCTCCGACAGCATCTCGTCCACAGAGAGGTCCAGCGGACGCAGGTAGATCAGCGAGAGCCGGTCCGCGGCGATCATCTCTCCGAAATCCACCGGCGGCGTCTTGGCGCGCTCGAGGAACGCATCCGGAAACTCCTCGAACACCGCCACCACGCAGTTCTCTCCCTCCACCAACCCCTGCGCCACGAACTGGGTCGCGAAGGTGGTCTTGCCGCTGCCCGCCGGCCCCGTGAGCATCACGACGTCGCCTTGCGGGTAGCCCCCGTCCAGCATCTCGTCCAGCCCGGGAACGCCGCTTCGCAGGCGCGCGGCGTCGCGCGCCGGCCGCTCGCGCTGCTGCTCCGGAATCCGCGGAAACACCTGGAGACCGTCCCCGGTGATCCGGAAGGTGTGCAGTCCCGGCATCGGCGCGCGCCCGCGCGCCTTCACGATGCGCAACTTGCGCACGGCCGAGTTCCGATCCACCTCGTCCATGAGCCAGAGGATCGAGTCCGCCACGGTGAACACGGGGTGCCGGCTCTCGCTCTCCTGGTATTCACCCAGCAGGAACGACGTGATCTCCCACGCCGTCAACTGGAGCGACAGCCGCTGCACGAACTCCGTGAGTTCCGTGAATGCCTGCGCATCGCCGGCGCCCCCCCCCCCGGGCCGCATCTGACCGCCGATCGTGCGGAACGAATCCACGGCGAGGAAACCGGGCTGTGACTGCTCCACCTCCGCCACGATCCGGTCGAGCACCGCGTCCAGGTCCTCGCTGACCGCTTCCTTGCTCAGGTTGATGAACCGCACCGCCGACGGAACTTTCTCCTTGTCGAAGAAGGAGAACTGCTGCTGGTAGCGCATCAGCTTCACCGTCGGCTCACCCAGCACGGTGAAGTACAGCGCCGGCCTCTCGCGCGTGGCGTTGGCGAAGATCATCTGCTGCACGAGCGTTGTCTTGCCGGTGCCGGGCGCGCCGGC
>JBBDYA010000026.1:0-6829 GCA_040902005.1 Gemmatimonadaceae bacterium | reverse complement strand
GCGTCCGCGAGCGATGCGTCGAGCTCGGCGAGTCGCGCGCGCATCGCCCGCGCGTGGGTCTCGAGGTCGCGCAGCATGCCGGGCACGTCACCCAGCGTCTTTTTCTGTGCCTTGGTGAGACCGGTGAACAGCGCCTCTGCGGAGACCGCGATTCCCAACTCGGTGTGACGGTCGGCGGGGATGGCGCGCGTGCCGAGCCGGACGCTCGCCATCCGCTGAAGCATCCGTCCAACGCGTCCCTTCCAGAACTTCGAGAGCAGTGGTTCCGCGCCCTTGCGAAGGCGCCGCAGCCGGGTGGAGATAATGAGCCCGCCGACCCCGAGGTACATCCCCATCGTGAATACGGGTCTCAGCGCGGTCTCCGTGGCGGCGGTCGCGCCACCGTGGACGATCTCCGATGGAAACAGCTGGGGAACGAGCGCGAGCGCGCCCATTCCCGCCACCGCCACTACGGCGCCGGAAATACCGATCACCGTCGCGATCCGTTCGCGCTTGCTGGGAGTGTCGCCGTACTCGTAGAGGAATTCCTCGCGCTTGCGGTCGTGCAACGTGCGCACACCGGCGGCGATGTCGTCCACGCCGTAGCCGGTGCGGAGCACGCGGCGCAGTCCCTCCACGACATAGGCGAACGGAATGACGATGAGCGAGGCCTCGAGGGCGAATAGCACGACGGACCACGGGCCCCACCATCCGAACTGGTGCACCGCGTTGACATGGAGGGCGAGGAGGAAGCTCGCCAGTACCGGCATGGCGATGATCGGACCCACGCGGCGCTGATCGAGGAACACGCGCACGGCCACCGGCACGTCCGCCGCTTTCTCCAGGTTGGACGCGAGCGCCTCGGCCAGCGCCTCGCCGGTCGCGAAGCGCGCGGCCGGATCCTTGGCGAGACACTGATCGACCGCCGCCGCGAGCGGGCGGGGCACCAGCCGCGCCACGGACGCCACCGGGGTGGGCGCCTTCGTCACCTGCTGCGCGAGCACCTCCTGCGGGGCGCCGGTGAAGGGCAGCGTGCCGGTGAGCGCGAAGTAGCCCACGACGCCCAGCGAATAGAGATCGCTGCGACCGTCCACCGGCTCGCCGCACGCCTGCTCGGGACTCATGTACTCCGGCGTTCCGAGGGTTTCGCCCGCGGACGTTTCGCCGCTGAGCGACGCCAGGCGCGCAATGCCGAAGTCCGCCACCAGCGCGCGCTCCGTCCCACGCTCCAGCAGGATGTTCGCGGGCTTCACGTCGCGGTGCACGACGCCCTGGGCGTGGGCGTAGGCGAGCGCCCAGGCAACTTCGCGCATCACGCGCGTGGCTTCCTTTGGCTGAAGCGGGCCGCGTGCGCGGACGCGTTCGGAGAGCGTCTCGCCATCCACGTACGCCATGACGTAAAAGACGAAGTCGCCGGCTTCGTCCACCGCATGGATCGGCACGATGTACGGATGCGACAGCCGGGCGGCGGTGCGCGCCTCGCGGAGGAAACGCTCACGCAGGGTGGGATTCGCGGCGTACTCCGGCGGCAGGAGCTTGATCGCGACGGGCCGGTCCAGGCGCACTTCTCGCGCGAGGTAGACGACGCCCATCCCGCCGCGCCCCAGCTCGCGCTCGAGAAAGTAGCGGCCGACCAGAGCCTCCTGAAAAGCGAGGAAGAGTCCGTCGATCGTGGAGTCGGTCATCCTGTAAGCGTACGGCGATGAAGGGCAAAGGGTTACCCGGTGCCGTCCGCGAATGCGTCGTCGATAACCGCGTGAGGTCCGCTGTGGACGGTTACCGCAGCGTTCCGGAAAGCCACCGCACGACATTCAGCGCAAACTGCCGGTCGTCCGTTCCGGGATGGTTCATGCCCATGAGCAGGACCGGCTCGTTGGCCTCGGGGTTGCCTCCCGCCACCTGCGCCGACATCATCGCCGCTTCGCCCAGGATCACCACCCGGCCGCGCCCCACCTGCATGGCGATGCCCTGCGCGCGTCCCGCGACCGACACGCCGGCGCGGGCAGCGACCTGCTCGCGGTCCGGTGCCTCGCGCGCGGTGGGGGACAGGCGGAGGAGCGCCACGGCGCCCGCGGGAATGCTCATCGATTGCCCGGTGAACGCCACGACGGTCGCGATGCGTTCGGTGGTGTCGCGCCCGCGCATGATCGCGTGGTCGCCCAGCAGCCCGTTGCCGTGCGTGAACAGCAGGATGGACGGATGGCTCAGGGCGCGGCTGGTGAAGTAGTGCACGGTGTCGTACGCGTAGCCCTTGCCGAAGTCCACGCCGAAGCGCGACGCGAGGATCTCGGCGGCACCGCCGAACGGCGCGTGATCCGCGATGAGCAGGAGCGCGCCTCCCGCGTGCACCCAATCGCGCACGGCGTCGGCTTCCGCCGCGGTGAACGCCGACGACGCGGTGTCGCTGCGCACGGTGGTGCGTGGCGGAAGCGCATTGGAGATGATGAGAAGGTCCGCGGACCGGAGCGACTGCGCCGAGAAGGGCGCGGTGCCCGCGGTGACCCGCAGGCCGTCGTTGCGCAGCAGGTTGGCGAACGGCAGGTAGCGTCCCGTGGACGTATGGAAGTTGTTGTGCGCCTCGTCGATGACGACGCGCGGACCGGGCGCGGCATGCGCGGGGCGCGGCACGGAGACGTCGAAGGCCGTATCGGGGACTTGCTGGGCGGCGGCAGCGCCCGCAAGGCAGGCCGTAAGGAGCAGAACTCGCATGCCGCCAAGAATGCCCTTCGGAAAGGCCACGGGCAACCCGGGAAAACAGGACGCGGATAACGCGGATAACGCGGATAACGCGGAGGCGCTCTCTTCAGAGCTACCTATTCCCCGGGCCGCGCCGGCGTGACACTTTGTCCCGCATGCTGACCGATGCCGACATTCACGCGATCGCCCAGGAGCACATCAAGAAGTTCGGCGGCGACCTGATTCTGTCGAAGCCCGTGGTGTTCACGGACCCGGACGGGATCTTCTTCAAGGTGGGGCGGCCCGTGAGCGACCGGAGCACGAACCTGGTGAGCCCGTTCCTGGTGCTGCGCGGAACCGGGGAGATCGTACCGGTGACCGCCGGCGACGTGATGCCCGGGATCGTGACGAAGTTGTGGGGGTGGCAGGCGTTGCGTGCCGATCCCGACCTCCAGCTGGCGGTGATCGATCCGGACTTCAACAAGCCGCGTCACGTCGAGGCGTGGGCGGCCATCGTGAAGGAGATCATGGCCAACCGGAAGGGCAAGTAAGCGTTGCACGGCGATTCATGAAGCTGGGCCGATACGCGCTGTACCGCAGCGACTCGGACCCTGCTCAGTATTCCCTGCGCCTGCGCATGAGGCCGTCCATCGCTCGACGCGCCGTTGCCCTGAGCTGCCCATCCAGCGGCTCCGTGGCCGCGCGCGCCACCGGCGACAGCACGATGGCCAGCAGCCCCGCCGCGCCGGCCATGTACCACAGGGCGTCGCCGCCCAGGAACTGGAGCCATTCCCACCCCAGCGCCGCGAACACCGCGCACTCGAGCGCGACGCCCGCGAAGAAGGGCATCGCATA
The DNA here is from genome assembly GCA_040902005.1 of Gemmatimonadaceae bacterium. Classification (GTDB taxonomy): domain Bacteria; phylum Gemmatimonadota; class Gemmatimonadetes; order Gemmatimonadales; family Gemmatimonadaceae; genus DASPMP01. The sequence goes on along the minus strand of JBBDYA010000026.1, from coordinate 3,319 downwards.
GTTCGGCGGCGCGTCCTCCATGGGTTCCACGTCCGACGCGAAGACCACTTGTTGCAGCGCGAAGCCCAGCTCGGATGCGGACTGCACGCGATCCTCGGGCGCCTTGGCGAGACACTGTTCCACGAGATCCGCGAGCGCCTTGGGCACCGACGGATTGGTCCGGCGGATAGGCTGTGGCGCGTCGGCCACGTGACTGGCGATCAGCGCGTGCGCGCCGCCCTCGAACGGCGGCCGCCCGGTGAGCATGTGGTAGCCCAATACGCCCACGGAATACAAGTCCGACCGGTGATCCACTTCCGTGTCGCCGGTGGCCTGCTCGGGCGACATGTACGTCGGCGTTCCCATGATCATGCCGCTCGCGGTGCCGCCGAAGTCCAGCATGGACTTGGCGATGCCGAAGTCCATGAGCAGCGCCTTGCCGAGCATGCCCTCGAGGATGACGTTGTCCGGCTTGATGTCGCGATGGACGATGCCGGCACGGTGCGTGGCGGCGAGACAATCGCACAGCTCCACGAGGATGCGCTGCACCTCCTTCGGCGCCAGCTTGGCGCGCTTGTCCATCTTGGCGCGCAGGGTCTCGCCCTCGATGTGCGGCATCACGTAGTAGATCAACCCTTCGTGTTCGCGAATGTCGTAGATGGGCACGATCCCCGGATGGCGGAACTTCGCCAGCGCCATGCCTTCCTTCTGGAACCGGTCGAGAAAGGCGCGCGCGCCAGCGAGTTCCGGGCGGATCACCTTGATGGCGACGGCGCGGTGCAATCGTACGTCGTTGGCGGCGTACACGCGGCCAAAGCCACCCTGGCCAATGAGGGCACCTACCCGGTAGTCGTCGCCCAGGGCCCGCTCCAGCCGCTCCCGAAACTCCTTGTCCTCGGCGCTGGGGGCCGTGGCGGCTTCCGGCGGTGCGGCGGAGTCCGCGGGGGTGGCGCTGATGGCGTCGTAGGCCTGCATCAGCCGAACGCCCCGTAGTTCTTCACCACGCTCTCGTAGATGCCTTCGCTGATGGCGCCCTCGAAGCGCAGCTGGTCCAGCGACATCTGCATCGACGTCATCCCCACGCCGATCCCGGACTGGATGCTGTTCCGGAGCTGGAGGTCCGTGCCCCCACGGATCTGGTTGCGCACGCCGCGCGTGGCGACGAGCACTTCCGCGGCCACGCGCTTGCCGCCGTCCACGGTGGGGAGCAGCTCCTGGTGGATCACGCACTGGAGCGACTCGGACGTCATGGCGCGGATCATGTTCTCGCGTCCCGCCGGCACGAACGCCAGCAACCGGTCCATGAGCTTCTCGATCGTGACGATGTGCAGCGTGGACAGCACGAGCATCCCGGTCTCCGCGGCGCGAAGCGCGGTCTCGATCGTGTCGTAGTCGCGCATCTCGCCGATGAGCAGTACGTCCGGATCCTGCCGCATCGCGGCGCGCAGTCCGCTGCTGAACGTCCGGGTGTCGCGCCCCACCTCGCGCTGCCGCACCATGGAGAGCTGGTTGGTGTGCAGGTACTCGATGGGATCCTCGATGGTGATGATGTGCTTCTTGGCGGTGCGGTTGATCGCGTCCACCATGCTCGCCATCGTGGTCGTCTTGCCCTGGCTCGTGCTGCCCGTGATGAGGATGAGTCCCTTGCCGCGCTGGGTCATCTCGGTGACCACCGGCGGGAGGCGTAGCTCCTCCAGCGGGATGGGGCGGTCCGGCAGCAGCCGGACGGTCGAACCCACCGTGCCGTTGAAGTAGCCCACGTTGATGCGGTAGCGATGCTGCGTTGCGTCCACCGACATGAAGTCGATGTCGAGCTGCTCGTCCAGCGCGGCCACCTGCGACTCCGAGAGCAGCGCGCAGGACAGATGGCGCGCGATGGACGCCGAGAGCACCTCGTCGGCGAACGGCTGGAGCTGGCCGCCCACGCGAAAGAGCACCGGCGCACCGGCCATGATGTGGACGTCGGTCGCTTTCACGGCGCGCGCCTCCTCGAGGATGAGCGCCAGGTTCGCTCCGACCTCTGAACCCAGCCAGAGCCTGCCGGACCGGATGGTGCCGCTGCGCCGATGCATGCAGGAAGCTGTGGCGCGGGACGGAGCGGCGCCAGACTCCTGGCTCGGCAACCCGAAGAAAACGAATCGAAATCGGGATGCTGGTTTCCGGCCGGTTCAGTTCATACCATACCCTATGCCCCGTTCACCGTCCGGTTCCTGGACCCGCCTGAGCGTCTCGATGCTCCCTCCGGAGGTGGAGCCCGAGGAGAAGGAGCATGTGCGCCTGCTCGAGGGCGCGCTCGCACCGAGCTTCACGCTGGTGAAGCGGCTGGGCGCCGGTGGCATGGGCGCCGTGTATCTCGCGCGCGACCCGGTGCTCAAGCGGCTGGTGGCCGTGAAACTGTTGTCGCCCGCGCTCGCGTCGGATCGGGAGGCGCGGGCGCGCTTCGAGCGCGAGGCACAGGCGGTGGCGTCGATCACGCATCCGAACGTGGTGGCGGTGTACAGCGTGGGCGCGCTGGAGAACGGCGTTCCGTACTTCGTGATGCAGTACGTGCAGGGACGGACGATGGCGGAGCGCATCGAGGCGGAGGGACCGCTCGACGCGCCCACCGCGGAGCGGGTGCTGGGCGAAATGGCGTCGGCGCTCGCGGCGGCGCATCGCAAGGGCGTCATCCATCGCGACATCAAGCCCTCCAACATCCTGTGGGACGAGGAGAGCGGTCGCGCGCTGCTCACGGATTTCGGCATCGCGGCGGTGCGCCAGCGCAATGAGCCGTATCCGGAGGAGCCCAAACTCACGCAGGCGGGCTCCTCCATCGGCACCCCCGAGTACATGAGTCCGGAGCAGCTGCTGGCCGAGCCGATCACCGAGAAGACGGACATCTACAGTCTGGGGCTGCTCGGGTACGAGCTGCTGATCGGGGAAGGGCCGTACAAGGTGAGTTCGCCGCGTGAGGTCATGGCCGCCCACCTGCGGGACACGCCACGCCGGCTGTCCTCCATGCGCGCGGACGTGGAAGCGGAGCTGGAGCGGTTGCTGGAGGCGTGCCTCGCGAAGGACCCGGCGCAACGCCCATCGGCGCGCGAAGTGGAGGACCGTCTGATGCACGGCGCGACGATCCTGCTCGAGTGGCCCCCGCCGGGGCTGGAGCGCCTGCGCGACCGGTTCCGCGGGGCGGTGAAGGCGCTCGCGATTGGCAGCGCGCTGCTCGGCGTTCCGCTCGTGATGCTCACCGTGTTCGAGCGCGGCCACTTCGTGCGCGGGCTTCTGCCGCGCACCGAGTTCATCATGTCCTTCGCCGCGATCGGGCTCGTGGTGTTCCTCGCGGGGTGCGTGCGACTGG
>JBBDYA010000025.1:0-6898 GCA_040902005.1 Gemmatimonadaceae bacterium | reverse complement strand
CACTGCCCCCCACGCCGTCACGATGAGCCGTTTTCGCGTTGCACTTCATATCATTCCGCGCCGCGGCCTCCTGGATCCGCAGGGAAAAGCCGTTGCGGACGCACTGCACACCCTCGGCTTCACATCGGTGGAGGATGTTCACGTGGGTCGGCATATCGTGGTCGAGCTGGCCGCGCGCGATGCGAGTGCCGCCGAGAAGGAGGCCCGCGCGATGTGCGAGCGCCTGCTCGCCAATCCCGTCACGGAGGATTTCGAAGTGGCCGCCGTGAGCGCGTCATGAGGTTCGGCATCGTCACCTTCCCCGGCTCCAACTGTGACCACGACACGTATCGCGCGGTCGTGGACGTGCTGGGCGAGGAGGCCGTGTATCTCTGGCACAAGGATCATGCCCTCGCCGGCGCCGACGTGGTTATCCTGCCGGGTGGCTTCAGCTACGGCGACTACCTGCGCGCCGGCGCGATCGCGCGGTTCAGTCCGATCATGTCCGAGGTGATCGCGCACGCGAGACGTGGTGCGCCCGTACTCGGCATCTGCAACGGGTTCCAGATCGCGTGCGAGGCGGGGCTGCTTCCCGGCGTGCTGCTGCGCAACGCAAGCCTGAAGTTCGTGGGCGAAGCGGTGCGGCTGCGGGTCGAGAATGCCGACACACTGTTCACCAACCGCTACGAGCGCGGCCAGATCCTGACGATGCCCATCGCGCACGGCGATGGCCGGTACACCGCCGACGAGGAGACGCTGGACCGGCTCGAAGGGGAGGGCCAGGTGGTGCTGCGCTACGTCCCGGGCGCCGGTGATGCGGACGCGTACTGGAGTCCGAACGGATCGATGCGCGGCATTGCCGGCATCGTCAATGCATCCGGGAACGTGATGGGGCTCATGCCACACCCCGAGCGCGCGATGGATCAACTGCTGGGCTCGCGGGACGGCATTGGACTGTTCGAGTCAATGCTCGCGCGAGTCGCGGTCTGACAACATCCCCATTCTGTTGTTCGAGAACCTTTTAGCCGGTCGAGACATGCCACCGAAACGCAGCGAAGACCAACCCAGCCGGAACGAAGACGAGTTCTTCGCCAAGCAGGACGCGGAACTCCTGAAGGAGATGCGCGCCAAGCTCGATGCGGAGCGCGCACAGCAGGAGCGCAAGGCGCACTTCATGAAATGTCCCAAGTGCGGCGCCGACCTCGCGGAACAGGCGCGCGGCGACGTGCACGTGGACGTGTGCCCCGATTGTGGCGGCATGTGGCTGGATGCGGGCGAGCTGGAGTTGCTCAAGCAGGTGGACCGATCATCCAAGACGGGCCTGCGCGGAATATTCGATCTGCTCCCCAACCGGTCATCCAAAAGCAAGTGAACGTATCGCCGCGCCCGGGAGACCCCAGAATCACCCCCGCGCTCGTCGCCGAGCACGGGCTGACCGACGACGAGTTCCAGCGGGTAGTGCAGATGCTTGGCCGCGAACCCACGTTCACTGAGCTTGGCATCGTGAGCGCGCTGTGGAACGAGCATTGCGCGTACAAGCACTCGCGCCCGCTCCTGAGGACGCTGCCCACGGAGGCGCCGTACGTGCTGCAGGGCCCTGGTGAGAATGCGGGCGTCGTGTCCATCGGCGACGGGATGGCCGTGGCGTTCAAGATCGAATCCCACAACCACCCCACGGCCGTGGAGCCCTATCAGGGCGCGGCGACCGGCGTCGGCGGGATTCTGCGCGACGTGTTCACGATGGGCGCGCGACCGATCGCGCTGCTCAATTCCCTGCGCTTCGGGTCGCTCGAGTCTCCGCGGGCGCGGTTTCTCTTCGCCGGCGCGGTCAAGGGCATCGGCGACTACGGCAACTGCGTGGGCGTGCCCACGGTGGGCGGCGAGGTGGTGTTCGACGAGTCCTATGAGGGGAACCCGCTGGTGAACGCGATGTGCATCGGCACCATGCGCGAAACGGAGCTGATGCGGGCGGTGGCGCAGGGCGTCGGCAACCCGATCCTCGCCGTAGGCGCCCGCACGGGGCGCGACGGCATCCATGGCGCGTCGTTCGCGTCAGCCGACCTCTCGGCGGAGAGCGAAGCGAAACGCCCGCAAGTGCAGGTGGGTGATCCCTTCACCGAGAAGTTGTTGCTCGAGGCAAGTCTTGAGCTGATCGGAAGCGGCGCGATCGTCGCCATCCAGGATATGGGCGCGGCCGGGCTCACCTCGTCGTCGGCCGAGATGGCCGCTCGCGGCGACGTCGGCGTGACGATCGACACCGCCAGGGTGCCCACGCGCGAGCCAGGCATGGCGCCGTACGAGATCCTGCTCAGTGAGTCGCAGGAGCGCATGCTCGTGGTCGCGAAGAAGGGGCGAGAGGGTGAGGTGCAGCGCATCCTGGAGAAGTGGGATCTCACCGCGGCCGTGATCGGCGAAGTCATCGCGGAGCCGGTGTATCGGGTGACGGAGGGCGATCGCGTAGTCGCCGAGTTTCCCGGCACCAGACTGGTCACGGACTGTCCGACATACACGCCGCCCGCAAAGGAGTCCGCCGAGATACGCCGGCTCCGCGAGCGCGATGTGTCGCGCACGCCCGAGCGCCCGGAGGAACACGATCCGCGCTGGACGCTCGAGCAGCTGCTCGCGTCGCCGACGATCGCGAGCAAGACGTGGGTGCATCGGCAGTACGACTCCACGGTGCGGACGAATACGGTGATCGGCCCCGGCGGGGACGCCGCCGTGCTGCGCGTGCGCGGCACGTCCCGGGCGCTCGCCGCCACGACCGACTGCAATGGCCGGTACTGCTATCTGGACCCACGCATGGGCGCGCGAATCGCGGTGGCCGAGGCGGCGCGCAACATCGCGTGCACCGGCGCTCGGCCGCTCGCGATCACCAACAACCTGAACTTCGGCAACCCCAAACGACCCGAGGTCTACTTCCAGTTGCAGGAGGCGGTGGCGGGGATGGGCGAGGCATGCAGGGCGCTCGGAACGCCGGTGACCGGGGGGAATGTCTCGCTCTACAACGAGCACCCGGGCGGTGCGGTGTATCCCACGCCGGTGATCGGGATGATCGGCGTGGTCGAGTCGCTCGAGCACGTGACGCGCTCCACCTTCGCAAACGACGGCGATCAGATCGTCTTGCTCGGCGAGCCGGATGCCCAACTGGGCGGCAGCGAGTATCTGCATACCATTCACGGCGTCGTCGCCGGGGCTCCGCCCGCGTGCGACCTGGATCGGGAGAAGGCGCTGATCGAGGCGCTGCTCGCCTCGATCGTCGCCGGTGACGTGCGGTCGGCGCACGATTGCAGCGATGGCGGCCTCGCCGTGGCGCTGGCGGAATGCGCGATCATGAATCGCGAACGACTGATCGGCGCGGACGTGAACCTCACGCCCTGGTCGACGCTGCCGCTCCGGGCACTGCTGTTTGGCGAGGCGCAGGGGCGCGTCATCGTCTCGACGGGCAGCGCGGCGAGCGTGCTTGCGACGGCGAAGCAGCACGGTGTTCCGGCGCGCGCGATCGGCCGCGTCAGCGCGCGATCGGCGATGCTTCGCCTGACGGTCGCGGAGCGCACGATCGTGCTTCCGCTCGATGCGCTCGCCGACGCGTACCACGAGTCCATCCCGCGACGAATGGCGCGCAGCGCGTCGCCAGTGGGCGTCGCGTTCACCGCAGCCACCCCCGCCTGACCATGTGCGGCATCTTCGGCGTGTACGGTCACAGCGATGCGGTGCACCTCGCGCAGCTTGGCCTCTATTCCCTTCAGCACCGCGGACAGGAGTCGGTCGGGGTCGCTGCCTTCGACGACGCCGGCGGCGCACGCGTGGTGCGCGCGATGGGTACGATGTCGCAGTCGATGGCATCCGAGATGTCGGAGATGCGCGGCACCACCGCGGTCGGCCACACGCGATACAGCACCGCTGGCTCGTCCACCATTGAGAACGCGCAGCCGGTCTTCGTGCGGACGCGCGGCGGGCATATTGCCCTGGCACACAACGGCAACCTGATCAACGCGGGCGAGCTCCGCATGGCGCTGGAGGCCACGGGTTCGATCTTCTCGTCCACCATGGATTCCGAGGTGCTCGTGCACCGACTCGCGAAATCCACAGCGTCCTCCCCGGAGGGCCGTGTCGCCGAAGCGCTCGAGGGGGTGGAGGGCGCGTATAGCCTGGTCATCGGCTTCGGGGACACGCTCGTGGCGGCGCGCGATCCGCGCGGATGGCGGCCGCTGGTCATCGGACGGATCAACGGATCGGTGGTGTTCGCCTCCGAGACCTGTGCACTGGACATCGTCGGAGCCACCTACGAGCGCGAGGTCAAGCCGGGCGAGGTGATCGCCGTGGACGGACAGGGTACGCGCTCATCGTTTCCGCTGGGGGTCAAGCCGCTCAAGCGATGCGTGTTCGAGTACGTGTACTTCGCGCGCCCCGACAGCAGGATCTTCGCGGACGGATCGGTGGACCGGGCCAGGCGCGCGCTGGGGCGGCAGCTGGCGAAGGAGCATCCAGCGCCGGGCGCCGACATCGTGTTCGCGGTGCCCGATTCGTCCAACTCCGCCGCGCTCGGCTATGCCGAGCAGAGTCACCTGCCGTACGAGTTCGCCCTGATCCGCAACCACTATGTGGGGCGCACGTTCATCCAACCCACGCAGGGCGACCGCAACGACAAGGTGAAGGTGAAGTACAACGCGGTTCGTGAGGTCGTGGAGGGCAGGAGTGTGGTCATGGTGGACGACTCGATCGTTCGCGGCACAACCACGCGCGGCCTGGTGGCCCTCGTCCGCGGCGCGGGCGCCCGCGAGGTGCACATGCGCGTCAGCTCGCCCCCCGTCACCGGGCCCTGTTATTACGGAATCGATACGCCCACTCGCGAGGAACTGATCGCGTCGCATTTCGATCTCGACGGCATCCGGCAGCAGCTCGGCGTGGATTCGCTCGGATATCTCTCGCTGGACGGCATGCTCGGCGCCGTGCCGGATGGTCCGAACGGCTTTTGTCACGCATGCTTCTCTGGTGACTATCCAACCCCGCCGCCCACAGACCCCGACAAGCTCCGCTTCGGTTGCGGTTGCTGAGCCGTCCGCCGCTCATTCGGGCATGAGCAAGTCCGTCTATTTCTTCGGGGGCGGCTCCGCCGAGGGGACGCGCGACATGAAGCGCGTGCTGGGCGGCAAAGGCGCCAACCTCGCCGAGATGGTCAACCTGGGCGTGCCGGTGCCGCCGGGGTTCACGATCGCCTGCGACGTCTGCGTCAGCTACCTGCGCGACGGCACCTATACGGACGCGCTGAAACGGGAGGTGCACGAGCACCTCGAGCGACTGGAGCAAGTCAGCGGACGCGCCTTCAGCGACGCGGCGCATCCGCTGCTGGTGTCCGTGCGCTCGGGCGGGCCGATTTCCATGCCGGGCATGATGGAGACGATCCTCAACCTCGGCCTGAACGACACCACCGTGCAGGCCCTGGCCCGGCGGAGCGGGAATGCACGCTTCGCGTATGACTCCTACCGCCGGTTCATCCAGATGTACGGCGACGTGGTGCTGGGTGTCCCCTTCTCCGACTTCGAGCACCTGCTCACCGCGAAGCGGCTCACCGAGGGCGTGCGGACCGACTCCGACCTGACCGAGGGCATGCTTCGCAACCTGGTGGAGGAGTACAGGGCACTCGTCCGGACCACCACGGGCAAGCCGTTCCCCACCCATCCTCGCACGCAGCTCTGGGGCGCGATCGAGGCCGTGTGGCGCTCGTGGACCCTCAAGAAGGCGGTTGATTACCGACGGGTGAATCGTATTCCGGAGGATATGGGGACGGCGGTCAACGTAGTCGCGATGGTCTTCGGCAACATGGGAGAGGACTCCGGCACCGGGGTCGCGTTTTCGAGAAACCCGTCCACCGGGGAGCGCAAGTTCTACGGTGAGTTTCTGGTCAATGCCCAAGGTGAGGACGTCGTCGCCGGCATTCGCACGCCGCTCAGTATCGAGGACATGGAGCACAAGCTGCCGTCCGCGTACCAGGAGCTGCTGCGGACGCAGGAGCGCCTGGAAACGCATTTCCGGGAGATGCAGGACATCGAGTTCACCGTGGAGCGCGGGGAGCTGTTCCTGCTCCAGACGCGCAGTGGCAAGCGCACGGCGGCCGCCGCGGTGCGTATCGCGACCGACATGGTGGACGAGGGGCTGATCGACTCGCGCACTGCCGTGACGCGCGTGCAGCCGGGGCAGCTGAATCAGCTGCTGCACCCGGTGATCGACGCTGCCGCGCACGCGGTGCCCATCTGCGAGGGGCTCCCGGCGAGCCCGGGCGCAGCGAGCGGCATCGCCGTGTTCGATCCCGATGTGGCGGAGCAGCGTTACGCGCGGGGGGACAGCGTCATTCTCGTCCGGGACGAGACGACGCCGGAGGACTTTCACGGCATCGTGGCCGCCAGGGCCGTCCTGACCGCGCGGGGCGGGATGACCAGCCATGCGGCTGTGGTGGCGCGCGGCATGGGCAAATGCGCCGTGGTGGGCTGCAAGGATATCCGCGTGGATCTCGAGGAGCGCGAGTTTACGGTGCACGACCACACGGTGAAGGAGGGCGACTGGATCACCGTGGACGGCGCCACCGGCCGCGTATTCCTCGGCGACCTGCCGACCATCCCGAGCGAGGTGGTGCAGGTGATCCGCGGGATGCTCCCCGTCAATGAGGCTCCCGTCTACCGGGGATTCGCGCGCCTGCTCGCCTGGGCTGACGAGGTCCGCACGCTGCGCGTGCGCGCCAACGCCGACACGCCCGCCGACGCGCGCATCGCGCGCGGGTTCGGCGCCGAAGGCATCGGGCTGTGCCGCACGGAGCACATGTTCTTCGAGGGCGACCGCATCCAGGCGATGCGCGAGATGATCGTCGCGCGCGACGAGGGGGGGAGACGCCGCGCGCTGGCCCGGCTGCTGCCGATGCAGCGCG
>JBBDYA010000024.1:0-6928 GCA_040902005.1 Gemmatimonadaceae bacterium | reverse complement strand
TCGCCCCGGTGCTCCAGCGCGCCGAAGCGCTCGAGCGCGACCGGCGGCTCCTGAACCAGGCCGCAGAGCACCGCAAGGCGGCGCGGAATGTGGCATCGCAGGAAGTGGCCGCTCGCAAGCGGAACAAGCAGGATGCCGACGAGCTCATCGCGCGCGCGCGCGACCTGGGCGACGAAATCGCAAAATTGGAGGGCGAGCTGGACGCGGCCGAGGCGGAACTCGGGGGACTCCTGCTGGAGCTCCCGAACATCACGCTGCCCGAGGTGCCCGCTGGCGGCGAGGACGCCAATCGCATCGTCAAGGAATGGGGCACGCCCCGGCGGGAACCGGGACTCCGGCCGCACTGGGAAATCGGCGAGTCGCTGGGACTGCTGGACCTCGAACGCGCGGCCAAGGTGAGCGGCTCGGGGTTCGTGGTGTACCGCGGTCGTGGGGCGCGGCTCGCCCGCGGCCTGCTCCAGTACTTCATGGATGTCCATTCCAGGGAACACGGGTATGAGGAAGTCTGGCCACCGGACCTGGTGAATCGTGCGTCGATGATCGGCACCGGGCAGCTGCCAAAGTTCGAGGACGATGCGTACGCCACCAGGGGAGACGAACTCTTTCTCATTCCCACGGCCGAGGTGCCCGTCACGAATCTCTATCGCGACGAGATCCTGGACGGGGAGGCGCTGCCGATGGCGTTCGTCGCGTATTCGAAGTGCTTTCGCCGCGAGGCGGGATCCGCCGGCAAGGACACGCGGGGTGTGCTGCGCACGCACGAATTCGACAAGGTGGAGCTGGTGCGCTACGCCACGCCGGAAACGTCGGCGGCCGAGCTCGAGACGCTTACGGCACACGCCGAAGCCATGCTCGAGCGACTTGGCCTGCCGTACCGGCGCAAGCTGCTCGCGGCCGGCGACACCGGGTTTGCCTCCGCGATGACGTATGACCTCGAATGCTGGGCGGCCGGCGTGGGCACGTGGCTCGAGGTGTCGTCCTGCAGCACGTTCACCGACTTCCAGGCCCGGCGCGCGAACATCCGATTCCGCGCCGCCAAAGGCGAGAAGCCGCGCTTCGTCCATACACTCAACGGGTCCGCGCTCGCATTCCCGCGCACGATCGCGTGCCTGCTGGAGCACTATCAGCAGGCGGATGGCAGTGTCAGCGTCCCCGAGGTATTGCGCCCGTATCTCGGCGCGGATCGCATCGCGTGAGTGACGCGCTGCTCGCCGGATTGAATCCGGCTCAGCGCCAGGCGGTTGCGCATGGCGGCGGCCCGCTGCTCGTGCTTGCCGGTGCCGGCTCGGGCAAGACCCGGGTGCTCACCACGCGCATCACGCGCCTGATCAGCGAAGAGGGCGTGCGCCCCGAGCGGATTCTCGCGGTCACCTTCACCAACAAGGCGGCCGGCGAGATGCGCGAGCGCATCGCCCGCCAGCTGGGCGACGATCCGAAGGGGATGTGGATGGGCACCTTCCACGCGATCGGCGCGCGCATCGTGCGCCGCGCGGCGCATCAGCTGCAGCGCACGCCGTCGTTCACGATCTACGACGACGATGAACAGATCGCCGTGGTGAAACGGTTGATGGAACGCCACCGCATCAACCCCAAGCAGTACGCGCCGCGTGCCATCCGCTCGGCGATCAGCGATGCGAAGAACGCGCTGGTCAGCGTGACCGAGTACACTATGCTCGCGCGCGACCCGTTCGCGCAGGCGGTCGCGCCCGTGTACCGTGACCTGGAAGAGGCGTTTCGTACCGCCAACGCGGTGGATTTCGACGACCTGCTGGTGTTGCCGGTGCGACTGCTCCAGTCCAGCGCCGGGGAACTCCAGCGCTGGCAGAGCCGGTTCGACCACATTCTCGTGGACGAGTATCAGGACACGAATCGTGCGCAGTACCAGTTCGTGAAGCTGCTGGGGCGCGAGCACGGGAACGTGTGCGTTGTGGGCGATGACGATCAGTCCATCTACGGGTGGCGCGGCGCGGACATTCAGAACATCCTCGACTTCACCAGGGACTTTCCCAGCGCCGGTGTGGTGCGCCTGGAGGACAACTACCGCTCCACACCGCCGATCCTGGAGCTGGCGAACGTCGTCATCAGCGTGAACACCTCGCGGATGGGCAAGACGCTGCGTCCCACCAGGAGCGGCGGCGAGCGCGTGAGCCTGATGCGCAGTCTGGACGAACGCGACGAGGCGGACTGGGTGCTCTCGGACGTGCTGGCCCGCCGCGCGCAGAAGGGGCTGATGCTCCGCGATGTGGCCGTGCTGTATCGCACGAACGCGCAGAGCCGGCCCATCGAGGACGCGTGCCGACGTCATGCGATTCCGTACCGCCTCATCGGGTCCGTGCGGTTCTACGACCGGCGCGAGATCCGCGACCTGATGGCGTACCTGCGGCTCATGGCCAATCCGGACGACGACGAGGCCTTCCGTCGCGCCGTGGGCGCGCCGCGCCGCGGCATCGGCGATACCACCGTGGAGTTGCTCGCCGAACGTGCCCGCGCCGCGGGACTGTCACTCTTCGCGGCGGCGAGCCGATCGGACGTTCTTGCGGAGATGCGTCCCGCGGCGCGGACCGCGCTCGCGGGATTCACCGCGCTGGTGGAACGCTTTCGGGCGCGTGTCGGGGATGCCTCCGTGGACGAACTCCTGCGCGAGCTGGTCGCCGATATCAACTACGCGGAACATCTCAAGAGCGAGGGCGATGAGGTCGCGCGCGAACGCCTCGACAATGTGCGGGAGCTGATCAACGGCGCGGCCGAGACTGTCGCGGACGAGGGCGGGGAGGTCGGTGGCTCACCCCTGGACGCCTTTCTCCAGCGCGCCGCCCTCGTCGCGGATGTGGACGCCCTGCGCGCCGCGGGTGCGGACGCCATCACCCTGATGACGATGCACAACGCCAAGGGGCTGGAGTTCCCCGCGGTGTACATCACGGGGCTGGAGGATGGACTCTTTCCGCTCGCGCGCGCGTACGACGACCCGCCGTTGCTGGAGGAAGAGCGCCGCCTGTTCTACGTGGGCATCACGCGCGCCCAGCAGGCGCTGTCCCTCACCTTTGCGGAGGAACGCCGCCGCAACGGCGAGTTCGTTCACTCGCGTCAGTCCAGCTTTCTCGACGATATCCCGAAGGGGATGCTCGAGGAGCGATCCACGATCAAGGCGCGCAGCACGGGTCGCTCGGTCCTGTCCTCGATGCACAGCGGCTATGGCGGTGTCCGGGGCGGCAGCCGCGCCCGCGGCGTGTTCGAGTCGCCGTCCGCCTTCGCCGACGATAGCTTCTCGTCCGCGCCCTCCCTCCGCCGTGCGGGCACCCCGGTGGTCCGGCGCTCGCAGCCGGAAGACGAATCCCAGGATCTGGCCTGGCTCTCGGTCGGGTCGCGGGTGCACCACCGGAAGTTCGGCGACGGCACGATCGCGGAATGGAGCGGCGCGGGTCGCGGGGCGAAGGTGAAGATCGATTTCGATGACGACAGCATCGGCCGAAAGACGCTCGTCGTCGCGCAGGCCAACCTGGAACCCAGCGTGGAGTGACATGGCGTCGCAAGTCTCGGTGCAGGACGTTCGACACGTCGCGGGGCTCGCCCGGCTCGGCCTCACCGACGAGCGCGCCGCCGAGCTGACCAGGGACCTCAACACGATCCTGGAGCACATGGAGGTGTTGAGCCGCGTGGACACGGAGGGCGTCGCCGAGGCGGCCGGAGTGGGCGCGGCGGGGATGCGGCTGCGGGAGGACACGCGCGCGCCCATTCCGCTCGAGGAGCCGCCCTCCGCGTTCGCGCCGGAGATGCGGCACGGCTTTCTCCTCGTCCCGCGGCTCGCGACGCATGAAGATGCCCAGGAGCCGTCGGAGTGAATCCGCTCGTGAGCGCCGCGGCGATCACCGGCGACCTGCGCGCCGGGACGCGCTCGCTCAAGGACGTGATCGCCGGTGCGCTCGCCCGCGCCCGCGAAGCGGACGAGAAGGAGCAACTGAACATTTTCCTGCATCGCGCCGACAGTCAGGCCCGCGAGCGGGCGCGCGCGCTGGAGGCGGACCCGGGTGCCCGGGAATCCGCGCCGCTGTTCGGCGTGCCCATCGCCGTGAAGGACAACCTTGCGGTGGCGGGACTCCCGTTGACGTGCGGCTCGCGCATCCTGAAGGGCTACGTGAGCCCGTACACCGCGACCGCGATCGAACGGTTGGCTGCCGCGGGCGCGATCCTGGTGGGCAAGACGAACATGGACGAGTTCGCGATGGGATCGTCCACGGAGTACAGCGCGTTTGGCAGGACGCGCAATCCCCTCGCGCCGGCGCTCGTTCCCGGCGGCTCGTCCGGAGGATCCGCGGCGGCGGTCGCGGCGGGCGTGGTTCCCATCGCGCTCGGCTCGGAGACCGGCGGGTCGGTGCGCCAGCCCGCCGCGTTCTGCGGCATCGTCGGGGTGAAGCCCACGTACGGGCGCGTCAGCCGCCACGGCCTCGTTGCGTTCGCGTCGTCGCTCGACCAGATCGGCGTGTTCGGGACGAACGTCGCGGACGCGGCGTTGGCGACGCGCGTGATCGCGGGACGCGACGACCGGGATGCCACCAGCGCGGACGTGGCGGTGCCCGACTACGCGAGCGCCGGCGAAGCCTCGCTGCGTGGCGTCGTGATCGGACGTCCGAAGGAATACTTTCCGGCGGAACTGGATCCGAAGATTGCCGCGCTCTGCGATCGCGCGCTGGCGAACCTTCGTGCGCTGGGCGCCGAGGTGCGCGAGGTGTCGCTGTCGCACACGGCGCTGGCAATCCCGGTGTACTACATCGTTGCGCCGGCGGAGGCGTCGTCAAACCTGGCACGATTCGACGGAGTGCGGTACGGGTTGCGCGCCGCGGGAGATGGCCTGCGCGGCCTGTACGAAGCCACGCGCTCGCAGGGCTTCGGCCCCGAGGTCACCCGCCGCATCATGCTCGGCACGTACGTGCTCTCCGCGGGCTACTACGACGCATACTATAGAAAGGCCATGCAGGTGCGGACGCTCATTGCGGACGACTTTCGCGCGGTGTTCGCGGACGGCGTCCATGCCCTGTTCACGCCCACGACGCCGACGACGGCGTTCGCGCCCGGCTCCCGGAGCGATCCGTACGAGATGTACCTGAGCGACATCTTCACCTGCACGGCGAACCTCGCGGGCGTGCCGGCGATCTCGCTGCCGATCGGCCGCGTGGACTCGCTGCCGGTCGGCGGACAGTTCATGACGCCGCACTTCGACGAGCAGCGCATGTTCCACCTGGCGGCGGCCCTCGAGCGCGCCCTCGGCACGGAGGCGCACGCATGACCTGGGAGATGGTCGTGGGTCTCGAGGTGCACGTCCAGCTCAAGACGCGCACGAAGGCCTTCTGCGGCTGCTCCTCCTCGTTCGGTGATCCACCGAACACCAACGTCTGTCCCGTCTGTCTCGCACTCCCTGGCGCCCTGCCGGTGCTGAACGAGCAGGCCGTGGACCTGGCGGTACGCACCGCCCTTGCGCTCGGGTGCACCGTGCACGAAACGTCCATCTTCGCGCGCAAGAACTACTTCTATCCCGACCTGCCCAAGGGCTACCAGATCTCGCAGTACGACAAGCCGCTGGCGACCGGCGGGTCGCTTCAGATTGGAGTCCACGAGAACGGGCAGGCGGTGAAGGTCGGTGTGACGCGCGTCCACATGGAGGAGGACGCCGGAAAGTCACTGCATGATCGCTATGCCGGCGCCACCGCGATCGATCTGAACCGGGCCGGCGTGCCGCTCATCGAGATCGTGAGCGAGCCGGACATGCGCTCCTCCCTCGAGGCGGGGGCGTACCTGCGCACCCTCAAGCAGATCCTCGAGTACATGGACGTGAGCGACGTCAGTATGGAGGAGGGAAGTCTCCGCGTGGACGCGAACGTCAGCGCGCGCACGCGCGGCGCCACGACGCTGGGCCAGAAGACCGAGGTGAAGAACATGAATTCGTTCTCTGGCGTGGAGCGCGCCCTGGAGGTCGAATTCGCGCGGCAGTGCGCGGTGCTGGACGCCGGCGGCGTCATCGCGCAGCAGACGATGCTCTGGGACGGCGCGGCCGGGCAGGTCCGGCCGGCGCGCGCGAAGGAAGGAAGCCACGACTACCGCTATTTCCCGGACCCCGACCTGCCGCCGCTGGTGATCGAGCGCAAGCGGATCGCGCGCGCGCGCGAGCAGCTGCCGGAATTGCCGGCCCAGCGGCGCGCGCGCTTCGCGGACACCTATCGGCTGGGCGGGTATGACCTCGACGTCCTCACCTCGTCACCGGCGCTGGCCGAATATTTCGAGGGCGTCGCCCGGCAGCACGGGGATCCCAAGGCCGCCGCGAACTGGGTGATGGGTGAAGTCCTCGCCGCGCTGAAGGCCACCGGCCAGGCCATTGGGCATTTCTCCGTCCGCTCGGCCGACCTCGCGGCCCTGTTGAACCTCGTGCGCGACGACGTGATCAGCCACACCGCAGCCAAGCAGATCTTCGCGACGATGGTGAAGTCCGGCGACCCGCCGGCGGACATCGCCAAGCGCGAGGGCCTGCTCAAGGTCTCCGACGACACGGCCCTGCGGGGATGGCTGGAGGAGGTCCTCGCCGAGCATCCGAAGGAGGCGGAGCGATTCGCCGCCGGCGAGCGCAAGCTGCAGGGCGTGCTCATCGGCGCCGTCATGAAGAAATCAAAAGGCAGCGCCGATCCCCGGCGGCTGGCTCAGCTACTGGCGGAGCGGTTGGGCACGTAGAGCGGGGACGTCAGCGAGGCCGCGAACGTGAGCGGCGACGGCGGCATGCCGAAATGCTGGTCCGCGCGCTCGCGTACCTCGTCCAGCCCGCCGTGCCGCAGCGCGTACCGGCGCACCCGCTTCGCCAGCCGCAGCGGCTCCGCTCCGGACGGGTCGAGGGCATAGGGTTCTGCGGAATCGTACCGGTTCAGCAGGTCGATGATGTAATCGAAGG
>JBBDYA010000023.1:2139-42435 GCA_040902005.1 Gemmatimonadaceae bacterium | reverse complement strand
TTCTTGATGAAGCGGATGTCGGTGATCTGCGAGCCGAGGTGGAAGTGGATCAGCTTGATCCAGTCCAGCTTGCCGGCCGCGCGCAGCTTGTCGATCGCGCTCATGAGGTCTGACGAAGTCAGGCCGAACTTGGACTTCTCGCCGCCGCTGTCCTTCCACCGGCCAAAGCCGCGCGACGCGAGCTTGATCCGCACGCCGGCGGTGGGCGTCACGTTCAGGTCTTCCGCCACCTGCAGCAGGACGTCGATCTCGCTGAGCTGCTCGATCACGACGAACACCTGATGGCCGAGCTTCTGCCCCATCAGGGCGAGTCGCATGAACTCCTCGTCCTTGTACCCGTTGCAGACGATCAGATGATCGGTATGGTCGGCGAGTCCCAGCACCGCCTGCAGTTCCGGCTTGCTGCCGCACTCCAGCCCCACGCCGTGACGCGACCCGAATTCGACGATCTCCTCCACCACGTGCCGCTGCTGGTTGACCTTGATCGGATAGACCGTCGTGTACCCGCCGGTGTAGCCGAATTCCTCCCGGGCAGTCAGGAACCGTTCCGTGAGCGCGTCCAGACGCGACCGCAGGATGTCGGAGAAGCGCAGCAGCACCGGGAGCTGGACGCCCTGCTCCTCCAGATCATTCGCCAGGTCGAACAGGTCCAGCTCCCGCTCGGGATGCTCCTTGTCGGGACGCACGACTACGTTGCCGCGCGCATTCACGTCGAAGAAGCCGGCGCCCCACCCCTCGATATTGTACAGCGCCTTCGCGTGCTCGACGGTCCAGGGCGCGGGCGCGTCGGGTGGAGCCTGTTCGGCCGTGTGCGTCGCCATGGGCCGCAAACTACTGACCGGATACGCGGAGACCAGTCCTACGGATACAGCAGCTGGATGCGCCAGCCCGTGCCCTCGCGCACGAACAACTGGCGCTCGTGCAGGCGGCTCGGCCGCCCCTGCCAGAACTCGATCGTCGTGGGCGCCAGTCGGTAGCCGGACCAGAATGGCGGACGCGGCACGTCCTGCCCGTCGTACGTGCGCTCGAACTCGGCCACGCGCGCCTCGAGATCGGCGGCGTGCTCCATGGGCCGGCTCTGCCGGGACGCCCACGCGCCGATCTGACTTCCGCGCGGTCGCGTGGCGAAGTAGGCATCCGCTTCCTGGTCCGACACCGCGGACACGCGTCCCTCGATGCGCACCTGCCGCTCCAGCGGCGCCCAGTGGAAGTTCATCGCCGCGCGCCGGTTGCCCGCCAGCTCGCGCGCCTTGCGGCTCTCGAGATTCGTGTAGAAGACGAATCCGTCCTCGTCCACGTCCTTCAACAGCAGCATCCGAACGGAGGGTTGGCCGGTGTCCGCGGCCGTCGCGAGCGCGAACGCGGTCGGCTCCGGCATCTGCTCCCGGGGCAGCGCCTGCGCCTCGCCGAGCTGCGACCGGAACAGCGCAATCGGATCCCGCAACGGCCTAACGGTCGCCATCCGCACGTTGACATGCCATGGCGGTATGTTAGTGGGCGATGCTTCTCGAACGCTACTACGACGACGCCCTCGCGCAGGCGAGCTACCTGATCGGATGCGAACGCACGCGCGAGGCGATTGTGATCGATCCCAACCGCGACGTCGCCCGGTACCTTCGCGCCGCCGCCGCGCACCGGATGCGCCTGCGCTACGTGACCGAGACGCACATCCATGCGGACTTCCTGTCCGGCAGCCGCGAGCTGGCCGACGACGCGCGCGCCGACCTGCTGCTCTCGGCGCACGGGGGGGCGGACTGGAGTTACGTCTTCGCGGGTGCTGACGGCGCGCGCATGCTGCGCGACGGTGACACCGTCGACATCGGCAAGGTGCGCATCACGGTGCTGCACACCCCCGGACACACCCCTGAGCACATCGCCTTCCTCATCACGGACCTCGCGGTCGGCGACCGGCCTATCGGGCTGGTGAGCGGCGACTTCGTGTTCGTCGGCGACGTGGGACGACCGGACCTGCTCGAACGCGCCGCGAACGTGGCGGGCAGCATGGAAGCCGCCGCGAAGGATCTGTTCGCGTCGCTCCGACGGCTCGAGTCGCTCCCCGATTTTCTCCAGATCTGGCCGGGGCACGGCGCGGGGTCCGCGTGCGGAAAGGCGCTGGGGTCCGTGCCGCAGACGACACTGGGCTACGAGCGCCTGTACAATCCCGCCTTGCAGCATGCAACCGAAGACGCGTTCGTGCGCTGGGTGCTCGCCGACCAGCCGGAGCCGCCGCGGTATTTCGCCGTGATGAAGCAGCTGAATCGCGACGGACCGCCGCGGCGCCCGCCCGCGGAGGTGCCGCAGCTGGATGCCGCCGGCATCGAGGCATCACTCGACCGCGCACACTGGGTGGTGGACGTGCGCGGCAGCGCGGAGTTCGCGCAACAGCACCTGCCGGGCACCATCAACATTCCGTCGTCCAGGAGCCTGCCCACCTACGCCGGCACCGTGCTGACCTACGATCGTCCCATCGCACTCATCGCCAAATCCAGGGACCAGGCGCTCACCGCGATCGCGCAGTTGGCCCTGATCGGGCTCGATGACGTCGCCGGCTGGGCGGTGCTCGACGTGTTGCAGCAGGTGAAGAGCAAAGGGGGCATGCTGGACTCCACGCGCACGATCGACGCGACGGCGCTGGCGGCGCGCCTGGAGAAAGACGGACTGCGCGTGCTCGACGTGCGCGGGCGCTCCGAGTGGAACGAGGGCCACCTGGCGCGGGCCACGCACATCTACCTCGGCGACCTCGCCGATCGGGCGTCCGAGCTGACGCCGGATGCGCCGATCGTCGTCCACTGTCAGTCGGGCACGCGCTCCTCGATCGGCGCCAGCCTGCTGCGCGCGCGCGGATTCACGAACGTCACGGTGTTCTCCGGCGGCATGGACGCCTGGCGCAGGGCGGGGCTGCCGGTCGAGCGCTGAGTCGGCACCCGGTCACCGGCTCAGGTAAGCGTCCAACACGGACCGGTGCAGTTCCGCTTCCCGCTCACCCATTGCCACCGTGTCGTCCAGCAGGTGTGGGCGCGTGTAGTCCCACCGTCCGATCGGGGTGGGCCGGGTGGGGGCGAGATAGAGCCGGCTTCCCCGGATGCCCATGACCGACGGATGATACGGCCGTGACAGCATCACGATGCTGTGCCGCGCATCCGGATGCCGCTCCTCCGCCATGAAGGCCGGCGCATTGTCGATCATCCCGCCATCCAGCAGCGCGACGTTCCCGAACAGGCCAACTGGCGTGAACGGCGGCGTAGCCGAGGACGCCATGATCAGGCTGGCCAATTCCTCCACTGTGGCGCATTGGCGCGCGTCCACCGCCACGGGCGTGAAGCCCAGCCGGCGCGGCAGCGTGGGATGCGGCGCGCGTCTCACCGTGCGCTCGATCGAATACAGCGTGATGCCGAGGGCACCGGACAGGGAGCGCGGCAGCATCCAGGGGAACGCGGACGCAAGGATGTAGATGGGAAACGGCTGTGCGCGAATGCGCTCGAGCCCTCCATCCGCGAAGGTGACGCGAAGCGTGTCGAGATAGATGGCGCCCTGGGGCGCCGGCCGCTCCCCGCGCAGCAGCTTACCCCACTCGAAGTTGCGCGCAATGCCGCGCGTGCGGTCCATCCAGTAGCGCCGTGCCTCGTCCCGTCGCCCGGACAGGAACGTCGTGATCACGCACGCGCCCGCACTACACGAGGCCACCGCCGCCGTCCGCGGCAACAGCGCGTCGCCCCAGCGATTGAGGAGTCCCAGCTGGTAGAAGGCCCGGTTGCCGCCACCGGCGAACGTCAGCAGCAGGTCGCGCGTATTTGTCGTCACGATGGTTTAAGTCTATCATCACTGCGATCCACTGGTCCTTCCCGACATCGCTCCATCGCCCCCACCAGAACGAGGACTTCCGATGCGCATCCCCTTTCGTCTGCTGTTGTGCGCAAGCATCGCGCTCCTGGCATGCACCCCCTCGAACGCCAGCGCCCAGGGTCGCGGCGCCGCGGCCGCCGCGGCGCGCCCGGACCTGGACTTCAAGGTGGACCTGCCGACGGACGACGCGCGGCTCAGGTCCCTCAAGGCACAGGCGGTTCGCATGGTGGACAGCATGAGCACGTTGACGCAGCAGATGGTGGATATGCTCTTCAGCTTTGGTGAGCTCGGGTTCCAGGAATACGAGACGCAGAAGTATCTCACCGGGATTCTCCAGCAGAATGGATTCCGGGTCACGCAGGGGGTGTCAGGCATTCCCACCGCGTGGGTGGCCACCTGGACGTCACCGGCCGGCGCGAAGCCGAACATCTCGCTCGGATCCGACGTGGACGGCATTCCGCAGGCGAGCAACAAGCCCGGCGTGGGCTACAGGGATCCGCTGGTGGCGGGTGCGCCGGGTCACGGCGAAGGGCACAATTCCGGGCAGGCGGTGAACATCACGGCCGCCATCGCCGTGAAGAAGATCATGGAGCGCGAGCGGATCCCGGGCACGATTCACCTCTGGCCGGGCGTGGCGGAGGAGCAGATCGGCACCAAGGCATACTTCGTCCGCGACGGCATGTTCAAGGACGTGGACGCGGTGCTCTTCTCGCACGTGAGCAATGACCTGAACGTGTCCTGGGGCCGGTCGGGTCAGATGGCGCTCATCAGCGCCGAGTTCCTGTTCCGTGGAACGAGCGCGCACGCGGCCGGCGCGCCGTGGCGCGGCCGGAGCGCGCTGGACGCCGTGGAGCTCATGAACGCCGGATGGAACTACCGCCGCGAGCACATCCGTCCGCAGCACCGGTCGCACTACGTCATTACGGACGGCGGCGACCAGCCGAACGTGGTGCCACCCACGGCGTCCGTGTGGTACTACTTCCGTGAGATGGACGAAGCCGGGGTGCGCGCATTGTTCGCGCTCGCGGATACGATCGCCCGCGGCGCGGCGATGATGACCAGCACCACCCTCGACACGGTTCGCATCCTGGGCAGCGCCTGGCCCGGTTACTTCAGCAAGCCGATCGCCATGGCCATGCACGACAACATCAAGGCCGTTGGGCTGCCGGCGTGGGACGCGAAGGACCAGATGCTGGCGCGCGGACTCCAGCGTGAAATGGGACAAACGACTCCCCGCGGGCTGAGCGCCGAGGTCTCGGCGGAGCCAAACGGGCCGGTAGTGAATCCTCAGGGTGGCGGCAGCGATGACATCGGCGACATCTCGTGGAACGTCCCCACGGTGACGCTGCGCTTCCCCTCGAACATTCCGGGGCTCCCCGGACACAACTGGGCGAACTCGATCGCGATGGCGACGCCGATCGCGCACAAGGGCGCCACCGCTGGCGCGAAGGTGCAGGCGATGACGATGCTCGACCTGTACCTCAAGCCCACCCTGGTGCCGCTCGCCTGGGATTTCTTCCGGTCGGTGCAGACCGCGGACACGAAATACACGCCGCTGATCCGGCCGTCGGACAGGCCGGCGATCTGGCTCAACGCCGAGATCATGGCGCGCTACAAGCCAGAGCTGAGCAAATACTACTACAATCCCGCGCGCTACAGGACGTACCTCGAGCAACTCGGCATCGCCTACCCGACGGTCAAACCGGAGACTCCGGTGCCCTGACGCGCCGAGAGACTCAGCGCTCGGTTTTCAACCCACCGGGCCGACGATACCAGTACGCGATGGCCAGCAGGAACACGGCTGCCACGAGGTCGGCCACGATCCGGGCCGCGATGGCGTCGAGGTGGCGGGCGCCGGTGAGGGCTGTCCCCGCAGCGAGGATGGCCAGCGCCAACCCCGCATGCCGCGCCAGCGCGATCCGGCGCGCGCGGCCCACCGCCACGGCCAGCACGCTGGTGACCGCGTAGTACGTCACGCGCAGGAGCGTGGACACCGTCGGACTCACGGCGAACGAGAGCTCCTGGTGCACCCACGCGAACGCCCACACCCAGACCCCGGCGAGCATCAGCCGACCGAGCCGCGCGTCGTCGGCCGTCGTCCTCCACCCGATCGCGATCCCGGCGAGGAGCACGGCGGCGCCGAGGGACTCGCGCGTCAGGAACGGCGTGTACTCGTAGGCGGTTCGCGCGGTGAGGTGCACCAGCATCGCGATGAACGCCCAGACGAACCCGATCAGGCCGAGTGTGGCCCATGCGGCACTCCGCCACACCAGGTTCGCCAGAAAGCACGCGGCACTGATCCCGGCAATCGCCGCGGTGAACTCGAGGGGACGAGCGCGCAGCAGCAGCAGTGCGGCGATGAGCGCGCAGAGCACCGTGGCGAAGACCGCGGCGTCGCGCAGCGAGCCGCGCGACAGCCGCGCCACACTGACCAGTAGCACGGTCGCCGCAATGACCATCGCGAATCCGCTCGTCCGCACGCCGGCATCCAGCGCCATCATGGTGCCCAGCACGAACGCCAGCGGCAGCGCGCCGGCGTCCAGCCAGTCCCCCTCATACAATCGCCGGCTGCTGGGCTGCGCGGTATCGCCCCCGACGGCATGCGTGCGGTCCACAAGTACCAGCCATACCAGCGCCGCAACCGCGAGAAGCGCGGCGGTGGTGCGCGGCTCCGTCGGCAGCCCCGTCGCGATGCCGCTGCGCAGGGCCACCAGTGCCGCCAGCGCGCCGAGGGCACGCAATCGCTCGCGCCTCGGCCATCCACTGATCCACGGAAGCACGCCCACGATGCCGACGATCAGCGGAAAGCCGGTGGCGAGCAGCGGACCAGCGTCGCGCTCGGGGCCCAGCGCCAGGGCGACGGTATACGCGGATGCCGCGAGCAGAAACAGCCGCCCCGCGACGATCCACGGGCGGCGGCCCATCGCGTACCCGGCTGCCGAAAGCACCACGACACCGTACCCCGCGAGCAACACCAGGTCGCTCTTGCCGCTCGCGGTGACGAACGGCGCGATCGCCGCGCCTGTGAATCCAACGCTCCAGAGCGGCTCATCCGCCTCCGCGTGCGCGAATACCGTGAGCGCGATCGAGGTGGCGGCAGCGAACAGAAAGGCCGCTACGGGCGGAACCAGCTGGAGCGAAGGCCCCGCGCCCCATGCGCACACGAGAGCAATGGCGAGGGCGAGCCCCAGCAGACTCGCGCCAAAGGACCGCTCGCGGCGCCTGAGCCGGAACCCGGCGGCGGCGAGCGCCACCGCCGCGATCAACCCCAGCGCGATGCGCTGTGACGGTCCGAGCCACCCGTGCGATACCGCCCACCCAAGGAACGTGCCCACCGCGGCCAACGCCATGATCGTTGCCAGCACCAACGTGCCGTACCGGCCCACCAGCGACTCGAGATCGAGCCTGGACCTGGGCAGCGGCGTGGGGTCGGCGAACGCCGGCGCGCTGGCCGATGGCGGCAGGTCGGCGCGCGGCTGGCCGCGCATCTGCTCCAGCTCGGTCGACAACGCGCGCACCGACGCCTCGAGTGAAGCAATGCGCACCTCGAGGGATCCCGCGCCGCCCGCGTCGTCGCTATCCACGTCGCTGTACGAGTGTCAGGATCGTGTATGTCGCGGCGAGCTCGCCATCCTGGTTCGCCACCTCCACGTCCCACGCCACCACCCCCTGGGGAACGCCCACGCCGAGGCCCTGCGTCGGAGTCTCCTTCGCCGTCTTCTGCTTGCAGGTGAGCTTCACCTGGATGGTGTCGCCCGGGTACACGGGCTTGATGAATCGCAGATTCTCCAGACCGTAGTTGGCCAGCACGGGCCCGGGAGGCGGATCCACGAACAGCCCCGCCGCCGCGGACAGCACGAAGTAGCCATGCGCCACCTTGCGCTCGAAGATGGACCGGGCGGCAAGACCATCCTTGTGCGCATAGAAGTGGTCGCCGCTCAGGTCCGCGAACGCCGCGACGTCGGCATCCGTCAGCGTGCGCGTGGCGGTCACCAGCGTGTCGCCGACCTCGAGCTCCTCGAAGTACTTGCGGAAGGGATGCACGTCCGAAGTGGTCCGCTCCGCGCCGGTCATGTACTGGCCGAAGACGCGCGCGAGCGTCGTGGGCGACCCCTGCACCGCCGTGCGCTGCATGTAGTGCATCACGCCGCGCGCGCCACCCAACTCCTCTCCGCCGCCGGCACGCCCCGGGCCGCCGTGTACGAGATGCGGCATCGGTGAACCGTGTCCGGTGGACTCCTTCGCGCTGTGCCGGTTGATCAGCACGAGGCGGCCATGGAACGCGGCGGTCCCGAGCACCATCTCGCGCGCCGTCGCATCACTGGCGGTGAAGACCGACCCCACCAGCGAACCGCGTCCGCGCCGGGCCAGCTCCACCGCGTCCCCGATCGTGCGATAGGGCATGACCGTGTTCACGGGACCGAAGGCCTCCACGTCGTGCGGCGCGGGCTTGAACGCGTCGGTCGCGTAGAAGAGCAGCGTCGGGAAGAACGCGCCCCGCTTCGAATCCGCGCCCACCACATCCACGTGATCCGGATTCCCGAACACCAGTTCGGCGTCGGACGCGATCTGCTTCACGTTCCGCCGCACTTCCTTCACCTGGGCGGGGCCCGCGAGCGGTCCCATGCGAACGCCCTCCACCTTCGGGTCGCCGATCGTCGTTCCCTGCAGGCGCGTGGCCAGCGCGCGCATCACGTCGTCCACCATGCTTTCGGGGACGAAGGTGCGCCGGATGGCGGTGCACTTCTGCCCCGCCTTCACCGTCATCTCCTTCGCCACTTCCTTGATGAACAGCTCGAACTCGTCGGTGCCGGGCGCGGCGTCCGGCGCCAGCATCGAGAAGTTCAGCGAGTCCGCTTCCTGGTTGAAGCGCACGCTGTTCTCGATGATGGACCTGGTGGTCTTGAGCATCCGGCCGGTGTCGGCCGATCCGGTGAATGCCACGGCACACTGACAATCGAGATGATCGATCAGATCGCCCGCGCTGCCGCAGATGAGCTGTATGGATCCCTTCGGGAAGATCTCCGACTCGATCATCGCGCGGAACACGGCCTCGGTGAGATACGACGTGACGGTGGCCGGTTTCACGATGGCGGGCACGCCGGCCAGCAGCGTGGGCGCGAGCTTCTCGAGCATCCCCCACACGGGGAAGTTGAACGCGTTGATGTGCACGGCGACGCCTTCGATGGGCACGCAGATGTGCCGCCCCACGAACGTACCGCCCTTGGAGAGCGGTTCCATCGGGCCGTCCACGTGGAACGTCTCGTCGGGAAATTCCCGGCGCCCCTTGGACGCGAAGACGAACAGCGTGCCGATGCCGCCGTCGATGTCGATCCAGTTGTCGCCCCTGGTCGCGCCCGTCGCGGCCGACACGGCATGGAACTCCGCCTTCCGCTCCGTGAGGTACACGGCCATGGCCTTGAGCATCCGCGCACGTGCATGGAAGGTCATCTTGCGCAGCACCGGCCCACCCACGGTCCGGGCGTACTCGATCATCCCCTTGAAATCGAGCCCGCCGCTGGATGCTTCTCCGATCTTCTCGCCCGTGACCGCGTGAATGAGATCCGCGGCCTTCCCCGTTCCCTGCACCCACTCGCCCCGCACGTAGCTGAACAGCCGTCGCGGCGCCGAACCGGCGAGGCCCACGGGCGCGTACTCCTTCGTCGTGGCGGTCATCTCTGTCTCAACATCTCTCGATGATGGTTGCCATCCCCTGTCCCACCCCGATGCACATCGTGCAGAGCGCGTAGCGCTTGCCGGTGCGATGCAGCTCGTGCGATGCCGTGAGCAGCAGCCGCGCGCCCGACATCCCCAGCGGATGTCCGAGCGCGATCGCGCCCCCGTTCGGGTTGACGCGCGCGTCCTCGTCGTCGACGCCCAGCTCGCGAAGGCATGCCAGCACCTGCGCGGCGAATGCCTCGTTCACCTCGATCACCTCCACGTCGTCCAGGCGCAACCCCGCGCGCGTGAGCGCCAGTTGCGACGCCGGCACCGGGCCCATGCCCATCAACCGCGGCTCCACACCGGCCACCGCGATCGACACGATGCGGGCGAGCGGCGTGAGGCCGAAGTCCTTGAGTCCCTGTTTCGATGCCACGAGCAACGCCGCCGCCCCGTCGTTCAGCCCCGACGCATTGCCGGCGGTCACGGAGCCCTTGCCGTCCGTGCGAAACGCGGGACGCAGCTTCCCCAGCACGTCCAGCGTGGTATCCGGACGAATGAACTCGTCGTGCTCGAACCGCTTCGGGTCTCCGCCCTTCTTCTGCGCGATGGCTACGGGCGCGATCTCGACGGCCAGACGGCCACTCGCGCGCGACGCGGCCGCCTTCTGCTGCGACCGCACGGCATACGCGTCCTGGTCGTCCCGCGACACGCTGTACTTTTCGGCGACGTTCTCCGCAGTCTGCCCCATCGAGTCCGTACCGTACTTGTCCTTCATCGTGGCGTTGACGAACCGCCAGCCCAGGCTCGTGTCGAACAGCTCCATGTCGCGGGCCCAGGGCTTGCCCGCCTTGGACAACGCGAACGGCGCGCGCGTCATGCTCTCCACCCCACCCGCCACGAAGAGATCTCCATCGCCCAGCCTGGCCGCGCGCGCGACCGACGCCACCGCGCCCATCCCGGAGGCGCACAACCGGTTCACCGTCTCACCCGGTACGGTGTGCGGCAGTCCCGCCAGGAGCAGCGCCATGCGGGCCACGTTCCGGTTGTCTTCCCCCGCCTGATTCGCGCAGCCGAGGACGACGTCCGCGATCGCCGACGGATCCGCCTGAGGATGCCGCCGCATCAGTTCGGCGATGGTGTGCGCGGCGAGGTCGTCCGGCCGTACCTCGCTCAGGCCACCGCCCATGTTGCCGATGGGCGTGCGCACGCCGCCGATGATGTATGCGTCAGACATCGTGCTCCCGATGGGTCTTGAATACCGTTCCGCGAAAGCTGGCCACCAGCTCGTCGCGCTGATTCCGGACGACGACGCGATAGAATCCCAGCCGGTTCGTTCCGCTTTCCTCGTCCGCGGCCGCGGTCAGGGTGTCGCCGGTCTGGATCGCCTTCGGATAGGAGATCGAGTTTTCGATCGCCACGGTCACCTTCCCATGCGTGTTGGCGGCAAACGCCAGCGCGCTGTCCGCCAGCGCGTAGGCCACGCCGCCGTGCGAGACGCCAAACCCGTTCACCATCTCCGCACGCACGATCATGCGAATCACCGACCGGCGCGGCTTGATCTCCACCATCTCGACGCCGAGCCATCTGCTGAAGGCGTCCTTCGCCAGCATCCCCCGCACGACGCGCTCGGCGAGCGCCTGCTCATCCCCGTCGCTCACGAATGAAATCGCCTCCCTTCCCGCGCCATGCGACGCAGGAGCGCGCTGGGGCGATAGCGATCCTCCGCGTATTCATCGTGGAGCGCGACCATGCGCTGATACACGTTCGCGACGCCAAGATCGTCGGCCCAGGCGAGTAGCCCTTTCGGATAGTTCACGCCCCGCGTCATGGCCAGATCGATGTCCGCCGGACTCGCGACGCCGAAGAGCGTGGCGTCCGCCGCCTCGTTGATCAGCATCGCGACCACCCGGTCCAGCACCCGCGCGCCCAGCGCCGGATCGGTATTCGGCCCGGGCTTCTCCGCGCCGCTCCGGTAGTCGTAGTACCCGACGCCGGACTTTCGGCCCAGGCGGCCGGCGTCCACCATGCGGCGCTGGGTCACGGACGGGCGGTAGCGCGGATCGCAGCCGAGCGCCTCGAACACACCGCGAGTCACCGCGTAGTTGACGTCGTTCCCGATGAGGTCCATCAGCTCGAACGGACCCATGCGGAATCCGCCGAGCTCCCTGAGCGCCCAATCGATCGTCGCGACATCAGCGATGCCCTCCTCGAGAATCCGTAGCGATTCTCCATAGAACGGGCGCGCCACGCGATTGACGATGAACCCCGGCGTATCCGCCGCGAGCACCGTCACCTTCCCCCAGCGGTCCACCAGCGCCCGCGCGCCGGCCACCACGCCCGGATCGCTCGTGATGGCGCTTACAACTTCCACCAGCGGCAACACCGGCGCGGGGTTGAAGAAGTGCAGGCCAATCACGCGGCCGGGGTGGGCGCATCCGGCGCCGATCGCGGCCACCGAGAGCGACGAGGTATTCGTCGCGAGCACACACGACGCATCCACCACGGCTTCGATCGCCTTGAATGCGCGCTGCTTGGCGTCGAGATCCTCCACGATCGCCTCGATCACGAGGCCGCACCCGCGAAACGCCGCATAGTCGCCGCTGACGCTGACGAACGTGAGGCGCCGCTCCGATTCGTGCGCCGTGGCCGCCGACATCCGTCCCTTCTCCACCTCGCGGGCCAGGGCCTTCTGGATTCCCTGCCGCGCCTTCTCTATGGAGGCGGGGAGCGCGTCCACCACCACCACCTCGTGCCCGGCAACCGCGGCCACCTGCGCAATGCCGCTGCCCATCGCGCCGGCGCCGAGGATCCCGATGGTGGCGTGCTCCGACAACGACTGCGCGGGCGACGTCATCAACGTCCCACGTAGGCTGGCTTTCGCTTCTCGAGAAACGCCTGCACTCCTTCGGCGTAGTCCTCCGTGCGCCCCGCCTGTCCCTGCAGCTCCTGCTCCAGCGCGAGCTGCGACTGGAGATCGTTCGCGAAGGACGCGTTGAGGGCGCGCTTGGTCAGCGCCAGCCCGCGCGTTGGCATCGCGGCCAGTTGCCGCGTCAGCGAGTTCGCGGTCTCGAGCAGCACCGTGGACGGCACCACCTGGTAGATCATCCCCCACTCCAACGCCTTCGTCGCTGGCAGCTTGTCGGCGAAGAACATCAGGGCGGCCGCCCGCGCCGGCCCCACGAGCCGCGGCAGAAAGAAAGTGCCGCTCGTGTCCGGAACGAGTCCGACCTTGCTGAAGCTCTGGATGAAGGAGGCATCCTCCGCCGCGATCACCACGTCACATGCCAGCGCGAGGTTCGCGCCGGCACCGGCCGCGACGCCGTTCACCGCGCACACCACCGGCTTGTCCATCTCGCGGATCGCCGTGATGATCGGGTTGTAGCTCGTCTTCACGATCTCGCCGAGATCGAGCTTGGCCGCCATCGCCTCTCCCAGATCCTGGCCGGCGCAGAAACCCCGTCCCGCGCCGGTGAGGAGCACGGCACGAATGGCCGGGTCTTCCGCTGCGTGCGCCAGGGCGGACTGCAGCTCCTGCGCCATCCGGCGGTTGAATGCATTGAGCACGTCGGGACGGTTCAGCGTAACGGTGCTGACGCCCTCGGCCACAGAGGATGCGATGAACTCGTATGCCATGGGATGGGTCGAATATTATCACGGTAAGTTACGCGGCCGTTGCGTCTTACGTGAGCGCGGCCGATACTTCGCTCCGACATGGCCTCGCCTTCCCTGAGCAAGACCGCCACGCGTCGCGCGCGCCAGCACCCGGACTTCGACTGGCGCCGCATCGTGTACCACACGCTGGTGTCACGCGCCCTCGACGATGTCGAGGAAGAGACGAACCGGAACCGCGCCAAGGTGCCCAAGGAGCACCTGGTGCTTTACCAGTTCTCCGCCCGCGGGCACGACGTGGCGCAGGCGATCCTGGGCTCGCTGATCACGCATCCGCGCGACGCGGCCAGCGCCTACTACCGGTCTCGCCCGCTGCTGCTGGCGCTTGGCCTGTCGATCGACGACGCCTTCGGCAGCCCCCTCGGGCGCGCCGGCGGATTCAGCGACGGCCGGGACATCGGCGTCGTCTGCAACCTGCCGAATCGGGACGGGCCGGTGGTGCTTCCGATGTCGGGCGACGTGGGCTCGCAGTACACGCCGGCCGCCGGATGGGCGCAGTCCATCCTCTACCACCGCGACGTGCTCCGCGACGATTCCTGGGACGGCGCGATCGCGGTGGTGCTTGGCGGCGAGGCATCGGTGGCCACCAACGGGTTCTGGTCCGCGCTCACCATGGCCACCACGCTCTCCCTGCCCATGCTGTTCTACGTGGAGGACAATGGGCTGGGTATTTCCGTGCCCGGCGACATGCAGACGCCGGGCGGGAACATCGCGCGCAACCTGGGATCGTTTGCCAATCTGTTCGTGCGCGACGGAGACGGCACCGACCCGGCGGAGGCGTCACGGCTGCTCCACGAATCGGTGGCCCACGTTCGGCGCGGAGCGGGGCCGGCCCTCGTGCGTCTCACGGTGCCAAGGCTCAGCAGCCATTCGGGCCCGGACAACCAGAAAGGCTATCGCACCGACGCTGAGATCGCCGACGACGCCGCACGCGACCCGCTGCCGCGGCTGAAGAGTCACGTCGTTCCGAAACTGCTGTCGCCGCAGGACTGGCGCGCGGTGGAAGCGGCGGTCGCGCGCGACGTGGCCGCGGGGCTCACCGCGGCGCGCGCGCGCCCCGCGCCGGATCCGGCGGGAATCAAGCGATTCGTGTACGCCGAGGAGGGAGTGCCGGCCGAAATGGGTGGCCTGTCCCCCGGCGAGATCGACGCGCTGGGCGGAACCGAAATACCGGCGCCCAGCGGCGAGCCGCTGCGGCTCGCCGAGGCGATCCGACGCGTGCTCAAGCGCGAACTGGAAGTGAACAACAAGATGCTCGTCTTTGGCGAGGACGTAGGTCGCAAGGGCGGGGTCCACTTGGTGACCGAGGGGCTGCAACGCGAATTCGGCGACCGGCGCGTGTTCGACACGAGCCTCTCCGAGGAGGGCATCATCGGCCGGGCCGTGGGCATGGCGATCGCCGGGCTGATGCCCGTCGCCGAGATCCAGTTCCGGAAGTACGCCGATCCGGCGCACGAGCAGCTGAACAACTGCGGGACGATGCGGTGGCGGACGGCCAACCGCTTCGCGGCGCCGATCGTGGTGCGGATGCCCGGTGGCTTCGGCAAGGACGTGGGCGATCCGTGGCATTCGCTCAGCGGTGAGGTGCAGTGGGCGCACAACTGTGGATGGCAGGTGGCGTACCCCTCGAATGCGGCCGATGCCGCGGGCCTGCTGCGCGCCGCGATGCGCGGCCGGAACCCGACGATCTTCTTCGAGCACCGCTCGCTGCTGATGACGAGCGACGGCAGCGCGCCCTGGCCGGGCGACGACTATCTCGTTCCCTTCGGCCGCGGCGTGACGTTGCGCGAGGGGTCTGATCTGACGGTGGTCACGTGGGGAGCGATGGTGCATCGCGTGCTCCCGGCCGCGGATCGGTTTGCCGGCCGAGTGGACGTGATCGACCTGCGGACGATCGCGCCCTGGGACCGCGAGCGCGTCCTGGCGTCCGTGGCACGGACGGGACGCTGCCTGATCGTTCATGAGGACAACATCACGGCCGGCTTCGGCGCGGAGATCGCGGCGAGCGTCGCCAAGGAATCGTTCTGGCATCTGGACGCGCCGGTGGACCGCCTGGCGGTCGAAGACGTCCCGATGCCGTACCACCCGGTCCTGCTGAACGCGGTGCTGCCCGACGCCGATCGGATTGCCGATCGTATCGAGGCGCTGCTCACGACCTGAATGGTCGCGTTCGCCACAGTGCGTAAGTGACACACGGCATTGAGTCTTCAGGGGCGGGTGAGTTATTGTCCCTGCTCACCTCACACGAAGGAACCTGTGACACATCGTGGCATCGCCCTACTCGCAGCGCTTGCATTCGCGTCCGGCTGTTCCGACAGCACGACGGAGCCGATCGTCGGCTTCGACGGCGCGCTGTCCTTCACGTACACCGGCGGGGGCGGCGGCACGCACAACGCCAGCGGTGACTTCACCAGCCAGGGGCAGTTGGGAACGTCATCCTGGGCGGTGGGAACGCGGCAAGAGGCCGATGGACTGCTGGGTGTCGTCTCCGTGCAGCCTCGCTCCTCCACGACGCATGATTTTACCATCCTCGCGGTCACCCGGCTCACGCCGGGGAGCAGCGGCGTCGGCGCCGGATGCGATCCCGACGTGGACGTCGACTGCACGGGAATCGTCTTCTATCGGGGGGTTAGCAACTCCGGGTTCACGTACGACTTCTTCTGCGTCCTCACCACCGGCTCCGTGGCGATCTCGTCGATCTCGACCACCCGGGCGCAGGGCACGTTTTCGGGCACCGGCTTCTGCTATGACTTCGACGGCGAAGAGCAGCCGTTCACCGCGACCAATGGTACCTTCAACGTCGCCCTGATCTCGGACACCCAGTTCCCCGGTTGATGCCGAAGAATGTCATTCCGAGTCGCGCAGCGGCGAGGAATCTGCAATTGACCTCAAGAACAGCAGATCCCTCGCCGCGCTCGGGATGACAGAGGATCCCTAGATCGGCTTGAACTCCTCGAACGGCTGGTCGCATCCACGGCACATGTGGATGGACTTGCACGCCGTGGATCCGAATTCGCTCCGCAACTCCGTGTCGCCCGAGCCGCACCAGGGACAGCGCACGACCGGGCGACGGCGGCCGATCGCGACGGGTGCGTCGTGCTCCGCCGCCCCGGGGGGCGCGATGCCGTAGGCGCGGAGCTTTTCCCGCGCCTCGGCGGGGATCCAGTCCGTGGTCCAGGCCGGGGTGAACGTGGTTTTCACCTGGACCTCGTCGACGCCATGCGCCCGAATGGCGGCGACGATGTCGTCTTCGATGACTTTCATCGCCGGACACCCGGAGTAGGTGGGGGTCACCGTGACGGTTACGCCGTTGCCATCGACCTCGACGCCACGGATGATCCCGAGCTCGACCACGCTCAGCACCGGCACCTCGGGATCCATGACCTCGTTGAGGATCGCGTAGATCGCGTCGCGCGTCAGCGCCGGCGTCGGGCGGCTCACCATGCGGCGCCCGGATGCTGTCGCTGAAGCACCTGCATCTCCGCCAGCATCAGTCCGAGATGCTCGGTGTGCTGACCCGTGCGTCCGCCACGCTGCATCCACTTCGTCTCGGGCACGGTGAGTCGCGCGCGCTGGAGGATGTCGTCCACCTGCGCGCGCCAGGGGACTTCCAGCGTGACCGAGTCCACGCCAAACCCGGCGCCGGCGAGCCGTCGCTCCAGCTCGTCCGGCAGAAAGAGCTCCCCGGTATAGCGCCAGAGCCCGTTCACCGCGGCCTGCAGGCGCAGGTGGCTGTCATCGGTGCCGTCGCCGAGCCGCAGCATCCACTCGCCGCTGTGCCGCACGTGATACCGGGACTCCTTCAGCATCTTGCTGGCGATGCCTGCCAGGTCCTCGTCGGTCGAGCGCTGGAGCGCCGCGGCCTGAAGCATGGAGTACACGCTGAAGAAGAACTGCCGCGCGATCGTGAACGCGAAGTCCCCCCTCGGGAGTTCCACGAGCAGCGCGTTGCGATAGTCGATGGCGTCCCGCAGAAACGCCAGTGCGTCGGCATCGCGGCTTCCCTTCTCGATTCGGGCGGCGAGTGACAGCAGCAGCGTGGCCTGCCCTACGAGATCGAGCGCGATATTGGCCAGCGCGATGTCTTCCTCGAGAATGGGAGCGTGGCCGCACCACTCCGACAACCGGTGCCCGAGCACGAGCCGGTCGTCGCCCAGACGCAACAGATACTCGAACGCGTCGCCGCTCATTACATCTTCACGCCGCGGGGCACCTTGTAGAATTGTGGATGCCGGTAGGGCTTGTCGTTCCCCGGATCGAAGAAGGGACCCATGTCGTCCGGTGTGGACGAGGTGATGGCGGCGGTGGGCACCACCCAGATGTTGATCGCTTCGCCGCGCCGCGCGTACACGTCGCGCGCGTTCTGCAGGGCCTGCTCCGCGTCCACGGCGTGCACGCTTCCGCAATGCTCATGCGGCGCGCCATTGCCGGGCTGCACGAATACTTCCCAGAGCGGCCATTCGGAATCCGCGACGGCGTTCGCGGCCGTTGGCGAGCCGTTCCCCCCCCCACCACCCTCCCCCCCCTTCTTCATGCCGCCTCGGCGTCGCGTCGCGCGTGCTTCGCGGCGTACGCACTGGCGGCGACGCGCACCCACTCCCCGTCGTCGTGCGCCCTGTTGCGCGCCGCGAGTCGTTCGTGATTGCAGGGGCCGTCGCCCTTCACCACGCGCCAGAACTCGTCCCAGTCGATGGGCCCGATGTCCCAGTTCTGCGAGTCCTCGTTGAAGCGCATTCGCGGATCCGGGATCTCCAGCCCGATCGCCGTTGCCTGTGCCACCGTGAGGTTGATGAACCGCTGGCGCAGCTCATCGTTGCTCTTTCGCTTTACCCCCCAGCGCGACATCTCTTCGCTGTTGGGCGAATCCTTGTCATGCGGCCCGAACATCATGAGCGACGGCCACCACCAGCGGTTCAATGCGTCCTGCGCCATGCGACGCTGTTCCGGTGTGCCACCCGCGAGCGTCGTCATGATCTCGAAGCCCTGCTTCTTGTGGAAGTTCTCTTCCCTGCAGATGCGCACCATCGCGCGCGCGTAGGGCCCGTACGACGCCTTGGCCAGCATGGTCTGGTTCACGATCGCCGCACCGTCCACCAGCCAGCCGATGGCGCCGATGTCCGCCCACGTGAGCGTGGGATAGTTGAAGATGCTCGAGTACTTGGCGGTGCCGTTCAGCAGCTGGCGCACCAGCTCATGCCGGTCCACGCCCAGGGTTTCGGTGCCGCAGTAGATGTACAGCCCGTGTCCCGCCTCGTCCTGCACCTTGGCCAGCAGCCCCATCTTGCGCCGCAAGGTGGGGGCGCGCGTGAGCCAGTTCCCCTCGGGGAGCATGCCAACGACCTCGGAGTGGGCGTGCTGGGACATCATGCGCACGAGTTGCTTGCGATAGCGCTCGGGCATCCAGTCCTTGGCTTCGACCGTTTCCCCGCGCGCGATACGTGCCTCGAACTCGGCGGTGCGCCCCAGATCGTCTGCGACAGTCGTCCTGGCGTCCATGGTCTGGAAATCTATTGTCACATCGGGGGTCCGGCTATCTTGCGCGCATGAGTTCCCCACGCAGCGGCGATCCGCGACGGGACGGCCAGGTGACGGTCGAGGTCGCGGCCGGCGCCGCGACTGTCCGGTTCTCGCACCCGAAGAGCAACTCCCTGCCGGGGGCGCTGCTGCGGACGATGGCGGACGAGATCCGGACCGTTGGAGAGCGCTCCGATGTGAACGTGATCGTGCTGCGCAGCGACGGGGCCGGGGCGTTCTGCGCGGGCGCCTCGTTCGACGAGATGAAGTCCGTACACGACGCCGAGAGCGGTCGCGCGTTCTTCAGCGGGTTCGCGCAGGTCATCCTCGCGATGACGCGCGCGCCCCAGTTCGTCGTCAGCCGCGTGCACGGCAAGGTCACGGGCGGCGGCGTGGGGCTGGTGGCCGCATCGGACTACGCGCTCGCCGTACGCGGCGCGTCGTTCAAGCTCAGCGAGCTGGCGGTCGGGCTCGGTCCCTTCGTGATCGGGCCGGTCGTGGAGCGCAAGGTGGGGCGCGGGCCCTTCGCCGCGCTTTCCATCGACGCGGACTGGCGCGACGCCGAGTGGGGCGAGCGTCACGGCTTGTACGCGCGCCTGTTCGACGACGTGGCGACGCTGGACGCCGCCCTCGACACGCTGGTGCGCTTCCTGGCGGGAGCCAACCCCGACGCCATCAGGCAACTCAAGCAGGTGCTCTGGGCCGACACCGGTGGCTGGGAGCAGCTGCTCGCCGAGCGCGCGGCGGTGAGCGGAGCGCTCGCGCTCAGCGACCACACGCGCGCCGCGATTCAGCAGTTCGAGCGCCGATAGGCGCAGCACCCATCGCGGCCGGGCATCCCGGCCGCGCATGGTTGCCTCGGAGGTCACGACTATGCGGCCCTGGCCGCCGACTGCTTCACGAGCTGTGCGTCGATCGTGATCTTCACGTCCTCGCCCACGAGCACGCCGCCGGCCTCGAGCGCCGCATTCCAGGTCAGGCCAAAGTCACCGCGCCGGATCTTCCCAGTGGCGGTGAACGCGACCTTCTCGTTCCCCCAGGGATCCACTCCCGCGCCCTCTTCGGTGACCATCAGCGTCACCGGACGCGTCGTGTCCCGGATCGTGAGGTCGCCCACGAGCGTGTATCCACCGTCGGTGCGTTCGGTTCGGGAGCTCACGAACCGTAGCTGCGGATAGTGCTCGACGTCGAAGAAGTCGGCGGACCGCAGGTGCGTGTCGCGCGCGTCCGTGCGCGTATCGATGCTCGCCGCGCCGATGGTCACCGTCACCGACGGCTGCCCCACCGTGGGGATCTCGATCGTGCCCGTCACGTCGCTGAAGCGACCCTTCACCGTGGAAATCATCAGGTGCTTCACCGAGAACTCCACGTTCGTGTGCGTCGGGTCAATCGCGTAGGTACCGGCATAGTTCGTGGTCATGGTATCTCCTTTGGTTTAGTGGTTAGTCTCTCAGTACTAAGATATATGGATGGACGACGACGCCTTTCATTGTCCGGGTTCATAGCTACGCGGTCTGCGCGGCGCTCGTTCCGAGGGTCCGCAACAGCGCGGTCACCTCGGCCTGCTCATGGACGGACAGCACCGACATCGTTCGCTCGATCAACGCCGCGTGCGCCGGAAACACCCTCGCGATGAGCGCCTGGCCCTTTGGGGTGAGCGTCGCGTAACGGGCGCGGCGATCGGAATCACACTCCAGGCGCTTCACGAGCCCCTTCTCCGCCAGTCGATCCACCGTGTACGTCACGCCGCCGCTCGACAGCAGGATCTTCTTCTGCAGTTCGCCCAGGAGCAGTCGTCCCTTGTGATGCAACGCCTCCAGGATCCCGAACTCGGTCAACGTGAGGCCATGCAGGTCCGTCTGCTCATCGATCCGCGCGTTCACGGCGCTCGCCGCGCGCGTCAGCACCACGTACAGCTTCAACGCGCGCGCCTGGGCGGCCGATGGACGGGGAGTGACAGTCGAAGGCGTCATAATCTTAGTACTAAGATACTTGTGGGTCGCCTGCTGTCAAGCCATGGGCGCGCGATCCCGCGCTGGGCGTGGCTTCACGCGCAGACGGCCTCGACGGCCTGCTCGAAGCCCACGCGAAAGTCGTGGTCGATGAGGTAGCGTGTGGCGTCGTGGGCCGGCTGCTCCAGCTCCGCCGCGGCCGTCAGCATGGCCTCCATGTCAAAGCGAGTGCCTTCGATATGCGCGAGATACTGCTCCACGGCGGTGAGATAGCCCATCATGCCGCCGAGCGCGGTGGGGCAGTATGCCTTTCGCGCGGCGCGAAACACCTCCGCGTCCGCGGGGTCGGGCATGACGAGATTCTCGGATCCGCAGATGGCCTTCAGCCGCGGATTATCGCTGCTGACCACCACACTGTTGTGGCACAGGGAGCCGCCGGACGCATTCACCGCCAGCGCATCCATCGGCTGGCGCAGAAAATCCGCCTTGCCGTCGGGAGCTTGCGCCGCCACGCCAGCGCGCTGGAGCTCCGCGCGCCGCTCGGCACGCATCTCCATCACGAGCAGCGTCGCGCCATCGGCGCTGAGCCGGTCGATGAGGTGCATTCCGATGTTGCCGGCACCGATGAGCCCCACCACGGCGTTCGACGGTCCGAGTCCGAACGCGCGCAGCATGCCGCGCAGCACCTGGTAGTTCCCCTCCCCCGTTGGCCTGGACGTGTCCGCGACCACGCTGCCGGCGAAGCCGTCGTTCAGGTAGTCCAGCGACTGCGTGGCGCCATCGGACATCAGCCCGTGCCCGAGGTCCTGACCCGTGGTGACGTGGATGCCGCCGGTCGCCTCGCAATCCGTCAGGTAGGCGATGGCGAAGTCGAGGATCTCACGATCCCGCGGCTGCCCCACGCGCGCATCCGGCGTAGGATGCAACACGCATTTGCCGCCGACGATCCGTTGCATGTCCCGCCGGGCGAGCGGGCCGCCGACGCCGATCACCCGCGACCAGTAGACCTTCTCCTCCATTCCCCCGGCGAGCTCGATGGCCTCCACGTCGGAGTCGAAGTCCGGCACCGCGGTGCGCTCTTCCGGGGCGATACGAAAACCGCCGAGCGAGAGCTTGCGGGAGCCCGGCTCGGCGTGTGTGGCTATGGAGAATCTCCACCCGTTGGGGTGGAGGTAGCGGTAGACCCAGACGTTCGGATTACGGCTTGTCACCAGCGACGGCACCAGCGCCTGTGCGACAGCCGGGCTCAGAATCGTTTTCTGCACGGCGGCAAACTAACTCGGCGTCAGGTCTTGTTGCAGGCTTTGTTCTAGGACGTAGGCGGCGTAAATCCGCCCGACGCC
Organism: Gemmatimonadaceae bacterium; assembly: GCA_040902005.1. Taxonomy (GTDB): domain Bacteria; phylum Gemmatimonadota; class Gemmatimonadetes; order Gemmatimonadales; family Gemmatimonadaceae; genus DASPMP01. The sequence continues at coordinate 20,450 of JBBDYA010000023.1, read as the reverse complement.
ACGTCCACCCAGCTCCGATGGTAGGTCGGATCCTCGAAATCCATCGCCTGCTTCGCCACGCGCAGCGGGCGGAACGAATCCATCATCACAGCCAATTCGTTCGTGGACTTGGCGCCGATCGAGGCCTCCGCGCGCCCCGGATGCGGACCGTGGGGAATGCCGTCCGGATGGTGGGTGATGCTGCCGAACTCGATTCCCTTGCGGCTCATGAACTCGCTGGACGCATAGTAGAGCACTTCGTCCGAGTCCACGTTGCTGTGGTTGTACGGCGCGGGAACGGCTTCGGGATGGAAATCGTATGGCCGCGGGCAGAACGAGCAGACCACGAATCCATCGCCCTCGAAGGTCTGGTGCACCGGAGGCGGCTGGTGTACGCGTCCCACGATCGGCTCGAAGTCGGCGATGTTGAACGCCCACGGATAGAAGTACCCGTCCCAGCCGACCACATCCATCGGATGATGGTCGAGGACGATCTCGTTGAGGCCGTCGTACTGCTTCACGATGAGCGGAAAATCGCCCTTCTTGTCGATGGTCTCGAGGCCGGAGGGGCGGCGGATGTCGCGCTCCGAGTACGGCGCACCCTCCTTCAACTGACCGAACTCATTGCGGTAGCGGCTGGGCGATCGGATGTGTCCGCGGCTTTCCATGACGAGCAGCTTGTGATCGACCTTCTTGTCCATGCGAAACCGGTGCAGGATGCCGCGATGGATGATCAGGTAATCGCCCTCCCCGTATGGCAGGTCACCGTACGACGACTCGAGGACACCCTTGCCCTTGGCGACATACACCAGTTCGTCGCCCTGGGCGTTGCGGTAGAAGTGCTCATCCTGCGTGGACGGTTCGACGTAGAGCATCGCGATATCCGCATTGAACAGCATCGGAATTCGATCGAGCGTGGCGCTGCCGCCGCGCTTTGCCCTGGACGTGAGAAAGTGGCGATGCCTGAGCGTCTTGTCCGGGTCGGGCTCGTAGCACGTTTCCTTCAGCCGGCGGACGGACTTCACCGTGGTGGGCGGATGGACGTGGTACAGCAGCGACGAGGTGCCGGTGAAGCCTTCGTGACCCACGAGTTCTTCATTGTAGATGCCGCCGTCCGGCTTGCGGAAGGCGATGTGTCGCTTTCTGGGGATCTTACCCAGCGTGTGGTAGATGGGCATTCGTCACCGTTACAGGTTTCCGCGCGCCGCCTGCTCACGTTCGATCGACTCGAACAGCGCCTTGAAATTTCCCTTGCCGAACGACCGCGCGCCCTTGCGCTGTATGATCTCGTAAAAGAGCGTCGGACGGTCCTGCACCGGCTTCGAGAAGATCTGGAGGAGATAGCCGTCCGGATCCCGGTCCACGAGGATGCCCAGCGCGGCCAGCACGTCCACCGGTTCGTCGATCCTGCCCACGCGTCCCTGAAGTTCGTCGTAGTAGCTGGTGGGCACGCTGAGGAATTCCACGCCGCGGTCGCGCAGCGACGTCACCGTGTGCACGATGTCGTTGGTGGCCAGCGCAAGATGCTGCACCCCGGGTCCGCGGTAGAAATCCAGATACTCCTCGATCTGCGACTTCTTTTTCCCCTTGGCCGGCTCGTTGATCGGGAACTTGATCTTCTCGTTGCCGTTGGACATGACCTTCGACATCAGCGAGCTGTACTCGGTGCTGATGTCCTCGTCGTCGAACGAGATGAGGTTCTTGAACCCCATCACCTTCTCGTAGAAGCCGACCCAGACGTTCATCTGGCCCAGTTCGACGTTGCCAACGCAGTGGTCCACGTACTGGAGTCCGACGTCGCGCGGCTGACAATGCGGATTCTTCCGGGGCGCGAAGCCCGGCAGGAACAGGCCCTTGTAGTTCCTGCGCTCGACCAGCGTATGGATGGTGTCGCCGTAAATGGCGATCGCGGCGGTGACGACCTCGCCGTGCTCGTCTGTCTGGGCCTTCGGCGCCTGCACGCTCTTCGCGCCGCGCTCCACCGCCTTCTGGTACGCGTCCCGCGCGTCGTCCACCCAGAGCGCGATATCGCGCACGCCGTCGCCGTGGCGACTGACCTGCTCGGCGACCATTCCCTCCGGACCCAGCGCCGACGTCAGCACCAGGCGGATCTTGCCTTGCGTCAGCAGATACGAGGCGCGGTCGCGGACGCCGGTCTCCGGGCCGCGATAGCCCTGCAGTTGAAAGCCGAACGCCGACTGGTAGTACAGCGCAGCCTGCTTGGCGTTGCCGACGAAGAACTCGACGTAGTCGGTTCCGTTGATCGGAAAGACATCGTGCGCCTCGGTGGCGCGTGGTTGAGTCGCGGTAGCCATAGTCTCAGTCCGAGGGAAGCTCCCTTCTATTGTACACTGTTGGAAGGTTCGATGGCATCCAACCGGACAAGTCCTGACAGCAGGCGATCAACCCACCCCCGCCCTACTGCAGTTCCTCCAGATCCCTGAACAACGCCAGCGCCTGGGGATTCGCCAGCGCGTCGGCATTCTTCACCGGCCGGCCGTGGATCACCTCCCGGACGGCGAGCTCGGTGATCTTGCCACTGATGGTGCGCGGGATGTCCGCCACCTGGATGATCTTCTTCGGCACGTGATGCGGGCTCGTGTTGTCCCGGATCTGTCGGCGGATGCGGTCGCGCAGCGCTTCCGTGATCGTCACCCCATCGCGCAGCCGCACGAAGAGGACGATCCGCACGTCCGTGCCGAACTCCGACGTCACGTCCTGCCCCACCACGATGCTCTCGACGACCTCGTCCAGCTGCTCCACCTGGCGGTAGATCTCCGCGGTGCCGATGCGCACCCCGCTGGGGTTCAGCGTCGTGTCGCTGCGCCCGTAGATGATCATCCCGCCGTGCGCGGTGATCTCGCACCAGTCGCCATGCCGCCACACGTTCGGGTAGGTGCTGAAATACGCGTTGCCGTACAGCGCCCCCTCGGGATCGTTCCAGAAGGCGATCGGCATGCTTGGGAACGGCGCCGTGCACACCAGTTCCCCCGGCTGTCCGCGCAGGGGATGTCCGTTGTCGTCGAACACCTCCACGCTCATCGCCAGCGCGAGGGACTGGATCTCCCCACGCCACACCGGCGCGATCGGGTTCCCTCCCGCAAAGCACGAGATGATGTCCGTGCCGCCGCTGATGCTGGAGAGCCGCACGTCGCGCTTCACCGCGGAGTACACGTAGTCGAAGCTCTGCGGCGCCAGCGGACTGCCCGTCGACAGGATGGACGACAGCGCCGACAGATCGTGCGTGGCGACGGGGCGCACGCCCTCCTTCTCCACGAGCGCCAGATACTTCGCGCTCGTCCCGAAGATCGTGATCTCTTCGGCGGCCGCCAGGTCCCAGAGCACCGGACGCTTGCGCAGCAGCGGTGACCCGTCGTAGAGCACCAGCGTGCATCCAGACGCCAGGCCGGACATCAGCCAGTTCCACATCATCCAGCCGCAGGTGGTGAAGTAGAACAGCCGATCCGCGGCGGTGAGGTCGCAGTGCAGCAGGTGCTCCTTCCGGTGCTGAAGCAGCGTGCCGCCGGCACCATGGACCATGCATTTGGGCAGTCCCGTGGTTCCGGACGAATACATGATGTAGAGCGGATGATCGAATGGGAGCCGCGTAAACTCCGGCGCGTCTCGTGATGGCATGGCCGCGAAGTCATCCCACGCCACGGCGCCACGGATGCCTGACAGGTCGCCCGGCGCCAGATACGGCACGACCACCACGCGTTCGATCTGCGGAATCTTCAAGACGATCTCCCGCACGCGCGCCAGGCAGTCGATCTCCCTTCCGCCATAGCGGTAGGACGACGCGCAGAACAGCACGCGGGGCTGGATCTGGCCGAACCGGTCCAGCACGCCGCTGGCACCGAAGTCCGGTGAGCAGGACGACCAGATGGCGCCGAGGCTTGCCGCCGCGAGCATCGCGATGGCGGTTTCCGCCATGTTCGGCATGAAGGCGGCAACGCGGTCCCCGGGGCCGATGCCGATACCGCGCAACGCGGCCGCCACGCGCGCGACGTCGCGCGACAGGTCTCGATAGGACACCGATCGCTGCCGCCCCAGCTCGTTCCAGAACACCAGCGCCGGATGATCGTCGCGACGGCGCAGCAGGTTCTCCGCGAAGTTCAGCCGCGCGCCGGAGAACCAGCGGGGACCCACGTCGGGATCGGGCGGCGCCATCCGATCGCGTCCCACGAGCACTTCGTCCCACGGCTCACGGCCGGCGCGCGCATCGGCGATGACGTCCGCGAACTTCCAGAGCGCAACCCAGAACTCCTCCCGCCGCTCGACCGACCATCGGTGCAGCGTCTCGAAGTCGCTCCCACCGACCTCGCGCATGAAACGCGTGAGGTTCGCGGCCTGGATCTGTGCGTTAGTGGGAGACCAGAGGGGATCCATGCTCGAAAGTTCTTGGCCGGCCGAGAACTCCTAGCGCTGCCAATCCGCCGAGTTGCGTGGTGGCACCTGGCACGCCGGCCATTGTCCCGGGCGTCCGGTGAACGGATTGAACAGGTTCGCGCGCGTCCTCGAGACCGTCTCGGGATCCTCCGACGCCAGGTACACCAGCATCGCGGCGAGCACGACATTGTTCTTCACCTCGTCGAACACGATCTTGTCGAACGTGTCGCGGTTGGTGTGCCATGTATATGTGCCGTACTCCCAGCTGAGGGAGCCGAGGCCAAACCCCGGCGCGCCGTGACAGCCAAACGACGCGTGGTCCGACCCGCCACCGGCGGGCGAGCCGACGAATCCGAAATTGATGTGACGCGTGATGTCGCGCGGCACGCGCGACAGCCACGACGCCAGACTCCCGGTAGCGTCCACCAGTCCGGACGCCGAGATGTTCACCACGCGACCAGTGCCGTTGTCCTGGTTGAACAGCGCCTGCAATCCGGAGACAATTTCCGGATGGTCCGCGGCGAACGCGCGCGAGCCAACGAGCCCCTGCTCCTCCCCGCTCCAGTGACCGACGACGATCGTGCGCCGGGGATGGGGATACGCGGCCTTCAGGATGCGCATGGCCTCGAGCATCGTGACCGTGCCCGTCCCGTTGTCCGTGGCCCCGCTGGACCCGTCCCAGGAATCGAAGTGGGCCGAGAGCATCACGTACTCGTCGGGCTTCTCGGACCCGCGAATCTCGCCGATGACGTTGAACACCGGCACCTCGCCCAGGTTCTGCGACTCCGCCTGCACGCGCACCACGGGTCCCTGACGGTTCTCGGCGAGGCGGAACACCAGGCCATAGTCTTCGCAGCTGAGGTTGATGCTCGGAATCGTCTGGCCGGGGCGCGCGTTGAAGATCTTGTCCACCCCCCACCCGTTCGACCACTGGTGCGTGAACAGCCCGCGAGCACCGGCCGCCGCGAGCCGCGCGGGGAGCGCCCGGTTGGCCGCGGCAAGGGTAGTGTCACCCGTGGCGCGCATCACACGGCGCCCCCACGCCTGCTGCGCGGCTGTCCGCTGTGCTCGCATGCGGCTGACCATCCCCGTATCCGGCGCAAATTCGCGCCAGCTGGCGTCGGGACGGCAGGTGGGCTGCGCGAACGACACCATCACGAACTTGCCTCGCACCTGCGGAAGCCATGCGTCGAACTCCGCGGCGGTCTGCGCGTCCGGCAGGGTGACGACAGCCGCTTCCACCGGGGCGCCGCGCGGCGTGCCCGGACTCCAGGCCAGCATCATGGCCTCGAGCGACCGCACGCGCGGCTGGACGAGGTCCACATGCGTCACGCCGCGCCGCCAGCCCATCCAGGTGCCGTAGCGTTCGGCGCGCGCCGGTATCCCCCACGACCTGTACTTCGCCAGCAGCCACTCGTTCCCCGCCGCCTGCCCCGGCGATCCCGTGAGACGCGGGCCCACGGAATCGAGCAGCGCCTGCATCAGCGGCCAGGTCTGCGAGCTATCCATGCCCAGCGTCCAGAGCCGGCGCAACACGGGATCGTTTGTAGCGAAGGCCTGCGCGGAAAGATCGCGGCCGCAGACGAATGCCAGCGCGGCGAGTGCAAGAAGGCGTCGCATGAGAAGTCCGGTTGGTGGGAAAGGTGCTACGGCGTTTCCGGCGGGGGTGGATTGTGCACTCTCCTGACGTCTACATCGAACACCAGGGTGGACTGGCGCGGAATCGTGATCCTGCCCTCGAGATCCCGCTGCGTCACGTTCGCGTACCCCAGCGCTGATGGGATCACGAGCTTGCGAATCCCACCCTCCTTCATGCCGATCATGCCTTCGCGAAATCCCTGGATCAACAGACCTAGCTGGAACGTGGTGTTGGAGCCGGAGTCGAACAGCTTGCCGTCAATGAGATACCCCGCGTACGTCACCCTGACCGAGTCGGTCGCAGTGGTCACCTCCGGGCCCGTTCCGATCACGACGTCCTGGAAGTAGAGGCCAGAAGCGGTCTTGGTCATGGTGGAGACGCTCACGCCCAGGGACGGCGCGAACGTGTCCGCCGCGGGATCGCTCGGCGGTTCCAGACCGGTGATGTCGGTGTTGCATGCGGCCGTGGCGATGAGGGCCGCGCATAGCATGGCGATTCGCTGCATGTGGGGAAAAGTAAGTGATCCGGGCATTCTTCAGAGGTTCCCTAGGCGGAAGCGACGCGAGCGCACTCGGCCAGCACGGCCGCTCCGATAAAGATGCTCTCCTCCGCCGCATAGAACTTTGGTGAATGGGCCGGAATCGGGCTGCCGCCGGGCTCGCGCGCGCCGATGCGCAGGAAGCACCCGGGCATCCGCTCCAGGTAATAGGCGAAGTCCTCTCCCGCGAGATTGAGAAAGCCGAGCGGGACCAGCGCGTCTGCGCCAACGACGCTCGTCACGGCCGCGCGCGCCTGCGACACCGCGGGCTCGACGTTGACGAGCGGCGGGGTGCCCTCGGGCATGCTCACCCGCGCGCTGAGTCCGTGCGCGGCACCCACGGACTCGGCCAGCCGGCGCAGCTCGTCCTGCATGAGCCAGCGCGATTCAGGGTCGACGGCGCGAATTGTCCCCGAGAGCGTCGCCCGGTCGGGAATGACGTTCGGTGCGTTTCCGGCCGACACCTGGCCTACGGTCACCACACCGGGTGTGGCCGGATTGAGCAGGCGGGCCACGATGGTCTGGATCGCGGTGATCAGGGCCGCCGCGCCCACGATGGGATCGCGCGCCTCGTGCGGGCGCGCCGCATGCGCGCCCTGGCCCAGCAGCTCGATCTCGAACGTGTCCGCGGAGGCGGCCAGCGGGCCGAGGTCTGCCACGACCTGGCCCAGTTCGAATCGCCGGTCCACGTGCGCGCCGAAAATCGCGGTCGCTCCGTCCAGCGCACCGGCCTCGAGCATCGCTGCCGCGCCGCGCCCAATCTCCTCCGCGGGCTGGAGAATGATCAGGGCGTCGCCGGCGGCGGGACGCTGCGCCAACAGGGCCGCGGCTCCCACGGCCCAGGTGGCGTGCACGTCATGCCCGCACGCGTGCATCGCGCCGTCCACTCGGGAGGCGAAGGGCAACCCGGTCTCTTCCATGATGGGCAACGCGTCGATATCGCCGCGGATCGCGACGACGGGCGCTCCCGGTCGGGACCCCTTGATGCGCGCCACGATGCCGGTGCCGGCAACACGCCGGAAGTCGGAGACGCCCAGGTCCCGCAGCGCGACTTCCAGCTTCTCCGCCGTCCGCGATTCCCTGAACGCCAGCTCCGGTTCCTGGTGAATCGAACGCCGCAGATCCGCGAGCCGTTCCCGCAGCGGAAGCGGCAGCGATTCGATCACCGCGTCCGCGCGTGCCTGGGCGGCCGTCATGCGCGCGGCGCCCGCAGGTCCTCACGACGCGCGGTCAGCGCATCGATGCGATCGCGATCCACCTCCACCCCGATGCCGGGCGTGCCGCGGGGCACCCGCACCATTCCATTCGCGTCCATGGTCCACTCCGGCGTCACGACGTCGCGCTCCCAGTAGCGCGCACTGGGTGAGAGATCGCCCGGCAAGGTGAAGTTGGGAAGGGACGCGAGGGCTACGTTGTATGCGCGTCCGATCCCGCTTTCGAGCATGCCACCGCACCAGACGGGCACCTGGTACTGCGCGCACAGATCGTGGATCCGTTTCGCGACGGTGAACCCGCCCACGCGCCCGGGTTTGATATTCACGATCCGGCCGCTTCGCAGCGCGATCATGTCCTCACAGCGCGCGAGGTCGGTGATGGACTCATCCAGGCACACTGGGGTGCGGATCAATCGCTGGAGTTCCGCATGACGCACGAGATCATCGCGCCCCAGCGGTTGCTCGATCATGATCAGGCCGAACTGGTCCATGGAGGCGAGGTGGTCCGCGTCCTCCAGCGTGTAGGCGGAATTCGCGTCGGCCATGAGGTCGGTGTCCGCCGGAAGCGCCGCGCGGACCGCCGCGATGTACTCCACGTCGGCCGTGGGCTGGATCTTCACCTTGATCTTGCGGTAACCCTCCTCGAACGCGCGGCGCGCGCGCTCCGCGAGCCGCGCAGGAGTGCGCTGGATGCCGATCGAGATTCCCGTCGCCACGCGATCGCGGTCGCCGCCGATCAGCTCGGCCAGCGACACGCCTCCCTGCCGCGCGGCAATCGCCCAGCAGCCCATCTCCAGCGCGGCCTTGGCCATGTTGTGTCCGCACACGTTCCGTTCGAGGATTTCGTGAACCGCCTCCGGCGTGCCCACCACCTTGCCCAGCAGGCGCGGCGCGAGCCACTCGCGAATCGCCAGCCAGGCCGTGTCGATGGTCTCGTAGCTATAGTGCGGCGATTCCCCGGCGACGCACTCCGCCCACTCGGAGACGCCGTCTGCGGTGTGGAGTTCGAGCAGCAGGATGCGCCGCTCGTGGACCTCGCCGGACGAGATGCGGAATGGCTCGCGCAGCTCGAGGCGGATTTCGCGGAGGGTGATGCGGTCGAGGTGAATCACCTGGGACGTTCTCGGCCGCTGGAGGGTTCTCGGCCGCTGGAGGGTTCTCGGCCGCCGGGCACTTCGTGCCCGGCGGGTACGTACTCGGCGGCGCGCTGCGCGCGCCGGTCCGCCTGCACACCTGGAGAGTTCATCTCGCCTGTACCTGGTACGCCTGCACACCTGGAGAGTTCATTTCGCCTGCACCTGTAGCAGGTAGTAGGATCGATTCGCTCCTGGGTCTGGCATGAAGCCGTCGATGCGGTATCCGGCGTCCATGGCGGCGGTGAGGGCGAGGCGGGTTCTTGCCCGGTAGTCGTCAGCCAGGTGGGCCTCGGAGGCGACGTCGTTCGGGATGGGGATGCGAAGGTGGCGCGCGGTTCCGATGAGCGCTTCGGTTTCCGCTTCCACGACCGGCGCGTTCACAAGGTCCGTGGAGGTCCGCGCGGCCACGATCTCCCGCTGTCGTGCGGCCAGCTCGGCCTCTGCCACCGACCACTCCACCACCAGGCGGTCGGTTCCGCCGCCATGCAGGTCGCTTCCGGTGTTGCTTCCGTACATGTCCGGAACGTACTCGGTGGCGCGCACGCCCAGCACGTTGAAATTGAGATGCGCGCTCCGGGCCACGAGCGGATCGTACGTCCACAGGATGGCCCGCGCGCCCACGCTGGCGACCGCCGCGCGCTGGAATTCCTTGAGCCGGCGGCCGATGCCCCGCCCCTGCGCGCTGGCTCGCACGGCCAGCATGTCGGACCAGTGCACGATCTCACCGCGCCGCACACCGGTGATGCCGAAGACGAAGCCCAGCAGCGTGCCGGCGCGATCGAAGGCGCCGGCGGCGACGCCGCCGACCTTCTGCGCCACGAGCAGCATGCTCGGCGGAACGGTCTCCCGGAAGTTGCGTCCCCACGTGTCGCGCTGCAGTTCGACACACGCCGCATACTCGGCCTGCGTCGCCAGGTCACGAATCACGATCTCATCCGTGCTGAACACGATCAGGGCGCCGGCACCAGCTCTCCCGACTCCAACGCCCGCTCTGCCATGGCCTTGAGCCGCGCGTCCTGATTCCGCCCCAGGGCTCGCACGCTCCGTCGGGCGCGGCGCATCGCCATCGGCACGAAGATCTTCGCACAGTCCATGTCGAGTGCCGTTCGCGCTTCGTCCCCGCCCGCCTGATGCAGCGCGGCGCTCGCGCGGCTCAGCACCGCCATCGCGTGAAACACGTCCACCGCGGTGTTGGCCATGCGCTCCTGAAGGAACTGCTTCTCGATGACGCCCTTACCGTGCCGGATGACAGTGTTCTCCACCGCGAGTCCGAGGTCGTGCACGACGTCCTCCACCATGTCCGCCTCGCGCTTGAGCGCATCGTGCACGCGTTCCAGCTTGGGCTTCGTCACCTGCCGCTTCGCGCGCCCCGCGAGGTACGACCCAATGGCGCCGAGCGAGTGCAGCGGGTCCTGAAACGCCTTCCCGAGCGCCTTGAGGTTCTCTCCCGCCTCCTGCAGTCCCATCAGCGCCACGAGCGCGCGAAGGATCTCGTTGGTGCCCTCGAAAATCAGGTTGATGCGCGAATCGCGCACGACCTGCTCGTAGGGAAACTCCTTCGAGTAGCCGATGCCCCCCGCGATCTGGAGCGCCTCGTTCGCCGCGCGAAACGCCATCTCGCTGCCGTAGATCTTGCAGCACGCCGTCTCCAGCGAGAAATCCACGCCGCCGCGGTCCACCATGTCCGACGCCACCAGCCAGCCCGCGTCCGCCGCGTAGCACTCCGCCGAGAACAGCGCGAACTTGCGCTGAATCATCTCGAACGACCCGATCGCGCGCCCGAACTGTTGCCGTTGCTTCGCGTAGGCCAGCGCCTCGCGCATGATGGCGCGCGTGCCGTGCGCCGCGGCTGACGCGAGCCCCAGCCGTCCGGAGTTCAGCACTTCGAGCGCGATCCTGAATCCCTGCCCCACGTCGCCCAGCCGGTCCGCCACCGGCACCTTCACGTCGGCGAAGAACACGGCGCGCGTGTCGCTCGCCTTGATCCCCATCTTGTCCTCGAGCTTGCCGAGGCGCACGCCGGCGGCCTTCGCGTCCACGAGAAATGCCGTCACGCGCTCCTTCTTCTTTCCCCCCCCACCCCCACCCCCCCCCTCCGCGACCTTCGCGAACACCGTGAACAGGCCGGCGAATCCCGCGTTGGAGATCCAGATCTTCTCGCCATTCAGCACGTAGTGCGACTGGTCCGCGCTGAGCACCGCGTTCGCCTTCATCGCCTGGGCGTCCGAGCCCGACCCCGGTTCGGTGAGACAGAATGCCGCCACGGTTTCGCCGCTGGCGCATCCCGGCAGCCAGCGCCGCTTCTGGTCTTCCGTGCCGAACAGCACGATCCCCTTGCAGCCGATGGACTGGTGCGCGCCGAAGTACACGGCGAGCGCGCCGTCGGTGGCACCGATCTCTCCGAACACCCGGTTGAACACCTTGGAGCTGGCGCCAAAGCCGCCGTACACCTCGGGGATGTTCAGCCCCATGAGTCCGAGCTCCGCCATTCCCTCGCGCACGCCCGGGGCGAACTTGCCGTCATGATCGTGCTTGCGGCGGTCCACCGCGTCCGCGGCCCACGAGCGGAAGGAGTCCACGATCATCCGCTGCGCCTCTGCCTCATCCGGCGTGAGCGTGGGGAATGGAAGGATCAGCTCCTCGTGCAAGTGGCCGAGGAAGATTCCCTTCGTGAAGGACGGATTGACATCCGGCTGGGCGAGGTGCGGCTGGTCGTGTGCCATGCCCGGAAGTTATCTCCCCCGATTCCGCGTTGCGCAGCGGACACGACGACGTACTATTGACGCGCTGCATGGTGAGGAGCGCCGTCCCTTCCTTCCTTTTCCGACCAAGTCAGAGGGCAGCATGGCCATGAATACGCCGAAGATCGCGCTGGGTGGGTTCGTTGCGGGTGTGGTGATGAACGTGTCGGGGTTTCTCGTACAGGGAATGCTCCTGGGCAAGCGCATGGAAGAGGAGATGGTCGCAGTCGCGCCATCGCTCCAGGGACGCGGCATGGATCCCGGTACGACGACCGGACGTGTCGTCACCCAGTTCGTGGTCGGGCTCCTGCTGGTGTGGCTGTACGCCGCGATGCGCCCGCGCTTCGGCCCCGGAATGAAGACGGCGGCGTACGCCGCCCTCGTCGTGTGGCTCTGCGGGTTCCTGTTCTACCTCGATTGGCTGTATATGGGAATGATGTCGGCGGGGCTGTACGCGATCGTCTCCGTGGCGATGCTCGTGACGCTCCTGCTTGCCGCGGCGATCGGCGGGAAGCTCTACTCGGAGGACGTCAGCCCGACCATGTAGTCCACTTTCACGTCAGCGCGCTTCGGCGATTTCTACAACTACATCGGCGACCGCGACCGCGATCGTTCCATAGATGGGTCACCGCCGCTTGAATCCCTCTACCAGAGAGGCGGCGGTGGCGCCGTCGGTGCCGCTCAGCGTGAAGCGCATGCGCATCGTGCTGAAGACCGTCACGTCGGTCCGCGCCTGGTTGCCGCGGTCCACGGTTCCCTCCACCGATACACTCACCGCTCCGATGCTCGCGCCCTGATCGCGCGCGATGACCTGCACCAGCTCCACGCCGCAGCATCCGACGGCGGCGAGGAACAGCTCGGGCGGAGTGACCTCCTCGCCCGGACAGCCGTTCTGCACCGGACCGTCCACGATGAAGTGATGATCGCGTGCGCTGCACAGCACGCGGCCGAGGGTGTCGGTGGAACGGGCGCGGATCTGGTATTCGCGGATGGTGGTCATTCTAGGAACTAGGAGCTAGGAACTAGGAACCAGGAGCGGGCCCACATCCCTTAACGCACACGGGGCAGCGTCCCGTCCATGTTCGCCACCGTGTACGCCACCACCGCGAAGATCGCCACGTTCCGCGCCAGGTCCACCGGATCGAGCTTGTCGATGGTGTCCGCGTCCGAGTGATGGTACCAGAAGTACTTCGACGGGTCCGTCGCGATGCTGGCCACCGGTACGCCCAGGGCGTACAGCGGCGAGATGTCAGCCTGCGGCCCGCCCACGCGGGCGCTGTCCACGCCCGCGGCGCCGAGGAGCGACGCGATGCTCTGCATCATCGCCAGCCCGCCCTCGCCGGCGCCGACCTGGAGCGCGAGGGGACGGAACGCGCCGTTGTCCGACTCCATCGCCAGCACGTGATTGTCGATGTCCGGGCGGTGCGCGTCGCGATACGCCGTGGCGCCCGCGAGCCCAATCTCCTCGTTCGTCCACAGGACGACGCGAATCGTGCGCTTTGGCCGTATGCCCAGTCGCTTGATGAGCCGCAGCGCTTCCCAGGTGGCGACGCATCCGCCGGCGTCGTCCACGGCGCCCTGCCCCACGTCCCAGGAATCGATGTGCCCGCCCATGACGACGATCTCCTCCGGGCGCTCCGATCCGCGGATTTCGCCGACCACGTTGTACGAGCGCGACGGAATCAGCGTGCGGGCATTCATCCTAAGCCGCACTTCAACGCGCTCACCGCCGTCCTGCATGCGCTGCAGCATCTCGGCATCTTCCACCGTGACCGCCGCCGCGGGGATGCGACGCAGGCGGCCGCTCGTGTCATACGACATGGCCCCGGTGTGCGGCGTGTTGAGCGAGTGCGGCGTCACCGACCGGACGAGCATCGCCACGGCGCCGACCGCCGACGCCGAGTCCGCGCCGTTGCCACGATAGATCACGGTGCGCCCGTACCCCGCGAACGGATGCACCGTGGTATCGAATGGCACGTTGAACAGCACGATCCGGCCGCGGGCCTCCGCGGCACGCGCGCGTAACTCCGCGAAGCTCCGCACCACGAGGACCGTGGCGCGAATCCCGGCCGTGGGCGTCCCGATGCTGCGGCCCAGCCCCAGCATGCGCATTGGACGGCGTCGGGGAGTCATCAGCTCGAGCGATTCCGTTCCGCGCACCCAATCGGTGACGGTCACCGGCTCCTTGCGGACGTTTTCGAGGCCGTCGCGGTTCATCTCGTCCACGATCCAGTCCAGCGACCGTTCCAGGGTGAGCGTGCCACTGTGGCGAGGTCCGAATCCGTCCACGAGCCGCGCCGTTCGCTCGTACGCCGCGCTGTCGCCCAGCGCCAGCGCGATCAGACTATCGGCGGCCGCGCGGTGCGGCTCCACGTCGATCTGCGCACCGAGCACTGCCGGCACCGCCACGAAGCCGGCAAGCCAGCGCACGACCCGCATCAGGATCCTCCGAGCGCGCGACGGCGCATGGATGGCGACCGCAGTTCCGGCCGCCCGCCACGCGACGCCGACCCGCGGGCCATTTCGCTGGTGAGGACAGCTGACGAACGGCCTGCGTACTGGAAGCTCGCGCCGTCGGTGGGATAGCCGAAGAACGTCGCGACATTTCCGCCGAACGCGTCCACGTACCACGTGGTGGAGAATCCACTCTGGAGCCCCGCGGCCGACGGAAACACGCTCGCGTTGCTCATGTCGGGTATGGCGATGTCCCATTGCAGTGGCATTGCGCCAAGGTACGCCGCCGTGACCGTGACCACCACCACCCGCAGGTCCGCGTTCCCCTGGATGTAGTACACGCTGACGAAATCGTCGTAGACGGCCTGCGCCTGGAGCGTCGCGCGCAGCCGCACGTGCGGAGACGTGGCGGCAGTGCTGATCACCGGCACGGTGAGCGCCGCGCCCAGCAAGGCCGTCTGGTTGCCTGGCAGCCGATGAAACTGGCGAATGCCGCGATAGCTGTTGCCGTCCGGGGCGTACGCGAACACGTCCAGGTCATGCAGGTCACCGCTCTGAGTCAGCCCCGACGGGATCCCATGGTAGTCCTGCGTCGCGGCCGTAAACGACGACGCGGTGAAGAACGGATGGATGGTGCCCGTGGCCGTTCGAAAATCGAGTAGCGCGTAGTTGTCCTCACCCGCCGTCAGTCCAGCCACCGTGAGGCTGTGCAGGGGGACGTCCTGGGAATCGCCGCCACCGAAATCGAGCGTCGGGGTGATCGTGGCCCCTGACACGAGGTTCTGCGCGCGTCGCACGATGACGCGATCCGGAGTGGCGCCGTCCGTCGTGAAGAACTCCCGGTGCGCGACGAGGTCGAGCGGGCCCACGGGCAGGTTGTCGAGCGTGAACGGCGTTTGCGGACCGACCACGTCCGTCGTGCGACGCGCCATCGAGATCCACGCGGCCTCGTCCGCGATGACGTCCGCCACGGTTCCATTCAGCACCTTCGGTCCGGCCTCCTCCGCACACGCAACGCCGTTCAGCGGCTGAAGCTCCGCGGTGGTGGCAAAGACGAACTCCGTGGTGTAGTCGCCGCCGTCCAGATGCACGATGGCGATGCCCACCTGCTCGGCCGCCTGGAAACTGAACGTCCCGTCCGCCGACGGGTTCACTTTCGTCCACGTGCTGCTGCCGAAGTTGTTGACGGCGAGGGAGACCGGCACGTCCGACGCACAGAAGTCCAGGAGGACGGCCGTCAGGTCCTCGAGGCCCGTGGTGTCCGAACAGGAACCGAGGGAGAGCGCCAGGAACGGGAGTACGGCGCGTGGAGTCCATCGAGAGCGCATGGCAACCTCTGTGCGTGACGGTCGGAGTCTATGCGGAACAGTTTCCGCAGGCGAGCATATCCATAGATTGGATACCCATGATGACACGCGATCGTTTCCTGGCCCCGAGCGGCGTGAGCGCCGCGGTCTTCCTGTTGTACGTGCTGACGCTGTCCCCGTCCGCGGCGATGTGGGACGCGGGCGAGTACATCGCGGCCGCGAAGTCGCTGGGCATTCCGCACCATCCCGGCAATCCGATGTTCATTCTCACGGCGCACGTCGCGGGGATGGCTCCGGTGTTCGAGTACGCCGTGCGCATCAACCTGTTGGCTGCGCTGTGCAGCGCGGTCACCGCGGGGTTCTGGTACCTGTGCGCCGAGCGCCTGCTGCGGACATCGATCCGGGACCGCGCGCCGCGCATCGCCGCTGCCGTCACGGCCGCGCTGCTGGGAGCGACGGCGTTCACGGTGTGGAATCAGAGCGTCGTCATGGAAAAGGTGTACCCGATCGCGCTGGTGGCCCTCGCGCTCATGTCCTGGCTCGTGCTGCTCTGGCTGGACGAGACCCGTCGCGATCGCGCGGACCGGCTGCTCGTGCTCGTCGCCTATCTCAGCGGCCTCACGTACACGGTGCATCCGGCCGGGCTGCTCGTGGCGCCCGCGGTGGTGGTCGCGGTGCTGGTGCGCAGCCCGGGCACGCTGCTGCGCTGGAAGCTGCTCGTCGCCTTTGCCGGGGTCTTCGCGCTTGGTGTGACCCCATTCGCCGTGCTTCCCATCCGCGCGGCGCATCAGCCGTTCATCAACGAGAACGCGGTCAGCGCCTGTGAGAGCGGAACGATCGGGCTGTCATGCACGCTCAGCGCAGAGACCGGGCGCCGGCTCAGGGACGCCATCCAGCGCAAGCAGTATCCGGAGCATTCGGTCATGGTGCGCCGCGCGCCGTTCATCCCGCAGATGCAGCAATTCTGGACCTACTTCCGGTGGCAGTGGCTGCGCGACGCAGACGGGCGGATGGCGCGGTGGCAGAGCGTGGTTGCCGCACTGATGCTGGTGCTCGGTGTTGTCGGGGTGTTCTCGCTGCGCCGCCGCCCGGAGGCCGAGCGCTCCCGGGGCGGTGACTCGGCGCACTTCTGGTTCCTTGGCACGCTGGCGGCCACGTTCACGGTGGCCCTCGTCTTTTACCTGAACTTTCGCTATGCGTGGGCGCAGAACCCGGAGCTCGGAGACCTCGTGGACCGCGAGCCGCGCGATCGGGACTACTTCTACATGTGGACGTTCTCGCTGTGGGGACTGCTCGCCGGCCTGGGGCTGGCCTCGTTCCTCTTCGGCAGGCATGCCGTCGCGACCGGGAGACGCGCGCGCGTTTTTGCCTACGCCGGGCTGGCCGCCGTGGTACTCGTGCCGGCGGTCGCCAACTGGCATGACGCGTCGCGCGCCGGCCAGTCGTTCACCAGCAAGTGGGCGGCCGACATGCTCAACTCCGTGGAGCCGAACGGTGTTTTGATCACCAACGGCGACAACGACAGCTTTCCGCTGTGGTACGCGCAGGAGGTCGAGGGCGTGCGCCGGGACGTCACCGTGACACTCGTGCCGTATCTCAACAGCGATTGGTACCCGCGGCAGCTCAACGTGCGAGCCAACCTCTGGAAGCTGTCCAACGAGGAGCTGGACACCATTCCGCCGGTGCTCGAGACGCCGAGCAGCGTGCAGTTCGTGCACGGTGCCATCGACGCGACGATCCCTGCCGGGTATCTCACGCGGGATCAGCTCCTCGTGCTGCGCGCCATCAAGGACTCGTTTCCGGATCGCGGGATCTACTTTTCCTTCGGACCGTACGCGCAGAATCTCGGACTCGAGGCGTACATCACGCGGGTGGGCCTCGTTCAGAAGCTGGAATCGCAGCCGGTGCGTGAAGGGCCGGACACGATCCGACTCGCGACCGGGTTCGTGGATCTCAGGCGGTCGCTGGAGCTGTGGCAGCGGTACGAGGGGCGCACCAGGTGGTCCGCGAAGGACGGTGGGTGGACGGCGCGTCGGCGGACGTCCCCCTCTATTACGCCAGGGTGGGCTCCGATCTGGCGGTCGGCCTCGATGCGCGCGGACGGCGCGCCGAAGCCGACGACGTCATCGCCCTCGCAAGACGCGTCGTGGCAGCAGTTCGGTAGGGGAGCGGCCCGCGCGATACAGGTCCGCCGCGGCCACGCTCAGCGACACCGTCGCAAAGGGCAGCCCCTCGCCATCCTCGGGCGCCGCGCCGAACAGCACTTCGGCGCGCCCGCCGATCATGGTCAGCGTCCAGCCGATCTCGCCGCCCCCGCTCTGGAGCCCCCAGGAGTTCTGCCACCCCGTAATGCCCGTGAAATCGGGGATGTCTGCCTGCCAGTTGCCCCCGCCTTCGTCGTAGTTGCGGGTGACGGTCACGACGACCGTGTTCTCGGCGAACTGGGATATCTGCCAGTACTCCATGCTGACGGCGCCGCCATACCCCACCTCGCGCGTCTTGGTGGCGCGCAGGCGGCGATAGGGCGTGGCGCTGATGGTCGTTATGGACGGCTGGGTGATGCTCCCGGCCAGCACCAACGACTGCGGGCCGGGCGC
Source organism: Gemmatimonadaceae bacterium (assembly GCA_040902005.1). GTDB lineage: Bacteria > Gemmatimonadota > Gemmatimonadetes > Gemmatimonadales > Gemmatimonadaceae > DASPMP01. The sequence goes on along the minus strand of JBBDYA010000023.1, from coordinate 2,456 downwards.
GCGGAAGAAGCGCTCCGCACCCCGCGCGTTTCCCTGGTCGTCGTAGAGGACGGCGGCGATGTCGTGATAATCGCCCGCGGCGAGATGCGTTGCGGGGATGGACGTCAACGACGAGGCGCCACTCGGCACGCCGTCGAGGTAGGCCAGCACGTGCGACGTTTCCTGCTGGCTGAAGAAATTGCTCAGCAGGAAGCCGGAATTGCCGGATCCCCCCCCCCCGGGGGTGGGGGCGGGGGCCGGGGGGGGGGGGGGGGGGGCGCCGGGGGGGCGGGGGGGGGGGGGGGGGGCGCGCCTGGTGCAGCTGTCGCAGGTGGAGG
>JBBDYA010000023.1:0-2129 GCA_040902005.1 Gemmatimonadaceae bacterium | reverse complement strand
GGTGACGTGGGCGGCACGAAGGACTCGGTGCCGACCACGGTGAAGTTCAGCTCCGACATCGCGGCGTTGTTGGCCAGGCTCTGACTGCGACGGATGATCACGCGGTTGGACGCCTGCGACTGGCCCTCGATCGCCACGCGGCTCGCGATGACATCCAGGGGGCGGGCCGGCAGCAGCCCCAGGGCAAAGGAGTTCTGCGCGGACGTGAGATACACGCTGCCGTAGTTCATGGTCACCTGCGCCACTTCCCCGGGGTTCACTCCGGTGACCGTGCCCGTCACGTTGTTGGCACCGGACTCATCCAGGCATTCCTTGCCGTTCAGGTTTTCCAGCTCCAGGTTGTGCGCGTAGATGATCTCGGTGCGGGCGTCGGCACCGTTCAGCTGCACCAGCGCGATGATCGTGCGATTCGTCGCGGTGAACGCGAAGGTCCCCTCCGCATTCGGGGTGACGCGCACCCAGTCGGCCCCCACCCCCTGGTTCTGGTAGGCAAACCACACGGGCGTGTCGTTCGCGCAGAAGTCCAGCAGGAGGTCCACCAGGCGCTGCTCTTCGGGGGCCGTTCCGAAGTCACAGCTAGCGAGCGAGGCGGACAGGACAAAGGCTCCGAACCATGCCCGCACGGGGTTAAGTCGCATCATCGAATATATGGCGTTGCGTCGTGCGCGATGCCATTTTCAGGCGCTGTCCCATTGGTGCGATTCAACCGGTTTTCCGCTGGAGGATGTATGCGCTTGCGCTCGGTACTGCTGCTCTCCCTACCCCTCGCCTTCGCGACGGTGCCATCCCCGGCACTGGCGCAGGGACGGGTGATCGACCTCACGGTCGAAATGCTCGACCGCTGGTTCACCGCGCGTGAAAAGCAGAAGGGGGACGAGAAGAATCTCGAGCCGCAGCTCGTGGACCTGGACTCGAAGATCAAGAAGTATCAGGACTGCAAGCGGGACTTCGAGGCTGGTGGCGCTGCCGTCGGCGGCGCGATGGGCCGGCTGGGTGCCAGGGCAGGTATCCGGGCCAAGTGCGGCAGTACGGATGACGCATCATATCAGAAGGATCGCCTGAAGATCCTCGCCGGGCCGGAAGCGGCGGGCGCGACGGCCGGCGGCTTCAAGCTGGACGATTACCGCACCCTGACCACGCGACTCGAAGCGTACATGGGGGGCGATGAGTCCGGCTTCTCCAGGACGGGGTTGGACCTGCTGAAGTCGCGGCACGCACAGCTGGCGTCCGCGCTGGGCGTACCGGCCGTCCTGGCGGAACTGGCGGGTGCTTCCCGCTCGATGGGCACGGGCGGTCGCGGGCCGGCCACCTGGAACACCGATTACGCCTGGGTGTGGATCGCCGAGCTCTTCGCGGTGCAGTACCTCTCGGGTGCGACGATGTTCGAGTCCGACTACAAGCCGGGCGAGTGGACGCGCTGGCAGCTCACTGCGGCGGACAGCGAGGGCGAGTCGCAATTCACCGAGCGCGCCTTCCTGGGTAAGACCGCCGAGGGCGCCGAATGGTGGCGCATGAAGACCATCACGAACTACCTGGAGAACGGCAAGGTCGCGCAGGCAGACACGGTGTCGCTGGAGGCGCTGTTCAAGCCGTTGGACGCCGATGGCGGCGTGCAGCAGCTGGTGCGCATGCGTGGCAAGCTGCCCGGAAACGCCGAGGCGCAGGAAATGATGGTGCCGGAGCAGTGGTCCATGTGGAACATGCGCGGTGCGTTCTCCATGAAGCCCACGAAAGAGAGCATCGAGGGCGCCACGATCGGCACGGAGGAAGTGAGGACGCCGGCGGGCACGTTCCGGGCGAAGCACGTGCGCTTCGGCCAGGGGAACGGCACCATCGACTGGTGGCTGGACGAGACCGCGGTCGGCGGCTGGGTGAAGTTCGCGGCCATCGACAATGAGAAGAAGCCGCAGTACACGATGGAGTTGATCGCGAAGGGTACGGGCGCACAGTCCGAACTCGGCGTGACGATCAAATAGTCGATTCGCGTTCCGCACTCGTTCTGTGCGGCCGTCGCGGGGGAGCCGGGCACACTGTGCGTGTGTCGCGCGCGGGCCGGGTGTCCGCAAAGCGCGGGCTGTGTCAATACTGGCAAGTGCTCTCCTTGCCAGTTTTGAGCATGGTCGCGCCAG
>JBBDYA010000022.1:0-7032 GCA_040902005.1 Gemmatimonadaceae bacterium | reverse complement strand
ATTGAGACTGTCTCGCGCCACGCGGCACACCGCGCTCCAGCCTCCATTCTTCAGAGGTTCCCTGGTTCCTAGCTCCTGGTTCCCGGTTCAGTACTTTCCCGTCATGCCCTCCACCTACCGCCTGCCCGCCGAGACACATATCGGCGCCGTCCGGCTTCAGGTCTCCGACCTGGAGCGCTCGGTGGGCTATTACCGCGACGTCATCGGCTTCCGTGTCCTCCGGACGTCGGGCAGCGTTGCTACGCTCGGTGCGCACGGCCATCCCGCGACGCTCCTGGAGCTGCATGAGAAACAGGAGGCGCGCGCGGTGCCGCGCACGGGGCTGCTGGGTCTCTTTCACTTCGCCATCCTGTATCCGGACCGCGCGTCGCTGGGACGGTTCCTCCGGCATCTTGCCGAAATCGGCGCGAAGGCCGCCATGTCGGACCACCTGGTGAGCGAAGCGCTCTACCTCCAGGATCCCGACAACCTGGGCATCGAGGTCTACGCCGACCGTCCCCGCTCCACGTGGCGCATGGAGAACGGACAGCTCGCCATGGCGACGCTGCCGCTGGACTCGGCCGACCTGATCGCCGCCGCTCGACCGGAGCCGTTCGCGGGCGCGCCCGCCGGCACCACGATCGGGCACGTCCACCTGCACGTGGGAGATATCGAACAGGCTGAGCGCTTCTACCACCACGCGCTGGGATTCGACAAGACGGTGTGGAGCTATCCCGGTGCGCTCTTCTTGTCGGCAGGGGGCTATCACCACCACCTGGGAACGAACACGTGGGCGCGGCACGCACCGGCCGCGGGGGACGACGACGCGAAGCTGCTGGAGTGGGAGCTGGTGGTGCCGCGCGCGAACGACGTGGACGCTGTAGCGGCGAGCGTGTCGGCGGCCGGAGAGGTACGGCGGGAGAATGGCGATGCGGTCGCGAGCGATCCGTGGGGAACGAGGGTCCGGGTCACCATCGAACCGCTGGCGAACAGAGCCAGTTCGCACTGATCCTGAGCATCTGCCGTCTTTCGAATCGCCCGGTACGTACTTTGCCACCCCACGCTGTGGGTCTGGCGATCATCATCTTCTAAGGGGCAGTGGACACATGCGAAAGACGACATTCACTCTGGCAAGCGCAGCCGCGCTGTTCGTACTCGCGGCATGCGGCGGCAAGGACGACACCTACACGGACACCGCGACGGTGCCTGGCATCGATACGACGGCGGGTTTCGCGATTCCGACGGCTGACCCGTTCACGGCGGATTCGATCCGTCGCGCGGACTCGATCCGACTGGACTCGCTGGCGGACACCACGGTTACGCCGTAGTTCCTACCCGGCAGCGACAGGAAAGGGACGGCCCCCGCTGGGAGGCCGCCCCTTTTTCGTGCCGCTCAGCGCTTGACGGGCGCGGGCTTCCAGCCGATCGGTTGCGCGCTACTCGAGATGTCGATGTCCTCGAACGCGATCGCGGCCGTCGCCTGGGCCTTGAGCGACGCGGCAAGGCGTTTCTGTCCGGGCACTCGCGCCAGCACCAGGCTCGCGAGCGCCAGTTGGCGACGCGCGGGCATGGCGAGCTTGCCCGAGGCGTAGTCGGCGATCTCGGGTTCCGTGGCGCCGAGCGCCGTCGCGACGTCGTGGGGTGCCAGGGCGCCGCTGCTGAACACTCGGCCGAGCAGCTCGGCGGATCTCGTGGGTCTCATGAGTACGCTTGGTATCATGTCCCGTGCCAAGCGGACGCTACCGTGAAAGCAGGCAAGGGGGTATTCGGAGTATACTCCGCGCATGCTCGACACGGAATGCACGATCCTGCTGGTGGATCCGGACACCCGCACCCGCGGGCTGATCGGATCCCAGCTGGCGCCGCTGGGTGGAACGGTGCTCCACGCGTCGGACGGCGAAACGGCGCTCCGGATGGTGAACGCGCGCGACATTCGCCTGGTGCTCACCGAGCTGTACCTGGCCGCTGGGGAGGACGACGACCTGATTCACGCGATCCGTCGCACCAGGGCGCTGCGGCGCACGCGCACGCTGGCGCATACGCACCGCAGTCTGGCGTCGGACCGGGACTGGGCGATGCGCGCGGGCGCCGATGCCTACCTGATCAAGCCCACCCGCGCGGAACGTCTGCGGTACGTGGTGACGCGACTGACCACGGCGCGCGGCCCGAACGCGGTGCCGGTGACGAGCCTGGGCGCGATGCTGCGGCGCGACACGCTGGAGGCCGCGCTGGTGGAGCTGGAAGGGGGGGCGCTGCCGGGCACGTCGTCCATCGTCTTCAGCCGCGCGTGGTGGGAAGGGCTGCCGAGTGCGCAGCAGACGGCGTATCGCAAGCGCGCCAAACGCGCCAAGGTGAGCCTGCGCTCGGATTCGCTGCTGGCGAACCATTTCGTCGAGGTGCGCGGGGCGTCGCTCGTGGAGCGCGCGCTGTCGAACGAGCGTCAGGAGACGCCGTACCGGTCCTAGCCGGTCCGCTCCCCGCGCCCGGTCCAAGCCCCAACGGCGTCGGAATCGTGCCAGGGAGGCTCTGAACCGGGGGCCGGGGCGAGGTGTGCCGGCCGGCGCGAGCCAGTACCAATACTTGGACGAGAGAACCGGCAATAGACACGTAGGACTCGTGTCCTTGTCGTCCAAGTATTGGGTACTATGCTCGCGCCGACCGGAACACCTCGCCCCGGCCCCCGGTTCATTCAGAGCTTCCCTAGGGCGCTCCGTACCCGCGCGCCAGCATCACCGCGACCACCACCATCCCGACGAGCAGGAGCATCTGGATGTCGGAGATGCGGGCGATGCGTGGTCCGCTCGCCGCGAACTGCGCCGCGTTCGCCGTGCCGCGCCCGCTCGCGATGCGCCAGCGGATCAGCGTGACCATCGGCCAGATCTCGAGCGCGAGGATGAGCGCGAGCAATCCCATCTTGGCGTAGAACACGTGATTGGTCCAATAGTACGACGCCGATTTCTCGTACGAGCCGAACGCGCGCCAGAGTCCCGTGACGATCCAGAGACCGGCGGAAGCGGCCCACCAGTTGTCGGCGGCGAAGACCGTGCGGAGCGACTCGGCGCCCTGTGTCAACCGATTGGCGGCACGGGCGCGCACGAAGATGGCGCCGAATCCGACGCCGAGCGCGAGGAGGTGAATGACCGCGAGCGCAATGCGCATCGGGTCAAGATGTGCGGTCGGCGCGCGCGCGTCGAGTGCGAGTGGCTCGGCGGCTTCTCGTGTTGTCTGTTGTCGCGAGAGAGGGGGCCGCCCCTTCGCGTGACTGTGCTCAGTACTGGCAAGGAGATCGCTTGCCAGTACTGACACAGCCCGCGCTCGGTCCAGCCCCCTCCCTCGCTCCCCGCACGCCGCTCCGCATCCGCTCTGGGCGCGCACGGAATCGGGCGCGGCGAGCGTCGCAACATGTCAACCTGGGCACGCATACATACGCGCGCACGGGGAACGGGTCTCCGGAGCGCGGGCTGTGTCAATACTGGCAAGCGGTCTTCTTGCCAGTATTGAGCACAGTCGCGCGGAGCGAGACCCGTTCCCCGCGCGCCGCCACAAGCGCAAGGCACTCAAAAACTGAAAAGGCTAGAACGCGTAGCCCAGCCCGATGTAGATCTGCGTGGTTTCAGACGACCGCCCCAGATCGAAGGCGACGACGAAGCTGGGGCCCAGCCCCAGCCGCAGCCCCGTGCCGTATCCGGTCCACAGGTCCGACGTCAGCTCGCTGGCGCGAATGGACTCCTCCCACACGCGCCCCGTGTCGAGGAACCCGTTGAGCACGAGATACGCCGGCTTCTTCATCACCGAGAAGTCCGCGAAGCGCCAGCGCAGCTCGTTGTTGAGCACGACCATGCCTTTGCCCACCACGCGGTTCTTCGGGATGCCGCGCAGCATCTTGCTGCCGCCCAGTCCCTCCTCCTGCTTGAATGACGTCTGAACCGTGGCCAGGTCGTACAGCGGCACGTCACCCGAGGCCTGCTGCGCCACCAGGCGAAACGCGCCGGTGAGCCGAGAGGTGACAGGCACGTAGCGTCGAGCGGCGGCGCTTACGCGCGTGTAGCTGTGCGACGCGCCCAGCACCTTGTCCACGCGCTGCACCATCACTTCGTTCCACCAGCCGGTGCGCGGGCCGATCTCCCGGTCGCGGGTGTCGAAGACGATGCCGGCGCGAAGGTACGCGAGCGTGCCGCCGGGCGCCGCGGCGCCAGCCAACTCCTGCCGCATGAACGTTGTGCCCGAATCGAAGGGCGTGTCGTCGGTGCGCGCGTGCGCGTACCCTGCGCCCAGCAGGTAGCGCGCCGACGTGCTGGCGATGGGCCGCTGCACGTTCGCGAGCAGGCGCACGCGGGTGCGGCCGTAGGTATAGAAGTAGGGGTTCGGCTCCGCGGTCAGCGCGGTGTCGCGTACGGCAAAGTTGCCGCGACCGTAGTAGGGCGTTGCCAGCTCCTGCTCACGCCCCGCGAACGCGTCCAGCCGCCAGCCGTTGCCGAGCAGCGCGGGCGCGTCGAAGAAGACGGTGAAGTCGCGCCGCCCCTTGGTGGTGAGGAAGATCGTGGGCTGAATGGTGAAGCGATACGACTCGGCGCCGCTGCCGTAATTGTACGCCTCGAGCAGCGCGCCGTAGCCGAACCCTTCGTCGGTGCTGAAGTTCAGCGCCGGTAGACCCACGAACTCCCACCCGGTGGGCAGGGGGGGGGGCTTCTCGGGCTGCTGCGCGACCGCCACGGGCGCGGTGACCAGCGCGAACATCGCGAGCCATCCATGTCCAGCGAGCATCTCTTCTCCGGCTGACGTTCAACAACGCAGGCCTCATTGGATGACTCGACGATACGCGCGGCGGGGGGGCGCAAACCATACGTAGCGCTGCGTAGAGAATGGCCGCAAACGGATGGGTTGACCATGACGCGCTGCGTATCGCGCGGGCACACGAGGCGACCGAGTTACGGTCGCGGCGCCAGCAGCGCCGCTGCTTCACGGGCCCCATCCACCTCCCGATCGACGCTCTGCACGAGGTGCCGAATCTGGTCGGTGAGATCCGCCGCGCGCAGCTCGTCACCGGCATGTTCCGCGCGCAAGGTCGACAGCTGAAGCCAGACGGTTCGCAACAGCTCGGCGTAGCGCGAGCGGCGGCGATCCATCTCCTCCCGCTGCCGCGCGATGCGTGAGAGGAGCGCGAGCTGCGACGCATACAGGTGACGCATCTCCCGCTGCGCTGCGGACTCCCCCCCCCCCACGGTCTCGGGTCCCAGCGCGACCAGGCGCGCGTTGAGGCGTTCCTCGTCCGCGGGGTCCGCGTTGCGCGCGAGCACCGCGATCTCGCTGTCCATGACATCGATCGCAGCCGCAAGCGCCCGCGTTGCTTCCACAACGCCACGCACCCCCTCACGCTGGGGCGGCGGCAGCTGCTTCGCGATGTTGGCAATCGCGTCAGCCATGGCTGCCGGCGTCGCGGGCTCCAGCGCCCCCGGATGTGCCGTCGCAGGATGGAGGAAGCGCTGCATCCAGGACGGCTTCCACAGGAGCGCATTGCCGGTCGGCGCGCCGGCAACGTAACTCGCCTGCGACAGCGCCAGTCCGACCGTCCGGGCCCAGCGCCGCATGCCGAGGGCGGAACCGACCAGTCCCACCAGCGCAACGAGCATGGACGCGAACATGCCTCCCATTAGCAACCATTGCAGGGGCCCCGGTCGCGTAGTCCCCATGAAGATGAACAGGAGCACCAGGATCTGGAGCATCAGGGCGAACGATCCCACACCAATCGAGGACGAAAGCCGGATGCGCCGCAGCGCGGTGGGAAGCCGCGCCCACACGTCGTCACGGCGACGCCAGCGCGCCGGCCACCAGAAGGGCCACCACTTCGGCGGCTCGGTGAACACTCGGCGAATTTCGGCGGCGGTCTTCTTTTCCTTCCACACCATGGTGGCGTAATCCACGACCGGGCCGAGCAGCACGAGTGGCACCAACAGGATGTACAGGGGGCCGATGCGTACCGCGCCAAACAACGCCGCGTTCACGATGACCAGCACCGATAGTGATGTGACCAGGGCGTAGGTCCCCGGCTTCAGCATGGTGCGCCGAGGCATCTCTTCAGCGTCGGTGCTGTCCTCCTCCCGCAGGGCGGCCGCCATCTCCGCGCCGCGTGCCCACCGCTGCGAAGGGTCCTTGCGCAGCGCACGATCGATGGTGAGCGCCACCGGCGACTCCAGCTCCGGCAACAACGTGCGCAGGCTGGGCGCGTTGCGCGTCACCTGCTGGGCGAGGATCTCCTGCACGGACCCGCCATCGAATGGCGGCCGGCCGACGAGCATGGCGTATCCCACGAGACCCAGCGCATAGATGTCGCTGCGCCCGTCGATCTCCCGATCGCCGCTCGCCTGTTCCGGCGACATGTACCGCGGCGTGCCCATGAGCATTCCTGCGCTCGTGAGGGTATCGCCGCTGGCCGGGCGTCGCGCGATGCCGAAGTCGGTGAGCTTCGGCGTGCCCGCCGAGTCGAGCAGGATGTTGTCGGGCTTCACGTCCCGGTGGACGATGCCCTGGGCGTGCGCGTAGTCGAGCGCGTGCGCCAGCTGCTCCAGGAGGCGCGCCACGACATCGGCGTCCATCGGGCCGGCGCGCCGCAGGCGCTGCTCCAGGGATTCGCCGTCCACGTAGCCCATGACGTAGTACACCAGCCCGTCCGTCTCCCCGAAGGTGAGGAGTGGCACGATGTTGGGATGGGTGAGGCGGGCGGCGGTGCGCGCCTCGCGCATGAACCGATCGCGCGCGTCGCCGCCGACGGCGTCCGGCGGCAGCACCTTGATCGCCACCTGCCGGTCCAGCGCCTTCTCGTGCGCGTGGTACACGGCGCCCATGCCGCCGCGCCCCAGCATGCGGGTCACGTCGTACTGGAAGCCGATGGCGCGCTCGAGCGCGACGCGTATGGGATCGTCGCCGCTGTACGGGGTGGGGGCGTTTGGCACGTTCGAATGGTGGTGCCGGGGCAGGGTGATCGCCAGCAGTGATGTTCTCGGCGGCAGTGGCAAGATGTTCTCGGCGGCAGTCGCAAGAGTGCTTGCGACTGCC
>JBBDYA010000021.1:0-43611 GCA_040902005.1 Gemmatimonadaceae bacterium | reverse complement strand
CCCCCCCCCCCCCCCCCCCCCCCCCCCCCCCCCCCCCCCCCCCCCCCCCGCGTGTTCGCTTCGGTAGGCTGACCGGTGCATTGGTGGTGGCTGATATCGCCATATCCGTCGCGGCGGTAGGGATGGCGTTGGCGGTCTCCGGTCACGCCACGGATCTGCAGGCGGCGAATCGTGCGACGGGTATTCCGGCGTCGGAGTACCTGGCGGTGGAGTTTCGTCTGCCAGAGGGCGCAACGACATCTATGGATGCGCGCGCGGCCGGCGCTCCTGATCGACTGCGTGTGCAACTCGCCGCGGCGCAGCGCGAACTCGTCGCTGCCCTCGAGCGGGAACCTGGAGTCAGGCGCGTGGCCGTGGGTGACGCGCTTCCACGCATGGAGCACCGGTCACGACCCTACGAATTGGAAGGTGTGGACCGTGCGCCGGATGCGCCGCTGCGCTGGACACGACTGGCGCATGTCGACGTGGACTTCATGGACGCCCTCGAGACCCCGATCCTCAGCGGGCGCGATTTTGCGCGCACCGATGCGGAGGAAGGGGGGGGGGCGCGCGTCGCCATCGTGAACAGGGCGTTCGTGGAGCGTGTGCTCGATGGACGCGACCCGATCGGCCGGCGCGTGCGATTTCCTGCACCCTCCGACACGGGCACTTCGACGTGGTACGAGATCGTCGGCGTCGTCGGTCCCCTGGGCGTGAACGTGGTGAACCCCGACCGCGGCGAGGCCGTGTACCTGCCGGCAGCGCCGGGCGCCATCAACCCGATGCAGTTGGCCGTGCACGCGGTGGTGCCGCCAGCCAGCCTGACCGCCCACGTGCGCGAACTGGCGATGGCAATCGATCCGGATCTCGTGATATCCAGGGCGACGGTGCTCAGTGACGTGCGACAGGGCGACTGGTACCTCGTGATGGGGCTCGCAGCCGGCCTCATCGTGCTGGTCGGCGTGCTCATCGCCCTGGCGACCTCCGGCCTGTACGCCATGGTCTCCCTCGCCGTCTCGGAGCGAACTCGCGAAATCGGCATCCGTGCGGCGCTTGGCGCATCGCGTCGTGCGCTGCTCATGACGATCCTGAAACGCTCGCTGGTGCAGATCGGGCTGGGAGCCGCGATCGGTCTTCCGATTGCCGCACGGTTTGTGTTCGAGTTGACCGGTACGCCTGATGGCGGTGGATCATTGTCGCAATCGATGGCCGTCGCGCTTGGTCTCTCGACCGGAATCGTGGCACTCGTGGGACTGAGCTCCTGTCTTGTGCCTGCACGGCGGATCCTCGCGATCCAGGCGAGTGAGGCAATGCACGCGGACGGTTGATTCGGCTCCTGGGTGGTGAACACCCTTCGCCTGCTCGTCGAGGCCATTGGGAGATCGCGATCGGCGGACCCGGATGGTCGGTCGGCGGAAGGCCGTCGCTGGCTCGACACCGCGGCAGGTCCCATGCAAGCACTCCGGGCTTCATCCGGCAGCAAGTTGAGCGTGGCACGGTCAAACGCGGCGGCATGTGTTCATCCGAACGGATGTCTTAGGTATTGCTGGGTCTCTAACACCAACGTAGACTAAGTCCGCCGTGCCGGAGTCCGAGGGGGCGTAGTCGAGTTGCAAGGGGTGAAAGTCGTCGACGCCCGCAGGCAGTTGTAGATGCATCAAACAACGCTGTCACAATTGGGAGAACCCCATGCGTCGATGCTGGCCGTTCGTCTTGCTCACGCTGGTCACGGCCTGCGGTGATGGCTTCGCTCCCGTCAGCCTTGCACCGGTTGAGATGGGTCCCCAATCCGTGCTGGTCACACCCGGTACGGTCGCCGAGGTGCACACCGGCAATCGATTCACGTGCGTTCGGCGGCTGGATGGCACGGTAGCGTGCTGGGGCGATTCGGGCTTCGGCCAGTCCCTGCCGCCGGAGGCTCTGTTCGCTAGCGTCGCCATCGGCGGCAGCAACGGTTGCGGTCTGAAGTCCGACGGAACACTTGTGTGTTGGGGAGTCAACAACAACGGTCAGGCCAACGCGCCGACGGGCACGTTCCTCCAAGTCTCGGTCGGTTTTGCACCTTTGTGCGCGATTCGCGCCGACCAGACCATCACTTGCTGGGGCACGAACCTGAACCTCCTCGGCGCACCACCGGTGGGCCAGTTCAGTCTGATTAGTGTGGGTAGCGTTCACGCGTGCGCCGTTCGCATCGATGGCTCGCTCGCGTGCTGGGGTTCGGGCGCTGGCGCCTTCGCCATCCCTGGCACGTTCGTTCAGGTATCGTCAAGCGCTTCGCACAACTGCGCGCTGCGCGCGGACGGAACAGTGGCGTGCTGGGGCAGCACGACGACAGCTGACGTTTCAGTTCCCGGCGACCTTGGATCAGTCGTGCAGGTGAGTGCCGGCAACGGGCATACCTGCGTCCTCCAGGTTGGCGGCGAGGTCAGATGTTGGGGCACGAACAACGACGGCGAGGCCACCCCGCCGCCAGGCGCGTTTACGCAGGTCAGCGCCGGCCTCGACCATACTTGTGCGGTCACGAGCAACGCCCACGTGCAATGCTGGGGCCGCAACGTAAACGGCCAGGCGCAAGCGCCGACGGCCACGTATGCGCAGATTTCGGTCGGGCAGAATGTCGCATGCGGAGTGCTCTCGGATGGTACGCTCGAGTGCTGGCGGAGCAACCCGATCGACCAGGCGACGCCGCCAGCGGGAACCTTTGCGCGAGTGAGCGCCGGCATGAATCACGCGTGTGCCATTCGCAGTGATTCACTTGTGTTGTGCTGGGGAGTGAACAACACCGGGCAGGCAACGCCTCCAGCTGGGACATTCTCGCGGGTGAGTGCTGCGGGCTTCTATACCTGCGGCATACGTGCCGACGGCAGCATCGCATGCTGGGGCGCCAGTATTGGGCTCGCGCCGGCCGGGACATTCACCGACTTGAGCGGAAGCACTGGATTCGCCTGCGCGATTCGAACCGACCAGACACTGGCTTGCTGGGGCAGCCTCGGCGCGGGACAGCTTACGCCGCCCAGCGGGTTGTTCACGAGTGTTGGCGTCGGCAGTTCCTATGCGTGTGCGATTCGAACTGACGGCGACATCTCCTGTTGGGGCCTGAATAGCTCGGGCCAGGCATCGCCTCCCAGCGGGACGTTTACAACGCTCGCGGTCGGCGGATTGCATGCGTGTGCCATCGCGTTGGACGGCGCCACCTCGTGCTGGGGAGGGAACGGCCAGGGCCGCGCTACCCCGCCGCCCGCGTCGTTCGTCATGCTGAGCGCCGGGTCGACGCAGACTTGCGGACTCGAGCATGACTTCAGCATCGCTTGCTGGGGCTCAAGCGCCATCGCCGAGACACCAAGCACCACCCAGGCCCCGATGGCGCACGCCGGGGGGCCGTACACCGGCTCGGAAGGCACGAGCGTCCCGTTCAATGGCAGTGGCTCGAACGACCCCGATGGCGATGCGCTCACCTTCGACTGGGAGTTCGGCGACGGCGCCACGCTCGCCGATGGCGGCGCCACACCCAGCCACACATACGCCGACAACGGCACGTTCACCGTACGCGTCACCGTGCGCGACCCGGCCGGCCTGAGTTCGTCAGCCACGAGCACGGTCACCGTCGCCAACGTACCGCCCACCGTCAGCGCCACTCCATCGGCTGAGATCATGGCCGGCGAGACGTACGGCGGCGGCGGCACGTATACGGACGCCGGTACGCTCGACACGCACGTCGGCGCCGTAGACTGGGGCGACGGCACGTCGAGCGCGCTGGCGCTCGCCGACAACGCGTTCACGCTGAGTCACACGTACGGGGCCGCTGGCACGTTCACGGTTATCGTGAGCATCACGGACAAGGACGGCGGCGTGGGCACGTCGATCGCCTCGGTCGTGGTGCTTTCTCCGGCGCAGGCGGCGGCGCAGCTGACGGGCCAGATCGGCGCCCTGGCGGCCTCCGGCGCCATCTCCGGCGGGATGGCCACGTCCTTCAGCGGCCCGGTAGACGCGGCGCTGGCCAGCCTCGAGCGCGGCAACGCCAACACGGCGCGCGGGCAGCTCAATGCGTTCATCAACCAGGTGAACGCGGCCGTCCGGACCGGGCGACTCGATGCCGCGACCGGCGCCGCGCTCACCGACTACGCACGGCAAATTCTGGCGAGCATGAGCGCCTGAGTCACTTCGCCACGCCGTCGACCGCGGGAACGGCCGTAAGCACCCTTGGTGCTCGCGGCCGTTGCCGCATCTCCCTGCGTGAGCGCGCCCTCGGTCACTCCGAAGAGATTCTCGATGCCGGCCGCATCGGCCGCCGTCCAGTCGCCCGACTTGAGATGGTACGGCGCGTACTGCACACGGCCAGCCAAAGGATGAGTCTCGTCAACGCGTCGGGTTAGATCGCCCGGCGCGATATCGCGAGTCGGGCGCGGATGGTGAGCAAGATGCCAAGCAGCATGAGGATCAAGCTCCCCAGATCCGCGGCGACACTCTCGATTCCCATGGCGTTCGACCCAGCGAGGAGGGCCAATCCTGAGGAGATGGGAATGTTTCCGACAGCATGGAGCGGCGTCGGCTCACCGCGAATCCTTCGGCGCCACGCGGCTACGAGGCTGTAAATCAGCGAGGCAAGCAGCGAGACGAAAACAATCCACCAGATCGTCGCAGGGATCATAGGGGTGACGGTTGGTGCGAACTAACGCCTGAGTTCAGCTGCAAGCACATTACCACCATGTCGACGACGGCGCATCCGACAAGTGCTTGTCAGCTGGAACGCTGGCCAGGCGCCCGTTTCGTGGTGCGGAGGTGCTGCTGGTCGCCGACGAGGTAGGCCTCCGCCAGCCATGCGCGAACATCAGCGTCGATGTCGCTGAGTGTGGTGAGTCGGAACTCGTGAACGTGGTTACGTGGCGACAAGGTCTGAATCCGACGAAATCGCGGATGCTGAAGACGGCGGGCGAGCACCACGTGGCCGTCCAGCCAGTCCTTCCGAGGCGTCACCTGGGCAAACGACATCCGAACTTGAAACGCGATACGAGTCTTCTGCGGCAGAATGCTAACCGGCCCGAATGCGCTGACGGCTGCTACAAACTGATCGAAGAGTGCGCGGATCTCCGGGCGCTTTCCGCTAAAGTGATCGGCAAGTTCGTACCGATGGCACGCATGCGTCTGATTGCGATTCGCGAAGTCGCGGCCGCATTTGTCGCAATGCCACAGCGATAGTTGTTTCATGCTGGTGCTGCCGGAAGCGTATGGTGCGGCGAGCAGAACGAACCCGCCGCCTCCAACAGAGGCGATGCTGCTCCAATAGGGTTAGACACTCCGCGCCGCCAGCCAGCCAGCCCCACCGAGCACGCCATGGCCCGGGTGCGCGCCTGCGCCGCCAAGATACAGCCCGTCTATGGGCGTCGCGTACCGCCCCCACCCCGGCACCGGGCGCATGAAGAGAATCTGATCCAGCGCACGCTCGCCCTGCGTGAGCGCGCCCTCGGTCGCTCCGAAGCGATCCTCGATATCGCGCGGCGTCAGCACCAGGTGATGCAGCACGGTGGAGTCGAACCCCGGAATGACCCGTCCAATCGCGGATCTCACCTGGCTCTCGATGCCGGCCGCATCGGCCGCCGTCCAATCGCCCGACCTGAGATGGTACGGCGCGTACTGCACGCGCGCGGCCACGACGTGTTTTCCTTCCGGAGCCAGCTGGGGCCAGCGTTGCGTGGGCGCAAAGAACTCGACGTGCGGCGACGGTGAGATCTCGCCGTACTTCGCCGCGTCCGCGGCCTTCTCGAGCGACGCAGTATCCGACGTGAGGCTCACGGAGGACACGAACAGCCGGTCCCGGTCCTCCAGCGCATCCAGCGCGTACAGCACGTACGCGGTGCAGCCGCGCATCCTGATGTTGCGCACGGCGAGCATGAAGTCCGGGTCGAGCCAGACAGGATCCACGAGTCCGAGCAGCGTGCGCTTCGGATCGGCAGTGGAGATCACCGTGCGGGCGGCGATCTCCTCGCCGCCGGCGAGCACGACGCCCCGCACGCCGTACTCCGCGACGATGATACGCTCCACGCGCGCGTCAGTGCGAATCTCCACGCCGCGCGCGCGCGCGACATCCGCCGCCGCTCGCGCAAAGGCGTCCGGCCCCCCGCGCGTCCAGAGACGGGCACCGAAATACCTGACCGACTCACTGGTCATGTAGTGCAGGAGATTGAACGTCGTGCCACCGGAGCGCGGTCCCTGCTGAAGGTCGCGCACAGCTTTCGACGCGATCGCGGCCTTGAGCAGCTCGCTCTCGAACGTGTCGTCCACCAGATCCTGGATGGACATTGGCATGATCCGCAGGAACTCGATCATGTCGCTGCGTCCCAGCGCGCGCAGCTTGCGACCCACGCCCAGGAGCGGGAGAATCTCTCGGAGCGAACTGGTGGCGATGTCGGGTGCAGGGAGCTGGTAGAGTGTTTCGAGAATGCCCGCGAACTGGTGCATCCGCTTCACAAAGGCCGGCCAGCGCGACGCATCGCGGTCGGACAGCTCGCGCACGGACTCCGCGGTGCCCTGCGCGGACACGGGGCGCAGCGACCAGAGCGCGCCGTCGTTCCGAACGACGCTCATCGTCACCGGCCGAGTGACTCGGTGCAATTCGTGGTGGGTGATCCCGAGCGACTTCGCCACCGCCGGCGGCAGCCAGCCGCAGTCCTCGTTCAGCGGCGAACGAAATCCCGGCGTGAACTCTATCGTGCGCGTGTGCCCGCCGATCTCGTGGGCGCTCTCGAGTACCAGCACCGTGCGGCCGGACTTCGCGAGGGTCGCGGCGGCGGTCAGTCCGTTCGGGCCGGCGCCGATGACGATCGCGTCGTACGTCACGCGCCTTTCCCCGTTGCCGAGCCCACGATCTCCAGCGCCGCGAGCCGGCCGCTTGCGCCCATGATCCCGCCCCCCGGGTGCGTGCCCGCGCCGCACTGCCAGAACCCGCGGATCGGCGTGCGGTACCTGGCCCACTCCGGCACCGGCCGCAAAAAGAAGAGCTGCTGGAGCGCGAGCTCGCCCTGGAAGATGTTCCCCTCCGTGAGCCCCGTGATGCGCTCGATGTCCGCGGGCGTCAGCACCTGCTTGCCCACGATGAGCGATTCGATGTTCGGCGCGTAGCGCGCCAGGGTCTTGATCACCGCGTGGCCGAACGCGTCGCGACCGGCGTCGTCCCAGCCCCCGGTGCGGCTGTGCGGCGCGTACTGCACGAACATGCTCATCACGTGCTGCCCGGGGGGCGCCATCCCCGGATCGATCATCGAGGGAATCACGACGTCCATGTATGGATGCCGGGAGAACTGGCCGTACTTGGCGTCGTCGTAGGCGCGCTCGAGGTACTCCACGCTCGGCGAGATCGAGAACGCGCCGCGGAGCGCCCGTCGCGCCAGGCCGGGGTCGTGCTTCGTGCACGTGAACTCGGGTAGCCCGCTGAGCGCGAGATTCACCTTGCCGGACGAGCCGCGGAACTTGTACCGGTTGATGCCGTCCACCAGGTGCGGGGGCAGCTGCCGGGGGTCCAGCAACTGCAGAAAGGTGCGTCGCGGATCCAGCCCGGAGATCACGATCGGGGCGTGCAGCTCGTCGCCGTTCATCAGCGCCACGCCGGTGACCGTGTCACCCTTCAGCAGCACCCGCTCGACCGCCGCATCCGTGCGGATCTCCGCGCCGAAGCCGCGCGCGGCGGATGCGATGGCGTCGCTGATCGCGCCGGTGCCCCCCTTCTGGAATCCCCACGCGCGAAAGGCGCCGTCGATCTCGCCCATGTAATGGTGCAGCAGCACGTAGGCGCTGCCGGGGGAGCGCGGCCCCAGGAACGTGCCGATGATGCCGCTGGCGGATTTCGTCGCCTTGAGCGGGTCGAACTCGAACCACTCATCGAGATAGTCCGCGCTGCTCATGGTCATGAGCTTGTGCAGCGCGTGAAAACGTTCGGCGCCCAGCGAGCGGAAATGCCCGCCGAGCTTCAGCATGCCCCTGAGGTCGCCCGGCGAGAGTGATGATGGATCGGGCGGCACCATGCCGAGGATCGGCTTCACCGCCATCGCCATGTGCTGCATCAGTCGGCCGAACACCTTGTACGACTCCGCGTCGTGTCGCGAGTGGCGCTCCAGCTCACGCCGCGTCTCGTCCGCGTCCGCCCAGCCGGCCAGGTAGTCGCCGTTGTCCAGTGGCGTGACGGTGCTCTCCAGCGGCAGGATCTGAAGCCCGTGCGCCGGGAGCTCGAGGTCGCGGATGATCTCCGGCCGCAGGAGACTCACGACGTAGGAGAAGACGGAGAACTTGTAGCCCGGAACGATCTGCTCCGTGACGGCGGCCCCGCCCACGAGGGGGCGACGCTCGAGCACGACGGTCTTCCGGCCGGCACGCGCGAGGTAGGCCGCGGCCACAAGGCCGTTGTGCCCGCCGCCGATGACGATCGCGTCATACCGGTTGGCTGGCGTCATGCGGCGCGGAAGAGCATGGTGCCGAGCCGCAATCCGATGAATGCCGCGATGACGCAGAGCACGACGCTCGCGAGTGCGTACCACGCGGCGCGCTCCCAGTGCCCCGACTGTATGAGCGCCATCGTTTCGTAGCTGAAGGCGGAAAACGTGGTGTAGCCGCCGCACAGTCCGATGGTGAGGAATGCCTGCCAGTGCGGTGGCAGCCCGCGCGCTTCCATGAACCCCACCAGGAGCGTGATCGCCAGCGACCCGGAGACGTTCACGACGAGGGTTGGCCAGGGGAATGACATCCCGGGCCTGAGCAGCAGATGACCCACGCCATACCGCGCGACGCCGCCCAATCCGGCACCCACGAAGATGAGGACGACGTTCATGTCACGCGCGCTTTCGCGCCGGGTCGAAGAAGGGCAGCTTGCGCACCGTGACGGCGGTGCGCTTGCGGCGGTGCTCGACCGTGAGCTCGATGTCCAGCGTGGTGCCGGGCGCGCCGAACGCCGCGCTCACGTGGCCCAGCGCGAGGTATCTCTTGAGTAGCGGAGACCAGGTGCCGCTCGTGGCGTAGCCCACCTGCCTGCCGCCGGCCAGCAGGGGCGCGCTGGCGCGCCACGCAGTATTCGGCACGTGCGGCGCGAGCCCGCGCTCCTGATGCAGCTTCTCGAAGCCCACCCAGTCGATCTCCAGCCCCACGAAGCGCCACGCCGGCCCGCGTGCCTTCTCGTCGCGCAGGGCGCGCTGGCCCGTGAAGGGCCCCCCCCCCATGGCGTCGCTGACCGTCCAGCCGAGGTTCAGCTCATACGGGGAGGATTTCTGGTCCTCGATCGTGGCGTGGTGGGTGGAGAAGTAGTCCACGTCCAGCATGATCAGGCCGGCTTCGATGCGGGCGATGTCCAGCGCCCAGATGCCGGCGGGAACGATGCCGTAGTTGGCCCCCGCGTCCATCAGCGCGTCCCAGAGGGGAACCGCCTGCTCGCGGGCTACCCAGATCTCGTATCCCAGGTCGCCGGTATAGCCGGTGCGCGAGATCGTGACGGGCACGCCGCGCAGCCGCGTGTGCACGAGCCGGAAATAACGGAGCGCGTCCGCATCCGGCGTGAGCTGTCCGAGGATCGTGCGCGAGAGCGGCCCCTGGAGCGCAAGCGCGCCGGTCGATTCCGACACGTCCTCGATGTCCACTTTCATCCCCCCCTGCGCGCTCATCTTCAGCCAGCGCATGGTGGGTTCCGCGCTGGTGAGGCGATACGTGGATTCGTCCAGCCGGCTCACCGTGCCGTCGTCCACGACCTTGCCGGCCGCGTCGCACCACGGGGTGTAGAGCACCTGTCCCACCGCGCACGCGCGCACGTCGCGCGTGACCATGCGGTCCAGCAGCCGCGCCGCGTCCCGTCCCGTGATCAGATACTTGTGCAGGGGCGACACGTCGAACAGGGCGGCGGAATTGCGGACGGCCGCGTACTCGCGCTCCGGATGCGGATCGTACGCCGAGGCCACCTGGTGCCCGGCCCAGCGGCGCCAGGTTTGCGCGCGCACGAGCGGCGCGGTGCGGGCGTGGAAGGGGGTAGTGAGGAGCATGCGCGCGAAATGTGACGCATCCCTCTGCATCCTGCCATGTCGTCGGGCCGCGGCCGAGCGCGTTGCCAAGCGGCTCCTCATAGCGTCTGTCTCCTTAGCGCCTAGACTTCGCGCAGGGAGGGGGGGAGAGTGGGACTGACTGCCGCTCCAGAACATCTCGAATCCGCAAGAGCGGCAGGGCTGCGCTATGTCAGCGACGCCATGCCGGGCATTCGGCGCAAGCGCAACGGCACCGGATTCTCCTACGTGGACGCGGACGGCAAACCCATCCGCTCCCGTGACGAGATCCGGCGCTTCCGATCGCTCGTGATTCCGCCCGCGTGGACGGAGGTGTGGATCTGTCCCCACGAGGACGGACACCTGCAGGTCACGGCGCGCGACGCGCGCGGACGCAAGCAGTACCGGTACCACCCGCAGTTCCGCGCGCAGCGCGACAGCACCAAGTTCGAGCGGCTGTTCGACTTCGGAAAGGTGATCTGGCGGATTCGCGACGAAGTGGAGAAGGACGTGAAGCGCGATGGGCTGCCCGTGAAGAAGGTGCTTGCCACCGTGGTGTGGCTGCTGGAGCGGACGCTGATCCGCGTGGGCACGGAGGAGCTGTCGCGCGAGAACAAGTCGTACGGCCTCACCACGCTGCGCAAGCGCCACGTGGAGGTGGATGGGGCGAAGCTGCGGTTCGAGTTTCGCGGCAAGAGTGGCGTGGAGCACGCCGTGGACGTCACGGACCTGCGCATTGCCCGGATCGTGCAGCGGTGCCAGGAACTGCGCGGCGAGGTGCTGTTCAAGTACCTGGACGACCACGGGGCGCGCCGCGAGGTGGAAGCCGAGCACGTGAACGAGTACTTGTACGCGGTCACGGGCGCGGACGTCACCGCGAAGGACTTTCGCACCTGGGCCGGCACGATGGACGCCGCGGAGTTTCTCCGGAACATCGGACCCGCGCCCACCAGGAAAGAGGCGGAGCGGAACATCGTGCGCGCCGTGGACGCGACGGCGGCCCGGCTCGGAAACACCCGCACCGTCTGCCGGAAATACTACATCCATCCCGCGCTGATCGCGGGGTATCTGGAAGGGGACGTGCTTCCGCCGATGCCGCCGCGGGACAAGACGGCGCCCCGCAAGCCCGGCGGCGTGCTTCGACAGCACGAGTCCGACGTGCTGGAGTTTCTCAGGAAGCGGCTAGGGATTTCCGGAACATGACCTGCCGCTCCACCTCGCTGTAGCCGCAGCGGCCGTGCGCGGCGTGGCTCGTGTGATTGTCGAGCAGCGCATCGGAACCCATCTCGGTGTATCCCTTCGAGCGCGCCCACGTTTCGGCGGCGGCGAGCAGCGCGCGGCCCACGCCGGTTCGCCGAACGTCCTCAGCGACCCACCAGCCCTCGATGAAGCCCACCGGACTCGAGTCACACCCTTCGGCGTACGGCCGGCTGCCCACCTCCACGAAGCCGCACAGCGAGCCGTTCGGGTATTCCGCCACGAACGTCGCCGCATCATCGCGGGCGAACCACGAATCGTTGTCGGCATCGCTGCTATCCGGCCAGAGCGCCAGGCGCATGCGCTGATACTCCGCGCGCTCGTCGTGCCTCACGGGCCGGACGTTCATGCGTGCGCGGGCGCCGCGAGCCGCACCGGCGGCATCACCCAGTCCGGCAACGGATGCACGTCCGGATGGATCACGTGCGCGAGCAACTCGAGACTGTTCACCAGCCGCGGCCCCGGGCGGCTGAAGTAGGCGGAGCCGTCGGTGACGTACACGCGTTGATCGCGCACCGCGGGCAGGTCGTCCCACCCGGGCACGTCACGCAGCGGACCCACGTCCTGCAAGGCCCGCTCGGTGGTGAATCCGCAGCAGGAGATGACGACGACCTCCGGCCGCCACGCGATTACCTCGTCCCACGTGAGGGTGCGCGATTTCTCGCCCGTGCGACCCAGCCCGTCCTCGCCGCCGGCCAGCCGCACCAGCTCCGGGTTCCAGTGGCCGGTGGAAAATGGTGGGTCGAGCCATTCCAGCAGTGCCACGCGCGGGCGCGTTCGCACCGCCCGATCGCGGTCCGCGACAGCCTGCACCCGCGCGCGCAGCGACCGCACGACGTCGCCGGCGCGCGACGCGACACCTGCTGCTTCGCCAACCACGCGCACGCAGTCCAGCACCTGCTCGAGTGTCTCCGGCTCGAGGTTGAGCACGCGCGGCGTGCCGGGGAGCGAGCAGGCCGCGTTCTTCACCTCGTCTTCCGAGACAGCGCAGACGTCGCACAGCGCCTGGGTGACGATCAAGTCAGGACGCAACCGCTCCAGCGCAGCCATGTTCAGCGTGTAAAGCGCCGACTGACCGCCCAACCGGTCGCGGACCAGGGCGTCGATCTCCGCGCTGGACGCGTCGGTTGGGGGGGGAATCAGCGTGTTCGTGACCTTGGGCAGCCCCAGCACCGAGCGCGGGTAGTCGCACTCGTGCGTGACCCCCACGAGGTGGTCGTCGAGCCCCAGGGCACAGACGATTTCGGTGGCACTGGGCAGCAGGGAAACGATGCGCATCGTCGAAAGCTACTGGACCGCGATGATGACGCTGTCGTAGTCGCGGTCAGGCAGATAGAGAATCGGCACCCGGTCCCCGGCCTTCCATCGAGCAGTCACACCGGGCACCACGGTATCCGAGTCCCGGTGGACCAGGCCGTCGACCTCGAACTCGTACGAGACCCGGCTGATCTTCTCATCGAACGCGGTCGTCTCACTTTCGATCTTCAACACCTCTCCCGTGGAGACAAGTCCGTCTCGAAAGAAACGCCTGAGCCGGCGCTTTCTCGCGCTCGCCATGTTCAGAAACACCATCGGGAGAATGCCGGCCGTCACAAGGGAGAAGAAGCCGACGCCCAGCACGTCCATCAGGCTCCATGAATAGCCATCCTTGTCGCTGGCGTTCATCAGCCGCAACGCGCTTGGCGAGACGCTCTTCAGCAACCGCTTGGTGTCTCCGGCGATCGGACGCGGAGCAGGGGGCATGGCCGTGAGCGCGTCCATCGCATGCGCCACGGAGGCCAGGTGGACGCGCGGGGCCGCATCCGTCCGGGCCACCGCGACGGTTCCGATCAGCGCGCTGCGCACGTCCCTCGCCGACACAAATCGCTCCGCGGGCGAGGCGCGCAGCAACCGGGCAATCACCGTGCGCAGGCGCGACTCACCCGGCAGGGTCTCGGGGACGGCAACGATGCCTGCATCCGACATGAAGTCGCGCGGCGGGCGGCCGGTCAACAGATGCAGCATGGTCCCTCCCAGCGCGTACAGGTCGCTCGCGGGCGACGCCTGCCCCATGTACTGCTCGTAGGGCATGTAACCGTAGGTGCCCGCGATGGTCGATCCGCTCTCCTCGGGCCCCATGAACACGCGGCGCACGGAGCCGAAGTCCACCAGCGCCGGGAATCCGTTGGGGCGCACGATGATGTTCGACGGTTTGATGTCGCGGTGCAGGATCGGCGGCACGCGCCCGTGCAGATAGTCGAGAATGCCGAGCAGCTCGAGGAAGATGTGCGCGAGTTCGCCGGGGTCCAGCGTGCGCTTCTCGTCGATGATCCGGGCGAGGGACGTGCCCTCCACGTACTCCATCACGAGAAAGGCGGCGGGCGCCCCGAGCCACTGGTCCTGAAAAGCGTCGAAGACTTCGGGGATCCCGTGGTGGCGCACGGCGCGCAACACGTCGGCCTCGCGCTTGAACAGTTCGTACGACTTGAGGCCGTCGCGCACGCGGCTGTCGAGCACCTTGATTGCCGCCGCGCGATCCTCCTGGCGATCGTGCGCGAGCACGGTGTGGCCGAACGCTCCCTGCCCCAGGGCGCGCCCGATCTCGTACCGGCCGCCAAGCAGTGTCGTCGCGGTGGTGGACATTGTCGCCAATATGGGGTTGTGCCGCGCGAGGCGTTACTCGACGGACCCGAGTTTTTTCGCGGCAGCGGCCTTGGCCGTTGCCAGGTATGCCGGCTGGAGCTCCAGCAGGTTGGAGATCTTACGGGTGAGATAGTGCTCGTGTTCCGCGATCTCGCCATCGGCCAGGACCAGCCCCCAGATCACCTCGGCCAGCACCATCTTCTGGCCAAGGTCGTAGCTGCGGTGCAGCACGGAGGTGAAGGTGAAGTGGTCCACGGCGCGCTGACGCTCCGCGTCGGCAATCTCGAGCAGGCGGTGGCCGTCCTCGACGCTCAGGCCGAAGTGGCGGCCAAGGACCTCCTCCAGGTGCTTCTGCTCGGCGTCGGAGAATTCGCCGTCCGCGTGGGCGATGTCGAGCAGCAGCGCGCATGCCGCGACGTGCACGGGATCAACCCCGGCCGGGATGGATTCGCGCCTGGGCTTTGTGGGCTCCTGCCTGCCCGGTCCGGAGAGCAGGGATCTGATCGCGTCGAGCATCACGGAAGATAGGGAGCTATCGCGAGAGACTCGCGGCCCGTGTCTCGAGGGACTGCGCCTCGGCTTCGCGACCGGCCCTGCGTTGCGCCTCGGCCTCCACGCGCAGTAGCTCGGCCCACTGCTCCAGGCGCAGCTTGTCACCCAGGACGTGGGCTGCCGACGACGGATCCAGCATGCGCAGCATCCCGGCATCCTTGCCCAGGAGCTCGCCCTGTGCGGCGCGCGCCTCCTGGACGATCTCGTCCGGCGCATCTCCCTCCAGCAGCCGGGCGCGCAAGCGCGCGACGGCGGCCGCCGCGATCGCGATCATGCGCATCAGGTAGTCCTGCTGGTCGCGCAGCATGGTCAGTGCGCGGGCCCCCCCCCCCCCCCTCCACCGGTGCGCTCGCGCTCGACTGTGGGCTCGGCGCTGGCCGGCGGCCGTTCCTCCGCGATGCCAAGGATGCGGCGCGCGCGGTTCAGCGCGTCGTCAATGTTGCCGAAGACGTTGTCCATTCCGATGTCCTCCATCGTCACGGATCCCTGCAGGGCCACCAGGGGCTGCATGTGCACGTCCGAGAGCAGCACGATCGTCCCATCGCCCCGGGTGCGATGCACCACGTCCTTGAGCGCCTGCATTCCGGTAGAGTCCAGCGCCAGCACGTGCCGCATGCGGATGATCAGCACCTTCGGCTTGGCGGACACGCTCGCCAGGGTATCCTTGAACCGCTCGGCGGCGCCGAAGAAGAACGGGCCGTTGATCTCGTACACCTGTACGCCTTTCGGCACGCGCCGGCGGCTCACGGCGTTGGGTCCCATGTACGCCTGCTCGCTCGGATCATCCTCCAGCTCGCCGGTGACCGCGCTGATGTTGGTGACCTCCGACATCCGCTTGATGAACAGGAAGGCGGCGAGCACCATGCCGACCTCGATCGCGACCGTGAGGTCCACCAGCACCGTGAGCGCGAAGGTCGTGAGCAACACCGCGACGTCGCTCTTTGGCGACCGCAATTCGGCGCGGAACACGCGCCACTGGCTCATGTGGTACGCGACGACGACCAGGATCGCGGCGAGCGTGGGCATCGGGATGAGCGCGGCCCAGCGTCCCGCGGCGAGCGTGATCACCAGCAGGGTGAAGGCGTGGACGATGCCGGCGACGGGAGTGCGGCCGCCGTTCCTGACGTTCGTCGCGGTACGGGCGATGGCGCCGGCGGCGGGCATGCCCCCCATGAGGGGAGACGCGATGTTGGCGATCCCCTGCGCGATCAGCTCCATGTTGGACCGGTGGCGGCCGCCGATCATGCCGTCGGCCACCACGGCGGAGAGCAGCGACTCTATGGCCGCGAGGAGGGCGATGGTGAACGCCGGTCCCACCAGCGCCGCCGCCTGGGCAAATGACACGTTCGGCAGCCGCGGCACCGGGATAGAGGCGCTGATCTCGCCGAACCGCGAGCCGATCGTCTCCACGGGTATGCCGAACACCTGTACCAGCGCCGTGGTGGCGATCAGCGCCACGAACGGCGACGGGATACGATGGCTCACGCGCGGCCAGAGCATGATGATCGCCAGCGCCGTCATTGCGACACCGGCCGCCGCGGGTGATACGGAGCCGATGTGCTCGACGAACGCGCCGACCTTCTCCACGAACCCGGCGGGCACGTCGCCCATCTCCAGGCCCAGGAAGTCCTTGACCTGGCTCGCGAAGATGATCACCGCGATGCCGCTGGTGAATCCGGTGATCACCGGATGCGGGATGAACTTCATCACCGCGCCGAGTTTCGCGAGACCGAAGATGACGAGAATCACTCCGGCCATGAGCGTCGCCATCATGAGCCCGTCCACGCCGTGCTTCTGCACGATGCCGTAGACGATGACGATGAACGCGCCCGTGGGTCCGCCGATCTGCACGCGCGAGCCGCCGAACGCGGAGATGATGAAGCCGGCGATGATGGCGGTCCAGAGGCCGCGGTCCGGCGTTACGCCGCTGGCGATGGCGAACGCGATCGCCAGCGGAAGCGCGACGATGCCGACGACGATGCCGGCTCCGAGGTCGCGGGAAAACTGGGCGCGATCGTACGTCTCCAGCGACGTGACGATCTTCGGGACGAGCATCGACCTGCGAGAAATGGCCAACGGGGGGGGTGGAATGGACGAGTGAAAGCTAGCCACTCGCCGTCGGCGCGCCTGCGCGCGTCAGAACGTGGTGAGCAGGCCCACCAGCAGTTCGACGTCGTTGTTGGTGCGCGCGCCGCGCTCTACCGACTTGCTGTCGTAGTGGTCGCGGACCATCAGCGTGAGCCCGGCGAAGCTCGCGAGGCGAATCTTGAGTGCGGTCACCGACTGGAGGGTGTAGTCACCCCCCGTGGTAAGCGCCGGCTCCCATGATGTTTCGCTGGTGGCCGCGATGCGCGACGAGAAGTCCCGCCGCATCCGCAGACTGGTGAATCCACGCGCGAGCACCTTCGCGCCCACCGAATCACCGGGCGCCAGCGCCTCCGTGCGTTCACCATTCACGCCGAGGCTCAGGATGGCGTCCGTGGCGGCCGTGCGGACCACGTTGAGTCGCGAGCCGGTTCCCCCGCTGTACCGGCGGGCGATGCGATTCTCGAAGCTGGATTCGATCGAGGCCCGCACGAACGGCGTGAAGTCCGCGTAGGGGCGCCAGTCGTAGTTGCTGCCGGCATGCCAGGATCGCTTGCTCACGACGGTTCCCACGGCTTCGGTCGTGGTCTGCCCGTAGTTGAACCGTGAGACCAGGCGGAATGCACTCGCGCTGTCCAGCCGCTCATGCTCGGCGCGCACGCTGAACAGCATCTGGCGGGTGTTGCCGAAGAAGGCATTGCCGCTGAGCTCACCCTCGATCTTCCTGGACGGCTCCTGCGCAGTCGCGATGGAGGGAATGAGGCAGTACGCGAACAGGAAAGACCGCCTCACTCCTCTCCGGAACGGATCGGTTGTCCCTGTCCCTACCGCTGCGACGAGGGAGGCACCATGCCCTTGAGGCGCATGTACGTCACGATGTTGCCGTAGTGCTCCCAGTCGTGGATGGCGTTCATCGTCAGCGCGTACTGCCTGGAGCGCTGCGTGCCGAAGACGTTGATCATCGCGCTGGCGGCGTCGTCGTTCATCTCGTACGCGCGCGCGCAGTACGTGCCGGACTCCTTGAGCGCCTGCACCAGATCTGCCTTGGCGGTCTTCGTCCGTTCCACGTTCTCGCGCTGCACGGACTCGCCGAGGATGAGGCCGCAGAACATGAACTCGGCATTGGCGACGTGGCCGAACAGCTGGCCGATCGACCGGATTTCAGGGGTGGGCTTGAAGGAGTACAGCGATTCCGGAATCTGCTCCGCAGCGCGAAGCAGGTAGCCGTGCGCGGTGGAGAAATGCGCGCCGGCGGCACTCACGCCAACGTTGGTTGCCGACTGCTGCTGCTGGGCAGCCAGGGGAGAGGCGGCGAGGAGAAGTACGAATATCGAACGACGCATTGCGGACACCTTGAGCAAAGGGGGGTGAGGAGGTACCAGAACCGTGCTATACCCGGCTACCTGGCGTAGAACTCCACCAGGGCGGAGCCGTTCACCGGGAAGGGGACATCCCCCTTCATCGGGGTGCCGATCACCCGGCCCTCGAACTTGTCGGACGGATCCATCGCAATGTAGCTCGGCAACCGGAGCTGCGGGCCGCGCTCCACGTTCTCGATGAGCTGCGCGCGCTCGCGCGTCTTGCCCGTGGCGACGGCGACCGCGTCCCCCGACTCCGTGAGATAGCTGGGACGATCCACCTTCTTGCCGTTCACGCGGATGTTGCCGTGCGATACCAGCTGGCGCGCGCCGGGAATGGTCGGCGCGAATCCCATGCGGAACACCACGTTGTCCAGCCGGCGCTCCAGCACCGCGAGCAAGTTGTCACCGGTGCGGCCAGGCATCTTGCGGGCGAGCGCCATGTACCGGCGGAGCTGGCCTTCCGTGACGCCATAGTTGAAGCGGACTTTCTGCTTCTCCTCGAGAAGACGGCGGTACTCGCTCGTCTTTCTGCGCCCCGTCTTGGACTGCCCGTGCTGGCCGGGCGGGTAGGGCTTCTTTTCCGAGGACTTGCGGGTGAGGCCGGGAAGCTGGACGCCGAAGCGGCGGATGATCTTGAGTCGAGGACGGCTCTTGGGCATTCGATCGGTTCTATATACGGGGACAGCACTTAGGAGCCTCGAAAAATAGGACGAATGCCCCCGTCAGGGTAGTCTGACCTCCACGGAGGCCCAGCCCAGTCCGCTGTTCCCCACGTACCGGGCGTCCGCTATCCGGACCAGGGTCCTCAGGCCCTCGCGTTCCACCCTATAGAAGGGGAACCGGGACCACTTCAGGAAGGCCGCGGCCTCCGGCGACCGTCGGGCGGCGAGGATGGCCGGATCCAGGGTGTCCCCCTTCAGCATGACGGTCGACGCCATCGCCACCTCGCCGAACAGCGTCCATGTGCCGAACCGGTATCCCTCCGGCTCGTCCACGATGATCTCGCGCTGCCAGGGGGTGATCGGGGTGGGCCCCACCATGAAGTGCCGACTGGTCTGGGCGGCGCCGACGGCCTGTCGTCCAACCCCGGTGATGCACAGCATGGCCACGATGTACACGGACACCGCGCCCAGGGCCGCGCGCGCGGGGCGCACGGACGTCATCCGGCGGGACAGGAGAACGGCGCCGAGGAGCGCGAGGAACATCCAGAGGTCCACGATGAAGAGCGCGTCGGCGTAAAACCACTGGTTGACGAAGGGCATGAGCCACCGCATGCCGTAGATGTTCATGAAGTCGAGCGCGGGATGGCTCCAGATCGCGACGGTGGAGAGGATCAGGAGCTGCCGGGGATCCGCGGGCGGGGCGCTCGGCTGGCGCCATCGCCGCACCCTGCGGTCGTACAGCGCCACGAGCCAGGCGAGCACGAACGGAAGGATCGCGAGGGCCAGGAACCCGTGCGTCGTTCCGCGGCGGATGTCGAGGGAGTTCGGGAAGAACAATCCGAGGACGTCGAGGTCCGGGAAGTTCGCGCCGATCATGAGGGTAGCGGCGGCGAGCGGGGTGCGGCGTTTCAGCCCCGCTTCGGAGAGCGCGGCGCCGACCAGGGTATGGGTGAGATTGTCCAACGGCGACGGCGGGAAGGGGGAGGCGGGGGGGGAGGAGGAGGGCGGTTCCCCTATTGCCCATCGGCATCCGAAACGCGGCGCATCGCTTCGGACCAGTCGATGTCGGGGGCCACGTCGTGGTCGTCCAGGTGCAGGGATTCGAGGGCGCGCGCGACGACCGGGGCGCCCATCTCCGGCGGCAGTGATTCGCCGAAGTCCAGCTCCGCGCGTCGGCAGATGCGCTCCTCGCGGGCGCGGTCGCGCGACGCCTCGTCCACCCCCATGGCGTGCACGCGAGCATGCATGCCTTCATGCACGATCGTGGACGCGACGGTGGCGGCTCCGATGTCGCGCCGCGCGAGAAACGTGAGCTCCACCATGCACGCGCGGTGCTCCGGGAAGTACGCGCCGCGGCAGGGGTATCGCATCACGCGAATCTGCTTGAGGTCGCGCTGGAGGTGGCGCAGCCGCCAGGGTTGATGGCGCTCGATCAGTTCCAGGGACTCGTCGAGGCGTGCGAGCACGTCGGCGGTCGCGATGTCGGCCCGGGTGTTGTCCACCACCACGGTGAATCCGCGCAGCATGCGAATGCCCAGCTTGTCCTCGAGCAGCTGTTTGACGCGGTCGCGGATGCCCATGCGGGAGGTATCTAGGCGCTGTCCATGCCACTCGCAATCGGACCGTGCTGCAAGCTCAGCCCTTCTCCTTCCTCCGCGTGATCCGCGTGATCCGTGTCATCCGCGTCTTCTTGGGGAGCTTGGCCACGACGAGGTCGTAGCCGTCGCGCAGCAGCACCTTCACGATCGTCCAGTTCACGCGCCCGTCCAGGCGCACGCCCACCCAGCCGCTGGGGCCCACGTACGGCGGTGAGAAGTAGCGCTTCGGGTTCTCGCCGATGAGCAGGCTCTGGTTCGTTGCCGTGGACTTGATCCACACCGCGTTATGCCCCGCGCCATGATGGTTGTCGGGCTCGGCGTACATGGCGAACAGCTTGTTCATCACCCGGAAGGTGGGTGACTCCCACGCTTCCACCTCGTGGGCGCCGGGAAAGGACCCGCAGATGCTGCGAACGCGCGCGAGCGGCGTGGGGGAGGGCGGCATGCCCTCAAGTATGCATCAGAACCGCCGGAAGTGAATGTTGTCATGCCCACCTCGCCGCAGCACCTTTCGACAATGAAGAAACTCACGCCGAAGTTCACGGTACTCACGCCGGCGCAGTCGCGCCGGGTGCTTCAGCGCAATCACGTGGGACGCCTCGCGTACAGGACGGCGGGCACCGTGGACATCGTGCCGCTGGGCTACGTCACGCAGGGGCGCTGGATCTACCTTCGAAGCGGCGACGGGACCAAGCTCGCCGCGCTGGCGCGCGATCCGTACGTGGCGTTCCAGGTGGACGAGGTGGCCGGGCCGTTCGACTGGAAGAGCGTCGTGGTCAAGGGCACCGTCTACATGCTGGAGCAGTACGGCGGCCCGGTGCAGCGCCGCGAGCACGAGAAGGCGGTGCGGCTGATGCGGACCATCATGCCCGCGGCGCTCACGCCCGATGATCCCGTGCCGGAGCGGCACCACATCTACGGGCTGAACATCCAGAACATCACAGGCCGCGCCGCGCGCTCGACCACCGCCGCGCGGCGACGCACCCGGCGGTAATCCCTAGCGGGCCATCGTTTCGACGCGGCGCGCCAGGCCCAGCAGCTGCTTTTCCTGCATGATGAAGTGGATGACGGAGGCCGTGAACTTCGTCATCCACGTGGGCATCCCGAAGAAGCGATAGCCCTTGCGTCCCCGCGCGCGAACGATGAGCCGCGTACGCCCCCCCGGCGCGATCTCCTCGAGCACGAAGGCCCAGCTCATCTGGGGAATCGGGTTTCCCGGATTCTCCCAGCCCAGCAGCAGGTGATGCTCGGCATGGAAGCCCAGCACCGTGAACCCCTCGTGGGACTTCGGAAGCCAGGGCATGACCGTTCCCACATCGAGCTTCTGAAGCTCAGGAACGATGACGTCGGCGCTCTGGTGCCCACCGTTGTCGAGCAGGTCGTAGCTGTACCAGCCCGCGCGTCCGGATCCCATCTGCACCAGCCACGGCCAGATCTGGCGCGGCGTCGCGTTGATGGTAATGGCGTGCGTCATGGCGCCCACGGAGGGGAGCACCAGCCCATCTCCGGGAAGCCAGCGGTTGCGCTCCGTGCGCGTGGCTCGGATGAATCTGAACATGATGGAGTCCGATATGGGTACAGGTGGACAATGCCGTCCGGGCACGAGCGGTGCAGTCAGGACGCCGCCAGGATGCCGTGCGGATTCCCCTGACGGCGGCCCGGCCAATGCACGACTGACGGGAGCCGCCGCCACGCCGAGCTTCATCACGCAGTCGCTGGCCGACCCCGCTACACGACGAGGAAGTTCCATGCCCGCTCGCAAAACCCGCCGCATACCGGAGAAAAATCTCCGGCCGCATCCGCCACAGTCCGCTGGACGGGCCGCGCGCGCGCCGAAGCTCGCGCAACCCGTCCTGGTGGCCACGGACGGGAGCACCGTCGCGAGCGGCGCGGTGACGTTCGCCAAGCTCATGGCAGAGCGCGGAGACTGGGCGCCGGAGGTCGTGACGGTTCTGGAGCCCGTTCCGGTCTCCGTGGCGGAACTGGCGCTCGGAGCGCAGGCGGTCACGATCCACAATGGGTACGCCGACGCGGTCCTGGGGCGCATCCGCACGCAGCTCAGGCGTCGCGGCGCGTCCGAGTGGCCGGTCACGGTGGAGTTCGGCAGCCCCGCGACCGCCATCGCGCGCCTGACGCGCGAGCGGGACGTGCGCCTGGTCGTGGTCGGACTGGGCAAGCATGGCAAGCTCGCGCGACTGATGGGCGCGGAAACCGCCGCGCGGGTCGCGCGACTCAGCGACGTTCCGGTGCTCGCGGTGGGCGGCGACACGAGCGACCTGCTCCACACCGCGGTCGTCGCGCTGGACTTCGGTGAATCCAGCGCGCGCGCGGCATCCGAGGCGGCGGCGCTGCTGGAACCGACGGGGCGAGTGCACCTCGTGCATGTCCGGTGGGCGCTGAACGGTCGTCCGGTGCACGACGCGGCCACGGAGCGGAAGTACGCGGTGGACACCGAGCACAAACTGGCTCGGCTGGCGGAGGACCTCTCGCACCCCGGCCTGGTCGTGACGTGGGAGCTGCGTCTCGGCGGCGTGGTCGAGGAGGTTCTCGCCGCGGCGAAGGACGTTGGCGCCAACCTAATTGCGGCGGGCAGTCACAGTCACGGCGTGCTGGACCGCCTGCTGATCGGGAGCACTCCGTCAAATCTGTTGCGCGCCGCGCCGTGTTCCGTGCTCGTGGTGCCGCCGGTCGACGCCCTCGCGCGTTGATCCTGGGCCGGCCGGGTAGGTCACCAGCTGGTCCGCAGCGCGTTCACGATGACGGCGACGTCGATGGCCTCCTGGAGCAGCGCACCTACCACGGGCGTGATCATGCCGAACGCGGCGAACCCCATCGCGGCCACGCTGAGCCCGAGTCCCACGAGGATGCTCTGACGCGCGATGCGCATGGTGCGGCGTCCGATCTCCACCGCCTCCGCCACGCCGCTCACGTCGTCCTGCAGCAGGATCACGTCCGCGGATTCACTGGCGATGCCGCGCCCATGCGCCGCAAGCGCCACGCCCACGTGGGCCCGGCTCAATGCCGGCGCGTCATTCACTCCGTCGCCCACCATGAGGACATACTCACCGCCATGCTCCAGCTGGGCGACGACCGCCACCTTGTCCGCCGGCAGCAGGTTGCCCTTCGCTTCGGCGATGCCAAGCTTGCGGGCCACCGCCTGCACATATGGCGGGTGATCTCCTGACAGCAGCAGCGTTCGCTCCACGCCGGACCGGCGCATGCGCTCGAAGGTGGCACGGATGTTCGGGCGCACGGTATCCGCGAACTCGATCATCCCCGCGGGTTGTCCGTCGATCAGGACGAAGGCGCGGAGCGTGGCGGCGCCACTCTCCAGCGCGCGCATGCGCTGCTCATCCGGGCGGGCGTGCTCGCGGACGAACGCGCGCCCGCCGACCAGCACGTCGTGGCCAGCCACGGTGCCAAACACGCCGCGGCCGGAGTCCTCCCGCACACTGTCCGCGGCGGGCAGGGCGCCGTTCCACTTCGCGGACTCCGCGACGATCGAACGCGCCAGCAGGTGCCCCGATCCCTGCTCCACGGCGGCGGCCATCCGGATGACCGTGGCCTTGTCCCAGAGCGGGTCGGCGATCACGCGATGCACTTCGGGGCGCCCCACCGTGAGCGTGCCCGTCTTGTCGAAAACGCCGACGGTGACGCGCGAGAGCGCTTCCAGCGCGCCGCCGTGGCGCACGATGATGCCGTGTCGCGCGGCGTGGCTGATTCCCCCCACGATCGCCACTGGCGTGGCGAGGATCAGTGGACAGGGCGTGGCGACCACGAGGATCGCGAGGATGCGCATCCAGTCCTGCGTGACACCGAACGTGATCGCGCACACGGCAAGGGTGATGGGCGTGAACCAGACCGCGTACCGGTCCGCGATGCGCTGGAGCGGGGCCTTGCTGGCCTGCGCCGAGCGCACCAGTTCGACGATCTTCGCGTACTGGCTTTCGGACGCGAGCGCGGTGGCGCGCACGGTGAGCGGACGGTCGCCGTTGCAGCTGCCACTCATGAGCCGGGAATGCGGGGCGACGTCCACCGGCACCGATTCTCCGGTGAGACGCGATGCGTCCACCCACGACGCGCCTCCGGTGACCACGGCGTCCACGGGCACCAGTTCGCCGGGACGCACGAGCAGCGTGTCGCTTACCCGGACGTCCTCCACGGACACGTCGGTTACCTCGTCGCCCCCCCCCACGCCACCCGCCGCGAGGCGATGCGCGATGCGTGGTGACGCGTCCTCCAGCTCACGCAGCGCGCGCGAGGCGCGCCGCGCGGCGTAGCGCTCGAGGTATTCGCCGCCGGTCTGCATGAGCACGATCACCAGGCCGGCGATCGGCTGGCGCAGGACGAACGCGGTGACGATCGCCAGCGACGCGACCAGGTCCGCCGCAAAGTGTCCGCGCAGTGCGCCGCGCACTGTTCGCCACACGATCGGCGCGCCCGTGATCGCGAGCACGACGAGCCCCGCGGTGTGCCAGGTCAGCGCGATCTGCATGGTAAACGGTAGGGCGCAAGCGTCGCGCCGCGTATCAGCGGGAAGGGAAGCGCGCGCCGGGGAAGCCCTGACCGGCCGCCGGCCCCCGAGGGATGGGGACCGCGGCAGGCGCGTTTTCAGTCGGCCGTTGGATCCACCTGATTGCGCCAGATCGCGGGGGGCACGAGCAGTACAGGCGCGCTCACGCGGCCAAGCACGGCGGCGGAAACGGAGCCCAGAACTTCGGCGTCGCCCAGGCGCAGGCCGCGGGTACCCAGGACAATGAGGTCCGCGCCGGTTCGGTCGGCGACCTCGGCTATTGTGCCCACCGGCTGCGCGCCGGGCACGGTCACGCCGCTGACCGTCACCGCCGCCCAGTCGCCTGCTTCGGCGCGGACCGCCTCCAGCTCCTGGTCCACCGCCTGCTGCGCGCGCTCCGCGGCGCCGTCCGTCTCGTCGTGCACGTGGAGGGCCGTGAGCACCGGCGGGCCGCCGCGCGGCTTGCGGAGCGCGGACGCCCAGGCGAGTCCCACCAGCAGTGCGCCGTGCGACGCTTCCGACTTGTCGATCGCTACCAGCACGCGGCGCAGCGGCATGTCCAGGCGCTCCGTGATGGCCAGGCATGGCACCGAGGAGCGGGTGATGATCGCGTAGGCCGTGCCGCCCAGGGGCCGGTGCATGGCCACCGCGGCATCCGCGCGCCGCCGTCCCGTGACGATCACGTCGGCGCCGATGCGCTCCGCCAGGGACGCGATGGCGGCCGCGGATTCGCCGGTGAGCACGTGCGGCGTGTGCGTGTCCGGGACGTCCGCCCGCTTCGTGGCCGCCGCGAGCTCGTGCAGGAACTCCGCGCGCCGGCCGTGGTAAGCGATGATCCCCGTATCCGCCGGTGCCACGTGCGCGACGTGCAGCGCGGCGCCCGCGGCCGCGGCCAGCGCAACGGCGCTTCGCAGCGGGGCGTCGGAGGTCGCGGTCAGGTCCGTGGCCGCGATGATGGTCTGGAGGTGCAGGAGGCGCATGTGGTATTCCACTGCGATTACGGGACCAGCAGGGTAACATATGACGGGTGCGGGCGATCGCCCCGCCCTTGATGCGGCAT
Organism: Gemmatimonadaceae bacterium; assembly: GCA_040902005.1. Lineage (GTDB taxonomy): Bacteria > Gemmatimonadota > Gemmatimonadetes > Gemmatimonadales > Gemmatimonadaceae > DASPMP01. The sequence goes on along the minus strand of JBBDYA010000021.1, from coordinate 17,915 downwards.
GTCTCCTGGACGCAGCTTGAGACCATGATGCGACGCGCATTGCTCGTCCTGGCCGCGGGGGTGGCGCTGGCGGCGCCGGCCGAGGGGCAGCGCCGCGGCCAGCGGATGTTTCTCGACACCAACGCCACGTACGACGGGCGGTTCACCTTCGCGCGCATCCGGTACACCGTGTACCGTCGCAGCGGCTGGGAGTTCGACTATCCCACGATGGAGCGCAACCTCATGCTCATGATGCGCACCGTCACCGAATTGCGGCCGCACGTGACCGCGAGCAATATCCACACGTTCGACGATCCCGAGTTGCTGCGCTATCCCATCGCGTACCTCTCCGAGCCCGGCTACTGGATTCCGAGCGAGAGCGAGGTGAAGGGGCTGCGCGACTATCTGGCGAAGGGCGGATTTCTCATCGTGGATGACTTTCGCCAGGGCGAGTGGTACAACTTCGAGCAGCAGATGCGGCGCGTGCTTCCCGGCGTGCGCTTCGACCGGCTGGACGTGTCGCATCGGATCTTCAAGTCGTTCTTCGAGCTCACGACGCTGGACATGAGCTATCCGCACGACGCGAATCTCAAGGCGGAGTTCCTCGGCATCCACCAGGACAACGATCCGACGAAGCGCCTCGTGGTGATCATCAACTACAACAACGACATCGGCGACTACATGGAGCACTCCGGGCAGGGGTGGTGGCCGGTGAACACCAGCAACGACGCGTACAAGCTGGCGATCAACTACATCATGTATGCGCTGACCCACTGACCGTTCTTTCGTACCAGGGACTTCTAGCCATGGAATGGTTCGTGAAGGCGTTCATTCGCGCCAGCCTCGCCTGGTTCACGCTGGGCATCGCGCTCGGGCTCGCGATCGCGGCGTATCCTCCGTGGGTGGCGTACCGGCCGGCGCACGCGCACATGACCGTCGTGGGGTTTCTCACGATGATGGTGTTCGGCGTGGGCTACCAGTTGCTGCCGCGGCTATTCGGCGGACACGTGCACAGCCGCCGGATGGCCATCGCGCACTGGTGGCTGGCGAACGGCGGGCTGGCCGCGATGGTGACGGGATTTCTCCTGGCGCCCAGCATCGGCACGCGCAGTGCGCCTGTCACCGCGACCGGGGGCGCGCTCTTCTCGGCGGGGGCGTTCCTGTTCGTCTACAACCTGTGGCGCACGTTCAACGCCGCGGAGGCGCGGCTGCGCGCGCGCGCGCAGACATCGGGGCCCGCCCGCCCGCTCCCGACCGTCCAGGAGGACTGACGGCCGGGTCGCAGCGCGCGCTCAGGTGCGCTCAGGTGCGCTCAGGTGCGCTCGAGCGTCAGCAGCGTCTGTCCGCGCCCGTGCGCCACGCGCAGGATCAGGTCGCGTCCCGAGCGGTCGCGCAGCACCTGCACGGCCGTCACGCCACCAATGGAGCGCGTGAGGTGACGTCCCGCGATGTTGCCGACCATGATCTGCACCTGCGCGTTGCGCGGGTCGTACGCGGCGCCCACGAACGGAAAGCCGCGCTCCTCGACCTGCGCGCCGATCTCGGGATCGATCACTTCCAGGGTGGCCGTGCGCCCCGCGTTGCGGCGCGTGAATTCCTCCAGACGCTCGGCCCACTCGTACGATGAGAAGCGCGTGGTGAGTTGCGGCACCTCGTCCAGGAAGTTCCCGCCAGACGGGGGGGCGATGAGCACGGAGCACCGGGCGCCGCGCACCAGCTGCTGCGACACGCTGCCGAGCATCAGGCGCGTGAGGAAGCCGTGGCCGTGGGACCCGGCCACGATGAGTTCCGCCCGCGCGGAGTCGGCCAGCTCGAGCAGCGCCCTGGCGGGATCGCCCGCGAGCACGCGCCGCTCGATCGTCCCCGCGCGCGGTGGCTCGATGCGCGAGATGGACAGGTCGAAGACCCGGCCGATGGTACCGTCGAACCCGGAATGCGGTCCGTAGTTCGCGGCGTCGGCGTCTTTCGGCATCACGTGCGCCAGCGTCAGCACCCCCTCGTCATCCATGAGCTGCGTGGCCAGCGCCGCGGCTCGCGCGCTGGACGCGGTGAAGTCCGTCGCGGCGACCACGCGCTGCGGCAGGTCGTCGAATCCGGGGGCCACGGCCAGCACCGGCACGGCGCCGAGCCGCAGCAGCTTGATGACCGTTTCGTCGCCCAGCAGGCGCTCGAACAGGCCGTGCTCGCCGAGCCCCATGATGACGAGCGACGCATCGTGCGCGTGCGCGGCCTTGGCGATCATCGCCGCGGGGTTGCCCGTGACGACTTCCACCGGCCAGTCCTCATCGATGGCCAGGTGGTCCAGCTGCGCGAGGATCTGCAGCCGCAGCGCCGAGCGGGCCTCCTGCTCCATTTCGGGCGACGCCGCCAGCTGCACCTCGGGGGTGACGATGGGCAGCGATTCGTGGACGGCCAGCACCGCGACGGATGCGTCGCAGCGTTCGGCGATGTCCCGGGCCGCCCGCAGCGCGGGTTCGGCGGACGGTGAGCCGTCCGTTGCGACAAGCAACTGCGTGATGGTCGCTGCCGGCGCGCGGACGTCGTCTTCCCGGATGAAGCGCGGTCCCAGTGTCGTGGCCATGGGCTCTCCCGTGTTCGAAAACGTTGTGGCTCGTAAGCTCGGTCGGGCCGCGACGCGAAACAGTAGGGAAAACCCCGAGTGACGCTGCGGGTTTGGGGCAGAAGCATCGGGCAAACCCACCCGGGGCGGTCGTAACGGCGGTGTCAGAAGTCGCTATATCGAACTTGCGCCGTGTGGCGAGTGAACGGCTGATACGGCGAGAGCGCCTGGAACGTCACGTTCTTCGGCTTTCGGGCAAACACAGTCGCGATCACCGCCGGGTCGCGCAGCTCCAGGACCAGCGTGCTGTCCTCGCCGCTTACCGTCAAGCGAACCTCGCGCACGACCCGCTGGCGGCGTCCGGTCACGACCGCGAGGTTGGCTTGGCCGGCGCGTACGAGGTCGTCAAAGTCGCCCTGCATGGGAGTAGCGCCCGGACGCTTGAAGAGCATGAATCCAATGGAGTGCGAGGTGTCGCCCTCCACCACGGCAGACCACGCGTACTCCGCGTGGCCGTCCGCAGTCGAGGTCTCGTACCATCGCCACGGAGCGCTGATGCTCCGGCCTATCGGTATCTCGACGCGAACCAGCGTCGGCGTTACCAGCACGGCCCCCTGAGCGAGAGCGTGGGAGCTGCTACCGGTCAGGAGAGCGACCATCAAGACAGCAGCTACACCGCCCGGCAGCCTGTCGGCCGTCTCGCGAACGAGGTCTCCAGCAGTCTGCCTCATGACACCCCCGATGGTGATCACGTCTCAGCCGAAAGGTCCGTCGGCAGCGTGAAGTGAAACGTCGACCCCTTGCCCAACTCACTCTCCACCCACAACCGCCCGCCATGCGCCTGCACGATTCCTAACGCGATCGGCAACCCCAGCCCCGCGCCCCGCGTGCGAATCCCGGACGGCGCTGACTGCCAGAACCGGTCGAAGATGTGCGGCAGCTGATCCGGCGAGATCCCGGTCCCCGTGTCGGTCACCGAAATGCGCACGGCCTCGCCCTCCTCGACTGCCGTCACCGTGATCCGCCCGCCGCGCGCCGTGAACCTGATCGCGTTCCCGATCAGGTTCGACAGGACCTGACCCACGCGCTCCGGGTCCACGTCCAGCGTGGGCAGCGACGACGGCAGGTCCACCTCCAGCATGTGCCCCGCATCCTCCACCAGGGGGCGCAGCGTCTGCAGCGCCCCCTCCAGCAGCGCGATCCCCGTCACGGGCCGGCGGTCCACTGGCAGCTGTCCCGCCTCCGCCCGCGTCACGTCCATCAGGTCCTGGATCAGGCGGTCCATCTGGAGCGCCGCTTCGCGGATCAGCGATAGCTGCTCCATCGCGTCCTCGTTCAGGCCGTGCTCCCGCGCGCGATCCAGCAGTGCCGCCGACAGCATCTTTACCGCGCTCACGGGATTCCGCAGGTCGTGCGCGACCACGCCCAACGTTTCGTCCCGCACGGCCACCGCGCGCTGGAGTCGCTTCTGAAGGGCCACGTGCTCGGTGATGTCACGCAGTGCCACCGAGAACATCACGCTGTCTCCCGTGATCACCTTGGAGATCGCCGCCTCGGCCGGGAACTCCTCGCCGTTCTTGCGTAGCCCGGAGATCTCCTGCCGCTGCCCCATCCGCCGCGCCGGCTCCGGCGAGTGCCGAAAGCGCTCCATGTGTGCGCGGTGCACCTCGCGCGCCCGCTCCGGCAGCAGGATGTTCAGCGGCTTTCCCAGCACTTCCTCCGATTTCCAGCCGAAGATCAGCTGCGCCCCTTCATTGAATAGCCGGATCCGCTGCTCCCCGTCCACGCAAATGATGGCGTCTGCGGAGATGGTCACGATGTCCGATAACAACGACCCGGTGATCGACATGTGTGGGGGAATTCCTTACACGCAAGTGGGAGCGAACGGCCGGACAACCCGCCATCGCCTGACAACGCAGCGGGTTAGCCGAATCTACGTTGCCGTATCCCTTCCGAAACCCACTCCCATGACGACCAACACAACTTCCCGAGGGTCCATTCTGACCCTGCTGATCGTGAAATGACGCGCGCGCTGCTCCGCGTTCCACTCCTGGGCAAGCTGCTGGGCGCCAACCTCGCGCTGGTGCTGACGCTGGTCGTCGCGCACGCGGTGTGGCCCGATGCATCGATGGTCGCGCAGATGTCCGTCGTGCTGCTGCTGAGCTTCGCGGTGACCAGCGCGCTGGTGTGGGTGGCGCTGCGTCCCATCGCGGAGCTGGAGCGCGTGGCGAACCGCGTCTCGGCCGGCGACTTTCGCGCGCGCGTGTTGGTGTCGCGGCTGGCCGACCGGAACATCGCCCGGTTGTCCGAGACGCTGAACCGGTTGCTGGAGCGGGTGAACGCGGACCGGGCGCGCATCCAGCATCTCGCGGGGCGGTCGGTGCGCGCGCGCGACGTGGAGCGCGAGTCGGTGGCGCGCGAGCTGCGCGACTCCCTGGCGCAGACGTCCGCGGGCGTCGGATTCCAGCTCACCGCCGCGCGCGCGGCGTGTACGGAGCCGGCCGCGCGGGCCACACTGGAGACCGCGCTGGACGACGTGCAGCAGCTCACCGAAGACCTGCGGAGCGTGGCGGAAACGCTGTACCCAGGCACGCTCGGCGAGTTCGGGCTGGTGAACGCGGTGGGTGCGCTGGCGCGCCGCGTGGCGCGGCGGTCGGGACTGGTCATCGAGGTAGACGCGGGGCGCATCGATTCCCCGCTGCCCGCGCCCGTGGTGAGCGCGTTCTATCGCGCCGTGGACGAGGCGCTTGGCAACGTGGAGCGCCACGGCCAGGCAACACACGCGCGTGTGACGCTGCGCACCAACGAGTACGTCACCCTGGACGTTGAGGATGATGGGCGGGGGATGGACATGGCGCTCAACGACCCCATGCAGGCGGGGCTCGGGCTGTTCTCGGCGCGCGCGGTACTCGCGCTGGTGGGTGGGGAATTGCAAATTTCCAGTGCGCCGAACAAGGGCACGCGCGTGACCGCGCGCGTGCCGTTCGGCTCCGCAATCCAGGCCGCATGACAAGCGACATCATTCGAGTAGTACTGGCTGACGACCACACCGTGGTGCGTGCGGGACTGAAGGCGGTCCTGAGCGCGGCAAAGGACATCCAGGTGATCGGCGAAGCCGCCAACGGGCGCGACGCGGTGGCTATGGTGCAGCGCCTGGACCCCGACGTGCTGGTCATGGATCTCTCCATGGAGCCGGTGGACGGCGCGGAGGCCACGAAGCAGCTGGTGGCCGCGAAGGCCCGGGCAAAGATCCTGATCCTCACGATGCATTCCCCCGAGGAGGCGCTCATTCCACTGCTCGAGTCGGGCGCCAGTGGATTCCTGGAGAAGAGCGCGGCGGATCGCGAGCTGGTGGACGCGGTGCGTGCCGTGGCACATGGCGACACGTACATCCAGCCGTCGGCGGCGCGCGTGCTGGCGGGCGGGTTTCGCAAGCGCGCCGAACACTCGGACGAGCGCAGCCGATTCGAGAAGCTCACCGACCGCGAGCGCGACGTGCTGCGGTTCGTGGCGTCGGGCTACACCGCGCCGGAAATCGGCGAGAAGCTGTTCATCAGCCCCAAGACGGTGGACACGTACAAGCAGCGCATCACGGAGAAGCTGGGGCTGGCGCACCGCTCCGAGTACGTGCAGTTCGCGCTGAAGCTGGGATTGCTCAAGGAATAGGGGCGGCGGCGAACGTCGCGCTGGCGGTGGGGTAGCATTGGCACAAGAGCTGTTTTCCCATGCCGCCCCTCCCTAATATCGGGCATGCTGTCACGCACCAGCGTCACCGTTCTCGCCCTCCTCGCAATCCTCGCGTGCGCCGGCTCCGCCGCGGCGCAGCCGCGGTACGAGATCGCCCGCTCCAACGACAACCGCGCGCGCGCGGGACTGTCCAGCGGCAACATTCTCGCCGTCCGCATCGAGGCGCGGATTGCCGTGTGGCATCCCAACGGCGAAGACCAGGCCGGCGCCGCGATCCCCGTCTTCGCCGAGATCGGCCGGCCGTCTCAGGTGCCCGGTCCCCTCATCCGCGTTCCGGGGGGCACGGACGTCATCGCGACCGTCCGGAACACCATTCCGAATCGCACCATCACGATCCATGGGTTGCACGCGCGCCCCGCCGGCGGCGGCGCGTTCAACGACAGCATCCAGCTGGTGCCGGGACAGGTGAGCACGTTGCGCTTTCGCCTGGACCGGCCGGGCACCTACTACTACTGGGGCACCACGGACGGCCAGTCGTTCGAGACACGTACGGGCGCGGACGCCCAGCTCACGGGCGCGATCATCGTGGACGAGCCCGGCGCGCGCGCGCCACGCGACCGCGTCTTCGTCATCGGCATGTGGGCGGACGGCGCCGCCAACGAGTTCAACCGTCACCGGGAGCGGGAGCTGTTCGTCGTGAACGGACGCGCGTGGCCGCTCACCGACCGCGTGATCTACGAGCGCGGCGACTCCGTGCGCTGGCACGTGATCAACGCGTCGTCGGACGGTCATCCCATGCACCTGCATGGTTTCCATTACCGGGTGAATCGCCGGGGGGATGGACGCGCCGACACCAGCCAGGTCGTTCGCGACCTGGTGCACACGGCGTACGTGCCGCCCGGCGGCACGATGGACCTGTCGTGGCTGGCCAGCCGGCGAGGGAACTGGTTGTTCCATTGCCAGGAGGCGGGGCACACGGTGGCGCGCGGCGCGATGGGACTCCCGCGTCCCGCGACGACGTTCCAGATATCGGGAGTGCCGCCGCCCAATCCGGCCGCCGAGCGGGGCGGGCTGATCGTCGGCGTGGAGATCGCCCCCGCCGAGGAGGACACCGCCGCCGCGCTGCCACTGCCGGAGCCGGTGCGCCGGATACGCATGCTCGTGCGTCCCAACCCTGGTTCCACGCGCTCGCGTCCATTCTACAGCGTGCAGTTCGCGGAGACGGGGGAGGGGGCGGGGCCCGATCCGGTGGAGGGCATCGGCCAGTCCGCGGGCGCTCCGCTCGTGCTGCACCGCGGCGAGCCGGTGAGCATCATGGTGCACAACCGGACGCCCGAGCCCACCAGCATCCACTGGCACGGCGTGGAGGTGGACAGCTACTACGATGGCGTGGCCGGATTCAGCGGCGTGCGTCCCGAGGTCACGCCGGCGATCGCGCCGAACGATTCGTTCGAGGTGCGGCTGTCGCCGTCCCGCGCGGGCACCTTCCTGTATCATGCGCATTCGAGCGCGCGGCAGCAGCGCGCCGGCGTCGTTGGGGCGCTGCTGGTGGTGGAGGTGGGCGCGCACGATCCCGCGCGCGACATCCCGGTGCTGATCTCGTCGCCCAGTGATCCAGCGGAGGAGGAGAACGCGGTGCTCGTGAATGGCCGCCTGGCGCCCGACACGATCGAGCTCCAGCAGGGTGCGTCGTACCGGTTGCGTCTCATCAACATCACCACCGGCCGGCCGTGGCTGTACTACCAGCTGGCGCAGGACTCCACGCTCATCACCTGGCGCGTGGTGGCAGAGGACGGCGTGGAGCTGCCGCCCACACGGCGCGTGGTGCGGCAGGCTCGGATGCCCATCACGATCGGCAAGACGGTGGACGTGGAATTCTTTCCCACGCGCGCTGGCGACTACCGCATCGAGCTCGCCACGCCGGGAGGCGCGCTCCTTGGGGCGCTTCCCATAAGGGTGCACTAGGGACGCTCTGAAGAGTACTCGGTGAGGATCGTCGTCGAGCCGTAGCGTCACGGCTCACGGGGGCACGGCCGGGATACATTGACATTCGACAACCGGCGCGGTTGATTGTCGAAAGGACAAAGTATCAACCCCTCTGCGGCCCGCTCATGCCCGGCGACTCCCTCGACGTCCTGCACGGCACGCTCGACCTCCTCGTGCTCAAGGCGCTCGCCGTCGGGCCGCTCCATGGCTGGGCCATCTCCAAGCGCATCCGCGAGCTGTCGCGCGAGGTGCTCGAGGTGAACCAGGGGTCGCTCTATCCCGCCCTGTATCGTCTCGAGAACCGCGGCTGGATCACCGGCGAGGAAGCGCTGTCGAATGAAGGGCGCCGGCTCCGGATCTATCGCTCGACGGCGGCCGGCCGCAAGCAGCTGGCGCGGGAGATTCAGGTCTGGAAAGCCTACGCTGGCGCGATGCAACACGTCATCGCCGCGGGATGAGCGCCCTCTCGAACGTGTGGGTGCGCCTGCGTCAACTCGTCGCGCCGCCCGCCGGCAATGACGCCGAGGGTTTGCTGGACGCGGAGATGCGCTACCACGTGGATTGTGAGACGAAGGACCGCATCGCGCGCGGCATGAGCCCGGCCGAAGCGCGGCGAACGGCCCTGCGGGATTTCGGCGGCGTGGACCGGTACAAGGAGGAGGTCCGGGACCTGTCGGCCGCGCGATGGATCGACGAGATGGCCGACGACACCCGATTCACGCTTCGCGTGCTGCGGCGTAACCCCGGCTATACGGCGGCGGCGGCGATCACGTTCGCGCTCGGCATCGGCCTCACGACGGCCGTGTTCAGCGTCGTCTACGGCGTCGTGCTGCGGCCATTACCGTACGCGGACCCGGAACGGCTCGTCGCCGTCTGGGAGACTCACCGCGCCCGCGGCCGCGACGCGAACGTCGTCTCCGTTCCCAACTTCGAGTCCTGGCGCGCCGCCAATCGGTCATTCGACGATCTCGCCGCGATCGTCCCGGCGCCGGCAACGCTGGGAGGCGAAATGCCCGAGCGGGTGCAGGGCGCGGAAGTGACCGCCCGTTTCTTCGCCGTCCTCGGCGCCCGCCCGGTGCTCGGCCGCGGCTTCAGCGATGCCGACGCAACGGAAGGACGGAGCAACATCGTCCTCCTGAGCGATGGACTCTGGAGGCGCCGCTTCGGCGGCTCGGATTCCATCGTCGGCCGCACCATCTCGCTCGACGGCCGCCCATTCACGGTCATTGGCGTGATGCCGCGGGATTTCGTCCCGCCGAAGATCGGTTGGCTCTCCGACCAGGACTTGTGGCTGCCCTTCGTGCCGAACGAGCAGAACCGGGGGTGGGGCCGGTTTCTCGTGGTGATCGGCCGCCTGAAAGACGATGCAAGCATTGCAACGGCGCAACGCGACATGGCGAGCGTGGCCGAGCGGATCGTCAGCGACGAAGGCCGCAATACCGGCTGGTCGGCGCGCGTGGTCTCGCTCGCCGGCGAGATGACCGGCGAGGTGCGGCGGCCGCTGCTGATCATGCTCGGGGCCGTTGGACTGCTGTTGCTGCTCGCCATCACCAACGTCGGCAGCCTGACGGTCGATCACATCCGTCGCCGGCACCCGGAGCTCGCGCTCCGTCGCGCCCTCGGGGCCAGTGCCGGCCGAGTCGTTCGCCAGGTCATGACGCACTGCCTGGTGCTCGGCGTCATCGGGGCAGTCATAGGTATCGGCACCGCGGTCATCGGCACGGCGGCGCTGGTGGCGATGCTTCCTCCGGAGATGCCGCGAGGCGGCGCGGTGCGCGTCGACGGGACGGTGCTCGCCACGTCCGTCAGCGTCGCGCTGTTCGCCATCCTTATGCTGGGCGTCATCGCGGCGCGGCGCGGCATCGTCGGCGAGCGTGACGGAACGTTGGCGATTCGCGAGGCAGCGGGCCGTACGACCGGGCGGGCGGGCGCCGGCGGTCTCGTGATCGGCGAGGTGGCGATCGGCGTGGTCCTGGCCTCGATCGCCGGTCTCATGGTCCAGAGCTTCATCAATCTCCGCGACGTGAACCTCGGCTTCGATCCGAGCGGCGTGATTACCGCCCGGATCCAGCTGCCCGCCGAGAGCTATGAAAGCCCGGCGTCGCAGCGCGCCTTCTTCGACCGCCTCGGCCGGCAGGTCGGCGCGCTACCGGGGGTGGAAGCGGTCAGCTTCGCGACGACGAGACCCTTCGCCTGCTGCGCACCGGCGACGAGCGTCACCCTTCAGCCGTTGAAATCGGACTCGGCGACCGCCGACGTCCGCTATGTGGATTCAGCGTTCTTCGCCGCGCTACGCGTGCCATCGCGTGCCGGGCGCATCTTCGCGTCGGCGGAGAGTCCGGACGGGGACGTGAACGCCGTCGTCGACGAGACGCTTGCCCGGAAGCTGACCGCGGGACGGTTGTCGATCGGCAACCGGGTGACCATCGGGCTCTCGGGCGGAATCGACGCGACGGTGATCGGCATCGTGGGCGACGTACACCAGGCGGACGTTCGCTCGGTCCCTCGCGGAGCGGTCTATCTGTCCGCGGCGCGTTTTCCGAGCACGGTGCGCGACATCATCGTGCGCGGCCGCGGCCGCCCGGAAGATCTCGTCCCCGGCATGCGCCGCGAGCTGGAATCGCTCGATCCCGCTGTCGCGCTTGCCCAGGTGACGACGTTGCACGATGCCGTCGGGGCGTCGATCGCGCGCGATCGATTCACGGCGACGATTCTCGGTCTCTTCGCGATGGTCGCGATCATTCTCGCGATGGTCGGGATCTATGGGGTCTTCGCGGCGGACGTCTCGGCGCGGCGGAAGGAGATCGGCCTGCGCATGGCTCTCGGCGCGTCGCCCGGGGCGATACTCGGGTTACTCGTCGCGCGCGGGGCCACGCTTGCGGTGGCGGGCGCGGTCATCGGCGTTATCGCGGGAGTCCTGCTCTCGCGCTCGATGTCGGCCCTCGTGTTCGGGCTGCAGACGTCCGACCCGGGCTCGTTTGCATCGGTGGCCGCGCTTCTCGTCGGCGTCGCCATGGCCGCGACGCTGGTGCCGGCGATTCGCGCCGCGAAAGTGGATCCGATGGAAGCACTTCGCTCGGGGGCCTGAACGCTGAACGTCGCCGGCTCTCCGGTGAGGAGGGAATCGTAAACGCTGATGAAACGATTCTCGTAGTCGAATCCGCGCACGAGCTCGCGGCCGTCGCGGTCGTGATACAGGCGAACGAGCCTCGAGGCGCGCTCCTTGGGGCGCTTCCCATAAGGGTGCACTAGGGAAGCTCTGAAGAAATGTCATTCCGAGTCGCGCAGCGACGAGGAATCTGGAGCGCGGTAAGCATTTCATCGCGGACGGTCGATGCGAACCACGAAGGCCACGGAGGGCACGGAGGCCACGGAGGCCTGCCGGCCTCTTGATCAACTTCCACGAGTCCATCTCAAAGATGGCCTCAAGCGCATTGTGACCTTCTCGTAGCCAGGTTCGCGACCGAACTCCTCCGCTTCCTCCGTGCCCTCCGTGGTCCGCATGGCCGGGGGGGGCTCCCGACTTTCGGTCCTGTTGGGTGGTCCTGCGTCCGTTCGCGCCCTAGCTTGGCTTCATGGACACGACTTCGTCATCGTCGGTCGAACAGAGTCCGGAGTCCGGCGCGCCGCCGCGCCGGCTGCTGATCGTGTCCAACCGCCTGCCGATCACGTTGCGCCGCCAGGGCACCACGATGCAGGTGGTGCGCAGCGCGGGCGGGCTGGCCACCGGCCTGAAGGCACCGCACGAGCGCTCCGGGGGATTCTGGATCGGATGGCCCGGCGATCTGGATGGGCTGGACAACGCCGACGTGTTCGAGGCGCGCCGGCAGCTGCACGAGATGCGCGCCATCCCGGTGACGATCCAGCCGGACGAAGCGACCGTGTTCTACGAGGAGATCTCGAACGGCGTGCTCTGGCCGCTGGTGCACGACCGGCTGGACCGGCTGCCGCTGCGCCTGGAAGGCTGGGACGTGTACGAGCGCGTGAACGAACGCTTTGCCGACGTGGTGGCGGGCATCTGGCAGCCGGGCGACCTGGTCTGGGTACACGACTACCAGCTGATGCGGCTGCCGCTGCTGCTGCGCCAGCGTCTGCCGCAAGCGTGCATCGGCTTTTTCCTGCACGTGCCCTTCCCAAACCCCGAGGTGTTTCTCGCGCTGCCGGTGCGCAACTGGCTGGTGGAGGGGATGCTGGGCGCGGACCTGATCGGGTTCCACACGCGACGCTATCGCGGACATTTCACCGCGGCGCTGCGTCGCCTCTTCGGGCTGGAGATGGACGCCGACGGCCACGTGCGCCACGAGGGCCGCGCAGTGAAGCTGGGCATCTTCCCCATGGGGGTGGACGCGCGCGACATCAGCCAGCGGGCGTCGGAGCGCGCGGTGAACTACCGGGTGCTGGAGCACCGCGCGCAGCCGGCCAAGATGATCCTGGGGATCGACCGGCTGGACTACAGCAAGGGAATCCCGCGCCGGCTCGCCGCCTTCGAGCGGCTGCTGATCGACCATCCCGAGCTGCGCGGGCACGTACGTCTGGTGCAGCTCGCCGTTCCGTCGCGCGGGGGTGTGTCCGCGTACCGCAAGTTCCGCAAGGACGTGGAGCTGCTCATTTCGCGGATCAACGGGCGCTATGCCTCCGCGTCGTGGACGCCCATCCAGTACATGCACCGCTCCATCGACGACGACGAGCTGTACTCGCTCTATCGCGCGGCCGAAGTGATGATGGTGACGCCGCTGCGCGATGGCATGAATCTCGTGAGCAAAGAGTTCATTGCGGCGCGCAGCGACGAGGGGGGCGTGCTGCTGCTCAGCGAGTTCGCCGGCGCGGCTGACGAACTCGCGGAAGCGATCATCGTGAATCCGTACGACGTGGACGGCGTGGCGTTGGCGATGCACCAGGCGCTGACGATGGACGGCGCCGAGCGGCGGCGGCGCATGCGCGCGCTGCGGGAGCGGGTGTTCCAGAACGACGTGCACGCATGGTCGCAGCGGTTTCTCGACGCGCTGGCGCCCGCGGCGCCCTGAAGCGCGCGGTCAGGTGTCGCGCTGGCGCCGCACCCAGGTCCAGTGGAACGCGAACAGCACTACGGAGAGCAGGATGAGCAGCCCGCTCTTCACGAGCTTCTGCATGGCCTGGTGGCGCGTCTGCTGGATGGCGTCCGCGCGCAGGGCCTCATACCGGGTGCGCATCTGCGCGGTGGTCAGGGTATCGGCGGGCGCTGCCGGTTCGAGCCTCGCACGGGTGGAGGTGGGGGGGGGGCGCTGGCTTTCATACGTGGCGCTGAACGACTCGAACGACGTCAGGGACCCGCCGTTCGGGCCGTACGCGCCGCGGCCCGCCAACGGGTTGGCCCGATCGAACATCGCGTCCACGAAGCCGGACACGTTCACGAGAAAGGTGACTACGGCGATGACGCAGACGAGGTAGCCGTAGAGCGGGGCAATCCATGTGGGACGCGACATGGATCAAAGGTAAATCACTGGCGGCGAAGCCACCTACCTGAGCTCCCGGACCCAGATGTTGCGGAACCGGACGGGATCCCCGTGGTCCTGAAGGGAGATCGGCAGCCTGCCCGCGTGCGCCTCGTATGGATCCCGACGGCGGTGCGACGTGGGACCGAGCAGCGTCACGTTGTCCTGTACCAGGACGCCGTTGTGGAACACGGTCATGCGCGCCGGTGAGGTCAGCGTGCCCGCGGCGTCGAATCGCGGCGCGTGGAAAATAATGTCGTACTCCTGCCACTCACCCGGGCGGCGGCTGGCGTTCACGAGGGGCGGGAACTGGCCATAGATCGCGCCGGCCTGCCCATCGGGGTACGTCGCGTTCTCGTGGGAGTCGAGTATCTGCACTTCATAGCGACCCATGAGGAAGACGCCGCTGTTGCCGCGGTTCTGCCCCCCCCCCCCCCTCGCCGCGTGGGGGCGACGGCGTCATCCACTCGATGTGCAGCTGCGCGTCACCGAATTCCTGGACGGTCTCGATCGATCCGGCGCCGCGCACGATTTCCATATACCCGTCAGCGACCTTCCACCGCGCGGGACCGTGGCCCTCGGCGGTGCTGCGCCATTGGTCGAGCGACGTGCCGTCGAACAGCACGATCGCGTCCGCTGGAGCGGGCCGAGGACCCGCGAACGCGGGCGGCCGTACGACCGGCGGCTGCGGCCGATCGGTGGAATGGATCGGGAATCCCCCAGACGCCATCGGCGGTGACGAGGGCGGCGTCACCGTTCCGGCGGCGACGATGGTCGGCGGCGGTGTACTGCTCTGCGTCACCCGGTTGGTGAGCACGCCAACGCCCTCCAACTCGACTTCGACGACGTCACCCGCCTTCATCTGCTGCGTGGTGCCGGGCGTGCCGGTGAAGATGACATCGCCGGGCTCCAGGGTGACGTAGTGGCTCACATAGCTCACGATGTCTGCAACGCTGAAGATCAGGTCCCGGGTGCGCTGCGATTGCACGACGGTGCCGTTGAGCCGAGTCTGGAGCAAGAGGTCGTCGTAGTTCAGCCCCGTGACGATCGCGGGACCGATCGGGCCAAAGCCGTCGCTCGACTTGGCGCGGAACCACTGGAGGTCGGCGCGCTGCCAGGAGCGCTCGCTGACGTCGTTCCCTGCCGTGACGCCAAAGATGTGGGACTTCGCGTCCTCACGTGCCACGTTCTTCGCCCGGCGCCCGATGACGATCACCATCTCGCCCTCGTAGTGGACGTTCGCGGCGTCGCTGGTGAGCGGAATGGGTTCGCCGCTCGCGATGATGGACGTCGGGTACTTCGTGAACAGCCCCGGATACCGCGCGGGCGGTCGCTCACCCAGGTGCGACTGATAGTTGAGTCCCACGGCAATCACCTTCGACGGGGCGACGGGGGCAAGGAGCCGGACGTCGCTCAGCGCGAAGGTGCGCCCCGTCAGCGCAGTGTTGGCGAACGGGTCGCCGCGCAGTTCGCGCACCTGCCGGCCACCAGCGTCGAGGAGGCCGTACGACGCCGTGCCGCCGTGCGAGTAGCGGACGTAGCGGGCGATCGATTGAGTCATCGCGGGGGCCGCGTTCGCGACGAGAAGGAGAGCGACGAGCAGGATCCGAGGAGCGCGCATGTGAACTCTCTCCCGAGCGAAGGTCTACGGAACGATCCGTGGGCGACCGATCTGGTACTCACTCGGCGGCTCCGCGCCCAGCAGGTGCTTCACGAAGTAGTCCCACTGGCGTCGCATCATGTACGGGTTGTCCGCGCCGTAGCCGTGCCGCGCGTTGGGGAATATCACCAGGTCGAAATCCTTGTTCGCCTTGATCAGCGCTTCCACCACGAGCGTGGTGTTGGAGGCCGGCACGTTGTCGTCCATGGCGCCGTGCGCCAGCAGCAGCTTGCCCTTGAGCTTCGCGGCGTGCGTCTGGTTCGCTTCGTCCGCGTAGTTGTCGGTGCCGTTCTGCTTCACGAGCAACCCCTGGTAGCGCTCCCCCCAATCGTCCTCGTAGTTGCGGTTGTCGTGGTTGCCGGAGCGCGCCACGCCCACCTTGAAGAAATCCGGATACCGGAACATTGCGGCCGCGGTGGCGAATCCGCCGCCGGAGTGTCCCCACATGCCGGCGCGGTCGATGTCGATCCACGAATAGCGTTGCGCCAGCTGCCGCATCCCCGCCACCTGGTCGGGAAGGGTATTGTCGCCCATCCGGCCATAGTACGCGTCGTGAAAGGCCTTCGAGCGCCCGGGCGTGCCCATCCCGTCGATCGCCACCACCACGAACCCCAGCTCCGCCAGCGCCTGATGGTCGCTGCGCGCGGGGGAGAAGCTGCGGCTTCCCACGCTCCCGCTCTGCGGGCCGGGATAGATGTAGTTGATGATCGGGTACTTCCGGGTGGAGTCCAGGGTGGTGGGCGTGAAGAGCAGCCCGTAGATGTCCGTGGTGCCGTCGCGCCCCTTGAGCGTGACGGGGGTGGGCGGCTTCCAGCCCGTGGCCAGCAGCTTCGAGATGTCCGCGCGCTCGAGTTGCAGCAGCACGCGGCCGTTCATGTCGCGCAGCACGCTCACCGGCGGCGTGGTGGGCGTGGAATACGTGTCCACGAAATGGCGGCCGCTCGGCGCGACCGTGATCGCGTGGTTCGCGTTTTCCGGGGTGAGCAATGTCTGGCGGCGACCGTCGAAGCCGACTCTATAGAGATGCCGGAAGTACGGATCGCGTGCGGCGTCCCTGCCCATGCCGGTGAAGTAGATCGCGCGCGCACGTTCGTCCACGTGCACGATCTCGCCCACGTTCCCGTCGCCGGTGGTGATGCGGTTCTTGAGTCGTCCCGTGGCCAGGTCGTGCAGGTACAAGTGCACCCAGTTGTCCTTCTGCGACCACCAGATCAACTCATTGGACGCCGGCAGCACGCGCCAGTTCTCGCTGGCGGCCGCGTCGCCGAACTGCGTGGGTGCGTGCTCGTGGAAGAGCGTGCGTACCGCGCCCGAGTTCGCGTCCGCCACGCGGAACCACACGTCCTTGTGATCGCGCGACACGGACACGAACGCCACGTGCGAGCCGTCGGGATACCACTGGAGGTCGCAGATCCCCCCGCCGCACGATACGTGATCGGACACGGTGGAACGGTGCTGGTCGGGCGGCATCTGGAAGCGGACCACGCGCGGACTCGCCGCCGACAGGTCGATCACCACGCGGCTGATCCGGAAGATCACGCTGTCTCCCGGCAATGGGTACTTCCATGTCTCCACGCGCGGCGCGCCCACGTTCGTGGCCACGAGCGTCATGTCGCTCACGCCGCGGCCATCGTGCTGGAAGGTGGCGATCTTCCTGGAGTCCGGAGACCAGGTGAGCACGGGGCTATCGCTGTGCTCCCATCCCGCGTTGTCGGTGGCGTAGCCGAAGTCCCTGATGCCGTCGGTGGTGAGCTGTGTTTCCGCGCCCGTGATCAGGTCCTTCACCCACAGGTTGTAGTCGCGGATGAACGCCGCCCGATTGCCGTCCGGCGACACGCTCGAGTCCGGCGGGCGCGCGCTCGGCGTGCCGGCGACGCGCGTGGTGTCCACGACCGCGCACGCGTACGTCTGCAGGTCGCAGTTCCACCGGCGCCGCGATGCGGTGAGCGTGATCGACCGGCTGTCCTTCGACAGCTCGAAGCTCTGGAAGGGAAGCTGGGTGCCCTCCACGCGCCCGCCGGTCGCGGCGCTCAGCGCGGCCGCGAGCCGCGTCTGGTCGAAGAACCCCGCGCGAGTGCGCCTGGCCGGATCCACGATGATGAACTCGCTGCCATTCGCGGTGGTGGTGCGGTACCAGAAGCGGCCGTCGGGCAGCCAGCTGGGACGGACGCCCATGCCGGTGACGAGTGGAGCAGCCTGGGCGCCGAGGAATCGCTCGGCGCGGGCGTAGTCGTCGGCGGTAAGCCGTCGCGGGGATGGCTGCTGCGCGGCGAGTGGCGCGGCCAGCAGTACGAGGATCGCGGTATGTATGCGCATGGAGAGAAGTTGCCCGCCGCGGCCCGCCGAGGCAACGGCGCTCCTCATTCGCGTCTCAGTTGGGAGCGGGGCATCCGCTTCGCGCGACTGTGCTCAATAGTGGCAAGGAGGTCGCTTGCCACTATTGACACAGCCCGTGCTCCGCGGACACCCGGCTCCCACCGCGCCGCCATTCACCCGCCCCCGAACCAGGGCGAGCGAACGAGATGGACGGGAAGCAGGCGAGTCCAGGTCCCCATAGCGCGGGCTGTGTCAC
>JBBDYA010000020.1:0-43668 GCA_040902005.1 Gemmatimonadaceae bacterium | reverse complement strand
CGTCCAAGTATTGGTACTGGCTCGCGCCGGCCGGAACACCTCGCCCCGGCCCCTTCGTTTTTCAGAGCTTCCCTAGAGCCGGCGAAGCACGAGATCCCAGAGTCGGGCTTCACCGATGTGCATCGTGGTGACGCGCCCGCGACGGTCGCGCTCGAACCACACGGCGGAGCCCCCGCGCAGGAATCCGTCCGTGTAGGTGGGGCGGAGCGCGGCCGACTGGCCCGGGCGGTTGAACGCGCGCAGCGAATCGCCGACGAGACGCAGCGTGTACGTCACCCCCACCTCGTCGTTCCGGTACTGGCCCTCGAAATCGCGCAGCGTCTCCCGGCCGGGCTGCCAGGGTTTGTCCAGCGCGTACGCGTATCGCACCGTATCGCCATCCGGCTGGACGACCGCAAGGCGCGGCGTTGATCCGACGCGCGAGAAATGCCATTCCGTGCCGTTCGGCAACCGGTAGGCACCATTCGGCAGGGCGCGGAAGCGCGGGAACAGGTCCGGCGTTACCGCGAGCGGCGCGCCCGTGCGGGCGCTGCGATAGATGCCGGCGAACGACGCCAGCGCGCTGACATCCGCCCGCGTGGTGTCGAGGGCCGGCGGCGCGGGAAAGTTCGTGATGAGACGATCCGCCAGCTGTCGGGTGTACGCACCCGCGGCGCCGGCGGTGGAGTTGCACAGCACCGCGATGGAGAGATTGTCCCGCGTGGGATAGCGCGCGAGAAAGGTCGAGTAGCCGGCGGTGGATCCGCTGTGCGAAATCTCGGGCACGCCCCGGTAGTCGGACACCGACACCCCGAGCGCATACGTGATCTCGCGACCGCCGGTCAGGCGCATGCGACGCGTGAGGGAGTCCGCGAGCGCGGGATGGAGCGTTCCCCGCGCGAGCGCGTCGTTCCACACAAGCCAGTCGCCCACCGTGGTGAGCAGGCCGCCGGGCCCCACCACGCTCTCGAACGGCATGGCCAGGTGCCACTGCCCGTCGCGCATGGTGTACGCTTGCGCGCGCCCGGGCACCAGGCGCGTGAAGTCGTCGCGCCATTGCGTGCTGGTCATGCCGAGCGGCGCAAAGATGCGCGCGCGCGAAAACTCGCGAAACGGCTGGCCGCTCACGCGCTCCACCAGCGACATCGCGATCGCGTAGCCCGAGTTCGTGTATGAGTAGTGGTCGCCCACCGGATAGTTCAGCGACTTCTGCCGGAAGACCACGTCGAGCAGGTCATCTTGCGAATGCGCGCGGCTGCCGCGCGGCCAGCCCGTGTGGGCGACCAAGTTGCTCCACTCGCGCAGCCCGCTGGTGTGCGTGAGCAGGTGCCGGATGGTGATCGGCCGGTCGTACTCCGGCATCTCCGGGATGTACTTCGTGACCCGATCATCGAGGGAGAGCTTGCCGTCCAGCGCGAGGAGCACCACCGCCGCGGCCGTGAATTGCTTGGCCACGGAGCCGGACTCGAAGATGGTGCCGGCGGTGATCGGCGCGCCGCTCTCCAGATCCGCCATGCCGTAGCCGCGCGCGAGCAGCGTGCGGCCATCGCGCGCGACGCCAACCGCGCAGCCAGGGGCATGCGTGGAGTTCCAGCGGGTGAAGACGGTGTCCGCCGCGGCGGCGAGATCGCGCTGCTGGGCGAGCATTAGGGGGGGGGCGGACGCGAGGATGAGGCAGGCGATGAGCAGGCGCATGCGTCAATGATCGGGCGCGGGCGACCACCGCGCCAGTTGTGACAACGCACGCCGCGCGCGGTAGACTCTCCCCATGCACCGTCCGCTGGTTTTCAGGATCGCTACCGCCGCGGGGCTGTTCGCGCTGTGCTTCGCCGCCTACCGCTACGCGGTTGCCGTACCCGACGTGGTGCCGGCGTCCGCTGCCGCCGATGTGTTCTCCGCGGCGCGGGCCATGGCGCACGTTGAGGAGATCGCGCAGCGTCCGCATCCGGCCGGCAGTGGCGACCACGCGCGCGTGCGCGCGTACGTCATGTCGGAGATCGCGAAGCTTGGCATCGAGCCCGTGATCCAGGAGACCATGGGCGTGGGAACGCGGTACGCGGCCGTGGGGCGCGTGCGAAACGTCCTGGCGCGCCTGCCCGGTTCACAGCCAGGAGGGCCGGCGGTGATGCTCGTGTCGCACTACGACGGGGTGGCTGCGGGGCCGGCCGCGGGCGACGCGGCGTCCGGGTCGGCGGTACTGCTGGAAACGCTGCGCGCGCTGCGCGCGGGGCCGGCGCTGACGAATGACGTCATCGCGCTCTTCACCGACGCCGAAGAAACGGGATTGCTCGGCGCGGCGGCGTTCGCGCGCGAGCATCCATGGGCGGCAGACGTCGGTGTGCTGCTCAACTTCGAGGCGCGGGGCACGCACGGTCCGTCGCTGATGTTCGAGACCGGCGCGGGCAACCTGGACGTGGTGCGCGTGCTGGGCCGCGTGGGCGGCGCGCGCGCCACGTCGCTGAGCACCACGGTGTACCGGCAACTGCCGAACGACACGGACCTCTCCGAGCTGGCGCTGCTGGGAAAGCCGGCGATGAACTTCGCGTTCATCGGCGGCGTGTCGCGATACCACACCAGCGAGGACGACGTGGCGCATCTCGATCCGCGCAGCGTGCAGCACCACGGCAACCAGGCGCTGGCGCTCGCGCGGGCGTTCGGCAGCAACGTGCTGCCGCGCCCCATCACGCGAGACGCCGTGTTCTTCGACGTGCCGCTCGCGGGGATCGCGGTCTATCCGATGTCCTGGGCCGCGCCGCTCGCGGTGCTGGCGTTCGCGCTGGTGATCGTGGCGCTGGTTCGGCTGCGCCGGCGCGATGCCGCGGGAGGGGGCGGGGGGCGCTGGTTGCGCGACGTGCTGCTGGGTGCGGTCGGCACGTTGGGCGCGATGCTGGTGGCCGCGGGCGCGGCCGCCGGGATGGTGGAGCTCCTCCGCCGCTGGCACCTCGCGATCGGTAGCGGGTCACCCACGTGGAACGGCGTGTATATCGCGGCCGCGGCGTTCCTGGCGTTCGGGATCGCCATGGCGGCCTACGCGCTGGTCCGGCGCTCGGCGGGCATGGAGGGCGCGCGCGTGGGCGCGCTATTCGTGTGGGGAATGCTCTCCCTGCTCGTGGCGGTGCTGGCGCCCGGCGTGAGCTTCATCTTCACCTGGCCGCTCCTGTTCGCCGCGTCGGCCGCGGTGGTGGCGTCGCTCGTGACGGCCCGCTGGATCGCCGTGCTCGATTCCTGGATCGCCGCGACCGTCGCGATCGTCATGATCGTGCCCACGGTGTACCTCATGGCGGGCGTCGCGCTCGGCCTTGGCGCGGTGGGCGCGGTGGTGATTGGAGTCTTCGCGGCGCTGGGTGCCTGGTTGATCGTACCACAGCTGGAGCAGCTGAGGGGGGGGGGCGGCTGGTGGATCGGGCCACTCACGGCGATTGAACTCGCGGCGTTTCTCGCGGGCGTTGGCGCGGCGACGGAGCGGTTCGACGCGGGGAACCCCACGCGCGCTTCGCTGGTGTACGCGGTGGACGGGGATTCCGGAACGGCGTGGCTGACCGGTGTGGCGGGAAGCGCGATGGGGCGCGACTACGTGCGGGCGGCGCTCGCTACGGTGCCGGGACACATTTCGGGCGCAGCATCCCCCTCCCCGCCCGCGTGGATGCCCGCCAGCTACAGGGCCAGCGGCGTGGCGCGCGCGCCGATGCGTGCGGTGCCGGCGCTTCCGGTTTTGCCCGTGACCATCGTGCGCGACACGGCGGCCGACAGCGTGCGCACCGTGGCAATTCAGGTCACACCGCCGCCGGGAGTGTTGAGCGTCTTGATGAACGTGGAGGGGGGGGCGGGCACCGTGCTCGCGGCGTCCGTGGACGGCGTCACGATCGACCGGTCGCGCTACCGGTCGTCCGGCGGCCGCTGGTGGCTGGACTACATCGGGCCGGCGGGCGCGGGCTTCGTGCTGGAGCTCACGCTTGCCCGGCGTGACGAAGGCGTCGCGCTCAACCTGATGGCGCGAACGGCCGGCCTTCCCGCGCTCGACGGGGTGACGATCCCGCCGCGCCCGCCGGGCGTCCTGGCGTCGCTGCATGGGGATCACTCGATCCTGTATCGGCGACTGCCGCTCTGAGCGCGCGGGGCTTGACGGCGCGAGCCCCCGCGTGGGCATATTCGGTGATGAATCGAACCCTGCTCATACTCGCCGCCGCGGCGGCCGCGGCGGCCGTGGCCTGCGGCGACGCGCGCACGGCGGTGCAGTCTGGCGCGGCCGCGTCGGCCGGATTCGATCCTGCCGCGTGGCGCGCACCGACGGAGTCGGAGATTCCCAACGACTCGATGGGCGCGTCCATCCGCCGCGGGCTCGCGATCTTCCTGCATTCGCCGGACAGCCTTCCCGCGTACGCGTCAGGTCGAATTACCTGCGCCAACTGTCATCTTAACTCCGGCCAGGCCGTGGACGCCGCTCCGCTCACCGGGTCGTACGCGCGCTATCCCCAGTACATGACCCGCACCGGCGCCGTGGTGGGGTTGGCGGATCGCGTGAACTACTGTATCACGCGCAGTCTGGCCGGCACCCGCCTGCCCACGGATTCGCGCGAGATGCAGGACATCCTGACGTTTCTCGCGTGGCTCTCGCGCGGCGTGCCGCATGGCATGGGAACCACGCTGCCGGGTGCCACCGGCATACCGCGCATCGAGAAGGCGACGCATGTGGACACGGCAGCCGGCGCGGCGGTGTACGTCGCCAAGTGCCAGTCGTGTCATGGCGCGGATGGCGAGGGCAACGCGTCCATCTCGCCGGCGATTCCGGCGCTGTGGGGACCCAAGTCGTTCAGCATTGGCGCCTCCATGGCGCGGCCGGGCAAGGCGGCCGACTTCATCTGGCACAACATGCCGTGGGGTCTGGGGCGCACGCTGACGCAGCAGGAAGCGCATGACGTTGCCGCGTACATGACGAGTCGCCCCCGCCCGGATTCGCCAGGCAAGGAGCGCGACTGGCCATTTGGCGGCGCGCCGGCCGACGCGCCGTATGCCACCGCGGGGCGCGATGCGCACCAGCCCCCGCCCCTCCTGCGGCGTGCCAATCCCGGTGGCGCGCTGGTGCCGCCGCCGGCGTCGGTGCGCCGCCCCACGCGATGAAGAAAAACGAGCTGCTGTCGAGACGCGCGATGATCGCGGGCGCGGCCGCGGCCGCGGGCGGCGCGCTGCTCAAGCAGGTGGTGTCCGCCGAGGCGCAGGAATCGCCGGGGGCCGGGGACCCGAGTCGCGCGCCGGGAACGGGCACCACCGCGGTGGGCGCGCGCTCCGCCTTTGAGAATCCCGCGCGATCACCCACCGGCGTACTCAGCGGATCGTCGCTCACGCCGCTCCAGTCGCTCACGGGCACGATCACGCCGGGCGACCTGGTGTTCGAGCGGCATCACTCGGGGATTCCCGCAATCGATCCCTCGCGGTACAAGCTCGTCATCCATGGCATGGCCGCGCGCGCGATGACGTTCACGCTCGACGACCTGCGTCGCCTGCCGTCCGTGTCGCGCGTGCACTTTCTCGAATGCAGCGGCAACGGGCGCGCCGCGTACCGCGCCCCCGCGCCGGGAATGACGCCGCAGAACGTGGACGGACTCACGAGCAATGGCGAGTGGACGGGGGTGCCGCTGAGCGTGCTGCTGCGCGAGGTGGACGCGCGCTCCACGGCGCGATGGGTGCTGGCCGAGGGGGGTGACTCGAACAAACTGTCGCGCAGCATTCCCCTGGAGAAGGCGATGGACGACGCGATGATCGCCTACGCGTTCAACGGCGAGCCGTTGCGGCCGGCGAACGGCTATCCCGCCCGGCTCTTTCTGCCCGGCTATGAAGGCAACACGTGCGTGAAGTGGCTGCGCCGGCTGGAGCTGGTGGACCAGCCGAACATGTCAAAGGATGAGACGTCCAAGTACACGGATCCGCTGCCCAACGGCACGGCTCGGCAGTTCAGCTTTCTGATGGACGCGAAATCGATCATCACCAGCCCCGCGGCCATCGCCCGCGTGGAGCGGGGGTGGATGGAGATCTCGGGCATCGCGTGGAGCGGGCGCGGACGGATCGCCCGGGTGGACGTGAGCACCGACGGCGGCCGCCGGTGGACGATGGCTCGGCTCCAGGAGCCGGTGCTGTCGCGCGCGCACACGCGGTTCCGCCATGCGTGGGAGTGGAACGGGCGCGCGACGACGATCATGAGCCGCGCCGTGGACGAGACGGGCGCCATCCAGCCGACGCGCGCGGCATTCCGCGCCACGCGAGGACCCGGCACCGACTATCACTTCAACTTCATTCGCGTGTGGAAGATCGCGTCGGACGGCGCCGTGACGTTCGAGGGAGACGCGTGAGGCGACGCGCGGCGCTGTCCTTACTCGCCCCGCTGGCCGCCGCGCTGCTGGTCGCGGCCTGCGAGCTGCGGGACGCGCAGGACCAGGGAGGGGGGTCGCCAGCCGGCGCAGGCCAAGCGCAGCAGGGTGGGGTGGGCCGCCCTGCGGACGTGGACCCGCCCACGGAACTGCCACGGTCGTTCGCGGGCATCGGCCGGGTGGCACGGACGGAGGAGGTCCGGGCGTGGGACATCGACGTCAACCCGGCCGGGGTGGGGTTGCCGCCCGGACGCGGCACCCACGCGCAGGGAGCGCGCGTGTACGCGCAGCACTGCGCCGTGTGCCATGGCGCCGCCGGGGAAGGGGTCGCGCCGAATCCCCCGCTGGTTGGCGCCGGCTCGGGCGACTTCGCGTTCGCGAACGATCCGAAGCTCACGAAGACACTGGGCAACTACTGGCCGTATGCGACGACGCTCTACGACTACGTCAATCGCGCCATGCCCTTCGTGGCGCCGGGCAGTCTGACGGCGGCGGAGGTGTACGCGGTCGTGGCGTATCTGCTGGCCGAGAACGGCGTGATCGGCAAGGAGACGGTGCTGGACGCCCGGTCCCTGGCGGCCGTTCGCATGCCGGCCCGGGGTCGCTTCGTTCACGACGATCGCGCCGGCGGCGCCGTGTTCCGATAGGAGTCTCCGCTATCGCGTTGGGTCGCTGGCACGCGCATATTGCTGCATACCAATGATTCGTTTCGCGACGTTGCGTTCACTCGCGTTCCTGGCCGTGCTGCTTGTGCCGGTGGGCGTGGTCCGCAGCCAGGATCCGGCGCCGGCGTCCGATGCGCCACTGAGCGTTTTCCTGGACTGTCAGACCCACGGGTGCGACTTCGACTACCTGCGCACCGAGATCGCGCTGGTGAACTGGGTGCGCGACCGGCAGGAGGCGGACGTGCACCTGCTGGTCACCAGCCAGTCCACCGGCGCGGGCGGGACCGAGTTCACGATCGCCTTCATCGGCCTGCGCCGGTTTGCGGGCATGGTGGACACGCTGCGCCAGGCGGTGCCGCCAGCGTCCACCGCCGACGCCGTGCGACGCGCGCTGGCTGACGCCTTCCGCCTTGGGCTGGTGCGATATCTCGCGCGCACGCCAGCGGCTGGCCGGCTCACGATCGACATGAGCAAGCCGGCGGGGGAGTCACAGCAATCGCGCCCGCAGAATGATCGGTGGAACGCGTGGGTGTTCCGGATTGGCGCCAACGCGTTTGCCCAGGGGGAAGCCACGTCCACCTTCACCAACCTGCGCGGCAACCTGAGCGCGAATCGCATCACCGAGCAATGGAAGACGCAGCTCTCGGGTTACCAGTCGTACGACGACAGCAAGTTCGATCTCGACGACACGACGAAGATCGTCGTGATCCAGCGGAGCCATGGCGCGTCCGCATTGCAGGTGAAATCGTTGGGAGCGCGCTGGTCGGCCGGCATGCGCGCGGACCTGAACTCGTCCACCTACGACAACTTCAAGCGCGTGGTGGGCCTGTTCCCGGCCGTGGAGTACAACCTGTTTCCGTACAGCGAGTCCACGCGGCGGCAACTGCGCCTGGAGTACAACATCGGCTACTCGAGCTTTGCCTATCACGACACGACCATCAACAACAAGGTGAGCGAAGGCATGCCGATGCACCGGCTTCGCCTTGCGGCCGCGGCGCGCCAGCCGTGGGGATCCGTGGATGTGGAGGTGCAGGGGATCGGCTACCTCAACGATCGGGAGATGTACCGGCTGGGTTCGTACTCGGAGCTGTCTCTGAGCCTGTTCAAGGGCTTCAACTTCAATCTCTTCGGGAGCTACACGGTCATCCGCGATCAGTTCGCCCTGGCCAAGAAGGACTTCACCCCGGAGGAGATCCTGACGCGGCAGTTCCAGCGCGCCACCCACTATCGCTTCTTTGGGGGAGCGGGGCTGAGCTACACGTTCGGGTCGATCTACAACAACGTGGTGAATCCGCGTTTCAATGGCGGGTTCTGAGGCGAGCCCGCCTGGCAGCGTCCCTGGGCCGTTGCGGTAGCGGCTTCGCGCAGTCCCTATAAAGCAATCGCTGGTTCCTTTCCTCTCCTGAGCACTCATGGAACATCAGAAGGATGCCGCTGACGCGCAGCTCTCCGCCACGCCGCCGGCGATGCCCGCGATCAAGGAAACGGATCCGCACGAGCCCTCCAAGTTCAAGCAGATGCTCGCCGCGGTGGAGGACCATCGCCGGCGCGTGAGCGCCGCGCTGGGGCTCGCGCTGCTCGCCCGGCTGCTGTTCGAGTTCCAGTTTGTGACGCTGCTGCAAAGCGCGCCCAACCTGATCGTGCACGTGCCGTACATCGGCCTGGTAATGCTGTCCTACCTGCTGGTGCTGATGTGGCTTGCCGGCAAGACGCGGGATCGCTTCGGGTTTGGCATGGCCCTGGGGATCGGCGTGATGGAAGCCGCCTACCTGCTGGTGGTCGTCGTGATGCACCGTCCGTTCAGCATCGGCGCGGTGTGGGCGCCCTTCGTGGTGGCGATCGCGCACATTCCGATGGCGGTATTCGCCTTTCAGTCGTCCACGGCGTACCCGCCGCTGGACAGCAAGAAGCCGTGGCTGGTGGGATTCGGCACCGCAGTGGTGTTCGTGGCAATCCCGTGGGTGGCGCCAGCCCTGCTCGACATCATCGAGCTGTAGCGCGGCGCCGGTTCTCCTCCCATACACGCAGCAGGTTCTCTCCCCACAGCTTCCGGATCTCATCGTCGGAGTAGCCACGGCGCAGCAGCTCCACGGTCACGTTCCACGTTTGACTGGCGTCCTCCCACCCCACTACGCCGCCACCGCCGTCGAAGTCTGAGCTGATGCCCACGTGATTGATCCCGGCCACGCGCACCGCGTGGTCGATGTGGTCCACGAAATCCGCCACGGTCGCGCGCGGGGGAGTGGTCTTCACGAATCTGACCAGCGCCACCATGTGCGCGACGCCGCCGTTGGCCGCCACGGCGCGTAGCTGCTCGTCGTCCATGTTGCGCGGCACGTCAGCCAGCGCCTTGGTGCTCGAGTGCGACGCGATGACCGGTGACGTGGAGAGCGCGGTCGCCTGGAGCATGCACTGCTTCGACACGTGCGAGATGTCCACCATCATGCCCACGCGGTTCATCTCCCGCACCGCGTCGCGCCCGAAGGCACTCAGCCCGTTGTGCTCCGGCGCCGGATCCGTGGACGAGTCGCAGATGTCGTTGTTGCGGCCGTGCGCGAGCGTCATGTAGCGGGCGCCGAGCGCGAAGTATGGCGCGATGAGCGAGAGGTCCCTGCCGATGACGTAGCCGTTCTCGATGCCGATCGCGGCCACCAGCTTGCCGCTCCGGTTGATACGGCGCACGTCGGCGGGGGAGTAGGCCAGCTCGATCAGGTGGGGGTACAGCGTGTCTGCCATGCGATGGATCGCGGCGAACTTCCGCATCGCGTCCGCCCGCGCCTGCTCGTAGTTCTCCGCGGTGCGTGGCGTCTGGCCGACATACACGATGAAGAATCCGGCGTCGAGGCCCCCCGCGCGCATCTTCTCCAGGTTCACCTGGCGATCCGCGTTCAGCGGGTCCACCTCCGGCGTGGCGAAGTTCAGCGGGATGTCGTCGTGCGTGTCCACCGTGATCATGCTCCGGTGGAGCTCGCGGGCGCGCTCGAGCAAGTCGCTTGCTGAGGCGGGCGCGGCGCTGGTGCGCGGGGGCGTGCAGGCGCAGGCGAGCGCCGCAATCACGAGAAGAGTCAGTCGCATCCCCCAAATCTGGGGGATGCGTCCGGAACTGCCTAGCGCGGCTTCGGCGTCGTGGCCGGCTTGATCGGGAAGGGCGCGTTCCGAATGACTTCGCCCACGGTCTTGTACCCGCCCGGCGGCGGCGGACTCACGCGCGGCGTATTGGTCGGGCGCGTGGCCGTCGGCTCGTTACTGGTCGGCGCCTCCTGGGCCACCTGGGGCTCGGGGGTCGGCTCGAGATCGGGGGACTGCGCCACCTGGCTCGAGACCGGCGGCGCCTTGGGACGCGGCGCGGTCGGACGCGGCTGCGCCGTCGTCGTCTGCTCGATCGCGGACACCACCTTCGAACCGTCGCCCGAGGGCGCGAGCTCGATCGTTCCGGCCTGCACCGCTTCAAGATCGCGCCGCATGGCGTCGTCCATCTGGTCCGCTGACCCCACCGCATTGCACGCCGACAGCAGGATGGCTGCGGCGATCGGGAAAATCCGGCTGCGTCGGGTCATGGTTCCTCCGTGAGTCCGCTCAATCGACTGTTGGTGCGGTCCCAACGTCATACCCTGGTGTACCGGAAAGGGGCCAACCTGTCAGGCGGCTGAAGCAGCCGGGAGGGGTCCGGCGTCAATCAGGCGTTTACTCACGGGGTCCACGCGAAGATTCAGGCCCTCGAGAGACCGGGCGCCAAGCAGGACGAGATCCGTGAACTCTCCGAAGACAACTTCGTCCACCGTGGAAGTGCCCGCCGCGTAGACGAAGGCCGGCCCCGCCCATCGCTCCAGCACGCTGCCATCGGCCTGTCGAAATCGCAGCGGTTTCCTGCGCGGAATTCCAAGGGCTTCGAGCAGAGGCGCCGGAAACCAGGAAAGTTCAGCGCCAGTATCCACCAGCACGGCGCTCATGCCTCGCCGCTCCCCGGGATTCGCGGGATTCTCGATCTCGACATCAATGCGAAAGGTGCCCATTTCGACCATGGTAACTCCTGGGGCTCGCCGAGTGGTACCAAATCAGGGCCGGTGGAGTCAATGGCGCGGCAATATATTGCATCTCGTCAGCCTGATCCCACCTGAGGAGAGCGTTCATGCGTCGTGTTGCACTCATGGGTCTCGTCGCGATTGCGGCCATTGGCGCCGCGTCCACGCGCACGTTTGCCCCGATCGACAGCCCGGCAGGCCCGGGAAGCGCCGAGCCCAATCTGGCGGTCGCGCCCAACGGAGACGTATACCTCAGCTGGCTGGAGCCGATCGACTCCGGACACGCGCTACGGTTCTCGCGGCATGACGGCAAGCAGTGGACGCCCGCGCGCACGATCCGCTCCGGGCGGGACTTCTTCGTGAACTGGGCGGACTTTCCGTCGCTGGAAGTCCTGGGGGACAACCGCCTGGCGGCGCACTGGCTCCAGCGTTCGGGGACGGGGACCTACGCATACCACGTGAAGATCGCGTTCTCCGGCGACGGCGGTGCCACGTGGAGCGAGCCGATGAGGCCGCACACCGATACGTCCAACACCGAGCACGGGTTCGTCACGCTCTGGCGCGAGGGGAACGACCTGGGCGTTGCCTGGCTGGACGGCCGCAGATACGACAAGGAAGGACATCACGCGAGCAACGAGATGATGGTGCTGTCCACAACGATCGGGCGCGGCGGCCGCCGCGGCGCGGAGGTGCCGCTCGACGCGCGCGCGTGCGACTGCTGTCAGACGTCCGCCGCGATGACCGCGGAGGGCCCCATCGTGGCGTATCGCGACCGGTCGCCGGACGAGATTCGCGACATCTCCGTGGTGCGTCGCGTGGGCGGCGAGTGGACCGCGCCCCGCGCCGTGCACGCCGACAACTGGCAGATCAACGCGTGCCCGGTGAACGGGCCGGCGGTGGACGCGCGCGCGCGCGACATCGCGGTCGCGTGGTTCACCGCGGCGAACAGCAGCGCGCAGGTCAAGGTCGCGTTCTCGTCCGACGCGGGCGCCACGTTCGGCCCGCCGGTGCGGCTGGACGGCGGCGCGCCGGCCGGGCGCGTAGACCTGGTGCTGCTCCCGGACGGATCTGCACTGGTGAGCTGGATCGAGCGGGTGGGCGGCGATACGGCGGCGGTGCAGGCGCGCCGCGTGATGCCGAACGGGAAGGCCGGGGCGCCGATGACCATCGCGTCGTCGTCCGCGGCGCGCGCGAGCGGGTTTCCGCGCATGGCCCTCACCAGCGACGCCGTGATGTTCGCGTGGACGCAGCCCGGGCGCCCCTCTGCCGTGAAGCTCGCGCGCTTCCCGATCTCGACGCTGAAGTGATCCGCGGGCTGGTGTTGGTTGCGGCCACGGTGGCCGCCGGCTGCCGGTCCGGGGACGGCGGGTCCGCCCGGGTGGAGGTGGGCCGCGCGGCACCGGCCTACAGCGCCGTGGCGATGTCGGGCGATTCCGTGTCGTTGGACGGACTGCGCGGCACGGTGGTGCTGCTGAACGTCTGGGCCACCTGGTGCCATCCCTGTCGCGACGAGATCCCCGAGCTGCGCGACCTGCACGCGAAGTACAACCCGCGCGGCTTCGAGGTGGTGGGGGTGAGCGTGGATGCCGGCGGCGCGGAGGACAACGTTCGCGCGTTCATGACGGAGTTCGCGATGAACTATCCGGTGTGGCTCGATCCGGACGATCGCATCTCCACGCGATACCTGCTGGTGGGCGTTCCCACCACGTTCCTCATTGACAGGGACGGCGTGCTCCTGTGGCGCAAGACCGGGCCGGTCAAGGCGGGGGACACGGCGCTCACCGCCGCGATCGAACGCGCGCTCGGGGAGTAGCATGGACGATTCCGCCACCGTAGGTATCGCGATCAGCTTCGGCGCGGGCCTCCTGAGCTTTCTGTCGCCGTGCGTGCTGCCGCTGATCCCCAGCTACGTCACCTTCATCACCGGACTGTCGCTGGAGGACGTGCAGCGTTCGCGGCGGATCGCGCTGGTGCACTCGCTGCTGTTCGTCGCCGGTTTCACGCTGATCTTTCTCGCGCTCGGCGCCACCGCCACCACGCTCGGCCGCCTGATGGGATACAACCGCGACTGGGTGGGACGCATCGGTGGCGTGATCGTGATCGTGCTGGGGCTGTACCTGCTCGGGGTGTTCAACCTGGGGTTCTTCGCGCGCGAGCGGCGGCTGCACGTGGCCAACAAGCCCTTGGGATACCTGGGCACGGTGTTCGTGGGCATGGCCTTCGCGGCGGGATGGACCCCGTGCATCGGGCCCATACTCGGCGCGGTGCTCACCTTTACCGCAAGCTCCGCGGACCTGAATCGCGGACTGGTGCTGCTGCTGTCGTACTCGCTGGGACTCGCAGTGCCGTTCGTGCTCGCGGCTCTGATGATCGACCGCTTCATGCACCTGTTCGTGAAGTACCGGAGGGTCATGCTGTGGGCCACACGGATCGCGGGCGTGCTGCTGATCCTCACCGGGATCCTGATGGTGACCGACATGATGCGGCTGCTCACGCAGTATCTGCAGCCCTACACGCCTGAATTCCTTCGCTCGCGCTTGTAGGCTGCGAAGGCGTCCCCCGGCCGAGGACTCACATCAGTACGTCGCGCGCTGCGCGAGGCCCAGCGCGTACTCCGGCACCCAGACGCCCGCGTTGGGATAGCCGTTGCAACTGCCGTCGGATTCGCCCGGCACCTTGATCCACAGATACGCGTCCACCAGCGGGTTGCCGGTGGCCGTGGTGGGGCGCTCGCCAAGGGCGCGCCCGTCCGGATTGCACCATTGGGCGTTCGCCGTGGGGCCGTTCCCATTGCGGCTGGTGTCGATCAGGTAGTGCTTGCCGCCGACCAGGGCGGAGATCGCGTCGCCGTAGGCAGACTCCTCCGCCGTGGTGAAGAAGTTCGACACGTTCAGCGAGAAGCCGGCGGCGTGTTCGATGCCCGCCGCCATCAGGCGCGCGGCGATCGTGGCGGGGGAATGCCAGCGCGAGTTGCCCGCGTCGATATAGACCGACGTGGCGCCGCCCGCGCGAAAGGCGTCCACCGCGTACCGGAGCAGCTCCGTGCGCGTGGACTGATGCGTGGCCGACAGGCAGTCCATGCCGCCGAGCGCGTCCGGCTCGAGGACCACCACCGCTTTGCGGACGCCGATGCCGGCGGCGAAGTCGCTGATCCACTTGCGATATCCCTCCGGGTTGGCGGCGCCGCCGGCCGAGTAGGAACCGCAGTCCCGTAGCGGGATGTTGTACGCCACGAGGACCGGCGTTGCGCCGGCGGATGCCATGACGTCCACCGCGCTGGCCACGTCGCCGCGGACGTCGGTGTTCCAGTTCCCGAACCACTTCGCGTTCGGCTGGGCGGCAATCTTGTCCATCTGCGCGGCGTCGGACGGGCGGGACGCGCGCCAGTCGTCGGCGGTGCGGCGCGCCCTGGATGACGGATCCACGTAGAACGAGGCGCCCGCGATCGGGTTCGCGTTCGTCACGGGCGTGGACGAAGGAGGTCCTGGTTCGACATCGCCATTCGACATCGTCGGCGTGGCAGGGCCCAGTGCGTCACCGCAAGCGGCGAGCGTGAAGACGGCCACGGCGAACATACCCGGCGCGATGAGACGCCGATGCGCGAGGACACTCTGCATGGTGCTACCCTGGACTACGGTAATGCCATTGGCGAGCACTGCCTTGAGGGCCGCGCTCACCGTGCACTTCATATACACGACGACTCTCTGCCTGCTCCGTTTCCCGCATTACAGGAACGGTTATTGAGTTGACGCCGCGCGTGACTCGCGCGATTTCGTTCATTGTGCTCGCGTCCGCCATCGTGGCGGGCGCGGCCGTTTCGCAGGACGCGCCCATCCGGTCCATGGGCCAGCCCCCGCGGTGGGAGCCGTACGCGATGCCCAGCGCGCTTCGCGCGGCTCCAGGTGACTGGCAGCCGGCGCTCGCGGCCGGCGTGCACCGGCCACTGAAGAATCCGGTCACCGGACTCTTCGGTGTGGCGGGCGAGGCGTATGTGGCGGGCGTCCGCGATGCGCGGCCCGGCGCGCGGCTGCTTGCGACCAGCCGCGCACTCGGACTCGCCGCCGGCGTGGACTGGAACGGCCGCGATGCCGTTGACGCCGTGCTGAGCTTCCAGACCGCGATCCGGCGCGGCGGACTGCTGGGCAGCGGAACGATGCTGCGGCTGGACTGGGTGCCCGCGCGCCGGGATGCGCTGTCCATCGGCGTGCACGTGCCGCTCGGGCAGCCATGGCTCGGAAGGACGCGTCGCGCCGACGTGGATGTCGGCGAACCCGCTGCCGCCAGCCGCCGCCCACTGTTCGTCGGCGCGGAGCCGCCGGAGGCGAACGTGGCCCTCGATGCCGTCGAGCGCGCGTCCGCGATGATCCTTGCGTACACCAACCTGTTCGCGGAGGACACCGCGCGCATCCGCTACGGCGAGAGCTTCGCGGCAGCGATGCTGACGTACGAGCGCGGGTTGGACGAGGCTTTCGGCGCGGCGGCGGGCAACCTGGTGCTCGCGAAGGGCATCACGCATCGCGCGCGCCTCGGCTTGCTCCACGACGTGCTCCTGCCGTACGACTCGCTGTTCGGCCAGGTGAAGGAGCACGCGTCCAGCATCCGGTCGTTGACGTCCAGCGCGCACACGCGATTCAGCGACTGGCTGCGGGATTCCACCACGCTGGGCGGCGATGCCCGTGTCGCCGTGGCCAGCGTGCACGCGCGCTGGCTGCGCATCGTCGAACGGGTGCACGCCAACCTGCTGGCGCAGTGGAAGGATTCCCGGCTGGTGTGGTTGCCGCTCCAGCTCGCACTGCGGACGGACGAGTATGACGAGCAATCGGAGGTCGATGCGCTGATCGAGCACGCGGTCGGCCGGCCGTTCACGGACCGCAACGCGCTCACGTATCTCCGAAGCTCCGACCTGCCGCTGGAGGTGGCGCGCTCCCTCTACGCGGCGCGCGACTATCACGTGCTGTGGACGCACGACTTCACCGGGCAGCGCGACGATACCAGGGCCCTGGATGAAGTCGGCTACACCATGGTGGTGGACGCTTACCTGCCGGCGCTCACCGCCGCAGTGCAGCGCCATGACAGCGTGGGACGCCTGCCGGCGTACATGATCCTGCTGGACCAGTACTACTACGCGCAGCGCAACGGGCGGCTGTGGATGACCATCCTGGAGAATCCGCTGAGCGCCGACATGAAGCTGCCAGGAGACAACGCGCAGCGCGAAGCGCGGTTGCGGGAGCGGCAGGCGGAACTGCGCGCGGCGGTCGCGGCCTCCCGCGTGGACCCGCGTGACGTGAGGGTGCACGTCAACATCCTGAACCGGGCGGATTTTTCGTTTCGCAGCCACCGCATCGTGCCCACCTGGCCGTTCGTGCCGGACGCCGTCATGCGCGATCATCGCAAGGTGATGTTCTACGACGTGACGGAGTCCGATCCGTATCGTGGCGCGATGATGCTGATGGGGGTGGGCATCGGGGAGCACTACGCCAGTGCGACGTGGGAGGATCGCGGCTACCGGATTCGCGGTCCGGCGGCGCTGGAGGTGCGGGACGCCGCGCGCCGCGCGCTGATCACGAACGGCATGGCGCCCGACGATATTCCCGCGCCGCTCCGCGTGCCGACGGCGGACGGCAACGGGGAGGGGGAGGATCCGGACTACGTTGGACGCGCGCTCCACCTGCACAACGAGTCGGGCTTTGGGGCCAAGGAGTCGAGCGTGGCGCGTGCGATGATGTACAACCTGGCGCCCCCCGGAAGCGTCATCATCGTGCCCGATGCGCTGTGGCTGAGCGAGACGTGGGCCGCGATGCTCGCGGGCGCCGCGGCGCGCGGTGCCAGGGTCTACGTGATCGCGCCGTCGAAGGCGAACAGTCCGAACCAGCAGGCGCCGGTGATCGCGCGGATACACGTGGTCATGCAGCGGCTGCTCCAGGTGCGCGAGCGACTGGCCGAGCAGTTCGCGCGCACCGGCGGAGAACTGCGCGTGGGACTGTACGCGTCGGCCACGGAGGTCACCGACGTGGCGGGACGCGTGGCCGAGGTGCGCGAGGGACTGCGCCGCGCGCCATGGATCCGCGAACTGATTCCGTTCGACGACGCGACGCTGGCGGTGATGGACCGCGCGCTTGTACAGACGGAGGCCGACGGCCGCGGTGCCAGCGACATCGCCACGGACCAGACGCCGCGCATGCCCAAGCTGCACTCCAAGGCGCAGATGGTCGCTCGGCCCGGCGCGATCCAGGCGCTCGTGCGTCGCCCCGGATGGGAAAACGTGCTGCTGCGGACGATGCAGGCGCAGTCGCGGCGGAGCAGCACGTTCGCCGACCAGATGAGCTGGACTACGCCGGACGTGGACTCGAGCGCGCTGCGGGACGCGGACGAAGTGCTGCGCGGGTACGAGGAGGCGATTCCCGAGGCGGAACGCAAACGGTTCAGCTTCTACTTCAGCGTGGGAACGCAAAACCAGGATCCGCGCGGCATCATGCTGGACGGCGAGGCCACGCTCCTGGTGTCCGGGCCGCAGGCGTCGGCGGGACTGGTGGATCTGTACTATACCATGGCGCGCTCCACGTGGATCGAGAGTGACGTGGAGCTGGAACGGCTGCTGCCGATGCCGGGATGGATGATGCGGTGGGTGGCGAGAATCGTGAAGCTCGCCCTGTAGTCAGCCGCTCAGTGATGCCGGCGCTCGTACACGATGCGCGACAGGTCCCGGATCAGCTCCCGCGCCACGTCCCGATCCCTGATCCCTCCCGTCAACACCACCAGGACGTACGGCGTGCCCCCCTCCGGGTACACGATCGCCGCGTCGTGCAGGATGGCGGTGATGAACCCCGTCTTGTGCGCCACGCGCGTGCCGGCCGGCAGCCCGGCGGGAATCTCGCCGTTGTGCTCCTGCCGCAGCAGGATGTCGCGCATGGCGCGGGTATTCGCGGGCGACGCGGCGCGCCCCTGCTCGATGGCGCGCAACAGCGCGGCCAGGTCGCGCGAGGTCGTCGTGTTGTTCAGCCCGCGCTCGTACGCCTTGAGGTCCTCCACGCCGCGCAGGACCTTCATGCTCCGCGCGCCAAGCTCGCGCGCCGTGGCGTTGGCCTTCCTGGCGTCCACGGTCTCGATGAGCGCGTTCGTCGCCAGGTTGCTGGACCGGATGATCATCCGCTCCAGCAACTCGAGCACCGGCACGCGCTGTCCCACGCGCCGGTACACCAGGGAGTCGGAGTCGTCACCCTCCGTGAGCGAGTAGGGCGAGCCGTCCACGATGGACGTGAACTCGTTGACGAGGAGCATCCGCTCGTCGAGCGACCGCTCGCCGCGATCCGCCTGGCGAAAGAACTCGATCATCACCGGCACCTTCATCGTGCTCGCCGCGTGAAAGCTCGTGTCCGCGTTGACGTGCAGGGAGTCGCCGGACGCCAGATCGAGGTACGACACGCCGACGATCGCTCCCGGAACCCGCGCGATGCGCGCCTCGACGCGGGCGCGCAGCGAGTCGGTGTGCTGCGCCACCGGCGCCGTCAGGAGCATCGCCGTTGCGAGAATCGTGAGCATGGCGCGAATATACCGAGGCCACCAGTGACGGGACACTGGCGTCCTTCGCCGCGGGATCGGGGTTGAGGTATCATCCAGACATGCCCCTCGACGACGACTTTCCCACCGGCGACGGTACCGCCGACACGGAGGCAACGGTGCTCTGTCCGTACTGCGCCGAGGAGGTCACGATCGGAGTGGATCCCGGCGGAGGCGCCTCGCAGCGGTATGTCGAGGACTGCCCGGTGTGCTGCCAGGCGTGGCAGGTGAACGTCAGTTATGACGCCGGCGCCGCGACGGTCGACATCCAGGCCATCGACGGTTAGGTGATGGGCCGGCCGCCCGCAACCATTCGTCGCGGACAGGTGTCTTCCTATTGACACTCTATAGGGCCCCGCCCCGTAGGGTGCCTGAACCTCAACGGGGAAGACCGTGGCGCCCACCAACCTGCTCCAGGGCACGCTGGACCTGCTGATCCTCAAGTCGCTGGCCCTCGGCGAGTTGCACGGGCTTGGGGCGTCCCGCCGCATCGAGCAGATCACGCGCGGCACATTCCAGGTGAAGCCAGGGTCGCTCTTTCCGGCGCTGCACCGGATGCAGGACGCGGGGTGGCTCGCGTCCTCCTGGGGGCTCTCCGAGAACAACCGCCGGGCCAAGTACTACAAGCTCACCGCCGCCGGCCGCCGCCAGCTGGACGTGGAGGTGGGCACGTGGCAGCGGATCGCCGTGGCCATCCGCTTCGCCCTCGCCGCGACGTGACGATGTCCTTTCTCCGCAACCTCCTGAACCGCGCCTCCGTCGATCAGGATCTCGACGCCGAGGTGCAGTCGTACATCGAACTCCTCACCGACGAGAAAATCCGCATGGGCATGTCCCCAGATGACGCACGCCGACAGGCCCGCCTCGAAGCAGGCAGCGCCGATCGGATCACGGAAGAGGTGAAGGAGCGCCGCAGCGGCGTCTGGCTCGAGACCACGCTGCAGGATCTCCGATACGGGCTGCGGTTGCTGCGCCGATCGCCAGGCTTCGCGGCCCTGGCCATCCTTACCATCGGGCTTGGGATCGGCGCCAACAGCGCGATCTTCTCGGTCATCAACGGCGTGGTCCGCAAGCCGCTCGGCTACCCCGAATCCGACCGGCTGATGTTCATCACCAGCCAGTTCACTTCGCTGAGCTTCAACCGGTTCTGGGTGTCGCCGCCGGAGTACCTCGAATACAAGGAACGCACGAAGGCCTTCTCGCACATGGGCGCGTACACCACCGGCGCCATGAACGTCAGCGAGGGGGATCAGCCGGAGCGCGTCAACACGGTCTTCATGACGGCCAGCATGTGGAGCGTGCTCGGCGTGAACCCGGTGGTCGGCCGCACCTTCACCGAGGAGCACGACATTCCCAACGCGGATCCCGTCGTGGTCCTGTCGCACGAGCTGTGGACGCGAAGCTTCGCGTCGGATCCCGCGGTGGTGGGCAAGCGAATCGAGGTGCAGGGAACGCCGCGCACCGTGTTGGGCGTCATGCCGCCCGCATTCGACCTGCACGATGCTGGTGCGCAGCTCTGGGCGCCGCTGGGGCTCGATCCGGCGAACCGGCAGAACCGCGGGTCGCACTTTCTCTATCTCGTGGGACGGCTCGCGCCCGCCTCGAGCGAGTCGCAGGCGAACGCCGAGCTGCTCACGTTGCTCCGGAGTTGGCGCGAGATCGCCGCCACCGGGCACGTGCCGAATGATTCCACGCACCGGGTGCAGATGACGCCGCTGCGCGACGACGTCATCGGCAACGTGAAGCGCGCGCTCTGGGTGCTCCAGGGCGCGGTGCTGCTGGTGCTGCTGATCGCCTGCGCAAACGTGGCGAACCTGCTGCTCGCGCGCGCCGAGTCGCGGCACAAGGAGTTCGCGGTGCGCACGGCGCTGGGCGCGGGGCGCACGCGCATTCTGCGGCAGTTCATGGCTGAGGGCGTGGTGCTCTCCGTGCTGGGCGGACTGCTCGGACTCGCGCTCGCGTACTGGGGACTCCAGGCACTGCTCGCGGCCAACCCGCGCAGCATTCCGCGGGCAACGGAAATCACCCTCGATCCCATCGTGCTCGGGTTCACCTTCGCGGTGGCCGTGGCCACGGGGCTCGTTTTCGGCCTGGCGCCCCTGCTGCACATGGGAGACAAGGCTGTGAGCCAGGCCATCAAGGAGGGCGGTGTTCGCACGACCGCCAACGCGGGGCGCAACCGCGTGCGGCGCGGACTGGTGATCGCGGAGATCGCGCTGGCGGTGATGCTCGTGATTGGCGCGGGACTGCTCATCCGGAGCTTCGACAAGCTCACCAGCGTGGACGCCGGGTTCAATCCGGCGAACCGCGTCACGTTCGGCCTGGTGTTGCCGCCCGCCGCGTATCCCGAGGCGCAGCGCCGGGTGACGTTGCACGGCGACCTGCGACGCAAGCTCGAGCAGATCCCCGGCGTTCAGAGCGCCGGCGCGATGACGGGGCTGCCGCCGTTCAGGCAGGTGAATGCCAACGACACGGACTTCGAGGACTACACGTTCGTGCCGGGATCGGACGGGCCCATCGAGAACGTGGACTACTACCAGACGGTGTTCGGCGACTACTTCGGCACGATGGGCATTCCGCTCGTGGACGGCCGGGTCTTCAACGAGGGCGATGCCGCCGGCGGGCCGGTGGTCGTGGTGAACGAGGCGCTCGCGAAGCGCTTCTACCCCGACATGGATCCCATCGGGAAGCGGCTCAATCCGTTCGTCACGCGCGAACAAACCTGGTTCACCATCATCGGCGTCGTGAAGGACGTGAAGCAGGGCGGGCTGGACGCGCCGGCTGGCACCGAGCTGTACTTCTACTACGACCAGGCTCCGCGCATTGCGGGGAGTGCCCCCACCCAGATGAACGTCGTGCTGCGGTCCACGCGTCCGATCGAGGCGCTGGCGTCTGGTATCCGGCAGGCGGTGCGCGAGATGGATCCCGCGCTTCCCATCGTGCAGTTGCGCACGTTCGAGGACGTGGTGGGCGCGTCCGTCACGCGGCAGCGGTTCCTGTCGTTGCTGCTGGGCATCTTTGCCGCGGTGGCGCTCGCGCTCGCGGCGATCGGCACGTACGGTGTGCTCTCGTACATGGTGACGGAGCGCCAGCGCGAGATCGGCATTCGCATCGCGCTGGGCGCCGGCGGCGGCCAGGTGGTGCGGCTGGTGCTGGGGCAGGGACTGGGCATCGCGCTGATCGGCATCGTGATCGGCATCGGCGGCGCGTACGCGCTCTCGCGTCTCACGGCCTCGCTGCTGTACGGCGTGTCTCCGTCTGACCCGCTCACCTACGGCGCTGTGGCGGTGACGATCGCGGCCGTGGCGGCGGCGGCCTGCATGATTCCGACGAGGCGGGCGATGCGGGTGGACCCGCTGGAGGCGATGCGGGCGGACTGACCGACCTCCCGCCGGCACGACGCAAGTCGCATATTTCACGGGTTCCCTCATCAGCCGGAGCCCGTTCATGCGTCGCGTCCTCTTAGTCGCCGCCGTCCTCTCCTCGCCAGCGCTCGCGCAGGATCACGTCCACCCCGCCGGCGACCCGGCCACGGTGGGGAATGTGTCCTTCGCCGTCAGCTGCGCCCCCGGCATCCAGCCCCGATTCGAACGGGCGGTGGCCATGCTGCACTCGTTCTGGTTCGAGGCGGCCAGCGACGCGTTCGAGCAGATCGCCGCGGCGGATTCCACCTGCGCCATGGCGTACTGGGGAAGCGCCATGACGCTCATGGGCAATCCGATGACCCGCATGGCTCCGAGTCCACAACGGCAGAGCCGCGGGCTGGTGCTCGCCGAGCGGGCGAAGGCGCTGTCGGCGCGCGCCAGCCACCGGGAGCAGATGTACGCCGACGCGGTGCTGGCCTACTACCGCGATCACGCGACGCGCGATCACATGACGCGCATGAAGGCGCACGAGCAGGCCTTCCACGCGCTGCGGACCATGCATGCGGACGACATGGAGGCCACGATCTTCTATGCCCGCACCGTGGTCGCCAACGCGCCGCCGACGGACAAGACGTTCGCGGGACAGATCATGGCGGCGGAGTTGTTGCAGCCGCTGTTCGACACGCACCCCAGGCATCCGGGACTCGCGCACTACCTGATCCACGCGTACGACGCGCCGCCGATCGCCATGCGCGGCGCCGCCGCGGCAAAGGCGTACGCCGGCATCGCGCCGGATGCGCCCCACGCGCTGCACATGCCGTCGCACATCTTCACCCGGCTCGGGCACTGGGACGAGTCCATCGAGACGAACATCCGCTCGGCGCGCGCGGAACCGGATTCCAACGCCGCCGTGCATCCCATGGACTACATGGTCTACGCCTACCTTCAGCAGGGCCGCGTGCGTGCCGCGCAGGAGGTGGTGAATCGCGCCGTGTCCAGCACGGACCAGTTCTACGGACGGTCGCTGGGCTACAACTTCGTCGCCATGCGCGCGCGTGTGTCGCTCGAGCGGAGCGCCTGGCGCGACGCGGCGGCGCTCGAACCTCGGGCGCAGGAATCCAGTTATGTGAGCGCGCTCAC
Organism: Gemmatimonadaceae bacterium; assembly: GCA_040902005.1. GTDB lineage: Bacteria > Gemmatimonadota > Gemmatimonadetes > Gemmatimonadales > Gemmatimonadaceae > DASPMP01. The sequence continues at coordinate 20,578 of JBBDYA010000020.1, read as the reverse complement.
CTATTTTGCCAGGGCCCTTGGCGCGGCGCGCTCGGGTGACGTGGCGCGCGCCACCGCAGACGTGGATTCGCTGGCTGCGATGGAATCCCGGCTCCGCGCGGCGAACGACGGCTACTGGTCCACGCTCGTGGGCGCGCAGAAGCTTGCCGCATCCGCGTGGATCCTGTTCGCCAGCGATCGGGACCAGGCGCTTGCGCTCGCCCGGGCGGCGGTGGATCGCGAGGAAACGGTGGAGAAGCATCCCGTGACGCCGGGCCCGCTGATCCCCGCACGTGAGCTGCTCGGCGACATGCTCATGGAGATGGGGCGCGCGAAGGAAGCCCAGGTGGAGTACGAGAAGACCATGGTGAGCGAACCGCGGCGGCTGCGTTCGCTGTACGGCGCCGCGCGCGCGGCCGAAGCCGCGGGCGATGCCGCGGCGGCGCGGAAGCACTACACGCTTTTGCTCGATGTGGTGCGCAAGGCAGACGCGGCACTGCCTGAGGCCGCCGCCGCGCGCAAGTACCTCGGACCATGAATTTTCCGGTTCGGCATCGGCCGCGCGTGTAGATTGAGACATGCCCCATATGTCGTGGGGCGCAGAGGAGAGTCTATGAGAGTGTTACCGGAACGCATCAGTTCGACCTGGATCGAAACACTGACCGATACGGATCTCCTCGAGTTGGAGCAGCGCCAGCGCGGCCGATTCGACGTGCTGGAGAAGCGAGAGAAGAAGCTGCGCGGCGACAAGTACAACATGATGCGCGGGTCCGCCGAGCTCATGGACGCGTGGGATCGCTGGAGCCGGCTGTCCGCGGCCACGCGCTACCGGTCGCTCACTCCGCTGAAGCCCGCCGCGCAGGAGTAAGGGCGGCGAGGCGCGCTGCCTGCCGCCGCGCATCGCCCGGCACCGCCGGCACATGTCCCTGATTCTCACATCCCCCGCATTCGCGAACGGCGGTTCCATCCCGGGCCTGTACACCTGCGACGGCGACGACATCGCGCCCGCGCTTGACTGGACGGGAGCGCCGGGGGGGACGAAGGGCTACGTACTCATCGTGGACGACCCCGACGCGCCGGATCCCGCGGCGCCGAAGATGACCTGGGTGCACTGGGTGCTCTTCGACATTCCAGCGTCGGTCATGTCGATCGCACAGGGCGGCGCGACTCCCGCGGGCGCGCGCGATGGGCAGGGTGACTCGAAGCCCAGGGGGTACGGCGGGCCCTGTCCGCCGATTGGACGCCACCGCTACTACTTCAGGTTGTATGCGCTCGACACACTCCTGGGTGATCTCGCCGGGGCCAACAAGGCGGTGGTGGTCGAGAAGATGCAGGGGCATGTGCTGGCCAGCGCGGAATTGATGGGTACGTATCAACGCGCGAAGCGCTAGCGCTCCCAGCAACCGGAGAATCGCCATGGCGGAGCAGACCACGCAGTACGGCATCGGAGCAACGGTAGACCTGCCCTACGAGAAGGCCGTCGAGGCCATTCGTGGCGCGCTGGCGGCCGAAGGGTTTGGCGTCCTCACGGAGATCGACGTCAAGGCCACGCTCAAGAAGAAGATCGACGTGGAGTTCCGGCCGTACATCATTCTCGGCGCGTGCAACCCCGCGCTCGCGCACCAGGCCCTGAGCGCCGAGATCGGCATCGGGCTGCTGCTGCCGTGCAACGTGATCGTCTACGCGGCCGACGAGCCGGGCAAGAGCGTCATCGCCGTGATGGATCCGATCGAGGCGATGGACATCACCGGCAACACCCGCATCCGGCCGGTCGCGGAAGACGCGCGCAAGCGGCTCGTCCGCGCGATCGAAGCGGTGGAGCGATCCAGCTAGGTTCCCTGGCGCCCGAGGGCCAACTTCGCAGTCGTGATCAGCTGGCCCACGTGCCGATAGGTGTGGTCGCCTGCGTGCGCGAGGAGGCCCAGGACGTTGGACGGAAGCTTTGCCCGCCCCACCTCGCGGGGCTCGAGCAGTTCGTGCTCCGACGTCGCCTTGAGCTGCTCGATCGCGCGATCGACGGCCGCGGCGAATTCAGCCGCAAGCTGCCCCCCCCCCGTCCCGGCCGTGCCGTCCAGCGTCTTCTCGGCGGCGAGCGTGGCCAACTGCGGGCCACTGAGGGACTCGCCCCGCGCATACGTGAACAGGCGGTCCAGGCTGCCCATCGCATGCTTCACATGAAAGCCGACGGACGCGACGTTTGCCGGCCGGGCCCAGAGCGCTTCGACTGACAACGTCGGGAGCACCGCCTGCACGTCCTCCGCCGCCTCGAGCAGCGCGTGCGCCACCGGTTGCAGCAGTGCAGGCACCCCCGCAATGGGACCGTCCAGCCAGACGGGTTTTCCGGATGCCATCCGCGTCGCGCGCTACGGGCGAGTCGATGAGAGCTGCTCGGCGAGCCGCAGCGCCGCGTACGCGTTGACGATGCCGCCGGTGACTGACAGGTCGCCAAACTTCACCATCCCACCCTCCGCGCCGGGGCGCACCACCATCTGGTCCACGCGCCGCACCGCGGATTCCGTGATCACCCGCCGGACGTCCGTGGCCGTGAGCGTGGGGTAGTATGACATGATCAGCGCGGCGAGGCCGGCCACCACCGGGCTCGCCATGCTCGTGCCGCTCTCCTTCTTGTAGCCGCCGTTCAGGTACGTGCTGTAGATGTCCACGCCCGGCGCGAACACGTCCACCTGCGCCTTGCCGAAGTTGGAGAAGCTCGCGACGAGACTGTCGCGGCCGTTCCAGGACGTGGCGCCCACCGTGATCCAGTTCACGGCGCGCCCGCCGTCCGCGTAGACGGGCGTCGGAAAGCTCTCGGCTTTCGCGAGATCGTTGCCGTCATTGCCCGCGCCGTGCACCATCAGCACGCCCCGCTCGTCGGCGTACTTCACCGCCGCGTCCACCAGCTCCTTGTACGGGCTGTACGCCTTGCCGAAGCTCATGTTGATCACGCGCGCGCCCTGGTCCACCGCGTAGCGGATCGCGTTGGCGATGTCCTTGTCGCGCTCGTCGCCGTCGGGAACCACGCGGAGGGCCATGATCCGCGCGGAGGGAAGGATTCCCGTGCCGCCGCCGTCGCGCCCGCCGGCGATGATGCCGGCGACGTGGGTGCCGTGTCCCGCGTCTGCCCCGGTGACATCTGCGTTGCCATACACGCGCACGGACGCGTCGGGATAGTTGTCCCCCACGATCGGACGCGGGTCGAAGCTCTTGTTGTACCCGAACTCCAGCTGGGACCCGTACGCCTTCTTTGCCTCGTCCACGTCCTGCGGCGTGATCCCTGCCGCTGCGAGTCGGAGGTACAGCTCCCGCGCCTGCCGCACGGTATCGTTCGCCGGCGTGATCCGCTGCACAAGCTCGCGCGTGAGCGAATCGTTTCCGTGCGCGTGGCGCAGGATCGGGAGAATCTGCGCCAGCAGTCCGTCGATCTGCCGCACCTGCATCATCACCTGCTCGGCTTCGCCGCGCCGTTCCGCAAACGATGCCTGGATCTCCTCGCACCGGCCGCGATATCTCGGCGGGATCGAGTCGCGCGCGGCCGGCCGGTCGCACATGGCCGCCAGGCGCGTGACCTCGTACGTGTCCTGATTCACGTTGCGGCCGTCGCGGCCGCCGATGTAGTTCCAGCCACGCATGTCGTCCGCGAGCCCGTTGCCGTCGTCGTCGCGGCCGTTGCCGGGAGTCTCGTCCGCATTCAGCCACAGGCGGCCACGCAGCGCCGCGTGCGCGGTGTCCACACCGTTGTCGATCACGGCGACCACCACAGTGCGCGCGGGCTGCCTGCCCGCGAGCAGTTCACGCTCGGCCCGGAGCAGCGAGATGCCGGGAACCCCTTCCGCGGCGTCCAGCAGGTGCCAGTTCACCGGCGCTTCGGTGAGCGGACGTGCCGGCGCGGCGGGCGCCGGAGTCGGGGCGGGGGCGGTGGTGGGCGCGCCGGGAGTGCAGGCCGCGAGCGCGAGCGAGGCGGCAAGGAGGGGGGCGGACGCAAATCGCATGAATCGTCAGTTGGGGGTCACACAAAAGTACCCGGACGAGTTGCTCAGGGCCGGCCGAGGTAGCGTTCGGGAATCGGATTGCCCGCGCGCTCGCTGTCCCAGAAGATCGATACCACCCACCAGCGCGTGCCGTCGTTCAGGAGTTGGATGGAGTTGATGCCGCGCGCGAACGGCACGCTGTCCGCCGCGGTGCGCTTGCTGTCGTACGCGCTGAACACCTGCGCGATCGCCCCGAACTGATCCACCCGCCGGCCGATCTCGCGTTCGAAGAAGCCATTCCGCTCCAACTGCGGCCCGGCCGTGGTCGCGTACTCCTCCGGCGTGAGCGTGCGAATCGCGCGCGAGCCGTCCGGTCGACCCACGGCGGGGATCAGCCGCGCGTTGGTGGCGAACAGGGAATGGAAGCGGTCCCAGTCGCGCTTCTGTCCGGCGGGGCCGGAGATCACGTCATACAGCGAAGCAATGATTGCGTCGACCGTGGCCACGTCCTCGGGACGCGCGGTGCTCCGCGGCATCGCGGCGATCACACGGGTGGTGTACGCGATGCCGTCGGGCGTGTTGCCAGCGGCGAGATGCCCCACCACCGTGCGCGCGTGCGCGTCGATCACGGCGACGCGCGCCTGGCGGCTCAGCGACTGAAGCACGTAGCGCCCGTCGGGCGTGATCGTGATTCCCTGCGGTCCGCCGCCCGGAAACGCGATCCGCCCCAGCTCGCGCCTGGACGCGCGGTCCACGAAGCGCAGGTCCTCGCCGCGCAGATCCGGGAGCAGCACCGTGCGCACGTCCGGCGTGAAGAGCACCCGGTACGGCCATCCGAACCCCTCGGCCGCGGTGGTCACGGTGCCGGTGGCCACATCGAGCATGCTCACCTGGCCCGTGGCGTTGCTGCCCACCCACACCTCGCGTCCGTCCGGCGTCACGTTGATGGCTTCAGGCACGTTCGGCACGGGCCAACTGCGCACGAAGCGTCCGGTGCGCACGTCCAGCTCCGAGACCGTGTGGCTCTGCATGTTGCCGGTATACGCGAGCGCGCCGCTGGCAGTGACGCCCACCATGTGCGAGCCGTTGCCCTGCGTGGCGATCGCCCTGCTGATCGTGCCCGCCACGACATTCACCACCACCACGTTGCCGCTCGCTTCGGATGTCACGGCGACGAGACTGTCGCCTGGCAGGAAGACGACGCCGTGGGGGCGCGTGTAGGCGCCGAGGTCGATGGTGCGCGCGACGCGCACGGCGGGGACATCGATGACGGTGAGCGTCTTCCCCGGCTGCCCGCTGTAGTCCGTAACCACGGCGAAGCGTCCATCGGAGGAGAGCACCACCTCGTGCGGTCCCTGTCCGGTGGGGAGCGTGGCGAGTGTGCGCCCGCTGCCCACGTCGATGATCGTGGCCGTGGAAGGAGATTTGTTCGTGATGACGAGCGTTCCCGTGAGCCCGGGAACCTGTGCGGCCGCGGTGGCGGCAGTGGCCGCGCTGGCGACGGCGAGGGTGGCGAGTCGAATGTGCATGCGACGAAACTACGCCCGGCGCGGCGATCCGGCGAGCTTTGCGCACCGCGGGAACGTCGTGCATGATGATGGCATGCGCTTCCTTCCCTTGTCGCTACTCCTGCTCTCCGGTTGCGTCACGGCTCCAGCAAGCAGCCCCGCGCCGCTGCCGGGTGCATACGCGATTTCCCCGTCTGACTGGCCGGCGTACGGTTACGACGCGGGTGGATCGCGCTACTCGCCCCTCGCGGACATCCACCGGGGCAATGTCGCTACGCTCGTTCCGGCGTGGACGTACCACACCGGCGAGCCGCTCCCCACGGGGAGCCGGCGACGCTCGCTCGAGGTGACGCCGATCGTGCTGAATGGCGCGATGTACATCGGCACTCCGCTGGGCAAGGTGATCGCGCTGGATCCGGTGACCGGCCGCGAGCGCTGGCGCTTGGACGCACGCATCGATCCGCGCGCCGGCTTTGGCGACTTCACCAGCCGCGGCGTGAGCGCGTGGCGTGACCGCATCATCGTCGCGACGACGGACGCGCGGCTGATTGCGCTCCACGCCACCACGGGGACAGCGGTCCAGGAATTTGGAAGCGCCGGCACGGTGGACCTGCGCCGCTCGCTGCGCAACGCACCATTCGAGCACCAGGAGTACGAGGTGACGTCGCCGCCAGCGATCGTGAACGACTTGATCGTCGTGGGGTCCGCGGTGGCGGACAACAATCGCACGGACGCCGCCAGCGGAGAGGTGCGGGCGTACGACGCCCGCACAGGCGCGCTGCGGTGGACCTGGGACCCGGTGCCGCAGGACGCGGCGGATCCGGCGTACGGCAGCTGGCAGGGGCCCAACGCGCACCGCACCGGCGCGGCCAACGCGTGGAGCGTGATCGCGGCGGATCCCGCGCGCGACCTGGTGTTCGTCCCGACGAGCTCCGCGAGCCCGGACTACTTTGGCGGCGACCGGCTGGGACGCAACGACTACGCGAACTCGCTCGTGGCGCTGCGCGCGTCCACCGGGCAGGTCGTCTGGCACTTCCAAGCCGTGCACCACGACCTGTGGGACTACGACAACGCCTCGCCCCCGCTTCTGGCCACGGTGAAGGGGCAGCCCGCCGTGATCCTCACGACGAAAACCGGCATGATGTTCGTGTTCCACCGCGAGTCGGGGGTGCCCCTCTTTCCCATCGAGGAACGGCCGGTGCCGGCGAGCACGATTCCGGGCGAGCAGGCGTGGCCCACCCAGCCGTTCTCGGCGCTGCCGCCGCTCAGCCCGCACGCGTGGGATGGCGTGAGCAACAACACGGACTGCCAGGCGATGCTGCGCCCCCTGAGGAATGAGGGCATCTTTACACCTCCGTCGCTCGAGGGATCGCTCGTCCTGCCGTCGAACATCGGCGGGGCGCACTGGGGTGGGCTCGCGTTCGATCCGGCGCGCCAGATCGCCGTAGTCCCGGTGAACCGGCTGGCTGCCATGGTGCAGCTCATCCCCGCGGCGTCGGCCAACCTCGACTCGCTCCGTCGTGATCGGTCCCGCCTCGGCTACGAGGACACGCGGATGCGCGGCACACCGTACATCATGCGTCGCAGGATCCTCTTTGTGCCGCCGGGCATCTCGTGCACGCCGGAGCCGCCCGGCGCGCTCGTGGCCATCAATCTCAACACCGGTGCCCGAGCATGGGAGACTCCCATTGCGCCGCAACTCGGCGGGCCGATCGCGACCGCCGGTGGCCTCGTATTCATGGCAGCGACGATCGACCGCCAGTTTCGCGCTTTCGCCATCGAGTCGGGGAGGGAACTCTGGCGCGCGCAACTCCCCGCCGGCGGCAAAGCCACCCCGATGACGTATCGTGGCGGGGACGGCCGGCAGTACGTCGTCATCGCCGCGGGGGGCGACGGCGAAACGTGGGGTGCGTCGGACGCGATTGTCGCGTTCGCTCTGCCTTGAATCCGCCGGGCCGGGACGGCCCCGCTCGTTACGCCATGCCACCGTTGGGCTCGCTGGAATCGTGCGGGCCAGCTCGCCAGTAGTCCGTTCGCGCCGCTCGTGACGCCCTCGTGCAATTCGTGACACGGGAACTCAGCAGCGCGGGGCGGGTGTTAGACTGCGGAGTGCGAATCACCGTAGTTGCCGTAACGCAGGAGCCCGCCACGATGACGAGACGAGCCCGCGCAGCAGTTGCCTTTGCGCTTCTCACCAGTTTTCCGGCAGTCCTTGCCGCCGCTGAGGCCAAACTCGGCGGCTCGATGTCGTCCATGGTGCGCCAGTACCAGGCCGCGCTGCGGAACGACTACACATTCCTGCGCACGCCGGCACAGGTGCGGGAATTCGTGCGCTCGGACCGTCTGGAGGCCCTGCTCAACAGCGACTACCTGACGGTGAACCGGGTGTCGTTCCCGTACGCGCGTCCCGAGGTGAGGCTCTTCGTGGAACGTCTCGCGAAGCAGTACCACGAGGCGACGGGGGAGAAGCTCGTGGTCACGAGTCTCACGCGTCCGTTGTCCAGCCAGCCGCGCAACGCGCACAAGCTGTCCGTGCATCCGGCGGGCATGGCGGTGGACCTGCGCGTGCCCGGGAACATCATGGCCCGCGTGTGGCTGGAGAGTGCGCTGCTGGGGCTGGAGGCTTCAGGCGTGCTGGACGCAACGCGGGAGCGGAAGCCGCCGCACTACCACGTGGCGGTGTTTCCCGACCAGTATGCCGTGTACGCCGAGCGTCTGATCGCGCAAGAGACGCTGGTCGCCGCCAATGCACCGGCGACCGATGCAGTGCAGGGCGACGTGAATACGGAGGCCTCGCTGGAGCCGTCGGACGCGTCGCGCTCGTCGCATGAGGGCGGTGAGCGTGGCGAAGAGACCGCGCAGCAGGCAAGCGGTCCGGCGGCGCCGATCTTCGCTGCGCTCGGCGTGACGTGGCTGGTGGCCGGCGCGGGTCTCGCGCGACACCGTCGTCGCCGGACCGATCGCTAGCGCTTCGTCGCGGCGAATCGCGTGTAGGCCACGCGGCCGAGGATGAGGGGCGCGGCCAGCGCGGCCGCATATATCATCACCGCCGATGACGCGCCGGTCGCTGCCGCCATCGTGATCAACTCGCTGAGCCCCATGCCGATGAAGACCGCCAGCGCGGCCGCGACGAGACCATAGCGCCAGTTGGCCAGGGAAATCACGGCGACCATGACGAAGGCCACCACCTTGTCGGCGATAGTGAGGTCGTCGACGCCGATAATCATCGTGGCCACAAGGAGCGGCGGTAGGAGGATCACCAGCAGCCGCGACGGAGCGCGCCGCCAGATCAGCGCCTGCAGGAAGCACAGACCCACCGCCACCCCCACCGCCACGACTAGCATCAGCAGCAGATCGGGGAGGGGCACGCCCCAGCGAAGTACCGTGGGAAGGTCTTCGCCCAGCGACGCGCCATGCACCCGGTGCGAGACCTGTGTGCCGAGCGCTTCGACGCTCGCGAGGACCACGCCCAGCGCCCCGCCCATCGCCGCGCCGGACGCGAGCTCCGGCGCCAGGCGCCCGCGCGTGAGATCCGCGCTCCCATCCATGAGAGAGAGGCCGCGTTCCGCCGCCAGCGATTCAGCGCTCACGTACGTGAAGACCACGAGTGGCAAAAGCATGATGCAAGCCATCACGGCCATGGCGATGAAGTTGGGCAGCTGGCCGCCCACGGACGAGAATTGCACTTGCGTGATGGCCCGCGGAAGTGATGCAATTCCCAGGAGCGCGAGCATTCCCACCGCGAGCACAAGCGCCGGCCGCCACTGGAGTGAATCGTGGCGCTGGCGCGCGATGGCAAACACGATCGCGCCTCCCAAGAGCCCAAAGGAAAGCAGGAACGACGCAACCCCGCCAATGACGTCGAACACTCTTGGCTGCGACTCCCGCCGGTACGACGCCGCCGGCTGCACCCACTCCTGGTAGTCCGTGACCCGGTCGCCGCTCACTCGCACGCGGAGCAGGCTGAATCCGGTGTCCGCCGCGACTCCGGTGTCCGTCGCCTGGAAGGGAATGACGAGATCGGCGCGTCGCCAGGTGAGGTAATGGTCGGTGCGATTGCGCCTGGTGACGACCGAGTCCCTCCGCCGGACGAGCGCGGCCACGTCCCACCCGCGGGTGGCCAGCTCCGCGACCGCGAGCGACTCCGCGGCCGCCAGCGGAAGCGTCGGCGCAGTCGCCGTGTCATGAATGCTCTCCTCGAACCGGCTCACGCGGCCGCCGGCCGCCACGTCGATGTGATACGCGGGTCCGCCGCTGCGCGCGCGGGTGCGTGTGTGCCACAGCCAGATGGGCACGCCGGCGCGGGCCAGCTCGTCGATGGAATCCGTCCCGATCGTCTCGCGAAGGAAGCGATGGGTGGCCGTGCGGCTCTCCACGTTGACGTCAGTCACGAAGGGGCCGGCCACGCCACGGTCTGCGAGCTGCGAGCGTGCGGCGAAAAGCGCCTCATCGCGCTGCGCGGCAATCTCCAGCACTACCGGCGGCGTATTCCGCGGCGCGATCACGATGAGCGCCACGGCGGCTACGAGGGTCCCGAGCGTGAGTGGGTGGGCCCACCCGGGGAGCAGCGCGCGCATGCGGGCAATGCGATCGGGGAGCGACACCGTGTGGCGACGCGCGGGCACCGCGGCGCCGGAGATCTCGCGAGCGGCGGACAGCGCGGCGGCGAAATCGGCGAGCGAGGGAAACCGGTCGTTGGGATTCTTGGACAGCGCCCGCTCGATCGTGGACGCCACCGTTTCCGGAACATCGGACGCCAGGGAGCGCAACGGCGGCGGCGCCTGGGTCACCTGCTGGACCAGCAGTGTTTGTACCGACTCCGACTCGAACGGCAACCGGCCCGCGAGCATGCGATAGCCGATCATCGCCAGGGAGTACTGGTCGGTGCGATGATCGATCGCGCGATCGCCGGCGGCCTGCTCGGGACTCATGTACTGCGGCGTGCCCATCACCATCCCGGTGCCGGTGAGCTGATGCTCGCCCGATTCCGCGTTTTTCGCGATGCCGAAGTCCATCACGAGCGCGCGGCGGTCGCGTCCCTCCAGCATGATGTTCTCGGGCTTCACGTCGCGGTGTACGACTCCAGCGCGATGCGCCTCCTCGAGCGCGCCGGCGGCCTCGGAGAGGATGCGGCACGCCTCCGAGATGGAGAGGCGCTTCTCGCGCTCCAGCGCCGCGCCGAGGCTCTCGCCTGAAATGCGGGGCATCGTGAAGTACGCGACGCCACCGCTTTCGCCAACGCTGTAGATCGGGATGATGTGCGGATGGCGGAGCTTCGCCACCGCTTCGGCCTCGCGCTGAAAACGCTCCAGCAGGGAGGGCGACGACACGTCGCCGCGCAGTGTCTTGATTGCGACCTCGCGCTTGAGTCGCACGTCCCAGCCCGCGTAGACCTCCGCGAACCCGCCGCGACCGATCAGCTCGCGCACCTCGCAGGAGTCACCGATCGCGGCCTGGAGCGCGCGGCGCCGCTCCGCCGCCGCGTGCTCGGCCGCGGGGGGCGCGTACGCGCTCGCCCCCGTGGCGCGCACGGTGGACGACGGCGTGGGCGTGCCGCAGCTTGGGCAGAAGCTGGCTGTTTCTGGCAGCGTGCCCGAGCACACGGGACATTGGGTGGCTGGCATTCGTGGCGGATGGAGTGGCCGCGGGCAATGTGACCGCGCGCGCCACGTGGCGCAATGCGCACGCACGCTGTGTGGCGCGCGGAGCGGGGTGTGCCCTCGCAGTGTGGTCCGCCGCGTGGACGCCGCACCAGCCTGCCCCAGGCGCCCCACGCGCGCAAAGAACCCAGAGTGCTGGTTACGCGCATGCGCGACACGCCGTAAAATGGTAGCGAACCCCTGACCTCGGGACCGACCGATGATCCGTACCGCGCGCGCACTCCTCCTCCTGTCCCTTCTCGGTCCGGTTGCCGCGGCGGCGCAGCAACCCGCCGACTCCGCGCTCGCGCGCGGCGGACCACGCGCGGCACCGAAGGACCCGATGCAGGAAGGGCTGCAGCTCGCCCCCACGCGGACCACCACGTTCACCACACGCGTGGGCAGCTGGATGTCGCTGGACGTGAGCCCCGACGGACGCACCATCGCCTTCGACCTGCTGGGCGACATCTACACCATGCCCATCACGGGGGGACGCGCCACGCCGCTCACCCGCGGCATGGCCGTGGACGCGCAACCGCGCTTCTCGCCGGACGGCCAGAAAATCGTCTTCGTCTCCGATCGCGACGGCGGCTACAACGTCTGGACCATCTCGCTCGACAAGAAGGACACGACCCAGGTCTCGCGCGGCAAGACCAGCAACTACGAATCGCCCACCTGGACGCCGGACGGCAACTACATCGTGGTCGCGCGCAACACCAAGCTGCACATGTTCCACGCGGACGGCGGCAGTGGACAGCGGCTGATTCCGGCGCCGGGGCAGGGGACGGCCGACGTGCTTCGCCAGCAGGGCCCCGCGTTCGGCAAGGACACGCGCTACCTCTGGTACGCACAGCGCCGCGGCTCGTGGATCTACAACACCGCAATGAGTGACTACCAGCTCTACGTGTACGATCGCGAGACCGGGCAGTCGAGTATTCGCAGCTTCCGCTACGGCTCCGCGTTCCGCCCCACCCTGTCGCGCGATGGCCGCTGGATGGTCTACGGCACGCGGGACGTGGACAAGACGTCGCTACGCATCCGCGATCTCGAAACGGGTGACGAGCGCTGGCTCGTGGAGAACGTGCAGCGCGACGACCAGGAATCGCGCGCCACGCTGGACGTCTACCCGGGGATGAGCTTCACGCCGGACTCCCGCTTTCTGGTCGCCACCTGGAACGGCAAGCTGTGGATGGCACCGATCGCCGGCGGCGCACCGCAGGAGATTCCGTTCGAGGCCGACGTGGTGCATGCCATGGGGCCGGCGGTGCACTTCCAGTATCCGATCAGCGATTCCACCGTCTTCATTGTCAAGCAGACGCGCGACGGCGTGCCCAGCCCTGACGGACGTCGCATGGCGTTCACGGCGATGGACCGGCTGCACATCATGGACCTGCCGCCGGTGCCCACGACGCCCGTGCTGGCGGACGCCAACGGGTCGCGCGTGACGCAGGCGGGAACGGCCGTGCCCACGCCGCGCCGGCTCACCACCATGGAGATGGGCGAGTTTCAGCCGGCGTGGAGTCCGGACGGGCAGTGGATTGCCTACACGACCTGGACCAACGCGGACGGCGGGCACCTGTACCGGGTGCGCGCGGACGGTCGGGGACGCCCGGAGCGCCTCACGCGACGCGCGGCGTTCTACCAGCAGCCGGTGTGGTCGCCGGACGGACGGCGCATCGTGGCGCTGCGCGGACCGGCGCGTGCGTACGCGGAAGCCCTGGGCGGCGGCGTGCCGGGCGGCGTGGAGGATATCGTCTGGGTGCCGGTGGCCGGCGGCGATCCCACGCTCGTCTCACCATCAGGTGGGCTCCAGGCACCGCATTTCACGGCCGACTCCACCCGCATCTATATGTACAGCGGCGGGCGCGGGCTGGTCTCGATGCGCTGGGACGGCACCGACCTCAAGACGCACCTGCGTGTGAACGGCCAGCGGCCGCCGGGCGCGACGGGGCCGGGTGACGGACCGTCCGCGTCGCTGGTGCTCATGGCGCCGCGCGGAGACCAGGCGCTGGCGCAGGTGGCAAGCGACCTGTATCTCGTCACCGTGCCGGTGATCGGCGGCGCGGAGCCGCGCATCACCGTGGGCGGCGCGGCGGACGCGAGCGCCTTCCCGGTGCGTCGGCTCACCGAGATCGGCGCGCAGTTCCCGGCCTGGAGCGCGGACGCGCAGCGTGTGTACTGGAGCATAGGAAACGCTCACGTGACCTACGACGTGGCGCGCGCGAAGGCGTTCGACGACAGCGTGGCTGCCGCTCGGCGGGCCCGGACGGCGGCGGCTGGCGCGGGCGCGCCTGCCGACGACAGCGCTCGCGCACCCGGTGCGGCGGGTGCTGCGGGGGCGGGGGGGGGCGGCGCTCGCACGCCGATGTTCCAGCCCTTCGAGTACCGCGTGCGCATCGTCGCGCAGAAGGACGTGCCGCGCGGCACCGCGGTGCTCCGCGGGGCGCGGGTCGTCACCATGCGTGGCGACGAGGTGATCGAGAACGGTGACGTCGTCATTCGCGACAACCGCATCCTGGCCGTGGGCGCCCGCGGGCAGGTGCAGGTGCCCGCCGACGCGCGGATCATCGACGTGGCGGGCAAGACGATCGTTCCCGGCTTCGTGGACGCCCACGCGCACCTGCGCGCGGCGTTCGGCGTCCACCGCGATCAGGTGTGGAGCTACGCAGCCAACCTGGCGTACGGCGTCACCACGGCGCGCGACCCGCAGACCGGCACCACGGACGTGCTCACGTACGAGGACCAGGTGCGGGCAGGGCGCATCCCGGGCCCGCGCATCTACTCCACCGGCCCCGGCGTGTTCAGCTCGGAGAACATCCGTGACCTGGACCACGCGCGCCGGCTGCTGCGACGCTACAGCGACTACTACGACACCAAGACCATCAAGCAGTATGTGGCCGGGAACCGCGAGCAGCGGCAGTGGGTGATCCAGGCGGCGAATGAACTCAAGCTCATGCCCACCACGGAAGGATCGCTCGATATCAAGATGGCGCTCACCGAGATGACCGACGGCTACTCGGGACACGAACACACGATTCCCGCGTTCCCCAACTTCTCAGACTTCGTGCGCCTGCTGGCCGAGTCGAAGGTGGTGTACACGCCGACGATTCTCGTGGCGTACGGCGGGCCGTGGGCGGAGAACTTCTACTACGCCACGGAGGACGTGATCGGCGACCAGAAGCTGCGTCGCTTCACGCCGTGGAACGAGATCGAGGGGAAGGCCCTGCGGCGCGGCGGGTCCACCGGACAGGTGACCACCGGCGCCGGCGCGGGGTGGTTTCATCCGTCACAGCACGTGTTCCCGAAGATCGGCGAGCAGTTGCGCGACATGGTCGCGGGGGGCGTCAAGATCGGCGTTGGCAGCCACGGGCAGCTCCAGGGGCTGGGCTACCACTGGGAGTTGTGGTCCATGCAGAGCGGCGGCTTGAAGACGCACGACGCGCTGCGCGCGGCCACCATCTGGGGCGCCGAGGCGATCGGACTCGGAATGGACCTTGGCTCGATCGAGGCCGGCAAGCTCGCGGACCTCGTCATTCTCGATCGCAATCCGCTCGAGAACATCCGGCACTCCAACACGCTGAGCCTGGTGGTGAAGAACGGGCGTGTGTACGACGCGAACACGCTCGCGGAGGTGTATCCGCGGGCGATCCCAGCGCCACGATTCTACTGGAACAGCGAGAACTAGCAGGGCAGAATCGTTTCCTTCTGGCAGGGGACGATCACGAGCGGTCCGTGACCCGGCGGAGCGACCGGGTCACTTCTTTTTTGGGACCGTGACGGTACCGGTCGCCGTGGTGACGTTGCCGTCCTCGTCGGTCGCGGTCGCCGTAATCGTGTAGACGCGGCCGTTGCCATTTCCATTGCGTTCGGCTCGCACGGCGACGTTGAACGTTCCGTCGCCGTTGTCAGTCACCAGCCAGTCCGGGGACGTGTTGCCGTCGCCGGTGCCATCCACGGGTTCATTGCTGGTGACCGCGACAGCGAGCGCGAGTGAGCCGCAGTCGTCAGCTGCCGAGATTCCCTGCGCGACGGTGACCATTCTGTGATTCGGTGGCCAGAGTTCCGTCGGCGCCACCGTCATCGAGACGTCCGGTGATTGAACACACACGGGCCCAAACGCTTCGTTGGCCGGAATCGTCCCACTGGCCGTTCCGCCGACGAAGTAGATGCGATCATCGCTTCCGAGGACAGCGCCCGCCGCGACCTTGAGCACGTTCGGAGCTGGCACGGGAGACCACGTATCGGTCGATTCGTCGTATGCGTAGGCGTCCGTCAGGAACACAGGACCCTGTAAGGCATTCGCAGTGCCGCCCATGACGTAGATGCGGCCGTCGGCTCCCGTTGTCGCGGCGTGGAACCCGCGTGGTCCCGGCAGGCTCGCCACCGCTGACCAGGTGTTGCTCGCCGGGTTGTACGCGTGTACGGCGTCCGTCGCGACGCCTGAGCTGACGGCGCCGCCGATGGCGTAGATGCGGCCCGATGGCCCGGTTGCCATGGCAAATTCCGAGCGCGCTACGGGCATCGATGCAATCGCGGTCCAGGTGTTGAAAGCCGGATCGAACACAGCGGCGTCTGCGAAGCGGACCCCAGCGTTGGTTCCGCCAGCGATATAGATGCGGCCGTCGAGCCCTGTAGTGCCCGAGAGCTGCCGTCGCGGAGTCAACGGAAGCGCCGTCGCTGAGGTCCAGGCATTCGTTGCAGGATCGTATGCGTCCACGGTATTCGTGGTGGTGACAAAGGGCGACCCGGTGAACCCAGCAATGTTGTAGATGCGGCCGTCCGACCCCAGTGCGGCGGCGTGATTGGCGCGGCCAATCGGCATCGGCGCAACGAACGACCACGTGTCGGTCGAGACGTCGTAGACCTCGACGCTTGGATGGGCGCCGTTGGCGAGTGTGGAGATCTGGCCACCGAAGACAAAGATTCGACCATCCGCGGCGGTGACGACTCCCGGCAGAAACCGCGGTGCGTGCTGGGTGGTCGCGATCGGCGTCCAGGCGGATACCGAATTGGCGGTGGCTCCACGATTGGGCAACGCCGTGAAGCTCGATGGAGGAGTGATCGCGTCGGCGCAGCCGACGACGAGTATCACGATGGAAGCGGCGAGGGCTTGGCGCATGGAAATACCGGTGCAGGGTCAGACGGCTCGAGGGTGTGGCGCACAGGCCTCGGCGCACGAGCACGAGCCTGGGTTTCTCCTAGCCGAATATGCATCAGAGCCGGGCGGCAGCTAGTAGCCGCGTCGGGCCCCTCATCGCGACACGGAGTTGACATCACCTGCGCGCGGCCCCCCCCCCCCGGCCGTGTTCAGGCCACCGCGACGTCGAACGTGCCGGCGTACCCCTCGCCCTGCGGCGTCACGTTCAGGATCAATCCCTGGCCGCCCTGGCGACGGAAGATGCCGTCGCGCTCGTTGCGCACGTTGCGCTGTCCCTTGGCGGCGTATGGTTCGCGCGCGTGTACCTGGTCGGTGAGCGCCTCGTCGAAGTAGAGCTGTGACGTGAACTCGAAGCCCGGACGCGCCGTGGGCGCCGAGCGAATCTTGAAGTGGATGTGTACGGCGCGCCCCTGGTACCAGCCCGGGTAGACCGTGGTGAAACGCGCGGCGCCGTTCGCGTCCGTCATCTGATACCCGCGCAGGAACTGTCGCCCCGCGGTGTCGAAGCGCGGATCGCGCACGCCGGAGTACACGCCCAGGTGGTCGCACTGCCACACGTCCACGTAGGCGCCGGCGAGCGGTGTGCACCGTCCGTCCACCACGCGGCCCACGGCGAACGCCAGCGCCAGCAATGCGCCTGCTGACACCGCCCCTGCATTCGACGGGTCGCTGCGAATGTCCGAGCGGTGGAGCTTTTCGTCCACGAAGTAGGGGCCTTCGGTCTGCTCGGCACGAACGACGCACATCCCCGGCGACCCGCCGCGGATGCGGCTCTGGGCGACGGTCGGTCGTCCGGTCAGGACCATGATTCCCGAGGCGCCGAGGACCGCCAGTGCCTCGCGTCGGGTGAGGACTCGTCCAACCGGCTCGTCGTCGTTCAGCATGGGAGGGTTCTCGCGGCTGATGGTGGAGGGTGCTGCCGGATTCGGCTCACGGCCTGATCCGGCAGATCAGACGACCGCTCACCGGAAATGTGAAGACGCCTACGGTTCGGGGAGCCGCCCCTCGCGGACGGCGCGCCACGACGAGCCGGTCTTCACCACGTGGTACGCCCGCTCGAAGCGGAATCGCTCCGCCGTGGGTCCGCCGGGAAGCGAGTACTGCTGCACGACGAGGTACACCTGCACGGTGTCGATGCCCAGCGCCAGCGGCTCCGAAAAGCGCGCGACGTAGCCGGCGCGTTCCGCGCGGCACACCAGTGGGATGCGCGACTTCTGCTCCTGCACGCGGCACATGCCCTTCACCAGCCCCCGCCCGCGCAGCGCGGCCACGAGCTCCGCGGGCACCGAGTCGCCGCCGGCCAGCCCGGCCGAGCGTGGCAGCAACGTGGGATCCAGCAGGATCGAGAGGTTCGGATCCCGCAGCGTGAACGACGCGGCGAGCGCCGTTTGGTAGATGGACACCACGTCGTCCAGCGGGAGCGGGGCTTCGCTCAGCCCGGCACCGCGATAGTCCGTTTGCGGCTTGCCGCAGGCGGTGGCGACGGATGCGCAGAATACCAGGAACGCGATGGGAACACGCGGTGGTCGCATGCGCCAATGTAGCGCGCCAGGTGCTACCGGGCGAAGGCGGCGCGGATCCGCACAGTGCGCTCCAGATCGTCGCGGGTCTGCAACACCTTCTGACGCAGGTCGCGTGGCAGTTCGGGATGCTCGTCCAGGAACCGGTCCACCACGGCGAGCGCCTCTGCCGAGCGATGCCCGCGGATGTATGCGTCCAGCCAGCGGCCGAGAAAGAAGATGCGCCGGTTCTGCTGCACCCAGGGCAGGGTATCGAGCGCCGGACGCAGGTACTGGAGCGTGAGCGCCGCTTGGTCCGGGTCGTTGAACGCCCCCAGGCTGGACGTCACCCAGTCCTCGTTGAGCGTGGAATCCTGGAAGTTGCGCTCGAAGTAGGCGCGCTTGACGTCGGCCCTGGGCCACGCGGCCCCCGCGATGAACTTGCGGCGCGCGCCCCCCGTGGACGTGTCGCGCGCGACTTCCGCGGCCAGGCGCGGTTGCGCCCCCGGCCAGTCACGCGCGATGAGCGTGGTGACGATGTTCCATCGCGTGGGCTGCCGCAGCGGCTCACCGGCGGCACTGGTGCTGTCCATCCACGCATCCAGGAGACGGAGCGCCGCGGACGACCGCGCGATGCCAACGTAGGAATCGAAATAGTTCTTTCTCAGTCCATAGCTGTTTGTGGTGTCTCCCGCCGTCCTCAAGAAGAGGTCCTCGGCGCGCCGCAACGTCTGTGCGTCTTCCACGTTCTCCGCGGACGACATATAGACGTCGATGGCGAGGCCGACGCGTCCCAGCAGACGCGACGCGATCTGCTCGTCGCGCTCGGACGGGAGCGCTGCCAGCGCCGCGCTCACGTAGCGCCGGGGATCCAGCCGCGCCTCACGCACCAGGTCCCAGAGCGAGCCCCAGAGCATGGCGCGAAGGAAGGGGTCGGCCACCCGCACGTGGTTCGCCAGCAGCCAGTCTCGGCTGCGGTCGTCCAGCATGAACACACCGTAACCGTAGTCGTTGGCGTTCGCGTACACGAATGCCGGCGCCTCCCGTCCGCGCGCCGTTGCCACCACGGTCGTCTCGGCGCTGATCTCCACGGGGAAAGTGACCGAGCGGCCGTCTGACTGCTGCACGCGCACGTCCAGTTTCATCGGCCACACCCCCGCGCCGGACAGGGACTGCGCCGGGCGCTGCACCAGCGCGAGATGGGCGATGCGCCCGTCGGCACCCAGCGTCAGCTGCTGCTCCACGACCGGCATGCCGGGGCGCGCGAAGAACGTCTGTCCCCAAGCCGCGAGGTCGCGGCCGGCGGCCTTGCCCACGCTGGCGATAAGATCCTGCCAGGTGCCGTTCCCGAAGGCGTGCGTCTCGAGAAAGTCGCGCACGCCGCTCCGGAACGCGGCGTCCCCCACCAGGTGGTTGAGCTGCTTGATCACCCCCGGCGCCTTGTTGTAGACGATCGCGCCGTAGTTGCTCTTGGCCTGGTCGAGATTCCCCAGCGCCTGCCAGACGGGCGTCGTGCCCGTGGTGACGTCCACGCCGTAGGCGGTGGGCTTGTTGCGGAGGTAGAAGGACATCCACGCCGTGGAGTCGCCCAGCGCCGACTGCATCTTGGCCGACATGTACGTGGCGAATCCCTCCTTCATCCAGAGATCGTCGAACCAGCGCATGGTGGTGTAGTCGCCGAACCACTGGTGCGCCACCTCGTGGTGGATCGTGGCCTGGCGTCCCAGTCGCTGCACCAGCGTGGGCGGCTCGCGGTAGATGAAGGCCTCTTCGTTATAGAAGATCGCCCCCGGATGCTCCATGCCGCCGAACGGAAAGGCCGGGGCGAGCAGGAAGTCCATCTTTCCGAACGGGTAGGGGATGCCGAAGTACTCGGCCAGCCACGCGGTGGACCGCTGGTGCAGCGCGAGCAGCGTGTCCGTCTCGACCTCGCGCGCGCGTGACTGCCGCACCCAGAGCGTCATCGGAACAAACGCGGATACGAACGCGGATTCCGCGGATCTCGCGGATCTCGCGGATTGCGCGGATGGGGCGGAGGATCGCAACACCGAGTATGGGCCGGCGGCGAACGCGAACAGGTACGTGGAGATCGGCTTCGTTGGTGCGAAGTAAAAGTCTGTGAAGTCCGTATTGTCCGTGACGTGCGTGACGTCGCCGTTGGAGAGCGCGCGCCACCCGCGCGGCACGGTGAGTTGCAGCGTGAACGCGGCCTTCAGGTCCGGCTGGTCGAAGCAGGGAAAGAGCAGGTTCGCGTCGCTGGGAACGAGCAGGGTATAGAGGTAGTCGCGCCGGTCCGTCGGGTCGGTGAACCGGATGATGCTGGCGCCGGCGGGAGCGATCGGGGACGCAAACCGCATGACGGCCGCGTTCGCGCCGTGGCGCAGCTGTGCCGCGGGAATCCGCAGGTGCGCGCCGTTGAACTCCGCCCGGGGCGGCCGATTGCCGTTCACGATGATCTCGGTGAGCGCGTGGCCGCGGAAGTCCAGGATGACGTCACCGTCGCCGGTGCGGTTGAACGCCACGCGCACCGTGCCGGTGGCCGTGTCGCGACGGCTTACGTCCAGCGCCAGGTCGTAGCGCACGTCGCTGATCCGGGCCGCCCGGTAGCGCGCCAGCTCGTGGGACACACCGGGCGCCATGAGGGAGTCGGCCTGCAGGGCGACGAGTGCGGAGAGGAGGAGTAGCATGATGAATACTACCTCGGAGGTTCTCGCTCGACGGTTCTCGCTCGAACGTTCTCGGCCCCGCGCCTGTCGGCGCGGGTACGTTCTCGGCGCGCCTTCGGCGCGGTGGGCCTGCAACTGCACACCGGAATGGGTAGGTGTGC
>JBBDYA010000019.1:0-43894 GCA_040902005.1 Gemmatimonadaceae bacterium | reverse complement strand
CCCCCCCCCCCCCCCCCCCGGCCGCCCGTCACGCGGTCACGTACAGTTCGGCCGGATACTCCACGGCGTCGAGAAAGAGCGCGTTGGCTGGCGCAGGCGCGGACACATCCTGATTGTGCGTCGCCGCCAGCAGCGCGGCCACGTCACTCACCGGTCGGCGCCCCGATCCGACGTCCAGCATCGTGCCAACGAGAAAGCGCACCATATGATGCAGGAACCGGTTTGCCTCGATCTCGAAGGTGAGCCCTCCGTCCCGATCCGCCCAGCGCGCGACACGCACGTCGCAGCGATGCTGATCCTTCTCCGGCGCCGTGCCCTTCACGGCGAAGGCCCGGAACGAGTGCAGCCCGACGAGCGGCTCGGCCGAGGCGCGCAGCGCGTCCCGATCCAGCATGAACGCGAAGGGGTACTCCGTGCGCCGCCGAAACGGCGAGCGGGCGGCATCGTCGGTTCCCACGTAGTAGCTGTAACGGCGGCCAATGGCGCTATGGCGTGCGTGGAAGTCTGGTCGCATTTCATGTGCGGCGGCGACCCATACGTCCTCCGGCAGAACAGCGTTCAGCGCTCGCCGGAAACCGTCCGGGGTCCACTTCTCAGCAACGCGAACCCCGACGCTCTGCCCACGCGCGTGCACGCCTGCATCCGTACGCCCCGAGCCGAGCGCGGCGGTTGGCTCTCCGCATAACCGCTCGAGCGCCTGCTCGACCACGCCTTGCACGGTGCGCTGCTCGGGTTGGCGTTGCCATCCACTGAATCCCGAGCCGTCATAGTGCAGCACGAGCTGCACGGTGCGCTCCGCCATTGCGTGAAACCTACCGGCACGGAGGGTGAAGTCAAGAAAGGCGATGTGAGTCAACCGATTGACATTGTTCAACGTACGCGATCACATTGTCACGCCCGTCCACCCTCTCGCTCGGCGTTTTTTCGGGCCCCGGCCACTCCCCATGCCTCCGCGCACGCTCGCCTCGCTCGCACAGTCGCTCAGCGTCGCCACGGACGTGGAGCGGGCGCTGATCGGGCTCGCCGAGTCCCTCGCCGAACTCGATCGGTTCGCGCAACTGGCGTGGGTGCGCTTCGACGGACGCAAGTCCCTGATGCGCGAGCGCGTGCTGGTGTCGGCCCAGGGCACCGCGCGCGCGGCGCTCGACACCACGCTCGACCATCTCCCCAATCGGGAACGGCTCGCCATCGCGGCGGGCGGTCAGTTCGTGGACTTCGCCGACGCGTCCGACGAGTACGCGCGTCTCTTTGCGCTCACGGTACCGGAAGAGGGCGGCCTGCTCGCGGTGCGCGGGCTGCACTTCGACGGCGGACTCTCGTCCTTGCTGGTGCTCTACGAGCCGCGCAAGATTTTCGGCACGCGCACTTCTGAACGCTTCGCGCCCGCGGCCGCGCTGTTCGAGCTCGCGCACGCGCGATTTCTCGAGCACGAAGCGCGCCTGGAGGCGGTTCGCACCCTGGAAGACGTGACCCAGCGGCTGCACGGCGAGTACGAGAAGCGGCTGGCCACGCTGGAGGACAAGCTGCTCAAGGCCAGCGGGGAGTTCAGCGTCGGCGCCGATCCCGCCCGGGTGGTGCAGCTGGAGCGCGAGCTCGCGCAGGCGACGGAGGAGGCGCGGCGGGCGAACAAGCGGGCCGACGCCGTGGACGCCACCGTCAGCCTCGCGGTGGAACAACTCGAGAAGGCGCACGTGGAGCTGCACCGGCGCAGCGAGCAGCTCCGGCAGCGCACGCGCACGCTCTATCTCATCGATCGCGTCCTCACGCTCGACAATACGACAAACGATCCGCGCCAACTCGCGGACGGCCTGCTCGCGCTGGTGGGCGACGACATGCACTCGCAGCGCTGCTCGCTGCTGCTGCGCGCGCCAGAGGAGGGGTTCCTCTACATCGCGTCGGCGAAGGGCATCGCGCCGAACATCACGGAGGGTGCGCGAGTGCGCATCGGGAAGGGGGTCGCCGGCAAGGTGGCGGCGAATCGCGAGCCCATCCTCGTGCAGGACGTCACCGAAGCGAAGGAACATCCGCTGCTCAAGGACGAATACTTCACCAGCGGCTCGTTCATCAGCTTCCCGCTCGTCTACAATGACGAACTACTCGGCGTAGTGAACCTCACCAATCGCGCGATGCAGGGCGTGTTCGTGGACGAAGACGTGGAGCGCGTGCGGCTGCTCAGTCTGGTCATCGCGCTGGTGGCGTCGCAGGCACGACTGCCGGAGCGCCTCGTGGAAACGTTGAGTGTCGGCTAGCACCGGGAACGCGCTCCAGGTGGCCATCCGCCGTTTGGCCGCCGGGGACTCCCTCTCGGCGGACGATGCTCGTGCGGCGTTCGAGCTGGTGATGAACGGCGAGGGCTCGCCGGTGCAGGTGTCCGCGCTGCTGATCGCGCTTCGTGTGAAGGGGGAGACCCCCACCGAGGTGGCCGGCGTGGTACAGGCACTTCGGGCTGCAATGGTGCGCCTGCCCGCCGTCAACCCCGAGGACCTGGTGGACACCTGTGGCACCGGTGGCGGAACGGTGCAGACGTTCAACATCTCCACGGCCGCGGCGCTGCTCGCCGCGGGGGCTGGCGTTCGCATCGCCAAGCACGGCAACCGGTCGTTCACGTCGTTGTGCGGCAGCGCCGACGTCCTGGAGGCGCTGGGCGTCAAGATCGAAGTCCCGGTGGCGGTGATGGAGCGCGCACTCACCGACGCAGGCATCGTCTTCATGTTCGCGCCCTTGATGCACCCCGCCATGCGGCACGTAGGCCCCGTCCGCCGCGAGCTCGCGATCCCCACGGTGATGAACATCGTGGGCCCGCTGGCCAATCCCGCCATGGCGGGGCGCCAGGTGGTGGGCGTCGCGGACGAGCGGCGGGTACCGCTGCTCGCCGGCGCCCTACAGGAGCTGGGCACCCGGCACGCACTCGTGGTGCACGGGTCCGGGATGGACGAGATCTCCCCGCTCGCTCCCACCCAGGTGATCGAGATTCGCGACGGTCGAATCGAGGAATGGGCGATCGAACCCGCAAAGTTCGGGTTCAAGGGGGGGGGGCTAAAGGCCGGCGATCTCGCGGGGGGAGACCCCGCCGCCAACGCGCGAGCCGTCATGGCGGTGCTTGGCGGTGAAGGGAACCGGGCGTCCCAGGGCGCGGTGATTCTGAACGCGGGCGCCGCGGTGTACGTCAGTGGCATGGCCAAAGAGTTTGCCGAAGGCGTGGACATGGCCCGGCACGCCCTGGACTCCGGCGCGGGCATGGCGGCGCTCGACCGTCTGCGCGCCGCGTACAACCTGCCCGCTCAGTAACGCCGCAGCACCCCGACCACGACCCCCTGAATGCTGATGTCGTTCTCGTGGACGTACATCGGCGCCATGGTTTCGTTCGCGGGCTGAAGCCGGATACGGCCATCGCGCTCACGAAACATCTTCTTCACCGTGGCAGACGTTCCATGCAGCATCGCGATGACCATCTCGCCGTTGTCGGCGCTCTGCCGCTCATTCACGACCACGAAATCGCCGTCGCGAATGTGCTCGTCGATCATCGAGTTCCCCTTCACGCGCAACACGTAGTGGCCGCCGCCGCGCTGGATGAAGCTCTCGGGAACAGCCACCGTCTCTTCGTGCGCGATGGCCTCGATCGGAACCCCGGCGGCCACGGCGCCCAACAGGGGGAGCTCCACCGCTCGCGGGTTCACCTCGCTGGGCAGGATCTCGATGGCCCGACTCTCATTATATGAGCGCTTGATGTACCCCTTGCGTTCGAGGTTGCTCAGGTGCTCGTGGACCGTCGCCAGCGAGTTATAGTTGAAATGTTCGGCGATTTCCTCGAAGCTCGGCGCGTACTGGTATTCCCCGCTGTACGCCTGGAGGTACGTGAGGATTTCGCGCTGGCGCTTGGTAA
Organism: Gemmatimonadaceae bacterium; assembly: GCA_040902005.1. Lineage (GTDB taxonomy): Bacteria > Gemmatimonadota > Gemmatimonadetes > Gemmatimonadales > Gemmatimonadaceae > DASPMP01. The sequence continues at coordinate 40,011 of JBBDYA010000019.1, read as the reverse complement.
GTGTCATGACGTGGCCCCCTGGCCGAACGGCGATTCCGGTGTGCCCGGAAACCGAATAACTGCCGAATAGCTCCATAGATATCCGAAGAAGGACCGAAGTGCAAGCCTCAAATGGGTGGGTGCCGCCGTCCGGAACGCTTGGGGAGATCCTCGAGGCGACGCGGGAGCGCGTCCTGGCGCTCGAAGCCACCAGGCCACCGGCGGTGGCTCCGGTCGAGCTGGCTAAGGCGAGTCCCCGGACGCGCCCCGCTCGGCCGTCCCTCCGGGAGGCTCTGAGTGGGGGGGGGAAAGTCGCCGTGATCGGCGAGATCAAGAGGCGATCGCCGTCAAAGGGCGACCTCCATCCGGCGCTCAGCGCGGCAGTTCAAGCCGGCCTGTATCAGCGCGGAGGGGCGGCGGCCGTGTCCGTGCTCACCGAGCCCACCCGGTTCGGCGGCAGTCTTCAGGATCTCAGGGACGCCGCCGCGGCGTGCGACCTGCCGCTGCTGAAGAAGGACTTTCACATTGCGCTCTCACAGCTTCCGGAGGCGTTCGACGCGCAGGCGTCGGCGCTCCTGCTCATCGCGCGCGCATTGCCCCCGCACGAACTGCTCTCGCTCATGCGCAGGGCGAACGACGCGGGAATGGAGACGGTGGTCGAGGTGCGCTCCGAGGAAGAGCTGGAAGCCGCACTCCGGGGCGGCGCCACGATCGTCGGCGTGAACAGCCGCGACCTCGAGACGCTCGAGGTGGATGACGACGTTCCCGCGCGCCTCATTCCACGGATTCCCGCGGGGGTCGTGGCCATCTGGGAGAGCGGCGTTGGCACGGTGGCCCACGTGCAGCGCGCGGCGGACGCGGGGGCGGACGCCGTCCTCGTGGGGTCCGCCCTGTCGCGCTCGACCGACCCCGAAGGACTCGTGCGCCAGCTCGCGTCGGTGCCGCGGAAGCCCCGCCATGGTTGAGATGAAGTTCTGCGGGATGACGCGCGCCGCCGATGCGCGCGAAGCCGCCTTTCTCGGCGCGCGCTACGTGGGCGTCATCCTGACGGGGAGTCCCAGGCAGGTGACGGATGCGGAGGCGGGAATCGTGTTCGCCCCTGTCCCGGAGAGCGTCAAGCGGGTGGGTGTCTTTGGCGCCGACCTCCCCGAGGAGATCGCGGCGCGCGCGAAGGGACTGCGGCTGGACATCGTGCAACTCCACGGCGATCCCGACGCGGCGGTGATCGCGCGTGTCCGGGAGCACTGGACGGGGCAGGTCTGGGCCGTGCAGCGCCTGCGCGGCACCGACGTTCCCGGCCTGGCCACCGAGCTGTTCGCCGTGGCCGATGCGGTGGTGCTCGACGCGCGCGTGGCCGGACAGCTCGGCGGCACCGGCGTCGCGCTCCCGTGGAAGGACCTTCGTGACCGCGTGCATTCGTTGCGCGCGGGACGGGCACGGCTTGTGCTCGCTGGCGGTCTCACGCCGGACAACGTGGGCACCGCCATCCGGCTACTGGAGCCTGACATCGTGGATGTGTCGTCCGGCATCGAGCGCGGGGTTGGAGTGAAGGACCACGCGACGATGCGCGCCTTTCGCGACGCCGTGTACACCGTGCAGCCCCGTTGAGCATGGAGACCGCCATCAACGATCGCTTCGGCGCCTTTGGCGGACGGTACGTTCCGGAAACACTCGTGCCGGCGCTGGACGAACTGGAACACGCGCTGGCCACCGCGCTCGCCGATCCGGCCTTCGGGCACGAGATCGCCGACCTCCTGCGCACGTACGTCGGGCGACCGTCGCCGCTCAGCGAGGCGCCGCGATTGTCCGCCCGCGTGGGCGCCCGCGTGTTGCTCAAGCGCGAGGATCTGAACCATACGGGCGCGCACAAGATCAACAACACCATTGGCCAGGTGCTGCTCGCGCGACGCATGGGAAAGCCGCGCATCATCGCGGAGACGGGGGCGGGGCAGCATGGCGTGGCCACCGCGACGATCTGCGCCCGGTTCGGGCTCGAGTGCGTGGTGTACATGGGCGAAGAGGACATGCGCCGCCAGGAGCTGAACGTGTACCGGATGCGCCTCATGGGCGCGGAAGTCATTCCGGTCACATCGGGCACGCGCACGCTGAAGGATGCCACCACCGAAGCCATTCGCGATTGGGTCGCCACGGTGGACACCAGTCATTACGTGATCGGATCCGTCGTGGGACCGGCGCCGTATCCGCGCATGGTGCGCGGCTTCCAGGCGATCATCGGCGATGAGACGCGCGCGCAGGTGCTGGAGCGCACCGGCGCACTGCCGAAAAGCGTCGTGGCGTGTGTCGGCGGCGGATCCAACGCGATCGGAATCTTTCACGCCTTCGTCCCGGATCGCGAGGTCGAACTGATCGGCGTCGAAGCGGCCGGCGAGGGGCTCGACACGGACCGGCACTCCGCCTCGCTCGCGCGCGGCACGCCGGGCGTGCTGCACGGCTCGCTGAGCTACCTGCTGCAGGATGCCGACGGGCAGGTGCATCCGGCGCATTCCGTGTCGGCGGGGCTCGATTACCCCGGCGTGGGTCCCGAGCACTCGTACCTGAAGAGCACGGGCCGAGCGGAATATGTCTCGGTCACCGACCAGGAAGCGCTGGCGGGTTTCGCGACGCTCGCGCGCCTGGAAGGAATCATTCCCGCCCTCGAGTCCGCGCACGCGGTCGCGTGGGTGACGCAGGAGCGCAACCGGTGGAACGCGAGCGACACCATAATCATCTGTGTGAGTGGCCGAGGTGACAAGGATGTCGCGCAAGTCATGCAGATGAATATCTTGGGCCTGTGACGGATCAGGCAGCGACCCCACCTGCCGTGGGCACGGGGGGACCAGCGGAAGAGCAGGAGCTTCCGTTCCCGCCGGCTCCCATCGAGGAAATGCTTCGCCTGTTCGTGAAGGCGGGGCGCGCGCATCAGTTGTACCTCCCGAACAACCCCGTGTACAAGGGCGCCATCGACGCGGTGCGCGCCGCGTTCGCGCCCATCTGGCGCGAGACCGACGAGTTCGCGGTGACGTTCACCGAGAACGAGATTCGCTGGCACGGTCGCCCGGTGCTCACGGAACCGTCCAAGGCCGCCGACAGTCTCCCCTGGACATTCTTCAAGGACGGCGTGCGTGAGGTAACGTTTACGCTGGGGTTCGAGCAGGACGAGCTCGTGCGGCTCTTCGACATCCTCCAGCGCGTGCGCAAGGCACTGCCTGACGAGGACGACCTGCTCACGCTCCTCTGGCAGGCCGATTTCACCAACCTGCGCTATCGGTACGTGGACCTTGGCGCGGAGCCGTCGGCGTCGCTGGACGAGGGTGCCGGATCGGTCGCGGGCACCAGTCCCGACGGCGTGCGGGCCGCGGCGCAGGAACCCGCCGCGGAGTCCAACGCCGTCGTGAACATGCAGGACTTCGACGCCACGCTGTACTTCCTCGATGAGAAGGAGCTGGACTACCTCAAGGAGGAGATCGAGCGCGAGTACCAGGGCGATCTGCGACAGAACGTCACCGCCATGCTCTTCGATATCTACGAGGCGCAATCTGTTCCCGCCGTGCGAGATGAAGTCTCCGAGATCATCGAGCAGCTGATGCTCCAGTTCCTGGCCGGGGGCGAACTGCGCACCGTCGCGTCGCTGCTGGCGGAGTCCCAGGTCGTGGTGCGACGCGCTGTTGACATCACGCCGGAGCAGATCGAGCGGATGGGGCGCCTTCCGGAACGCCTCAGCGCCCCGGAGCCGCTCGGCCAGCTGCTCCAGGCCCTGGACGAAGCGGCGGACCTGCCGCCGCAGAACGAGCTCACTGAGCTGTTCGAGCAGCTTCGTCCCGCGGCGCTCGGCACCATCTTCGCCCGGCTCTCGCGATTGCAGAACGAGAATATCCGCGGTCTCGTGGCCCAGGCGGCGGAGCGCCTCGCGAGCGCGAACACCGGTGAGCTGATTGCACTGATCGGTTCCACGGATCGCACCGTGGCGGGCGAGGCCGTTCGGCGCGCGGGCGCGATGCGCGCCGCAGCGGCGGTGGCGCCGATGGCAAGGGTCCTGGTGGACGGCGACGTGGAACTGCGGCAGCTGGCCGTGCACGCGCTCACCACCATCGGTTCGGCGGGTGCGCTCCAGGCGCTCGAGCGCTGCATCGAGGACGACGACCGCGAAGTCCGCGTGGCGGCGGTCCGCACGCTTGGCGGCAAGGCCTACAAGGGCGTGGCGCAGCGGGTGGAGGCGGTGGTGAAGGGCAGGGCGCTGCGCGGCGCGGACCTCACGGAGCGGATGGCGTTCTTCGAGGCGCACGGCGCGCTGTGCGGGGATGGCGGCGTGCCACATCTGGACGGCATTCTCAACAGCAAGGGGATGTTCGGCAAGCGGGAGGATCCCGAGCTGCGCGCCTGCGCCGCGATCGCACTCGGCCGCGTGGGGACGCAGAGCGCGCGGGCGTCGCTGCAGCGCGCCACCGCCGAGAAGGATGTCGTGGTGAGAAACGCGGTGAATCGCGCGCTGCGCGGCGTTACCGGTGGGGGGGGAGGGTCCGCATGACGACGGCGAAGTCTCCACGCCTCACAATGACGATCACCGCGCCCGTGGGTGAGGGCAGCGGCGACTCGGTGCTGCGTCACAAGGGGAGGGCGTTGATTCTGTCGCTCTACGCCTCGCTCCGTGGCAGCAAGCTGTATCCCATCGGGCACGCCTCGGTGCAGCGCGCGCTGGACGACCTCACGACGGTCACGCACGAGATCGCATCCGCGGAAGGCGACCTGGAACTTCGGATCTCGGGCGAGTTCATTTTCGTGAACGGCACGCGCCTGCGCCTGGATCTCGACAACTACGCGGCGTTCAGCCACGTACTTTCCGTCTTTCGCGTCTCGGGGATCGGCGTCATGCACGTGAGCGACGCCGCCATGGCGCGCGACTGGCAGGTGTTCCTCTCACTCGCGCAGGGCGGCACGGGCATGCCGCCGCAGGACCGCCTCCATCAGATCATCGACAAGCTGGAGGGCGCGGGGATTGTCGCGTTCGTGCTCGCGGAGCCCGCGGAGGAAAGCGGGGAGGAGCGCGAACGGTCGAAGGAGCGCGCGAAGCGCACCTACTCGCAGTCCGTGGCGGTCACGAAGGACCTCATGACGTCCGTGCGCATGGGGAAGAGCCCGAACATCAAGAAGATCAAACGCGTGGTACAGGGGATCGTGGACCAGATCCTCAACGAGGAGACGTCGCTCATCGGCCTCACCACGATCCGCGACTACGACGAGTACACGTTCACGCACAGCGTCAACGTCTGCATCTTTTCCGTGGCGCTGGGCAAGCGACTCGGGCTCACCAAGCTGCAGTTGTACGACCTTGGCATGGCCGCCCTGTTTCACGACATCGGCAAGTCACGCGTTCCCCTGGACGTGCTGAACAAGGACGGTACGCTTACCGACGTGGACTGGCGCCAGATCGCCGAGCACCCCTGGTTGGGCGTGCTGGCGCTCTTCCAGATTCGCGGCACGCAGGAGTATCCGTTCCGGAGCATGGTGGTGGCGCTGGAGCACCACATGAAGACCGATCTCACGGGGTACCCGCGTCCCATCCGGCCACGACAGATGAGCATGTTCAGCAAGATCGTGGCGTCCGCGGACGGATTCGACGCGGCGACGAGCCGTCGGTCGTATCAGACGGTGCCCTTCAGCCCGGCGGACGTGATGCGCGAGATGCGCGACAACCCGCGGCGCGGGATGGACCCGGTGGTAGTCAAGGCGTTCATCAACCTCACGGGCATCTATCCCACCGGAACGCTGGTGGTGCTCGACACCTTCGAGCTGGGCATCGTCCACGCCGTGAACCCGCTCCCCGAGATGCTCGCGCGCCCCCTGGTGAAGATCGTCAGCGACGCGATGGGGAACGTCACGCACCCGGGAACGATCGTGGACCTCGCCGAGATGGGGGAGAACGGCGTTTACAAGCGGACGATCATCAAGACGGAAACCCCCGAGCGCTACGGCATCCGTGTCAGCGACTATTTCGTCTGAGTCGTCGCCGCTGGCGGCAACGTTCACGACGCTGCGCCAGCAGAAGCGCAAGGCGCTCGTCGTCTACGTCACCGCCGGTCACCCGGACAGGGCGCGCTCGCTCGAGCTGTTGAAGGCGCTGGAGGAATCGGGCGCGGACGTGATCGAGGTGGGGGTGCCGTTCTCGGATCCCATGGCGGACGGCCCGGTGATCCAGGCCAGCTCGCAGCAGGCGCTGGCGAATGGGATGACGTTCGACGGCGTGCTCGACCTCATCGCGCGCGCGACGCTGAAGGTGCCGGTGGTGCTGTTCAGTTACCTGAATCCGGTGCTCGCGGCGGGGGATGACGCGCTCGCCCGCGCCGCGAGGGCGGGCGCGCATGGCCTGCTGCTCACGGACCTGCCGGTGGGCTCGGACCCGGCACTCGAGCGTCGGTTCGCGGATGGGCCCCTCGCGTTCGTGCGGCTCGTGGCGCCCACCACGCCAGCCGATCGCATGGCGCTGATCGGCCGGAACGGGAGCGGATTCGTGTATCTCATCAGCCGGCTGGGCGTGACCGGCGCGCGCGCACAGTTGCCGAAGGAGCTGCCGGAGACGATCGCGCGACTCAAGCGGGCGACGACGCTCCCGGTGTGCGTCGGCTTCGGCGTGTCCACGCCGGAGCAGGCGGCGACGGTGGCGCGGCTGGCGGACGGCGTGGTGGTGGGCAGCGCGGTGGTGAAGGCCGCGGGAGAGAGCGTCGTTCGGGCGGCCGAACTGGTAGCAGGGCTTCGAAAGGCCATCGACGGCGCTTGACCGCCAGGCGCCTGCTGTCCGCCGGGGCATGACTCCTGATAGCATGGGGAGGGCATGACTCACCTCGACGCCGTCACGCTCCACGGAATGAGCTTCCATACGCTCATCGGCATCCTGCCGCACGAGCGGGAGCTCCAGCAGCCTCTCGAGATCGATCTCACCGTTTGGGTGCCGTCCGGCGCCGACATCGTGGATTATCGCGAGCTCTACGGCAAGGTCCGCGGCGCCACGGAGATGCCCGAGCTCTTCTACCTCGAAGAACTGGCCAACACCATCGTCGCCCGCGTCCTCGAGGACACGGCCGTACGGAGGGTCCAGGTCACCCTGCGCAAGCCGCACGCGGCCGTCGGCGGACCGATCGCGTACGCGCAGGTGAGCATTACCCGTGACCGGGATGCCTGAGGTAGCGCACATCGCGCTCGGCTCCAACCTGGGCGACCGCGCCAGGCACCTGGAGTTCGCCCGACACGCGATCGCCACCCTGCCGAGTTGCCGACTGATGGAGGCAACCGTCCCTGAGGAGACCGAACCATTCGGCCCCCCAGGGCAGGGTCCCTATCTCAATCAGATGGTCGCCATCGAAACCGATCTCGATCCGCACGACCTGTTGCGCGCGCTCCAGGACATCGAAGCGCGCGCCAGCCGCGTTCGCGAGCAGCGCTGGGGCCCTCGCACGCTCGATCTCGACATCGTGACCTTTGGTACGCGCACCATCCGTGACCCGCGTTTGAGGGTGCCGCACCCGGGCCTGCGGGACCGCCCGTTCTGGCGGAGCGAGCTGGCGCAGCTCCAGGCCAGGCTGTGAGCGTGGCTGACGACGTGCTTCCGGAGTGGGCGGTGGTCTCCGACAAGCGCCGCACGCACATCGCGCGAGTCACCGCGCTACTCGCCCGCTGGGCGGTCACCATGAACCTGCCCGAAGACGAGGCGTCCCGCTGGACCACCGCCAGCGCGCTGCACGATGCGCTGCGCGATGCCCCCGAGCCGATGCTCCGCGCGCTCACGGCGAACGGCGACCGTGCCGCGGAGCTGCTGCATGGACCGGCCGCCGCGGTGCGTGCCGAACAGGATGGCGAGCGGCGACAGGACGTGCTGGACGCCGTCCGGCATCACACCGTGGGCTTTACCGGCTGGGAGCGGACGGGTCGCGCGCTCTACATGGCGGACTTCCTCGAGCCCGGCCGCAAGTTCCTCGTCGCCGAGCGGGCCTTCCTCGCCCAGCAGGTGCCCCACGACTTCGACGCCGCCTTTCGGCAGGTGGTGCGCCTGCGACTGGAATGGTCGCTGTCGCAGAACGGAGCGCTGTTTCCCGAAACGGTGGACCTATGGAACCAAAGGTGAGCGAGCATGCCAAAGCACCGCCACGCCGACAGCGCAGAACGCTGAAGCGCATCGCCATCGTGGTTGTCGGGATCATACTGCTCGCCGCGATCCTCGCCGCGAGCGTGTTCATCCGCGACCGCAACGACTCGCGTCGCGCCGCACCGCCGGACGCCAGTATCCCGGACGCACCACGCGTGCGCGTGCAGGTCCTGAACGCCACCGACACGCGCGGGCTTGCGCGCCAGGCCACGATGCACCTGCGCGATCGGGGGTTCGACGTGCTCGAGGTGGGCAACGCGGGCGAGCAGCTCGATTCCACGCTCGTGCTGGATCGTGCCGGCAATCCCGAGCTGGCCAGACGGGTCGCCGACGCGCTCGGCGGGGCACGCGTGGAGTCGCGCCCCGATTCGTCACGCTACCTGGATGTCACCGTCCTGCTTGGGCGTGCGTGGCGGCCGCCGGCCGAGCCGTTCTACCCGTAGCTGCCCGCACGCCGCCGAGATGTCCATCCCGCGGCTCTTCCTGACGGCGACTTCCACTCCCTGAGCCCGCAGGTCGCGCGCGAAGCGCGCCGTGGCCGACGATGGCGAGAAGCCACGCGCGCCCCCGGGATGCAACGGAATGAGGTTCACGAAGGCGCGGCAGTCCCTGGCCAGCTTCGCCAGTTGCAATGCGTGCACCTCCTGGTCGTTCACGCCGCCGAGCATCACGTACTCGAACGTCACGCGCCGGTCGAACTTCTTCGCCGCATCGATCACGTCGGCCAGGGGATACTTGGTATTGATCGGCATCAGGTCCCGGCGCAGATCGTCGCTCGGCGCGTGAATCGAGATCGCGAGCCGGAACTGCTCCGGCCGCTCGCTGAGCGCCACGATGCCCGGCAGCACGCCGACGGTCGAGATCGTGATGTGGCGCGCCCCGATTCCCAGACCGTTGGGATCGTTCAGGATCGTGAGCGCCGGATCCACCGCCTTCCAATTCATGAGGGGCTCGCCCATGCCCATGAACACCACATTGGTCACGGTGATGGGCGGGTCCAACAGGCGCATCTCGCGCACCTGGCCGGCGATCTCGTGCACATCCAGGTTGCGCGAAAATCCCATCGCCCCCGTGGCGCAGAACGCGCATTGCAGGGCACACCCAGCCTGGGACGAGACGCACAGCGTCACGCGATTCCCCTCGGGAATCGCCACGGTCTCGATCGCTTCGCCGTCGCGCAGCCGGAACAGGAACTTCTCGGTGCCGTCGGTGGAGGTCTGGCGCGCCGCGATCTCGAGACGCGGCATCTCGAATGCCGCGGCCAACTGTTCGCGCAGAGAGACCGGGAGGGCCGTCATCTCCTCGAGGCGGGCGACGGGCGCGGTCCAGAGATGCCGTACGACCTGTCGGGCCCGGTACGCAGGCTGGCCTATGGACTCGAAGAATGCCCCCAGCCGGGCTTCGGCGGCTGCGGGCGTCAGATCGAGGAGGTTTTCCCGGCTGTCCTGGCTCACGTTCCTGCGGCCCTCGAAGCTTCGGAAGTCACTTGCGGTGACATGAGTAAAGTGCAAGAAGGCATTGAACTTGACCGTAGAGCACCTGGTGCGCCGCGTCAAGAGAATCCCTACCAGATGGTAGCGGTGAAGATTAGACTACTGCTCCGCGATGTCGGAGTGCGCTTGAAGGTTCGACGATGGCTGCCCCCGCTCCTTTGGGCGGGGTTGATCTTTTTCGCGACGTCCATGCCCGGCAGCCTGCTACCTCAACAGGTTTCGACGGTCGATAAGCTGGCGCATTTCACGATGTATATGGTGCTGGCCTTCCTGCTGGCGAGGTACCGGTCGGAGGTCACGTCGCGGTGGCGCTCGGCTGGCTTCGCGCTCGCGGTGGCCATCGCCTACGGAGCGATTGACGAATGGCACCAGCAGTTCATTCCGGGGCGCAGCACTGAGCTCGCCGATTGGTACGCTGACTCGCTCGGCGCCGCATCGGGCGCGCTGCTCTTTCTGCTGTACAGCTGGCGCTCGAGAACCCTCACCGCCTAGATGACCGTTCACGCCACCGGACTGCGCTCGCACATGTGCGGCGCGCTCACCGCCGCTGACTCCGGCACGCGCGTGCGGCTGGGTGGGTGGGTGCATCGCACCCGCGACCTGGGCGGACTGGTGTTCGTGGACCTGCGGGACCGCACGGGCATCGTCCAGGTCTCCTTCGACCCGAAGCGCACCGCGGCCGATGTCTGCGCTGCGGCACTGGCGCTCTCGAATGAGAGCGTCGTGTTGATTGACGGCGAGGTGGCGCTGCGCCCCGAGACCATGCGCAACGCCGAGATGGGCACGGGGAACGTGGAAGTCGTGGCAACGTCGGTGCGGGTGGTGGGACCGGCGAGCACGCCGGCCATTCCCGTGGCGCGCGGCAAGGGGGAAAAGCTCGCGGCCGAGGAGTTGCGGCTCCGCCACCGCTACCTGGATCTTCGCCGTCCGGAGCTTCAGGACAACATGATTCTCCGGCACGAGCTCCTTCAGGCCACGCGCGACTTCCTCACGCGGCAGGGCTACCTCGAGATCGAGACGCCCATTCTCACGAAGCCCACTCCGGAGGGCGCGCGCGACTACCTGGTGCCCAGCCGGGTGCACGCAGGCGAGTTCTACGCTCTGCCGCAGTCGCCGCAGATCTACAAGCAGCTGTTCATGGTGGCCGGGTTCGATCGGTACTTCCAGGTCGCGCGCTGCTTTCGCGACGAGGACCTGCGCGCCGACCGGCAGCCGGAGTTCACGCAGATCGACCTCGAGGCGTCCTTCGTCACGCTTGAGGACATCGTCACGCTCTCCGAGGGACTGATCGGGGCGCTCTGGAGCGCGGCGGGGCAGTCCGTGCCCACCTCGTTTCCCACCATGACGTATGCCGACGCGCTGGAGCGGTACGGCACCGACCGCCCAGACACGCGCTACGGGCTGGAGATCCAGGACGCCACGGCCGTCTTCGCCGGTTCGGAGTTCGGCATCGCGACGCAGGCGATCGCCGCGGGCGGGCGCGTGCGCGGCATCGTCGTGGCGAACGCGGCGGCGATGTCGCGAAAGCAGGTGGATGAGGTCGAGGCGGAGGCGAAGTCCGCCGGAGCGGCGGGGCTCATCCGGCTCAAGCGGTCCGGCGCGGTGCTGGAGGGACCGGCCGCCAAGCACCTCGGGGACGGCGCGGCGGACGCGCTCCGTATCCCGGACGGGGCGCTCGGCCTGTTCGTCGCCGGGCCCGACCGCGTGAGCCATCCGGCGCTCGATCGGGTGCGTCAGACGATGGCCGCGCGCCTGCATCTCGTGCCCGAGGGGCGGCACGACTTTCTCTGGGTCACCGACTTTCCCCTGTTCGACAAGGATCCCGAGACGGGCAAGTTCGCCGCCGTTCACCACCCGTTCACGTCTCCACATCCCGACGATGTGGAGCTGTTGAGCCGCGCGCCCGAGCGGGTGCGCGCGCTGGCATACGACTTGGTGAAGGACGGTCTCGAGCTGGGCGGAGGCAGCATCAGGATCAGCGACCCGGTGATGCAGTCCCGCGTCTTTTCGCTCCTTGGAATCGACGAGGCCACCGCGCAGGCGCGGTTCGGCTTTCTGCTGGAGGGGCTGCGCGCCGGCGCGCCGCCGCACGGGGGCATCGCGTTCGGATTCGACCGCATCACCATGGTGCTCGCGGGGGCGGCGTCGCTGCGCGACGTCATCGCCTTTCCGAAGACCACCACCGCGCGCGCCCTTTTCGAGGGGGCGCCGAGCCCGGTACCCGATGAGGAATTGCGCGCGCTGCACCTCAGGGCGAGTGGAGGAGCCGCATCGTGACCGACGTCCGTCCGGGAATCGCGCACGCCGCGAGCGAGGAAAGCGCCACGCAGAAGGTGTCCACGGAGGGCGCGGACATGCTGACGCTCGCCGGGGTGAACGACGCCAACCTGCTGGAGCTCTCGCGACTGTTCGGCGTGAAGGTATCGCTGCGTGGGGAGGCAATGGTGCTCACCGGCGCCGCCGAGTTCGTGGACCGCGCCGCCGCCGTCAGCCGGCGGATGGTGGAGCTGGCACGCCAGCGCGATTCGCTCACGCCCGACGACGTGCTGCGGCTGGGCGACGACATCGAGCGCGAGGGCGAGGGCGGGGAACCCGGCGGCCTGGGCGGCGCCGGCCGCATCGCGCTCCCGGGAGTTCGGAAGGTCATCCAGGCGAAGACGGCCGGCCAGGCAGAGTACCTCCAGAAGATGGCCGACAACGATATCGTGGTCGGCATCGGTCCCGCGGGCACCGGCAAGACCTACCTCGCCGTCGCCGCCGCGGTAGACGCGCTGACGCGCAAGCGCGTGCGCCGCATCGTGCTGGCGCGTCCCGCGGTGGAAGCGGGGGAGAACCTCGGCTTTCTTCCCGGCGATATGCAGGCCAAGGTGGACCCCTACCTGCGTCCGCTGTACGACGCACTCGACGACATGATGCCCTTCGAGCGCATCCAGCGCGCGCTCGAGACCCGCACGATCGAGATCGCCCCCCTCGCGTTCATGCGTGGCCGCACGCTCGGCGATGCCTTCGTCATCGTGGACGAAGCGCAGAACGCCACGGCCATACAGATGAAGATGCTGCTCACACGTCTGGGCGTGAACTCGAGGATGGTCATCACGGGCGACAAGACGCAGGTGGACCTGCCGCGCAGCGCGGAGTCCGGCCTGCTCCAGGTGGAGCGGCTGTTGCCCGGGATCGAGGGGATCGCGTTCAAGTACTTCAACGAGACCGACGTGGTGCGCCACCGGCTCGTGCGCGACATCATCCGCGCGTACGATCTGGACGAGGCCGGGACGTAACGATGGCGCCAGATCCGGAACGCGCCGCACCGCGATGGCTGCCTGAACTGGGCGATCGGTGGCGACTGCACGGCCCCCGTGTGCTGCTGGCGGTCGGACTCGCCGTGCTCACGTACTCGCTGTTTCCGGAGACGCCGGCGACGGATGTCCCCGTCTATGAAATCGGCGCGGTCGCGGCAGACAACGTGATCGCGCCATTCGCGTTCGCGGTGCCGAAGAGCGCCGCGGAGCTGCGCCGCGAGCACGAAGAGGTGTCGCGTGCCGCGGAGACCGTGTTCCGCCACGTCCCGGCGGCATTCGATACGTCGCGCGCACTGCTCGAGGCGTTCGAGACGGCCATGGACGCTGCCGCGGCCGTCCGCCCGCCGAATTCCACGTTACTCGAGCAGGCTGCGCGTCCGCATGGCGTGGTGCTCCAGCCCAGCGAATCCGCATACCTGCTCTCGGCGGGACGGCGCGAGCGGCTCATTGCCACGGTCCGTCGGGTGTTCGACCGATGGGTTGCCGCCGGCGTCGTGGCGTCCGGCGCCGCAGATCAGCTCCGCGGCGAGGTGCTGCTCCAGCGGGGCACGGACGCGCGGCGCGTTCCGGTGGACAGCCTGCTGACCTTCGGCCAGTTGGTGTCGCGCGCGCGGATGCTCAATCCCGATCCAGGCTCCGAGGTGGGAACGGAACTGTATCTCAAGCTCATCACGAGCTTCTTCCATCCCACGATCGTCCTCGACCGCACGCAGACCGAGCGGCGACGGGAAGACCTGCGCCGCGCAGTGCCCGTGAACAAGCACTCCGTGCTCGCCGGGGAAAAGATCGTTGGCGCGCACGAGGTGGTTGGCCGGAACGAGCACGACAAGCTGCGCGCGCTCCAGCAGGCGCTGGGCGACCGTGGTGGCTCACGCCCCAGGTTTCGCCGCGCCGTCGGCGCCATCCTGTTCGACTTCGTGATCGTGCTGCTGCTGGGCGTGGCGATCATGCAGTTCCGCCCACAGATGTACCACGACTGGCGCACGTTGGTCGTGGTCGCGGGGCTGGTGGGACTCGTGGTGCTCGGCGCGGCGCTCGTGTCGCACATGCGCCCGCTGCGCCCGGAACTGATTCCTGTGACACTGGCCGCCGTGGTCGTGAGCGCGCTGTTCGACCAGCGAATCAGCATCGTGATCACGATGATCGTCACGATTCTCATCGGGGCGCAGGCGCCCTTCCGCGGGACGAACGCGCTGTTCGTGAACCTGGTGGGGGGCGCCGTGGCTGCACTCAGCGTGCGTGCCGTCACCCGGCGCCACCAGTCCTACGTATGGCTCATCGCCACCGGATGCGCCTACCTGCTGGCGGCGGTGGCGATCGGCTTGATGCTCGACCAGAGTGCAGGCGTCATCGTCGTGTCGGCCGGCCATGGCGCACTGAACGCGCTCGCGAGCATCCTGCTGGCGCTGCTCATCCTCCCATTGGCGGAGACGTACACGGGCATCGAGACGGACCTGACGCTGCTCGAATGGGGGGACTTGAACCGCCCGCTCATGCAGCGGCTCAGTCTCGAAGCACCCGGGACCTTCGCGCACTCCTTGGTGATCGCCAACCTGGCCGTGGCCGGGGGGTGGGGGATCGGCGCCAACGCGCTGCTCGCGCGCGTCGGCGCCTACTATCACGACGTGGGAAAGATCGCGCGCGCGGGGTACTTCGTTGAGAATCAGATGCGCGACCGGAACCCGCACGATGCGCTCGGCCCGGACGCCAGCGCACAGATCATCCGGGATCACGTGCCGCAGGGGCTGAAATTCGCCGAGCAGTACGGGCTGCCGCGCGTGCTGCGTGCCTTCATCACCGAGCACCATGGTACCGGGCAGATCGCCTACTTCCTGGGCAAGGCACGCAGCTCTGGCGCGACGGTGAATCCGGAGGAGTACGTCTATCCCGGCCCGATCCCGCGCACCGCCGAAACCGCGGTCGTCATGCTTGCTGACGGGGTCGAGGCGGCCGTCCGCGTGCTCAATGAGCCCACGCCCCCCCGGGTGCGCGAGGTGATCGAGCACATCGTTCGCCAGCGCCTCGAGCAGGGGCAGCTGCGGGACGCGCCTCTCACGCTGCAGCAGCTGGAAACGGTGAAGACGCAGTTCGAGCGCGTGCTGAACGCCATGTATCACAGCCGGATCGATTACCCCGCCGCGAGCGGCGGGGTGACTTCCGAATTCGCCAAGGCGTGAGCGCCCAGGTGGCCGTGGCGGTGGAGGGCGTGCGCGTATCCGTGGCGCGCGCGCGCGTGGCGGGCGTCGCGCGGGCGGTGCTCCGCTCCGCCCGCGTCACGAACGCGATGCTCTCGATCACGTTCGTGTCCAGCCGGGTCATGCGCCGGATGAACCGCGAGCATCTTGGCCGCGACCACTCGACCGACGTCATCGCGTTCGGATTCCGTCGCGTTGGGCGACATGGACCCGTGGTGGGGGACATCTACCTCGCGCCCGACGTCGCCCGCCGTTCGGCGGCGGCCAACGGCGTGTCCGTGCGCGAGGAGCTCGTGCGCCTCGTGGTCCACGGCACCCTGCACGTGCTTGGTCGCGACCACCCGGAGGGTGAGGGCCGGACGCGTTCCGCGATGTGGCGCGAGCAGGAGCGGCTGGTGCGCCGGGTGATGCGCACGTGATCGCGCTCGGGATGGCGGGCGTGCTGGCCGTTGGCGTCCTCGCCGCGCTGATCGCCGCCGCCGACGGCGCGCTCCTCGCGACGGGCAGCGTGCCGCCCAGCCTCGTCGTTCGCGACCCGGAGCGCGCCCATCGCGCGCTCGGTCTTTCTCGCATGTTGGCGCATCTGGCCGTCGGCACCGGATCCGCGCTCCTCTCGTGGAGCGTTGCGGAGGAGGCCTGGATCGCGGCAGCGGTCACGCTCTCGGTCGTGCTGCTCGAGGTGACCGCCGTGGAGGGTCTGGCGCGTCATGCGGGGTATGCGCGCGGCATCGACGTCGCCAGACGCCTCGCGCCGGTGATTCGCGCCGTGGACCTCCTGTTCCTGCCGGTCTCGTCGCTCGGCAACGCCGTGGAGGACGCACTTTCGCGACACGCCCCCGTGCCAGCGCACTCCCCCATGCAGCGCGAAACGGACGCCGAGCACTTTCATGAGGTCGTGGCCGCCGAGGCACACGTGTCCCCCGCGGAAGCGGAAATCCTCCATGGCGTCTTCTCGCTGGGCGATACCCTGATCCGGGAGATCATGGTGCCGCGGGTGGAGGTCGTGGGCATCGACAGGGCCACCCCGTGGTCCGAAATGCTCGATCGCGTCCGCGCCTCGGAGCATGCGCGATTTCCGGTGTTCGATGACACCATCGACAACGTACTGGGCGTGCTCTACGCGAAGGATCTTCTGCCCGCGGTGGCGCGTGATCTGGCGCCGGACGACTGGACGACGCTGATCCGCGCCGCGCCGTTCATTCCCGCCACCAAGTCCGTCGACGACCAGTTGCGCGACTTCAAGGCACAGCACACGCACATCGCCCTCGTGGTGGACGAATACGGTGGCATCGCCGGCCTGGTGACCATCGAGGACATCCTCGAGGTCATCGTGGGCGAGATCCGCGATGAGTACGACGTGGAAGAGCCGGCCGTCGAGCGCGAAGGCGAGGATCGGATGTGGGTCGCGGGCGAGGTCTCGCTGTCGGAGCTGTCCGACCTGCTGGGCACGGATGTCGAGCGCGAGGGAGTCACCACCGTGGGCGGACTGATGTACGACACGTTCGGTCGCGTGCCGGGTGCGGGAGAGTCCACCGAGATCGCCGGCTATCACGTGATCGTCGAGCGCGTGCGGCGTCGCCGCATCGAACGGGTGTACTTCGAGCGTCGCGGCGAAGGCGGGACTGGCTGATGCGCCTCGCGCCCCTGGTGATCCTCCTGCTGGTGGTCGCCTGGCTGAGTGCCGGCGCGATGGCCGTGCGCTCCGCCGGACGCATCTGGCTGCGCTACTGGGCCGAGCGTCGGCTGCGGGGCGCGTCGTCGGTGCTCGGATTTCTCGACCGTCCGCAGCGATTACTCGCGGCCGCCAACGCGGCATCGGCACTCACGCTCGCCGCCGCCGGCGCCTGGATCGGCTGGGAAATGCGGGGCACCCCGGGGGCGGCGCTGCTCGCCATGCTGGCGTATGCCGCGATTGTGCTGGTGGCGGGCATGATCATCCCGCGCGTGCTCGCGCGGCGCTGGCCATCGGCGTTCATCCCGATCTGCATGCCCGTGCTGCACGCCGCGGAGCTGCTCACGGCGCCACTGCTGCGCGCTGGGCGGACGCTGAGCGGGACCGTGTCGAACGACGATCTGAAACGGGACGAGCCGCGCGAGGCGCTGCAGGATCTGTTGCGCGAAGGGGAGCTGGAGGGCGTGGGCCGCAACCAGGAAATCGCCATCATTACCGGCGTGGTGGAATTCGGGGAGAAGCGCGTGCGCGGTGTGATGACCCCCATAGCCGACGTGTTCGCCGTTCCCGAAGGACGGGAAGCGAGTCACCTCGCGATCCAGATCGCGGAATCGGCCTTCAGCCGCGTTCCCGTCTATCGCGGCTCGCTCGACCGGATCGTGGGGATGTACCACGCGTTCGACGTGCTCAAG
This sequence comes from Gemmatimonadaceae bacterium, assembly GCA_040902005.1. GTDB lineage: Bacteria > Gemmatimonadota > Gemmatimonadetes > Gemmatimonadales > Gemmatimonadaceae > DASPMP01. Next base: position 22,547 of record JBBDYA010000019.1, on the reverse strand, counting down.
GCTGGCGGCGATCAGGTGCCGCCACTGCGTCCAGTGGCCACCGCCGCCGCGGACACGCCCTGCAATGAGCTGCTCTTCCGCATGCTCCAGGCGCGACAGCACCTTGCGGTCGTGCACGACGACGGCGGGCACACGCTCGGCATTGCGACGCTCGAGAATCTGCTCGAGGAGCTCGTGGGTGACATTCGCGACGAGCACGACGAGCCGGCCGCGGAGTCCGTGACGGGATGACCATCGCGCGCCTGCTGTCCGATTTCGCGGCGGGAAAGAAGCCGGCGCTGGCGCGCGCGGTCAGCGTCGTGGAAAACCACCGCGACGGCTTCGACCAGTTGCTCGCCGCCCTCCATCCACGCATCGGCCACGGACGTCGTTTGGGCGTCACGGGGCCGCCAGGTGCCGGCAAGAGTACGCTGACCGCCGCGCTCGTTGCCGCCTACCGGAAGGAAGGGCACTCGGTTGGAGTCATCGCGGTGGACCCCACCTCGCCGTTCACGGGCGGCGCGCTGCTCGGCGACCGCATTCGCATGGAGTCCGTGGCGCTCGATCCCGGCGTGTTCATCCGCTCCATGGCGACGCGCGGCTCCCTGGGCGGGCTCGCGGAGGCGACCGGCGAAGTGGCCGACGTGCTGGATGCGTTCGGCACAGACCGGATCATCATCGAGACCGTGGGGGTGGGACAGAGCGAGCTGGATGTCTCGCGGAACGCGGACAGCACCGTCGTCGTGCTGGTGCCGGAATCCGGGGACTCGATCCAGACGCTCAAGGCCGGCCTCATGGAGATCGCGGATCTCTTCGTCGTGAACAAGGCGGACCGACCCGGCGCCGACCGGCTGCGCCACGAGCTCGAGCTGATGCTGGGGCTGCGCTCCGGCGAGACGCTGAAGAACGTTCCCGCGCACCATGGGGTGCAGCTCGGACGGCCGATGACGAAGGACGCCGCGCGCGCCGCGCGCGAGGCGGCCCGCGCCAGTTCGGAGGAGCGCTGGACGCCACCCGTGCTCGCATCGGTCGCGGTGAAGCGCGAGGGGATCGCCGAGCTGGTGACAGCGGTGGACCGTCACTTTCACTATCTTGCGAACAGCGGCGGGCTCCAGGCACGGCGTCGGGCCCGGTTGCGCCGGCGCGTCGTGGAAGTCGTGGAATCGAAGGCCCGCCGGCGGCTCTGGTCCGACGCCGCGCTCACCCGCTGGTTGGACGAACAGCTCCCGTCGCTGGAGACCGGGGCGAGCAACCCCTTTGAAGTGGCCGACGCGTTGTTGGCACGCAGCGCTGATCTTCTGACACGGACGCAGTCATGACCTCCACGCGCGATTTCACCGAACGCACCGCGGAGCAGGCGGAGCTGGACCGTCTGCGCGCCGAAGTGGCCGAATGGCGCGCCCGCTTCGCGGAGAGCGACAAGCGTAATGCGCTCTTCGCCAATACCGGCGGGGAGGTCGAGCCGCTGTACACCGCGCTCGACGTGTCCCTCGATTCGGCTCGCGAGCTGGGCGTGCCGGGGGTGTATCCGTTCACCCGCGGCATTCATCCTACGGGCTATCGGGGCAAGCTCTGGACGATGCGGCAGTTCGCGGGGTTCGGCAGCGCCCGCGACACCAACGCGCGCTTCAAGTTCCTGCTCGAGCACGGCCAGACCGGCCTGTCCACCGCGTTCGACTTTCCGACGCTGATGGGCTACGACTCCGACCACCCGCGCTCCGAGGGAGAAGTGGGCAAGACGGGGGTGGCGATCTCGAGTCTCGCGGACATGGAGACGCTGTTCGACGGCATCCCGCTCGATCAGGTCTCCACATCCATGACGATCAACGGGCCGGCAATCATCCTCTGGGCCTTCTACATCGCGGCCGCCGAAAAGCAGGGCGTGTCGTCGGACAAGCTGCGCGGCACCATTCAGAACGACATTCTGAAGGAGTACATGGCGCAGCATGCCTGGTGCTTTCCCATCGAGCCCGCGCTGCGCCTCATCGTGGACTGCTTCGAGTGGGGCAGCGAGCATGCGCCGCTCTGGAACACCATCTCCATCTCCGGCTATCACATCCGTGAGGCCGGTTCCACCGCCGCGCAGGAGCTCGCGTTCACGCTCGCCGACGGCTTCACGTACGTGGAGCGGGGCATCGCGCGCGGACTGAACGTGGATGATTTCGCGTCGCGGCTGTCGTTCTTCTGGGACATTCACAACGATTTCTTCGAGGAAATCGCGAAGCTGCGCGCGGCGCGTCGCATCTGGGCGCGCCACATGAAGGAGCGCTATCGGGCGGAGAACCCCCGGTCGTGGATGATGCGCTTCCACTCGCAGACCGCGGGCGTCACCCTCACGGCACAGCAGCCGACGAACAACGTGGTGCGAGTGGCGTACCAGGCGCTCGCCGCGGTGCTTGGTGGCACGCAATCGCTGCACACGAACTCGATGGACGAAACGCTGGCCCTTCCGACCGAAGCGGCGGTGCAGGTCGCGCTGCGCACGCAGCAGATCCTGGCCTACGAAAGCGGGGTGCCGGGCGTCATCGACCCGCTGGGCGGGTCATACTACGTGGAGGCGCTCACGGACAAAATGGAGCGCGAGGCCGAGGCCCTGTTCGAGGAGATTCGCGGCGTGGGCGGCGTGGTCCGCGGACTCGAGACCGGCTGGCTCCAGCGCAAGATCGCGGAGTCCGCGGCCCGCCAGCAGTGGGAGATCGAGCAGCACCGGCGCGTACTGGTCGGCGTCAACGAATTCGTGACGGCCGAGCCGGAGCTCTCCATTCCGCTGCTCAGGGTGGGCGCGGAGACGGAACGCGACCAGCGCACGCGCCTGGCCCAGCTGCGCGCGACGCGCGATACCGCTCGAGCCACCGCCGCGCTGGACGCCCTGCGCGCGGCGGCCCGCGGCAGCGAGAGCACCATGCCCCACATTCTCGAATGTGCCCGCGCGTATTGCACGCTGTACGAGATCCGCGCGGCGCTCGAGGACGTGTTCGGGGCGTACCGCGAGCCCGTCTTTTTCTAGGGATCCTCTGAAGAAGAGTTGGCTGGAGGCGCGGCAGAATGTCATCGAACCCACCCGAGTGGTGGACGTCGTACTTCGACGAACACTATCTCCTCGAGTACGAGCCGCTCTTTGACTTCGAGCGCGACCGGCAGGAGGTCGGCCGGCTCATCGAGGTGATGGGACTTCCAGTCGGCGCGCGTATCCTCGACTGCCCATGCGGGCAGGGTCGTCACGCACACCTGCTGGCAGAGGCCGGCTACGACGTGGATGGCGCGGACCTCTCCAGACACCTGCTCCAGTGCGCCAAGGGGCGCGGCACCGGGACAACGCTGCGGTACACGCGCGCCGACATGCGGGCGCTTCCCGCGCGCTGGACCGGCCGGTTCGACGCGGTGGTCAACCTGTTCACCTCGTTTGGCTTCTTCGCGAACCCCAGCGACGACCGTGAGGTGATTCGGCAGTTCGCGCGTGTGTTGCGCCCGGGCGGCGTACTGGTCTGGCATGGTGGCAGCCGGGACGGCGTGTCCGCCCGGTTCCTGGCCCGCGACTGGTGGCGCACGCGCGACGGCACGCTGGTGGCGCAGCAACGCTCGTTCGACCCGCTGTCCGGTTTCCTGACCATCGAGTCCGAGTGGAATGGCCCATGCGGCCACCGTCGCCGCGACTACCGCATCCGACTCTACACGGCCACGCACCTGGCCGAGCTGTGCCGGGAGGGGGGCCTGGTCGTGGAGCAGGCCCTGGACGGCTGGCACGCGCGCCCGCTGCGCCGCACGTCGTCGGAGATGTTGTTAGTCGCGCGCAAGGACCACTAGGTTGCATCACGCATGCGCTGGGGTGTCATGACGCATGCCGACTCACGCCGCACGACTGCCAGATGACTCGTCCGATACGGGTGCTCGTAGCAAAACCGGGACTGGATGGACACGACCGCGGCGCGAAGGTCGTCGCCGCCGCGCTCCGCGACGCCGGCATGGAGGTCATCTATACCGGACTGCATCAGACCCCGGAGATGATCGCCAGCGCCGCGGTGCAGGAGGACGTGGATGTCGTGGGCCTCTCGATCCTCAGCGGGGCGCACATGACGCTCTTTCCGCGCGTGCTGGAGCTGCTGCGCGACGCCGGCCGCGACGATGTCCTCGTCACCGGCGGTGGCATCATCCCGAAGGAAGACATGGACGAGCTGCGTCGCCTGGGCACCGGCCAGCTGTTCGGCCCCGGCACCCGCACCGCGGATCTCGCTGACTACATCAAATCGTGGTTCGCCGAGCGCGAGAAGCAGGAAGCGTAGGCGACGGCGCCGGCGAGTCCGCCGGACGGTCCCGTCTCCGCGACCTCAGCGCTGAATTCCGCGCGCTCGAGGCGCAGCTCCGCCTGGGCGGCGGCAAGGAACGCATCGCGCGCCAGCACAAGCAGCACAAGCTCACGGCGCGTGAGCGCGTGGACCTGCTGTGCGATCCTGACGCGCGTTTTCTCGAGATCGGGTTGCTCGTCGCGTATGACCAGTACGACGGGCAGGCGCCCGGCGCGGGCGTCGTCACGGGCGTGGGCATGGTCCAGGGGCGCGAGGTTGTCGTCGTCGCGAACGACGCCACCGTCAAGGCGGGCTCCTGGTGGCCCGAGACGATCAAGAAGATCCTCCGCGCCCAGGAGATCGCGATGCGCTGCCGCATTCCGATCATCTACCTGGTCGACTCGGCGGGCGTCAACCTGCCGTACCAGGGCGGGGTGTTCCCGGGACAATACGGCGCCGCCCGCATCTTCTATTACAACTCCATCATGCGGCGCTATCTCAAGGTGCCGCAGCTCGCCGCCGTCATGGGCCCCTGCATTGCGGGCGGCGCCTACCTCCCGGCACTCTCCGACCTGATCGTGATGGTCAAGGGCACCTCGTTCATGGTGCTCGGCGGCCCCAACCTCGTGAAAGGCGCCACCGGCCAGGTCATCGACGCCGAGACCCTCGGCGGGGCGGTGACGCACACCGAGATCAGCGCCGTGGCGCATTACGCGGTGGACGATGACGACGCCTGTCTCCGGAAACTGCGCGAGCTCATCGCGGTCCTGCCCCAATCGGTCGTGCCGCCGCGCACGGACGAAGCGACAGGCGCCCCGCGAAACACCGACGAGCTGTATTCGCTGCTCCCCGCCGATCACCGCATGTCCTACGACATGCGCACCGTGCTTCGCGCGATCGTGGACGGTGGCCGGGTGGACGAATTCCAGGCGCACCTGGCCGGGGAGATGATCTGCGGCGACGCGAAGGTCGAAGGTATCGGGGTGGGCGTGATCGCCAACCAGCGTGGCCTCATCAAGGGGCGCCCCGACGAGAAGCCGCGGTTCGGCGGAATCATCTATGCGGAGAGCGCGGAAAAAGTCGCCTACTTCATCGAGCGGTGCGACCGGCAGGGGATTCCACTGCTCTTCGTGCAGGACGTGTCCGGCTTCATGGTGGGACCGGAGGCAGAGCACGAGGGGATCATTCGCGCCGGCGCGCACTTCGTGGAAGCGATGGCTACCGCGCGCGTCCCCAAGATCGTGCTGACGGTGAACCACGCCTCGGGCGCCGGCTATTACGCCATGGCGGGCCAGGGGTTCGACCCCGACTTCATCTTCTCCTGGCCCACCGGCCGCATGGGGGTCATGGAAGGTGAAGCAGCCGTGCAGGCGGTGCACGGCCCCGACATCGAAGACGCCCGGCGGCGCGAGGCCGAACTGCCCGTGGACGTCCGGGACAGCATCGAGGAGATGCGCGCCGACTACGAGCACCAGCTCGACGCCCGGTACGCCGGCGCGCGCGGGTATGTGGATGCGATCGTCTATCCGGAGGAGACCCGCGACGTGCTCGCGATGGCGCTCCGCGCGGCGCTTCAGAACCGCGGCCCGCATCTCGGCCCCTTCGTCCTGACGGCACAGCCATGAGCCGTGACGACACAGTCGTCCGGGTGGCGTCGGCGCAGGGCTTCTGGGGAGATTCGCTGGACGCACCGCGTCGACAAGTGGAGGGCGGCCAGGTGGATTACCTGATGCTCGACTACCTGGCCGAAGTCACCATGTCCATCCTTCAGAAGCAGAAGGAACGCGATCCCCGCATGGGCTACGCGCGCGACTTCGTCGGCGCCGTGGAGAGCGTCCTGCCCGCCGTGGTGGATCGTGGCGTGAAGATCGTGGCGAACGCCGGCGGAGTGAATCCGGACGCGTGCGCCGCCGCGGTGCGCGGAATCCTTGCCGTGGCCAAGGCCGACCACGTGAAGATCGGGGTGGTCACCGGCGACGATCTGCTGCCGCGTCTGGACGAGCTGATCGACTCGGGGCATGAGCTGCGCAACATGGATACTGGCGAATCCCTGGCGACGGTACGCGACCGGGTGCTCGCCGCGAACGCCTACCTCGGCTCGGTTCCCATCGTCGAGGCGTTGACCCGGGGCGCGCAGATCGTCATCACCGGACGCTCCACGGACACGGCGCTGACCATGGCGCCCCTCCGCTTCGAGTTCGGCTGGAAGGCCGACGACTGGGATCGGCTCGCCGCGGGCATCATCGCGGGCCACATCATCGAGTGCGGCGCGCAATGTTCCGGCGGCAACTGCATGCACGACTGGCGATCGATCCCCGAGCTCGCAGACGTCGGGTACCCGATCGTCGAGGGACGCGCCGATGGAACGTTCACCGTGACGAAGCACGCCGGCACCGGCGGACGCGTCTCGGTCCAGAGCGTTTCCGAACAGCTGCTGTACGAGATGGGCGACCCGCACCGGTATATCACGCCGGACGTCATCGCCGACTTCACCACCATCCGGCTCGCGACCGATGGCGTCGATCGCGTGACGGTGTCGGGCATCAAGGGACGACCGGCCACCGACCAGCTCAAGGTGTCCGTGGCCTACCGCAGCGGATTCAAGGCGGTGGGGACGCTCGTCTACGCCTGGCCGGACGCCCTGGAGAAAGCCCAGCTCGCCGATCGCATTCTCCGCGAACGCCTCGACCGGCTGGGGCTCACCTTCGACAAGGTCCTCACCGAGTTCGTCGGCGTCAACGCGGCGCATGGTCCGCTGTCCGTCGCCGGGGAGGAAGCGCCCGAAGTACAGCTCCGGATCGGCGTGCGCTCGGAGAATCGCGCGTCCGTCGAGCGCTTCACGCGCGAAATCGCCCCCCTGGTGCTGAACGGACCCCCCGGCGTCACCGGATTCGCCGGCGGACGCCCCAAGGTGGAGGAGATCGTCGCGTACTGGCCCGCGCTCGTCGACAAGACCGTGATCCGGCCACGCGTGGAGATCGCCTGATGCGAGTGCAGCTGGTGGACGTCGCGCACGCGCGATCGGGCGACAAGGGAGACACCGCCAACGTGGGCGTCATCGCGCTCAAGCCGGCATGGTACCCGTGGCTGGCGCGCGAGCTCACGCGCGACCGCGTGGCGGCGCATTTTCAGGGCGTGATCACCGGCGCGGTTGAACGCTTCGAGCTCCCAAATCTCCATGCACTGAACTTTCTCCTGCACGGTGCGCTCGACGGGGGTGGAACGCTCTCGCTCAAGACTGACGCGCAGGGCAAGGTGTTTTCCACCGCGCTCCTGCGTCTCGTCATCGACGTTTCTGACGCGGAGGCCCGGCGCCTCGGCTTGCCCGGAGTGGCGTGATGCCCCGCATCCGCCTGGAGAAGCAGGGCTCCATCGGCCGGATCATCCTCGCGCGCCCGGAGCGGCGAAACGCGATCGATCTGGAAATGGCGAACGAGCTGTTCGCCGCATGCAACCAATTCGAGCAGGATGGCCAGGTGCGCGTGGTGCACCTCACGGCCGACGGCGAGGACTTCTGCGCGGGCGCGGACGTCCAGGCGCTCTCCACCGGCCTGCTCGCCAACGGCGAGGAACATCGACAGGACGCGGAAGCGTACGGCCGCGTGCTGCTCGGCATCCGCGCGCTCATGAAACCAGTCGTGTGCTCGGTGTTGGGCCGCGCCCTGGGCGCCGGCACCGGCCTGGCGACGGCCTGCGATCTCGTGCTCGCGCATCAGGACGCGGAGTTCGGGTATCCCGAGGTGCGCTGGGGCGCGGTGCCCGCGCTGGTCATGACACTGCTGCGGCGCACGGTGGGGGAGAAGCACGCGGCCGACCTGGTGCTCACCGGCCGGGTGATCTCCGCGGAGGAAGCCGAGCGCATCGGGTTGATCAGCCGCGTGCTGCCGGCGGCGACCTACGAGCAGGACGTGGCTGCCGCCCTCGCGGGAATGGCGCAGTCGCCCAGCACGTCGCTGGCGCTCACCAAGTGGCTGCTGTACAAGCTCGACGCGCTCTCGTTCGAGGACGGCGTCGCGGCGGGCGTCGTGACCGACGTCGAAGCGCGCGCCACTGCCGAGTTCCAGGATGGGGTGCGGCGCATGGCCGACCGGGAGCGCTCGCCGTGACGCGCATGATGCAGGCGCGCCTCGCGCTCTTCTTCGTCGGTGTCCTTGTCTGGGGATACGGAATCCAGGCGCAGAACCCCGACGTCCGGCTGGTGGGCATCGGGCTGCTCGCGGCGTCGCTGGTCCTGCGATTCGCCCCCCCCCCCGGGGGGCGCGGCCGGGAGAACGGCGAGGCAAAGGAATGATCCAGCCGGCGGGGTAACCGTCGGGTGCATGGCGCCACCCCCCGGCATCGTTCGGCATGCCGCACATGCCGCGCGCCAGGACGCTGCTCAAGCGCTACTTCGGGTATGACGACTTTCGCCCCGGCCAGGTGGATGTGGTCGAGTCAGTGCTCTCGGGGAACGACACGCTCGGCGTGCTCCCCACGGGCGGCGGAAAGTCCCTCTGCTATCAGGTGCCCGCACTGACACTGCCCGGCCTCACTGTGGTGATTTCGCCCCTGATCTCGCTGATGAAGGATCAGGTGGACCGGCTGCGATCGCGCGGTGTGGCGTCCGCGTTTCTGAACAGCACGCTGCCGCCCGGGCAGGTGGCGACGACAATGGCGCAAGCCCAGCAGGGGCACCTCACGCTCCTGTATGCCGCGCCGGAACGATTCGAGGCGCCCGACCTCATGCGCTGTCTCGCGAAGAGCCGCGTCTCGCTGCTCGCGGTGGACGAGGCGCATTGCATCAGTGAATGGGGACACGATTTCCGCCCGAGCTTCCGCAGGATCGCGGACGTGAGCGAGCGGCTGGGACGTCCTCAGGTCATCGCGCTCACCGCGACGGCCACCCCGCGCGTGCGGCGCGACATCGAGCGGCAGCTCCGGATGCGGCGGCCGCGAATCATCGTCTGCGGGTTCGATCGCACGAATCTCTCCTACGCCGTAACCCCGTGCCGCGCCGACGCCGACAAGGACCGCGCGCTGCTCCATGCGCTCGGCCACCACGGCCGGCCGTCGATCGTGTACGCCCCCACGCGCGCGGCGGTGAATCGCATCGCCCGGCAGCTCGCGCGCGCCGGCCTTCGCGCGGCACCGTACCACGGCGGGTTGCACGACGACATCCGGCACGAGGTGCAGGAGCGCTTCATGCGCGGCGGCGTGGACACCATCGTCGCCACGAACGCGTTCGGCATGGGAATCGACAAGCCGGACGTCCGCCTCGTGGTGCACTACGCGATGCCGGGCACCCTCGAGGCCTATTACCAGGAGGCGGGCCGGGCGGGGCGCGACGGGATGGCCGCGCACTGCGTGCTGCTCCATGCGTACAAGGATCGCTTCACACACGAGTGGTTCATCAACGGCACGTTTCCCACGCGCGACAGCGTGGCGCGCGTTCACGAAACGCTCCGGGTGCTGTGCGCCAGGAACGCCGCACCCGCGAATGCCGCGGCGCTCGCGCGCCACTGCCGCGGCCTCTTGCCGCGCGACGTGGAGTCCGGGCTGCGATTGCTGCGGCAACATGGCGTGGTGCTGGATCCAGACCCGGTTGACGCGAAACTGTGGGTGCGACTGGTGGCGACGCCCGCGCGGATCCGCCGCGAGCTCGGCGCGGCGACGACGGGCGAGATTCTCGTGCTCCGCGACCTGTGGCGCCGTCACGGCGCGCGCCTGGAGGAGGGAGTCGTCCTCCACGCGGCCACGTTGCCGCGCAGCGTTCGCGGCGCCAAGGGCGTGCTCCAGCGACTGCGCGAGAACCAGTTCGTCGACTGCAGCCCCGTGGACGGACTGCGGCTTCACGATCCGGGCGCGGCGTTCGGATCGCTCGCCATCAACTGGGACGCGATTGCGCGGCGCCGCCGGTCCGAACTGGAGAAGCTGGACATGATGCAGGGGTACGCCTTCACCAGGAAATGCCGTCGATCGTTCGTGCTAGCTTACTTCGGGGAGCGAAGAACGGACCGTCGATGTGGCGGGTGCGACAATTGCCTGCCGCAGTGACGTTGGGACCCACACTCGACCACCTCCATGGACGACGGACTGTATTTCGGCGAGCAGCACCTGCAGGTTCGCGAGATGGTACGGCAGTTCGCCCGCGACGAGGTCGCCCCCGTCGCGGCACGGCATGACGCCGACGCGACGTTCCCCTGGGACAACATCCGCAAGATGGGCGAACTCGGCCTCCTCGGCATTCCGTGGCCCGAGGAGATGGGTGGCGCCGGGCTGGACCTGATCAGCTACATGATCGTGATCCAGGAGCTGGCCAAGGTGGATGCCTCGCACGGACTCACGGTTTCGGCGCACACCACGCTGGGAACGTCGCCCATCGTGAAGTTCGGCACCGACGCGCAGCAGAAGACCTACGTCCCGACGCTCGCGTCCGGCAGGGTGATGGGCGGCTTCGGACTCACGGAGCCGGAGGCGGGGAGCGATGCCGCGGGGACGAAGACAACCGCCGCGCGCAAGGGCGATCGCTACATCCTGAACGGCACCAAGCGGTTCATCACCCACGGCGGCGTCGGTGAAATCTTCGTCGTCACCGCCGTGACGACGAAGGGGCGGGGGACGGACGGCATCAGCTCGTTCATTCTCACCAAGCACACGAACGATCCCGCCGGTGCGGCGGCCGCAGGCGTCGGGCACGACCCGGCGATTCCGGAGATGCCGGGGTTTCGCGCGGGCAAGAAGGAAGACAAGCTGGGGTGGCGCGCCTCGGATACCTCCGAGCTGATCATGGAGGACGTGGAGGTCCCCGCAGACAACATGCTCGGCAAGGAAGGTGAGGGGTTCAAGAACTTCATGCGCACGCTGGATTCGGGGCGCGTGGGGATCGCCGCGCTCTCCGTCGGGATCGCGGAAGGCGCCTTCGAGGAGGCCCTGAAGTACGCCAATACGCGCAAGCAGTTCGGCCAGACGATCGCGAGCTTCCAGGGAATTCAGTTCCAGTTGTCCGACATCGCCACCGAGATCGAGGCGGGAAAGCACCTGATGTTCCACGCCGCCTGGCTGGCCCAGAACGGACATCCGTTCTCCAAGGAGGCGGCCATGGCCAAGCTGTACTGTTCCGAGCTTGCCATGCGCGCGACGATCAAGGCGATCCAGATCCACGGCGGCTACGGCTACACCAAGGACTATCCGGTCGAGCGCATGATGCGGGATGCCAAGATCTGCGAGATCGGCGAGGGCACGTCGGAGATCCAGCGGATCGTGATCGCCCGTCACCTGCTTCGGCAGCTCAACGACTGACCGGGCTGGGCCTCTAAGTCGTTGCCACTATTGCGGAAAGCGGCGTCGAGCTTTAGTGATACAACAGTGATTGCATCGTACTCTCCCGTTCAGACAGCGCCGAGCGACTTCCGGCAGCGGCTGAACGATCTGCGCGAGATGGTGCCCGGTGTGCAATCGGGTACCGTGACCGCGCGCGTCCCCTCCATGACGCACGGCCACCGACGGTGGGCCGATCGCATGCCTGGCCGCTTACTGCTGGCGCTCATTTCGCGTTTTGCCGCGTTCTATCGCGGTCATACGCGGCGCCGACCGGTCCCGGTGTGGACGATCACGCATGGCGGGCGGACGACCACAGACCTGGCGACGAGCATGCGCTCCGAGAGCGCCGCTCCCACCCACCTCATCCATCACCACCGTCCCGCGCCGCGCGCCGAGTCGCCGCGCGGACCGCTCGGGACGGCCCACGATGAAACGCGAAATCCTCATCAATGCAACGGCGCGCGAAACGCGCGTCGCGATTCTCGAAGACGACCACTTCGTCGAACTTCTGGTTGATCGGCCGGACGCCCGCCGCATGGTGGGCGACATCTACCTGGGTCGCATCGAATCGGTCCTGCCCGGTATTCAGGCGGCGTTCGTGGACATCGGCACGGAGAAGAGCGCCTTTCTTCATGCGTCCGACGTCATCTACCCGGACGAGGCGGACGGCAAGGAGGCGGTGGATCCGGAGGACGACACCGACACCGACGCCGAGGGCGACGAGACCCCGCGCCGGCGTCGCAACAAGGAAGTCCCCATCCAGGATGCCGTGAAGCGCGGGCAGGACCTCATCGTCCAGGTGTCCAAGGAGCCCATTTCGACCAAGGGCCCGCGCGTGACGGCTGAGGTGTCCCTCGCGGGGCGCTTCCTGGTCTACATGCCGTTCTCGTCACGCGTCGGCGTGAGCCGCAAGATCGGTGACCGGACCGAACGGACGCGCCTGCGCAAGATGGTCGAGGAAATCCTGCCGGCAGACTCTGGCGGCGTCATCGTCCGGACGGTGAGCGAGGACGCGACCCCGGAGACGTTCGGCCGGGAACTCCAGACGCTCATCAGCCAGTGGAAGCGCATGAAGAAGAAGACCCACTTCGTGCGCGCGCCCGCCCTCATTCACCGCGAGACGAGCCTGACGCGCGGCCTGATTCGCGACGTGTTCAGCGAAAAGGTGGAGCAGGTCACCGTGGACTCCAAACAGGTCTACAACGAAATCGTGGAGTATCTCAAGGGCGTGGCCCCGGAGCTGGCCGACCGCGTGAAGCTCTACGAGGAGCAGGTGCCGCTCTTCGACAAGGCCAACGTCGAGCACGAGATCCGGGACCTGTTCAAGCGCCGCTGCGACCTGCCATCCGGCGGCTATCTCATCATCGAACCCACGGAGGCGCTGGTCTCCGTGGACGTGAACTCGGGCCGATACACGGGCAAGAAGGACCCCGAAAAGACCATCCTGCGAACGAATGTCGAGGCCGCGCGCGAGGTGGCCCGCCAGCTCCGCCTGCGGGATGTGGGGGGGATCGTGGTGTGCGACTTCATCGACATGGAAGTGAAGGCGAACCGCGAGAAGGTGCTGCAGGAGCTGCGCACCCACCTGGGACGCGACCGCGCGCGCACGAAGGCGTTTGCGGTCAGTGACCTGGGGCTGGTGGAGATGACGCGCCAGCGCGTGCGGCAGAGCCACCTGCAGAACATGACCGAGGCGTGTGCCGTGTGTCAGGGCACGGGGCGGGTCTTCACGGCGGAAACGGTCGTGCGGCGGGTGGAGCGCTCGATCCGGAGGATCCAGGTAGAAGGCAAGCGCGATCCGCTCGTCGTCAAGCTGCACCCGGACGTCGCGATGTACCTGCTCGAAACAGAGCGCGATTTCCTGAAGAAGCTCGAGAAGCTCGCGGGGTTCAACCTGGAATTGCGCGACGATCCGCTGCTGCGACCGGACGAGTTCAAGCTGGTGGTCAAGAGCGCGGGGCGGGATGTGACGCAACAGTATGCAGTTGCATAGGATGCGCGTTGACAGCCAGCAAAACCCGGACTAGGTTTCAAGGCTTACTGCCAATCGCTTTCAGTCCTGATATCTCCGATGTCCTACGCCATCATTCGCACGGGCGGCCGTCAGTTCAAGGTCGAGCCGGGAAAGAAGTACCGCCTGCCCACCCTGGTGGGTGAGCCCGGCGGCAAGATCGAGTTCACCGATGTCCTCCTCGGCAACGACGGCAAGGACGTGAAGGGGGTGGACCAGAAGCTCGCGAAGGCGAAAGTCATCGGTGAGATCGTGCGGCATGGCCGGGGCGACAAGATCATCGTCTTCAAGATGAAGCGCCGGAAGGGCTACGCGAAAAAGCAGGGACACCGGCAGGGCTTTACCGAAGTGAAGATCAACGACATCAATCTCGGCTAGGCGGCAGTCATGGCACATAAAAAGGGCGTCGGCTCGTCGCGGAACGGCCGCGATTCGAATCCGAAGTACCAGGGCGTGAAGAAGTTCGGCGGCGAGAAGGTCGTCGCCGGCAACATCATCATCCGCCAGGACGGCACCAAGTGGCATCCCGGCCGCAACGTGGGGATGGGCACGGACTACACGATCTATTCGCTCGTGGATGGCGTCGTGAAGTTCGAGCACTACAACAAGAAGAAGTACAAAGTCAGCGTCGAGCCCAGGATCAGGGCCACGACCGCGGCGTAGCGCTCGCATTACACACGCGGCCCCTTGCCTTGGCGAGGGGCCGTTTTGATTTCTGGGGCGACCGGCGCAACTTTCGACGCCGGCGCGGCGTACGGAAGGCAGAACCGGGAGGAACGCACATGGCGCTGTGGAACAAGCTGAAGGACGAGCTGAACCGCGCGGGACGCGCAGCCCAGGGGGCGCTGGACGAAGGGAAACTCCGCCTCGACCTGCTTCGCAGTCGACAGGCGATGGACCGCGCCGCGCAGAAGCTGGGCTACGCCGTCTACCGCGCGCGTGCGGCGGGCACGCAGGGCGCCGACATTCCGCCCGACGAATACGCGCGGCTCTCGGGTGAAGTCGCCAATGCCGAAGCCGAAGTCGAGCGCTACGAGACGCTGCTTCGCGAGGCCGGAACGCGACGCGCCGAACCGGCGGCCGATGCGCCGCCGGCGGACACGCCCCCGGCCTCGCCGCCCGAATAGCCTCCGCCGCTAGAGGTTCGCGAGCAGCCGAACGTCGTCGGTACAGATGCCGTCCACGCCGAGCGCTACCAGCGCCTGCGCGGACTCCGGCGCGTTCACCGTCCACACGATGATCCGGGCGCCCACGTCGCTCGCGGACTGCATCAGCTGGGGCGTTACCAGGCTCCAGTGCGGCCACACGTCGCGGGCGCCCGTGTCCCCAACGGCCGACCGCAGGAGCGCCGGAGCGTTCACGATTCCCTTGTCGAGCAGAATGCCGCGTGGCACTTCGGAATCCAGTGCCGCGGCCCGCGCGATGGCCGAGTGATCGAACGAATGCAGCGCGAAGCGCCCACCGCGCGCCAGGGCGACCTCCAGCACGGGCGCTTCAATACCGTGTCCCTTGAGTTCGATGTAGGCCGTGACGTCATTGCCAATGACATCGAGAACAGCCGCGAGCGTGGGCATACGCGCGCCCGCGCCAAGGTCGATCGCCGCCAGGATGCCCCACGGAGACTCCGCGATCGCGAGCCCCCGCGCGACCGGATCGTGGTGTACCACGACGACGCCGTCCAGCGAGCAGTGTACGTCCAGCTCGATCGCGTCCGCGCCGAGCTCGAGAGCGCGCGCGAAGCCGGGCAGGGTGTTCTCGGCGAATTCGCGCGGAGCACCACGGTGAGCCACGCGCTCGAAGCGGGCACGGGCCTTCGGCATGCACGGTGTATAATTCCGCCACCGCTGCCGCGGCAAGCGCCGTCCCCCCCTTAACGATGGGTGGGCGGCCGACGTCTACTCATTGGACGAATGTCTGATCCAGGCCAGCATGGCGATGAACCCTCGGACCCGGAGCTCATCTCGCGATGGAAAGCCGGCGATCAACGCGCGGCGGCGGCGCTTGTCGGGCGTCACGCGGACGCGCTGGCGCGCTTCGCCGCCAGCAACTGGGGAGCGGGGCTGTCACACGCGGACATCGAGGAACTGGTGCAGGATACGTTCGTGCGGGCATTCGGCTCACTGGACGGCTT
This sequence comes from Gemmatimonadaceae bacterium, assembly GCA_040902005.1. Classification (GTDB taxonomy): domain Bacteria; phylum Gemmatimonadota; class Gemmatimonadetes; order Gemmatimonadales; family Gemmatimonadaceae; genus DASPMP01. The sequence goes on along the minus strand of JBBDYA010000019.1, from coordinate 6,844 downwards.
TCGGGGGGAGAGCTCCTTTAGGACATGGCTGATCTCGATCGAGCGCCGCCTCATGCTGGACCGGCGGCGCGCGGAACGCCGACGGCCCAGGGAGTCGGAGATTACCGATGACGCGGCGGCGACGGAGTTCGACGCCCTGGACGATCTCCTGGCCCGCGAAGCAGCGGCCCGGGTGCGTGATGCGATGTCGCAACTGACGCCGACGCAGCGCGAAGTGTTCGTGCTGCGGGTGAACGAAGGACTGTCCTACCGGGAAATCGCCCAGGCGGTGGACACAACGGAGGGGGCCGCGCGCGTGCATTACCACAACGCGATGCGCGCCATCAAGGAGTTGCTCGATGCGTGATTGTCCGAATGCCGCCATGCGGGACCGGCTGCCCGATCTGCTCCATGGTCGGGCAACCGATCCGGCACTCGCCGAAGCGCGCACGCACGTTGCGCGCTGCGAGGCGTGCGCGCGGGAACTTGCGCTGCTGCGCGACGTGCGGGCCGCCTCGCCGTCACCGGGAGTGAACGCGGCGCGCATCGTTGCGGCGCTCCCCGCCTATCGGCGCCCGTCCCGCTGGACCCGAATCAGCCGGTCCCCGCAACTCCGCGTGGCCGCGGCGGTGCTCGTGGTGGCGGGGGGCATCGCCATCGGCTATGACCGCGACGACCGGATCGCAGGCGACACGGTCGTCGCGCTGGCCCCAACGCCGCGCCCCGAAGAACTCGCCATTGGCGAGAATCTCAGCGATCTCTCCGACAGCGACCTGCGTGGCCTGGCGCGGGAGATCGCGGAAATCGAAGCGGTGACGTCCGCCGAGACCGACGTGGTGGATGTCCCGTCGGTCGGGCAGGGCGGAGCATGAGGCGCCGGGTGCCAGTGCTGGCCCTCCTGCTCCTCGGGGCCGCGCCAGGCGTGGCGCTCGCGCAACGCGGTGACCGCGGCGCGACCGGCCAGCAGAACCGCGCGCAACTCGAGGCCGACGTGCGCCGCGGGTTTGCCAGGGCAGTACGGCAGCAAGTTGGCCTCACGGATGCCCAGATGACCCGGCTGAGTACCGTCACCGAGCGGTTCGCGCGGGACCGTCGAACGTTGCAGAACGAGGAACGCTCCACCCGGATCAGCCTGCAACAGTTCATTCGCGGTACGGCAGGCGCCGACTCCGCACGGATCGAGTCTGCCTTGCAGCAACTCGTCGACATCCAGCTGCGCCGCGTGCGCCTGAACGAGGCAGAGCAGCGCGAGCTCGCGGCGTTCATGTCGCCGCTCCAGCGCGCCAAGTTCATGGCCCTTCAGGAGCAGGTGCGGCGGCGCGTGGAACAGCAGCGGGGTCGACCGCGATAGGATCGCTGACCGGGACGCAGCCCGCGCGGTAGCTGGGGCCGCGCTTTGCGCTAGATTGGTGCGCGACAGCCTGGGTGGCGGAATTGGTAGACGCAGGGGACTCAAAATCCCCCGGCCTCACGGCCTTACGAGTTCGAGTCTCGTCCTGGGCATCGCTTCCGCAGCGCCTCCTCCGTCCCATCACTCGCTGAATGCCCTCATACAAACTGGCGTCGATTCCCCCTGGCGGTGAGCGCATCGTGTTCGACAAGGGTGCGCTGCGCGTTCCCGGGAATCCGATCGTTCCCTACATCGAGGGCGACGGGACAGGCCCGGACATCTGGCGGGCATCGGTGAAGGTGTTCGACGCGGCCGTGGATAAATGCTACGGCGACGAACGGCGGGTGCACTGGATGGAGGTGTTCGCCGGCGAGAAGGCGTTCAAGTCCCACGGCGACTGGCTGCCGCAGGAAACGGTGGACGCCCTCCAGGAGTTTCGCGTGTCCATCAAGGGACCGCTGACGACGCCCGTGGGCGGGGGCATCCGGTCCCTGAACGTGACGCTGCGCCAGGTGCTCGATCTCTACGCCTGCATCCGGCCGGTGCGCTACTTCGAGGGCGTGGGCAACCCCATGAAGGAACCCGAGAAACTCAACGTCGTCATCTTCCGCGAAAACACGGAGGACGTCTACGCGGGCATCGAATGGGCGGCCGGATCGCCCGAGGCGAACAAGCTTCGGGATTTCATCAAGCGCGAACTGGGCAGGGACATCCGGGAGCACTCCGCGCTGGGCGTGAAGCCCATGTCGGCCTTCGGATCCAAACGCCTCGTCGAGATGGCGATCCGCTACGCGTTGAAGAACAACCTGCCGTCGGTGACGCTGGTGCACAAAGGAAACATCATGAAGTTCACCGAAGGCGGCTTCCGTGACTGGGGCTACGACGTCGCGCGCGAGAAGTTCGGTGACAGCGTCTGCACGGAGGCGGACCTGGCCAAGGCCGGCGGCGCCGCCCGGGCGGACGCGGTCATCCTGAAGGACCGGATTGCCGATGCCATGTTCCAGCAGTTGCTCCTGCGTCCCGACGAGTATTCCGTGATCGCGACGCCGAACCTCAATGGCGACTACATCTCCGACGCGGCCGCGGCGCAGGTGGGAGGGCTGGGCATCGCCCCGGGCGGAAACGTCGGAGACGGCCTGGCGGTCTTTGAGGCCACACACGGCACCGCGCCAAAGTATGCCAACCTCGACAGGATCAACCCGGGTAGCGTGATTCTATCAGGCGTGATGATGTTTGAATACATGGGTTGGGACGACGTAGGGCGCCTGATCGTTCGCGGTCTCGAGAACGCCATCAAATCGAAGCGGGTGACATACGACCTGGCACGTCAGATGCCTGGCGCCACGGAGGTGTCCACCTCCGCCTTTGCCGACCAGATCATCAAGGGCATGTCGGCGTAAATCGAAAGACACACGATGCTGAAGATCTCCGCAGGACCGTCGAACGTTGGATCCCTCAAGGCGCCCGGCCTCGCCGTGCTGCTGGCGCAGGGCGCGGACGCGCCTGCGCTCGCGTCCCTGGACGAGACCCTGGGCGCCGCGATCCGGCGTGTGACGGCCCGGCGCGACTTCCGGGGCATCCGCGACGAAACGATGCATCTCCTCGGGACCGAGGGCGGCGTCGAGCGGCTGCTGCTGGTGGGCATGGGCACGGTGACCGATCGCCGCGCCGCACTTCGCCGCGCCGCCGCCATCGCCGCGCGCCGGGCCCACCAGTCCGGCTTCGGACGCCTGGCGATATTCGCCGGGGACGTCTCAGCAGACGAAGTGGAGGCGATCGTGGTCGGCGCGATCGCCGGATCCTGGGAGCTGAAGGAACTCCAGACGCCGCCGCCGGAAGACGAGCGGCGGCTGCCGCTCACGGAGCTCATCGTGCTCGGCGCTGGCACGACCGCCATGACCGACGGCATCGGCCACGGCCTTGCCATCGGCGAAGGACAAACGCTCGCGCGCCGGCTCGGCATGCTGCCCGGCAACGTGTGCACCCCCGACTACCTCGCCGACACCGCGCGCGAGATTGCCGCCAGGCACGGCATGCAGGTCACCGTGCTGGGACGAGCGGAGATGGAGACTGAGGGGATGGGCTCCTTCCTGTGCGTTGCGCAGGGCACACCGCAGGAACCGCGGCTCATTGCGCTGGAGCACCGCAAGGGCGGCGACACGCCGCCGGTTGTTCTCGTGGGCAAGGGGCTCTGTTTCGACACCGGCGGCATTTCCATCAAGCCGGCGCAGGGGATGGAGCTCATGAAATTCGACATGAGCGGCGCAGGCGGCGTACTCGGGGCGATGGACGCCATCGGCCGCCTGGGCCTTAAAGTGAACGTCGTGGGCCTCGTGGGTTCCACGACGAACATGGTATCGGGCACCGCGGTCAAGCCGGGTGACGTGGTCCGCGCAAGCAATGGCAAGACCATCGAAATCATCAACACGGATGCTGAAGGACGCCTGGTGCTCGCCGATCTGCTTGCCTATGCCAAGCGGTATGCGCCCGCAGCGGTCATCAACGCCGCGACCCTCACGGGCGCGTGCGTCATCGCGCTGGGCCACACGGCCACGGCCGTCATGGGGAACGACGACGCGCTGGTCCAGGAAGTGCTCGACGCAGGCAAGCGGGCATCGGAACCCGGGTGGCCGCTCCCGCTCTGGGACGATTACAAGCCCCTCATCAAGTCGGACATCGCGGATGTCAAGAATTCGGGCGGGCGGGCGGCCGGAACGATCACCGCAGCGCTCTTCCTGAAGGAGTTCGTCGACGGCTACCCATGGGTGCATCTCGACATTGCGGGCACCTCGTACAGCGAAACGGACCTCGGCACCCTTCCGGCCGGGCCCACGGGAGTGCCGGTGGGCATGTTCGTGGAATTCGTCCGGGGGCGGGCACGCTGATCGGCGGGCTTGTCGCCGGCGTTCGTCGCCTCGGCCTCGGCCTGATGGCCGGGGCCGTTTTGCACACCGCAGCCCACGCACAGCAGCGCGATACGTCCCGAACACGAACGGATACGCTCCGGGGCCGAATGGATACCATTCTCGCCCGCGACACTTCCGTGAAGCGCGATACGACGCTCGGCGTGCGCGTCCCCGTTCCGGCACGAGCCGACTCGCTCCTGCACCGCGACGAGATTCTCGCGCGCGACTCGGCGCGCGCCGCCGCCCAGCCGCGCGATACCATCAAGCACCCCCTGGCATTCGCCGAAGCGCCCACCTTTGCCGATCCCGGTGGGAGCCTGATCTGGGACCGGAAGGACGTGTTCGCGACGGGGGCGCTCACGGTGCAGGATCTCCTGGACCGGATTCCGGGCGTGACCGGCTTGCGCTCCGGGTGGATCGCCCAACCGATGGTCTCGTCATTTCTTGGCGATCCGGGACGCGTCCGGGTGTTCCTGGACGGACTCGAGCTCACGGACCTGGACCCGCGCATGCGGGGCATCTGGGATCTCACGCAGGTTCCGCTCTGGGCGCTGGACGATATACGCGTCGAGCGCGGCGCGGCAGAGATCCGTATCTACATGAGAAGCTGGCGAGTTGACCGCACCACGCCCGTCTCGCGAACCGACATCTACACCGGCGACCAGTCCACGAACCTGTATCGCGGGCTCTTCGGCAGGCGTTACCAGCACGGTGGGGCGCTCCAGTTCGCGGGGCAGCACTTCGGCACCTCGCCGGGCAGAGCCGCGGAGAGCAGCGACCAGCTTGGCGTGATCGGCCGCGTGGGCTGGGCCGCGCATGGCTGGAGCACCGACGCCTTCATCCTGCGGCAGGATCGGAACCGCGGGCGTGCGCTGAGTGACGCGTCCCCCGACACGGTGCCGCGCACGGAAAGCACGCGCTCCGATGCGTACGTGCGTGTCGGCTGGGGATCACCGGATGCGGGTGCGTGGGTGCAGGGACTCGCCCATGCGTCCAAACACACATTCGGCGGCGAGAGCCGGCTCACCAGCGGCCCGGGTGCGGGAACCACCGCCGAGGACACCACGCGGTTTCGATCGCAATACTTGCTGACGGGGGGGTACGGACTGGGACCGGTGCGCGCCAGCCTCACGCAACGGTTGATCGTGGGATCGAATCGCAGCGTGGCCACGCCTGCCGCGCGCGCCTCCCTGGACACCCGATGGCTGACGGTGTCCGCGTTCGCCGAAGGACGCTCACTGGACTCCACGCGCCGACTGGACGTCAGCGCCGTGACGCGACCGGTGAGCTTCCTCTTTCTTGCCGCCGCCGCCGGGACCGAACGTCACATGCTCCGGGACTCGGTGCCGGCGCCCATGTTCACCCGCGGCGAGGCGGGATTGCGCCTTCGCGATCTCTGGCTGAGTGGGGGCGTGCTGCGGCGCGACCTGGTAGAGCTTCATGCGCCCGTGATCTTCCGGCGCGGCACGGCGACCGTGATGGATTCCGCGGCGCAGGGGGTCTTCGCTTCCATTCGTGGTCGGATCTGGAAGGCGGTATACGCCGACATTCACGGCATACAGTGGGACGACACCGCCGCCTTCTACCGGCCCCGGCATCAGGCGCGCAGCGAACTCTACATCAGTACGTCACTCCTCGACCGCTTTCCGACGGGCAACTTCCACTTGCTTGCGTCGGTGGTCCACGAGTACCGGTCCGCCATGTGGTGGCCGGACACGTCCGGCGCCATACGCCAGACCGGCTACCGCACACTGTCCACGCTGCTCCAGGTTCGCATCATCAACGCCGAAGTCTTCTGGAACTTCAGGAACACGCTCGGGGAGCGTTACGCGCAGATCCCGGGATATCAGCTGCCCCGGCTGATCAACGTCTACGGAGTTCGCTGGGAGTTCTGGAATTGACAAATCTCATTGTCAGTCCATAGCTTAGCCGCCCTCACATGATTCGGAGCATGACGGGTTTCGGGAGCGCCGAAGGCGCCGTTGGGGGCGCCCGCGTCGCCGTCGAGATCCGGTCGGTCAACCACCGGTTCTTCAACCCGTCCATCAAGCTGCCGTCGGCGCTGTCCCGCTGGGAATCCGAGGTGAGGGAAGCGCTGCGCCGCACCATAGGCCGCGGCCACGTCACGCTCACCGCGCGAGTGGATCGCGGGTCCTCGGCGGCTGGAGCCGTGATCGACGAGGATCGCTTTGCCGCCTACGTCCAGCGCCTCTCCGCGCTGCAACTGCGCCACGGTCTCTCCGAGTCACTCGGCATTGACACTATTCTCCGGCTCCCCGACGTCATTGCGAGCGAGAGGGACGATGACTCCGGCACGGCTGTCGAGTTGGTCGATATCGTGAATCGCGCCGCAGCATCGCTCTCCGCCAGCCGCGAGGCCGAGGGTGCGCGGCTGGCGCAATATCTGTCCGAGCGGGTTGCGCTGATCGAGGCAGCAACGGCCCGGCTGGCGGCGCGCGCACCGCACCGGCTCGTGGAGCAGCGCGATCGGCTCAGGACGGCCGTGTCAGAGCTTGCGGTCGGCATCCAGGTCGACGAACAGCGGCTGGCCCAGGAGGTCGCCTTTCTG
>JBBDYA010000018.1:7958-44415 GCA_040902005.1 Gemmatimonadaceae bacterium | reverse complement strand
CCCCCCCCCCCCCCCCCCCACCCCGGCGTTCGGAGACTGCGCCAACGATGATCCGGAACGTGGCGCGCCTATTTGCCTGCGCGAGTTTCTCCCTGGCGGTCAACACACTGTGCGGCAACACTGCGCGCGCCCAGGTGTCCGCCGTGATTGATGGCCCGCCGCCGCCCGTTGCCCCCGCCGTCATCACGCGCAACGCCGCGGGCCAGGCCACGGTGCGCGCCATCAAGCTCTCGGCGCCGCTCACGCTCGACGGCGTGCTGGACGAGGAGGTCTACGCGCGCGAGGCGCCGTTCGGCGGATTGATCCAGGCGGCGCCCAACTACGGCGCACCCGCCACCGAGCGCAGCGACATCTGGATCACGTACGACGACACGTACATGTATCTCACGTGCCGGTGCTGGGACTCGGCGCCGCCGGAGGAGTGGGTCGTCAACGAGCTGCGGCGCGACACCGGCGGCCTGCGCAACAACGAGCACATCGGCGTGATGTTCGACACGTTCTACGATCGCCGCAGCGGATTCGCCTTCTACACGAATCCGCTCGGCGCGCGCGCCGACTATTCCGTGATCGACGAAGGCGGCTCCAACACGGACTGGAATCCCGTGTGGACGTCGAAGGCCGGACGGTTCGACGGCGGATACATCGTGGAGATGGCCATCCCCTTCAAGTCCCTCCGGTACCGCGCCGGGCCGAACCAGGTGTGGGGCGTGCAGATCCGCCGCTCCGTGCGGCACAAGAACGAGTGGACGTACCTCACGCCGGTGCCGCGCATCCTCGCGGGCCCGCAGGCGCTGAACCGCGTGTCGGCAGGCGGGACGCTGGTGGGGCTGGACCTCCCGCCAGCCGGCAGGAACATCGAACTCAAGCCGTACGGCGTCTCCCGCATCACCACCGACAAGGTGCGCACGCCGGCGGTGCACGACGAATTCGACGGCGACGCCGGCGGCGACGTCAAGTATGCCGTCACGCCGAACCTGACGGCGGATCTCACCATCAACACCGATTTCGCCCAGGTGGAGATCGACGAGCAGCAGGTGAACCTCACACGCTTCAACCTGTTCTTCCCCGAGAAGCGCGACTTTTTTCTCGAGGGACGCGGCATCTTCGATTTCGCCCGCGGCGGCAGTGGCGTGTCGAACACGAACACGTCCGACACCCCCTCTCTCTTCTACACGCGGCGCATCGGGCTCAATGCCGGCCAGGTGATTCCCATCAACGCAGGCGGCCGTCTCACGGGCAAGCTCGGACCCTGGGCGCTCGGGCTGATGAACATCGGGACCGCGCGTGACGCCGCGTCGGGTAGGGACGCCACGAACTTCACGGTGGTCCGCCTCAAGCGCGACGTTTTGCGTCGCAGCGCCATCGGCGTGATGGCCACGAACCGGTCCGTGGCCTCGTCCGGCACGGGAGGGAACGCCGCGTACGGCGTGGACGGCACCTTCCTCCTCACGCAGGCGCTGCTGGTTGGCACGTACTGGGCTCGCACCGCCACCACCGGAGTGAGCGGCGATGACCAGAGTTACCAGGGGCGGGTGGACTACGGCGCCGACCGGTACGGCGCGCAGGTCGAGTTCCTCTCGGTGGGCAGCAACTTCGACCCGCAGGTGGGATTCCGGCGGCGGTCCAACTTCGACCGCACGTTCGGACAACTGCGGTTCAGCCCGCGGCCCACGCGCATTCCGATGGTGCGCAAGTTCACGTGGACCGCGTCGGGCGAGTACTTCGAGAACGGCGACGGCCTGGTGGACGCGCGCGCGTGGACCGGACAGTTCGGCACGGAGTTCGAGAACAGCGACGTCCTGTCCATCGCCGCCACCCACCAGTACGAGCGCCTGCCCGTGGCGTTCACGCCGTCGGGGTCACCGGCGGCCATCGCGCCTGGCGGATACACCTTTCCCAGCGTCACCGCGTCGTACGCCTTCGGCGCGCAGCGGCGCGCCTCGGGAGCGATCGCCGTACAGAGCGGCGAGTACTACGACGGCACCATCCGGAGCGTGACCATCGGGTCGAGCGGAATGAGTCCGGCCCGCGTCGCGCTCCACCAGCGGTTCGCGGTGGAGCCCACGTTTTCCATCAGCCGGATCGAGCGGGCTGCCGGCTCGTTCACCACGCGCCTCGCGCGCACGCGGGCGGACTATGCGTTCTCGCCGCTGATGTTCGCGAGCGCGCTGCTCCAGTACAGCTCCGCCGACCGCGCCGTGAGCACGAACCTGCGTTTCCGGTGGGAGTACGCGCCGGGGAGCGAGCTGTTCCTGGTGTACACGGACGAACGCGACGTCACGAACGCGCAGTTCGCCACACCGTCCCCGGTGCGCGGGCTCAGGAACCGCGCGTTCGTGGTGAAGATCAACCGGCTGTTCCGGTACTAGCGGTCGCGAATGTCCTCCTCTGGCCGAGGGTCCAACCTGACGTCAGTATACCGTATGCGACTCATTCTCCTGCTCTCCCTCCCGGCCACGCTCCTCGCCCAGCCCACGACGCCGGTGAAGCCCGGCTGGCAGTGGACCCTCGACAGCGCGCTGGCGGTGGTCAACGCGGTGCGCGCCGGCCGGTCGCTCCAACCATCGAGCTGGCCGAGCGGCGCTCGCGTCGCCGTGCTGCTCTCCTTCGACGCTGACAACGAGACCATCTCGCTCCGCTACGGCGAGCCCACGGTGGGGCACCTCTCGCAGATGCAGTACGGCGCGCGCGTCGGGCTGCCGCGCGTACTGCGGCTGCTGGAGACGCACGACATCCCCGCGACGTTCTTCATTCCCTCCGTGAGCCTGCAGATCACACCGTCCATGGCGGAGGCCATCAAGATCAGCGGCAAGGGGCGGCACGAGTTCGCCGTGCACGGCTGGATTCACGAGATGAACATGACCCTCCCCGACTCCGTGGAGCGGGCGCTCGTGCGCCGCGCGATGGACGACCTGACGCGCATCACCGGGACGCGCCCCACCGGGTACCGGGCGCCGAGCTGGAACTTCAGCCCGAATACCCTGAACATCCTGCGCGACTTGGGATTCCGGTATGAGAGCTCGCTCATGGCGGACGACAGCCCGTACGAGATCCTCCAGAACGGCCAGCCCACTGGACTCGTGGAGCTGCCGGTAGAGTGGATCCTGGACGACGCCCCGCTCTTCAATCCGCTGGGGCAGAGCTACATGAATCCGCGGGACGTGGCGCGGGTGTGGATCGACGAGTTCGACCGGGCGTACGAAGAGGGGACGATGTTCGTCCTGACGATGCACCCGCACGTCATCGGGCACCGGTCGCGCATCGTCGCGCTGGAGATGGTGATCGACCACATCCGGAGCAAACCGCGCGGCACGGTGTGGTGGGCAACGCACGCGGAGGCCGCGGAGTACGCCCGGAAGCAGTCGGGGCTGGGAGAGCCGAAGCGGCGATAGCGAACAAGACGCGACGGTTATCCCTGCGAGGATACCGTTTCACGCTCGGCCGGCGCGATCAATCGCTCGACCTCCGAGAGCGCGTCGCCGCCGCGTGCGAGGTCGCGCGACAGGGCTTGCACGCGGCCGGTGAGCTCGGGATCGGCCGCGGCGCCGCGCGCGAGGCGCGCATCCATCTCGATCAGCTGCATCCAGAGCGTGCGCAACTGATCGCGCAGGCGATCGCGCCGCGCTTCCTTGTCGTGCCGCCGCTGCTCGAGCCGGCGTAGCACCGCCTGCTGTCCCTCGAGCAAGGGACGCAGCTCGGCGTCGTCGTCGCTCGACCCCAGCGCAGCGACTCGCGCCGCCAGGCGGTCCTGCTCCGCCGGATCGAACCGCGCGTGCAGCAGCTGAATCTCGGACTCCAGGGCGTCGATGGCGGCATGCACTGACTCCGCCGCGCCCACGCTCTCGTCGTCGAGCAGGAAGCCCATTCGTACGAGACGGCTCGTGAGCTCCTTGATGGCCCGCGCCAGTTCGTCCAGAGTTTGGGGCGGCCGCGGCGATGGCGCGTCGCTCGTCTCCGACGCGAGCAGCCGGGCGAACTTGGGCTTCGACCAGGCGGGATGAGTCAATAGATGTGGAAGGGCCAGCAACTCGGCGAGGTCCCGGGCACTTACACCGAGTTTCTTGCGCGCCCGAAAGAACTCGAACCCGAGCCATCCAAGGGGAATTGCCGCCTTGGCCACGCCCAGGAACGCGAGCCCGTTTCCGGTCCGCAGCTGCGAGAGGAGCCAATCGCCATAGGCGCCCCCGCCGGTGGTTGCCACGACCAGGAACGCTGCGATGTCCAGGACGAGAAACGTCACGACACCGTCGAGGACGTTGCGCAACCGGCGCAGCGGCTTCGGCAAGCGATCCCAGAGGTCGTCAGCACGACGCCACGAACGCGGCCACCAATGCGCCCACGACTCCGGCGGATGCAGCATCGCGCGCAGCGTATCCCGCCAGCCGAACTTTCGCGCGGTGGGAAAGGCCCAGGCGAGACTGAGGACGGGGAGAAAAGCGAGGTTTGCAAGAAACAGGAGCCACGGGTCAAGCGACCCGTCGCCGAATCGGGGCAACCAGAGGGGATCCCAGATCGCTGAAAGGCCAAAGATCCCCACGATGGCGACGTCCGCGTACAGCACCTTCGTGCCGATCATCTGCACCCGCTGCAGCTCCTCGGGGAGCGCCGAGCCGTCGCGGGCCAGCGACTGAAGCTCGTCGCGAAAGTCGTCGGCGTTCGCCCACCGCGCGGCGGGATCCTTCTCCAGGGCGCGCATGACGACGCTCGCGATGCCGCGATCGGCTGGCGGAACGGCAAGCGTGAGGTCGTCCGGTTTCACCGTCGCGTGCTGCGCCATCAACGCCTGCCCGCTCGCGGCCACGAACGGCAGCCGACCCAGGAGCATCCGATAGCCCACCACGCCCAGCGAATACAGATCGCTGCGCCCGTCGATCTCGCGCGCGCCCACCGCCTGCTCCGGCGACATGTAGCTCGGCGTTCCCACCGCGACGCCCGTCATCGTGACCGACGTGGAGGCCGCGTCCTCGATGCGGGCAATGCCGAAATCGGCGAGCATGGCGCGGCCGGTCCTGCCGTCGAGGAGGATGTTTTCCGGTTTCACGTCGCGGTGCACGACGCCTTCGCGATGGGCGAACGCCAGCGCGTCCGCGATCTCCGCGAGGATGCGCTGCGCCGCGGGCCGCGACAGTCGGCCCTCCCGCTCCAGCCGCGTCGCCAGCGACTCTCCCTCGACATAGCCCATCGCGAAATACAGCGCGTCGGGCGTCTCGCCGAACGCGTGGAGCGGAACGATGTTCGGGTGCACCAGCCTGGCCGCAATCCGGGCCTCGCGGCGAAACCGCTCCCGCACGTTGCCGACACCGATGTCCGGGCCGGACAGCACCTTGATGGCCACGAGCCGATCGAGCGACCGCTCGCGCGCAAGCCACACCACGCCCATTCCGCCACGCCCGAGGATCCGGACGATGTCGTACTGGCGCGCCAGTTCCGTGGCGAGCGATGGCGGTACGCGTTCGGTGGGCGTTGACATGAAGCGCCTGGAAACGGACACCCGAGCATAACGCCTGGCGCTCCAGGTCGCTACACGTTCCCGGCCGCGCGCGGCTTCACCACCGAGGACGCATCCGCCACAAGGAGGCGACGCCCGTCGGAGCCGTTCCTGTGGTCGGCACGCCAGGTGAACAGCAGGCGCAGCACCGTGTGGGTGCTCACCCCGCTCCGCCCCCCGATGATCTTCGCCGCCAGGGGCACCATGAGTGCGGCGACGACAAATGGCGTCTTCATCGCGGCGACAGCGGTCATCAGCGCGCGCAGCCACAGTGGAAGCGGATGACGAAGCTTCGCCACCGCTTTGGCTTCGCGCCGAAAGCGTTCCAGCACGAGTCGCGTGGGAAAGAGGTCGTGGCGAAGGGCCTTCACGGCCACCTCGCGCTCCAGACGCTGGTCCCAGGCGGCGTACACCGAGCCGAATCCGCCGCGGCCGATCAGCTCGCGCAGTGTGTAGTCGGCACCGAGCGCACGCGCCAGCCGTTCGCGGTATTCCTCCTCGCCGGCATCAGGTGGTGCCGCGCCTGGCGAGGGGGTCGAAGGCATGGCAGCGAAGGTGCAGTCGGCCGCATGATCTGACAAGGAGTGCTCGGCGGCCGTGGTTGCTCTCAGACATCGATCCCGCTCTCGGTCTGGCGCGCGAGATCGATCCCTGCTTGAGGTATGCTAAGTCAGGCCCCGGACCTGGGCGGAGAGCCACCGCTTGCCTCGTATCCTACGCCGAAGGCTGCCTTGAGGAAGGCGTGGCCGCGTTCCCCGGCTCTGACCATGGTCTTTGCCACCAACCGGTCAAAACACCCCTGATGATCCCCACGCGCGAGCATCTGTCGGTAGTTCTCGGCCTCGGTCTCGTCGGCGAGCCGGATGTCGACGTGAAGACGGAAATACACCTTCGGAGTTGTGTCGGCGCCGGCGAAGTCTGAGCCGACGATGTAGTCATAGTCCGGCCAGTCGCCCAACAGCCTCCTTGGTCCTTGCATGGCTCGCTCCTGTGGGGTGAGGGGGCTACGGCAGTGGAAGGAGAGGGTCAACGTATCACGAGGACGGTAAGTTCGACAAGACGGCGCTCGCCTCGCGCCATCGTTTGCGCATATTATGCAGGGACGTCCGTCCCCTCCCGCCCCGTGCCGAACGCCGAGTCCCGCAGCGCCGCCGCCGAGCTCCAGCGCGCTCTCGAGAACAGATACGTCGTCGAGGAGCTCATCGGCGTGGGCGGCATGGCACGCGTCTATACCGCGACCGATCTCCGGCTGAACCGCCGGGTTGCGATCAAGGTCATGAAGTCGGAGCTGGCCGGCCGGCTTGGACCCGAGCGCTTCGTGCGCGAGGTGTCCATCGCGGCCAAGCTCTCCCATCCCGGCATTGTGCCTGTCTTCGAGTCGGGCGAATCGGGGAACGGGACGGTCCTTTACTATGTCATGCCGCTCGTCGAGGGCGAGACGTTGCGCGCCCGCCTCGACGCGCAGGGCCGGATGACGGTCGAGGACGCACTCGAGATCGCCGCCGGGATCGCCGATGCACTCTCGTTCGCGCACGCCGCGGGGTTCGTCCATCGCGACATCAAGCCCGACAATGTCCTCCTCCAGGGGAATCGTACCCTCGTCGCGGACTTCGGGCTTGCAAAGGCGATCGAGCTCGCCGCCGGAGACGCCATCACCAGCCACCGTGTCGCCGTCGGAACGCTGGCGTACATGAGTCCCGAGCAGGCCAGCGCGTCCCCCGTCGTGGACGGCCGCTCCGATCTCTACTCGCTCGCGCTCGTCACGTATGAGATGCTCGCCGGCGAAGTGCCGTTCTACGCGCCGACGCCGGACGCGATCCTTGCACGAAAGGCCGCGGGGATCTACCAGCCGCTCCGTGTGGTCCGGCCCGCCGTTCCGCAGCACGTGGACGACGCCATCGCGCGGGCGCTGCAATCCGTCCCCGCGGACCGTTTCCAGACAGTGGCCGACTTCGCGACGGCACTGAAGACACCCACAGGTGCGGTTCCCGTCACTCGCGAATCGAGTCGCGCAGTCGGTGCCTGGACGTGGGGCTCTATCGCCGCCGTGGCGGCCGTCGCCGTCACGGCGGGAGTGGTCATGACGAATCGCTCTGGCACTGCGCCTGAGCCAGCATCCCTCGGCCGCATCGTCGCCATGCCACTGGAGAACCGGACCGGCGACCCCGCCTTCGCCAGTGTCGGCCTCATGGCCAGCGACTGGATCACCGACGGGCTCCAGCAGACCGGCATTGTGGAGGTCGTCCCGACCACGACCGCCATCGAGACGTCGCAGCTCGTCCTCGACTCGGCCGGGGGCTCGGTCCCCGATCCGATGCGCGCGGTCGGTCGGGAAACGGGGGCCCGCACGATCGTCGCGGGCTCGTACTATCGTCATGGAGACCGCCTGCTCTTCCGCGTCAACGTGGCCGACGCTGGCGGCATGCGCCTGCTCGTGTCGCTGTCCGACGTCAGCGCTCCCGTGTCCGATCCGTTGAGCGGAGTCCAGGAGGTGCGGGACAGGCTCATGGGGTGGCTCGCGCTCCGGCGCGACGAGCGCTGGCGAACGCCGGCGGCGCAGTCGCAGCGCATGCCCAGATACGACGCCTACCGTGAATTCAGCCAGGGATTGAGCGCGTACACGGCGCTGCGCAGCGCGGAAGCGCTCCCGCGTTTCCTCCAGGCCTATGCGCTCGATTCCACCTTCACCACCGCGCTGCTCTACGCGTCGATCACGCTGAGCAACATGGCCGACTGGGCACGCGCCGACTCGTTGCTCTCGGTCGTGCAGCGGCGCCGAGCGACGCTGAGTGAGTACCACCAGGCCTGGCTCGACTACCGGCTCGCCTTCGTTCGCGGCGAACGTCTCGTGGCGTTGCGCGCGATCCGGCGCGCGGCGGAACTCGCACCGCAGTCGAAGGCGGCGTACAACCATGCGGTTGAGGCCATGCAGACCGGCCATGTGCATGAGGCGGCGGCGGCGCTCGAGGCGCTGCCGTCGGACCGGGGCGCCATGAGGGGATTTCCGCCGTACTGGGGGCTCTTCGCAGCGACGCAGCATGCCCTTGGCCGGTTCGACCGCGAGCGCGACGCCGGTGCGGCATTGATGCGCGGCTATCCTGATCGCATCTCCTCCCTCGTTCCCGAGGCGCGGGCCCGCGCCGCACGCGGCGAACTGAGTCAACTCGACGCGCTCGTCCGCCAGGCCGCCGGAATGCCGCGGGATCCGATCGGCTTCGACAACGGCATTCTGCTCGTCGAAGCCGCGGAAGAGCTGAACGCCCACGGCCGTCCGGAAGCGGCGCGCGACTACCTCCGCCGCGCGCGCGCCTGGCTCCTCACGCAACCAGACAATCCCGCGATGCGCTGGCGGCTTGCCCAGGTGAACTACGCGCTTGGGCGCTGGGCAGAGGCGCGCACGCTCATCCAGGCGCTGCGCGCGAGCGATGCGCGCAATATCGATTGGCTCGCCATGTCGGGCCTGCTCGACGCCCGTACGTCACGCGCCGCAGCCGCGCGGGCGGTGATGGATACGCTGCGGCTCGTGAAGCGCGCATACGACCGCGGCGCGTCGCCGACCTATCGCGCGCGTATCGCGGCGGTGCTCGGCGACAAGGACGTCGCGGTGTCGCAGCTGCAGGAGGCGTTCGCGGCCGGGCGTGCGTACCAGCTGTGGCTGCATCGCGACCCGGATCTGATCTTGCTGCGCGGCCAACCGCAGTACGACCAATTGGTCCGCGGCCGAGACTAGTCCGCGCCAGCTGGCTGGCGCGGCCGCGTCCCGACGCGCAAACTTCGGCTCTCACTTCGAACGTCGTCCCCCCCCCCCACACACCATGCCCGGTCGAGCCGTCCCAATGCGCCGTCACGCACTCCTTGCCGCACTCACCGCCACCATCGCCGCCACGCCGGTCCGGGTTCATGCGCAGCACATCGTGGGCGAGCGTGATGCCCGGGCGCAGCGCGCCGACTCCGTGTTCCAGCGCTTCGACCACACGGACTCCCCGGGCTGCGCGCTCGGCGTCTACCAGGACGGCAAGATCCAGTACGCGCGCGGATACGGAATGGCGAGCCTCGAGCACGGCGTTGCGCTCTCGCCGCGGTCCGTGCTCGACGTCGGGTCCATCTCGAAGCAGTTCACCGCGATGGCGATGCTCATCCTCGAGAAGGAAGGCAAGCTCTCGCTCGACGACCCGATCCGGAAGCTCATCCCGGAGATGCCGGCCTATGCGGACCGGATCACGTGGCGCCGAGCGCTGAGCCAGACGAGCGGACTGCGCGACCTGTACACGATGATGGGGCAGACGGGGCGGAGTTTCCGCGGCGACACGATCGACGCCCTTCGCGTCATCACGCGGTCGGCAGAGCCGAACTACGAACCCGGCGCGCGGTACCTCTACACCAACTCCGGGTGGATCCTCGCGGCGCAGGCGGTCTATCGCCTCACGGGGAAGACGCTGGCGCAATTCGCCGACGAGCGGATCTTCACGCCCCTTGGCATGCACGACACCCGCTTCCTGGACGACAACGCGCTGATGATCCCCCACCTCGCGACGGGATATGGCCCACGGCCAGGAGCAGCGGGAGGATTCCGGGTGGCGCGGTCGGCGTACGACGGCTCGATCATGGGTGCCGGCGGCGTGCACACCACGGTCGAGGACTTCCTGCGCTGGCTGAACAACTACGAGACGGCCGCCGTGGGCGGGCGCGACATCATCGAGAAGATGACGACGGCGACCGCGCTGAACGACGGCTCACCGGCGAAGTCGGGAGCGACGCAGGCGTACGCCATCGGGCTCAGCGTCGGGACACTGCGCGGGCTGCGCGTCATCGGTCACGGCGGGAGCTGGGCGGGGTACCGCGGGCACTTCCTGCGCTTCCCCGAGCAGCGCTTCGCCGTGGCGACATTCTGCAACCTCACGACGTCGGGCCCGGATTCGCTCGCGCGCAAGGTGGCGGCGATCTATCTCGCCGACCGGATGCAGCCGGACAGCTCGGCGCTGTGGATTGCCACGCTGCAGGGAGCGGCCGTGTCCGACGTGGCCGCCAGCAACCTGCGGCCGTACACGGCCGTGTGGCGCAACGTGGAGCGCGGCGAAGTGCGTCGCACGCGGGCGATCGGTGACACCCTGTTTGCGATCGGTGGCGGGGCGGGACGCACCCGCATGGAGCCCCTGGGCGGTGGCCGTTTCCGGTTAGCGTCAGGCGCGGAAACCCGCTTCGAGGGGGGGGGCGGCGCTTCTCCGTCGCTGATGATCGTCCGCACGGCTGGGGATGAGGTGACCTTCACGCGCGCTGATTCTGTGGCGCTCACACCGACGCAGCTCGCGGAGTACGCGGGCAGCTACCGCAGCGATGAGGTAGAGGCGACGCACGTCTGGCGCGTCGAGAAGGATCAGCTGGTGCTGTACATCGATGACCGGCGTTTCGGCGTGCTCGAGCCGAGCTACAAAGACGGGTTCACGCGCGGCGGCTCGGTGATCGACGTGCAGCGTGACGGGCGGGGGCGCATCACCGGCTTCGTGGTGGAGTCCGGGCGGGTGCGGCACCTCCGGTTCACCCGAGTGCGGTAATACCGCGGAGCGGCGATCCTGCTCCTGCTAGTCCTCCTTCAGTACGACGCTCGGCTGGATCGCGAGCCCTCGTCGCGCCGGACCCAGCGCGGCGAGCACGCCCACCGCCAGCATGAAGAGCGCCGCCGCTGGCAGAATCACGAACGCGTTGAAGCCGCGCATCTCTCCGCCGGCGCCCTGGAGCACGAGCACGGCCATTGCCGTGCCGAGCGCGATGCCGGCGCCAACCTGCAGCGCCGCGCGCGAGAAGATGCTCCGCAGCACTCGACCACGGTCCGCGCCGAGCGCCATGCGAATGCCGATTTCTCGGCGGCGTTGCGTGACAATGACCGACATCAGCGCGTAGAGCCCGGCGGCCGAGAGCACCAGCACGCTGAGCGCGACCGCGATCAGCGCGGACGTGAGCAGTCGCATGGGCAGGTGCGTCTTCCACAGCCCCTCGTCCAGCGGCTGTACGCGCCGCAGGAACATCCCCTCATCCACGCTGGCCGTCATCACCCGCAGCCGCGTCACGAACGCAGCCGGGTGCATCCCGCGCACGTGAATCAGCAGCGTCGCCGGCTCGATTGTGCGCGTCGGCGCATACCACACGCCCCTGGGTCGCTCGTAGTCCACGAGCGCGGGAACGTCCGGCACGACACCGACGATCTCCTGCCAGGGGCCGCGATACTCCGGCTCCGGACCCATTCCGGGGTTTCCGAGCTCGCGAAACTTGCGGCCGATCGGGTTCGTACCGCTGAACTGGGAATCCGCGAAGGTGCGGTTCACCACCGCGACGTTGGCGTGTGGCACAGCATCGGCCGCGGTGAACGTTCGCCCCATGATCGGCGCGACATCGAGCGCATCGAAGAACGCCGCGTCCACGGCGGCGAACCGCACCTGTTCCATGCCCCCGCCCCACCGCGACCAGCTCCCGCCGCCTCCTGACGATCCGCTCTCGAACTTCACGGGTACGGTGTCCAGCTCGATCCGACCGCTGCTCTCCGAGCCCGGTATGCCGGCTGAGAACGAGACCGCGGCGACGTTGGGGTCGGCCTGGAGTCGCCGCATGACCTCGTAGCGAAGCTGGGTCGCGCGCCGCGTGTAGAGCGAGTCCTCTTCGCGCGGGCCGGCCTCGTTCTGCTCCCGGTTCACCGACAGCTCCGCCATCAGTATCTCCTCGGCGGGAAAGCCCGGCCCCGTCATCATCGCCTCCAGCGACCTGGACGCCATGAACGCGGACGACGGCATGATGGCAACGGTGAGCGCGACTTCGACGATCACGAGCGACGTCCACATCGTCCCCATGCGAAGGCTTGCGTGCCCCCCGCCCCCCGCAAGGCGCTGAAGGCTGGCCTGCACGCGCCGTCCCGTCACCTGAAGCGCGGGCACCACGCCGATGATCAGCGCGGCCAGAACCGCCAGGCCGACCAGGAAGCCGATCGTCGCCGGCGAAACACCAACCTTGAACCAGAACGGGATCACCGTGCTCGCGCCCGTCTCGCTGAGGATCGTGTCCATCCGCCCTGCGATGATCGAGATGAGCGTGAGACCTACGGCGGCTCCAATGGCCGCGAGCACCATCGCTTCACCCACCAGCTGCGTGACGATGCGGCTGCGGCTCGCCCCCAGCGCGCTGCGCACGGCGATCTCGCCCTGGCGCGTGGCCGTCCGCGCGTACACGAGAATGGCGATGTTCACGCAGATGATGATGAGCAGCATCGTGACCGCGGCCTGCGCCGCGCGCTGGACGAGCACCGTCTCGGGGCTGTCGAGCTCGAACCAGGACAGAGCGAATGGCAGAATCCACGCGCGCAACCGCCGGTGTGTCTCTGGCGACGCCTTCGCGATGCGCTCGCCGACCGCCGCCAGCTCGGTGGCCGCCTCCTCGAGACTGGCGCCGGCGTCGAGGCGTCCGAAGGCGTAGAGCACGGGCCCCTGGCGCGGCTGGACGCTCGCCTCGAGACGCAGCGGCAGCCACATGTTGTAGTTGATCGGCCACGCGAATCCTGCCGGCATGACCCCGACCACCATGTGCGGCACGCCGCCGATCTTCACGTGCCTGCCGATGATCGCGGAATCAGACGCGAACCGGCCGCTCCAGATCTCGTGCCCGAGCACGACCACCAGCGGAGCGCCGGGGCGCTCGTCGTCGTCGAGCAGGTAGCGTCCCAGCAGGGGTTCCACGCGCGCGACGCGGAACCCCGACGCGCTCATCTCGGCACCCCGCCCCGGCTCGGCGCGGCCGTCGTTCGCGCCCACGGCGCGCACCGCGCTCCGGAACGCGCCGATGTCGCGCACGGCCTTCAGCTCCGACTTCCATGCCGCCAGATCGTACGCGATGCGTCGCTCGGCGTTGTTCCAGCTGGAGTGCCACACCTGAATGCCGACGATGCGCTCACCTTCGTGGAGCGGAATCTTCGGGTCGTTCACGAGCGCGATGACGCCCATGACGCCGGCGCCGATCGCGATCGCGACGCCCATCGCCAGTCCCGCCACGATCGTGAGCCCGGGATACCGGCGGACCATGCGCGCACCGAGCTTCACGTCCAGCCACGAAATGCGGAAGGCGTCGAACCAGCGCAGCCCGCGCGCCGCGCGCCCCGCTTCCTTATGGTTGTATGTCCCGCCGAACTCGACGCGGGCCTGCCGCTTCGCCTCGTCGGGTGTCAGCCCCGTGTTGACCAGATCCGCCGCGCGCAGCTCGATGTGGTGCGCGAACTCGGCGTGCATCTCGGCGTCGAGCTTGTCGTTGCGCGCACCGTTGAAGAGCGAGCGGACGCGCGCGATGAGCCCCCCGAGCCCGGAGATCATCAGGCCTCCTGCGGCGTCGCCGCGAGCGAGCGCGCGATGGCCTCGACGAGCCGGTTCCAGCTCGCCGTCTCCTCGCCGAGACGCCGCCGACCGAGCGCGGTGAGGCGGTAGAACCTGGCTTTCCGGTTGTTCTCGGACGTGCCCCACAAGCTGGCGATGAGTCCCTGGTGCTCCAGCCGGTAGAGGGCTGGGTAGAGGGCGCCCTGCTGGATCTGGAGCGCACCACCGGAGATCTGCTCGATGCGCTGGAGCACACCGTAGCCGTGCAGTTTGCCGAGCGATACGGCCTTGAGCACGAGCACGTCGAGCGTGCCGGGAAGCAGGTCCGCCTGGTTCGCCATTCGCTCGGTCTCCTATGTTGCTTAGGAGAGTATGGCGCTTCTCCTAAGCTGTCAAGGAGAACGGGCGGCTCAGGGTCACCCGCGGAGCACGCCCGCGAGCGCCGCGATGGCGGCTACTGCTCCGCACCAGAAGACAAACGACCACTTCATGAGGTCTGCCTTGCTCCGCTCGATCTGAGCAGCCAGGTTCGCTTCCATGCGCACAAGGCCGACCTGCATCTCATGCCGCAACTCCGCGACGTCGGCGCGCACCGCCGAGGTCTCGTCCATCCACGTCACGAGATCCTCCGCGACTTCGGCGCCAAGCACCTCGCGCAGCCTGCGAGCAACGTGGGACGGAACGGGCATGGCATGACCATAAGGATACCGGCAGTCGTGGGCGTCATCAATCCGTTGCAATCATGGCTCTTCCGATGCAACCGGCCGGCAATGGCTGCGCTTTCGGGCTGAGCCTCCAGGGGTGTTCGCCCCGTCCACTTGACGGTCTAGTGCAGGAGGTGAAACTTGCGGCTACACTAGACCGTCCAGTTGACCATGCCACCTGCCAACGCCGCCCCGCTGCTCCAGGGCACGCTCGACCTCATCGTCCTCCAGCTGCTCCGCGCCGAGCCCACTAACGGCTACGACCTGACCCTGCGCATCCAGGCGGTCTCCCGCGAGGTGCTCCAGGTGAACGCGGGATCGCTCTATCCGGCGCTCTATCGCCTCGAGGAGAAAGGGCTGATCAAGGCGAAGTGGGAGGAGACGCCCAACGGGCGCCGCGCCAAGGTCTATTCCCTCACCGCGGCCGGCCGAAAGCAACTGGCCGAACAGCGCGAGAGCTGGGCGCGCTTCTCCGGCGCACTCGCCGCGATTCTGAGGACCACGTGATGCTCGCGTTGGGATGCGGCGTTGGGGACGCGCAGTGAGGGTGGAATGACCGCGGCGGCGGCGGCGTCGATCCTCGTCGCGACGGTTGCCTTTGCGCAGGAACCCGCGCCTCCGGCGCCACACGATAGCGCGCCCGCGCGTCGCGTGAGCCGCATCCCGTTGACGCCCGAGCTCGAGCGCACGGCGTTCGTGGACGCGGGCGCCCGCAGACTGCTCCTGCGCGCACGCGCCGCGCGCCTCGCGCAGGATTCGGCGCTTCGCTCCTACGACGCGAAGTCGTACATGCGCATCTCCGTCGGGCTCGGCGTGCGACGTCTCGGTCCCGAACGGCTCCTCTTCAGAACGGAGCATGCGGCGCGCGTGCGGTGGGCGCGCGAGTCCGGCATCTGGATCGAGACCACCGGCGCGCGCACGGCAGTCCCCATGGGCGGCGCGGACATGGACCTGAGTGTCGCCACGCCGATTCCCTACTTCCCCGGACGCGAAGCGCTCTGGCTGCCCTCCGAGGAGTTGCGCAAAGTGCGGGAAGAGGTGAACGATCGCGACCTGGTGCATCCGCTGGCCACGGGAGCGGAGGCGTACTACCGGTTCGCGACCGGCGACTCCGTGACGATGCACCTGCCGGACGGCCGGGCCCTGAGCCTGCGCGAGCTGCGCATCACCGCCCGGCGCCCGGACTGGCGCACGTTCGTGGGCTCGTTCTGGTTCGACGTGGACCAGGGCAGCCTCGTGCGCGCGGCGTACCGCATGGCCGCCGAGATCGACCTCTGGCGCGAAGCGAGCGATGACGCGAAGCGCGAACTCGCGGAGCTCCAGCGCAGGGCGGCGACAGACACCGGCAAGGCGCTGCTCGCCACCCGCCAGCGCATCGAGAACATGACGGATGGCAAGGTTGCCGAAAAGATCGTCGCGGGCATGCTCTCGCCGGCGCGCGTCAAGGTGTCCGCCATTACGGTGGAGTACGGCCTGCACGAGGGTCGCTTCTGGCTGCCGAAGCAGAACACGCTCGAGGGGGATCTCGTCGCGACGTTCCTGCGCGTGCCCGTCCGGTACGAGGAGAGCTACCGATACAACAGCGTCAACAGCGACATACCCGTGCCGAAGGTGCCGGTCGCCGGCGAGCTCGGCCTGACGGCGGACGACACCATCTATTTCGCGCCCGGCAACATCAGCATCGGCGGCGGACGAGCGCCGCCCCCGCAGGACACGTCAGCGGCCGCGCGCATCGCGCGTGAGGATTCCATCGTGGCGTATCGGTATCGTCGCTCGGACAGTCTCGTGACACTGGCGGACAGCCTTGCACGCGCGGGCGGCGACAGCGGCGAGATCATGAGCCTGCGGTCGCGCGCAGAGAACAGCAGGGGCATTGCGCGAACCATCCTGCGGCGACGCGACACGTGCGCGCGCGACAGCGTGTATTTCGCCGGCGTTCGCTCGGCGTTCGGCGCGGCGCGCATGGCCATCATGCTCCCCTGCGACACAGCGACGCTGTCCCGGTCGCCGGATCTGCCGGCTTCCATATATGATGGGAACGAGCAGTTCGTCTCCTCGGCCGAGCGCGACGAGCTGTTGGCGGGACTCGACTTCTCGCTCCAGCCGGGCTGGGGGCCGCAACCGCCAAAGCTTCACGTGGGGTTGGACATGATGCGGTACAACCGCATCGAGGGTGTCTCGATCGGTGCGTCCCTGACCTCCGTGCTTGGGCTGGGATACACCGTGCAGGCGGTCGCGCGCGCCGGCACCGGCGACGGCGTCCCCAACGGCGAGCTGTCGCTCTCGCGCAGTAATGGACGGTCCGACGTCCGCATCACCGGCTTCCACCGCCTTGCAGTGGCGAACGACGACTGGGGGTCGCCGCTGTCGCTGGGGGCCGCGTTGGCGAACCTGCTCTACGCGCGCGACGAAGGGTTCTACTATCGCGCCTGGGGGCTGGAGGTCGGCGGCGATCGCGACGCCCCGGGTCCTCTTGGAGGGCGCGTCCGCTGGCGGCTGTTCGGCGAACGCCAGTACGGCGCCGGCGTGACACCCAACACGCAGTTCTCGGTCGGCAAGTACGTCGGCAATGCGGCGTTCGGCGACAACATCGCCGCGGAGCAGCTCGTCGCAGTGGGGGGCGCCTCTGACCTGGTGCGCTCGTTCGGCGCCAACGCGCGCGGATTCAGATTCGATACCCGCGCGCGACTCGAGGCCGCGATGACGAACCGGTCCGACTCGCTGGGAACCACCGGCTACGGTCGCCTGATGCTCGACGGAGCGCTCAGCCGCCCCGTCGGCGCTTTCGGTATTGCGATCGCGGCGGCGGCTGGATCGTCGCTGGGACATCTCCCGCTACAGCGCGCGTTCTTCCTGGGCGGGCTTCACACGGTGCGCGGTCAATTCGCGCGCCCGTCCGGCGAGGGCAGCGTGGGTGACACCTTCTGGCTCGGTCGCGCCGAGCTCGCGCGGTCGGGGATGATGTTCCGGCCGGTGCTCTTCTACGACATGGGATGGGCCGGAACACGCGAAGCCGTGTCGCGGATGGGCCGGCCCCTCTCGGGCGCGGGTGTGGGGGTGTCGTTCCTGGACGGCCTGCTCCGCGTGGACGTCTCGCGCGGACTATTTCCCGGGCAGCGTTGGCGCACCGACGTGCACATCGGGTCCCGCTTCTGACGATAGTCCACCATGCCGCCATCCCCCGCCCCGCTCCTCCAGGGCACCCTGGACCTCATCGTCCTTCAATACTCGCTCACCGCGGCCGGCCGGAAGCAGCTCGTCGAGCAGCGCGTGAGCTGGGCACGATTCTCAGGCGCCCTCGCAGCGATTCTGAGGACCACCTGATGCTCGCGCTGGGATGCGCCGTGAGGGACGGGCAGTGAGACGCGCGCTGAGGAGCGTGCGCGCGATGTTCAACCGCGGGCGGCGCGATGACGATATGCAGAATGAGATGCGCGAGCACCTCGATCGCGCCGCGGAGCGGCTGATGGCTCGCGGCATGTCGCGCGAGGCCGCGGTGCTCGAAGCGCGACGCGAGTTCGGCAATCGCTCCGTCATTCAGGAGGACGCGCGCGACGCCCGCGGCGTGCGCTGGATCGACGCGTTCACCGGAGATCTGCACTTCGCGTTCCGCTATTTCGGCCGCAACAAGCTCACGGTCGCGATCATCGTGAGCGTCTTCGCCCTCGGCATCGGCGCGAACACGGCGCTCGTCACCACGATTCAGTCCCAGGTCCAACGCCCTGCACCCGTCGTCCCGGACGACGATGCGCTCGTTTTTATCCGGGCACATCAACGCGCGACGCGAACCGCGGCCTGGCGCACGCGCTGGCTCACGTATGTGGAGCTGCGCGGGCTGGCGGCGCACACGGAAACCTTCACGCAGGTCTCCGGCTGGCTCGCGCACGACGTGGTGCTCAACCCCGGCGACAGCATTGGTCCGCGCGGCGTAACGGCGCACTTCGTGGCTCCCGGCTATTTCGGCGCCCTCAGCGTGGGTGTCGCCGCCGGCACCGGCTTCACGATGCCGGAGGACGCAGGCCCCGATCTGTCCGTCGTGATGTCCTTCGCCACCGCGGAGCAATTCTACGGTGAGCCGTCGCGCGCGGTTGGACAGCGCGTCCTCGTGAACGACGTGCCCGTGCGCGTGGTGGGCGTGGCTCCGCCGGCGTTTCAGGGTGCGGTTCGGAACATGGGCCGCCCCGCGCTCTGGATCCCCGTCAGCGCACGCGCCGACATCGCCCGTGTTCCCGCGCGCTGGATTACAGACGAAGCGAACCTGGAAGTGTTCGGGCGCCTGGCCCCAGGTGTGTCTCGCGACCAGGCGGCTATGATCGCGCAACTGGTGGTTGCCCGCTCGCTGCCGGACTCCGCGACGCACGTCGGGATGAGCCACACCGCGCAGGTCGTTTCACTGCATGGAGTGCTGCCCGAGCCGCCAGGCGGTAGCGCTGGGAGCCGCGAGTTGATCCTGGTCTTCAGCGCGCTCGGTGTCGTCGGACTGCTCCTCCTGCTGGTGACGTGTACCAACGTCAGCTCGCTCATGGTGGCCGCCGCGATCGCGCGCCGCCATGAGATCGCGGTGCGCCTCTCGCTCGGCGCCTCGCGCGCGCGCATTCTGCGGCAACTACTGACCGAGGCCACCCTGCTCGCGGTCGCCGGCGGCGCGGCCGGACTGACGGTCTGCTGGTGGCTGTTGAAACTGCTGGCGGGACCGGGCGGCACCATCGACGGCAACAGGGTCATGCCTGACGCGTCCACGCTCGCATACACGATGCTGATCGCCATCGGCACCGGCGTTCTCTTTGGCCTCTCCCCGGCGCTGCACGCCACGCGGGCGGGAGTGGCAACTGCCCTGCGCGATTCCGGCGCGGGGGCAACACGGCAGTCGCGCCTGCAGCGCGGCTTCGTGGTGGCGCAGATCGTGTTCTCGCAGCCGCTCCTCCTGATGCTGGGCGCGACGCTCGCGATGGTGCTCGCCGACTATCGGCCGCTGCGCCCCGAGCTGAGCGGGCACGTGATCAGGGTGACGTTCCGCCCGCTCTACCAAACGGGAGCGCCGGGACAACGCCGTGAGGCCGTGGACGCACTCATTCCGCGCATCGCGGCGCACCCGGAAGTCACGGGCGTCGTTCCGGAGGCGTCGTTGCACATGGGAGGCCGCTTCATGTATTCCGTGCCCGGCGCGGCCGGAGCCGAGGACACGGCGCATACCACGCTCATGGTGGAGGGTGCGGCGCCTGGCTGGTTCGCGCTGCTCGACGTTCCGATCGTCCTGGGGCGCGACGTTGCCCTCGCCGATACCGCGGCGCGGGACCTGCCGGTGGTGATCGGCAGCCATCTCGCGCGGGCCATCTGGGGGGACACGCATCCGATCGGGCGGACGTTCACTTCCCCCGGGCAGCCCGACACGGTCAACATGACCGTGGTGGGCGTGTACGACGCGACGCACACAACCACCCGCGGAAACGACTCGTTGAGAGTCTTTACCGCGCACGGGAAGCGGTGGCGTCGCGACGCGCTGCTGGTTCGTACGCGCGGCGACGCGGAGGCATTCCTGCCGGCGCTGCGACCACTGATTCGCGACGAGGCGCCGGGGCTGCCGGTCGCCGGGATGCGCACGCTCGCACAGGTGGATGAGAACGAGCGCGTCGACCTGCTCAGCGTGGGCGCACTCGTTGGTGCGGGTGGTGCGCTGGCGCTGCTGCTCGCGTCGCTGGGGCTCTACGGCGTGATCGCGCTGTCGGTCCGACAGCGCACGCGTGAGATCGGCATCCGCATCGCGCTCGGCGCGAAACCCCTGCGCGTGGCACGGATGTTCCTCGCGTCCGGCATGCGGCTGGGAGTGACTGCACTGGTTATAGGCCTGCCGCTGAGCGTCGTTGCCATGCAGCTCTTCAGAACGCAGTCGCAGATGCTCGCGCCCACGGTCGACCTGTGGGTTGTGGGTGCCGGCGTCGCTGCCGCGATGCTCGCGGTCGCCGCGGCCGCGACGTGGCTGCCAGCGCGTCGCGCCGCAGCCGTCGATCCGGCCTCCACCCTCCGAGTCGAATGAACGTCATTCGCATTCTCCAGATGCGCCTGCGCGCCATTCTCGGACGGCGCGCTCTCGCCGACGACATGCAGGCCGAGATGCGTCAGCACATCGAGCGGGCGACCGAGCGGCTCATGACCCGCGGTATGTCGCGCGACGAAGCGCGACTCGCCGCGCGACGCGAGTTCGGTAACGTGTCCGTCCTTCAGGACAGCGCCAGGGACGCGCGTGGCATGCGCTGGGTGGACGACCTCCGCGGCGACCTGCTCTTCGCCTTCCGCTATTTCGCGCGCAACAAGGCCACGACCGCCATCGTCGTCGCCGTCCTCGCGCTCGGGATCGGCGCGAACACGGTGATCTTCGCGGCGCTCCAGGCCGAGTTCACCCGTCCGGCGCCCGCCGTCCCAAACGACGACCGCCTCGTGCGCGTCTGGTCCACACAACGCGACACGCCCACCGCGCGCTGGAACGAGCGTGACTTGACATCTGCCGAGCTGCAGGCGCTCTCCGAACGAAAGGACATCTTCGAGAGCGTCGCGGCCTGGCATGCGCACGACGTCGTCCTCGTCGGGCCCGACAGCACGGGCCCGCATGGGGTCCGCGCGCAGTTCGTCACGCCGAACTATTTCGCCACGATCGGCATCGCCATCGCCGGCCCCGGCTTCGCGCTCGACGCCGAAGGCGCGGACATGTCCGTGGTGCTCTCGAACGGCATGGCGGAGCAGCTGTACGAAACGCCCACGGCCGCCGTCGGTCAGCGCGTGCTCGTCAACGACCTGCCGGTGCGCATCGTCGGCGTGGCGCCGCCGAGGTTTCAGGGCGCGCGACGCAATGCACAGCGCCCTGCCCTCTGGATTGCCGTGAGCGCGCGAGCCGGGATTGCCCGCGTGTCGCCGCGGTGGATGGAGGAGAACGCGGTGCTCGAGCTCGTGGGTCGTCTCACTCCTAATGCCTCGCATGAACAGGCGACCGGAGCCGCGCGCGGGGTGGCGTACCGCTCACTTCCCGACTCCGCGGCGCGCGTCGGGCTCGCGCGCAACGCCCAGGTGCTCGACCTCGAGGCCATCGCCCCCGGGAACCTCGAGGTGCTCCTCACGGTGACAGGGTTCAGCTTCATCGGGCTGCTGATCCTGCTCGTGACGTGCACGAACGTCAGCTCGCTGATGGTGGCCTCCGCGACCGGCCGGCGGCACGAGATCGCCGTGCGTCTCTCACTCGGCGCCTCGCGCGCCCGGATCATCCGGCAACTGCTCACGGAGACCACGCTGCTCACGATCGCCGGAGGAGCCGCCGGGATCCTCCTCACCTGGTGGGCTGCCGCCTGGCTCGACAGCACCCGGAACGTTCAGGGAGTCGATCTCCGCCCCGACCTGGGCACCCTTGGATTCATGCTGCTGCTCGCCTGCGGCACCGGGATCGTCTTCGGACTCACTCCCGCGCTTCATGCCACCCGCGGCAAGTTCTCCGCGGCACTGAGCGACTCCGGCGCGGGGGCCACCTCGCGCTCGCGTCTTCAGCGCGTCTTCGTCACCACGCAGATCGTCCTGTCACAGCCGCTCCTCGTCATGCTCGGCGTGATGCTCTCGTTCGCGATCCAGGACTTTCGGCCGATGCCGCGCGCGCTGAGCGAGCGCCTGGTCCGCGTCACGTTCCGGCCACTCTCGCAGACGGGCGGCCCCGCGCAAAGGCGCGAGGCGGTGGAGGCGCTGATCCCTCGGATCGCCGAACATCCGGAGGTCCACAGCGTAATTCCGGAGGCGGCAGGCTACGCGCTCAGGTACGTGAACGTACCTACACCGTCGCGCGGCGACTCGCTTCTCATGCTTCGAGTGATGGGCACGCCGGCTGGCTGGCTCGAGCAGATGGACACGCAAATCCTGTTGGGCCGCGACGTCACATTCGCGGACACCAGCGCAGCGGAGCCGCCGGTGGTGATCGGCAGCCAGCTTGCGCGCCGGCTCTGGGGCGAGTCGAGCCCCATCGGGCGCGTTCTCGTGTCCACGCAATCGGCGGACGGCGACCGGGACACCGTGCGCGCCTTGATCGTTGGAGTGTACCAGCAGCCGGCGTCCGTGAGTGAGGACGACGTCATCCGCATCCATACGGCGCATGACGCACGGTGGCGTCGCGACGCGTTGATGATCCGCACGCGAGGGCCGGCCGAGCCCTTCCTGCCGGAGCTGCGTCTGATCATCCGGGCGGCGGCGCCGGGACTGCCAGTCAGCGCGATGGAGACGCAGGCACAGCACGACGAGGGCGAGCGCTCCATTGCACTGCAGATTTCGGTTCTCGCGGGGGCTGCCGCGGCGCTCGCCCTGCTGCTCGCATCGCTGGGGCTTTACGGGGTGGTATCGCTCGCCGTTCGCCAGCGCACGCGCGAAATCGGCATCCGCATCGCCGTCGGCGCCACGCCCACGCGCGTGGCGCGGATGTTCCTGGCGTCCGGCGTGCGCCTGGGCGCAATCGCGCTGCTCCTCGGCTTGCCGGTGTGCGTCATCGGGCTGCACTTCGCGCTCGCGAACCGGGTGCTCATCGCGCCGGATCTCAACCCCTGGCACATCGGCGTCGGGGTCACGGTGGTGCTTCTCACGGTGGTGTCCCTGGCATCCTGGATCCCCGCGCGGCGCGCCACCGCGGTGGATCCGGCGCGGACCCTGCGCGTGGAGTAGCCGCACACTGGTATTTGTAGCTACATATGGCTACACTTCCGGCATGGCGACAACGGGGATTCGCGAGCTGAAGAACAACCTCAGCCTGTATCTGCGCCGCGTCGCGGCGGGCGAACACATTGTCGTGACCGCGCACGGCCGACCCGTCGCGGAGTTGCGGCCACCGGATTCGGTTCTGCCCGCGGCCATGCACGGAATCCGACGTGCCGTCGTCCAGGGGGATCCGTTCGCTGGATGGCACCGGCTCGGCGTCCGACTGCCGCGGGGCTCCGCATCCGTGCTCCTCGACGAAGAGCGTGGCGACCGGTAGTCGACAGCGGCCACGTCGACCGCGGCGCGCACCCGCCCGCGTTCGCGAGGAACCGGTTGGGTTCCGGTACCTGGAAACCAGCGCGCTGCTCTCAGCGCTTCTCGAGCAGGACCGCGATGCCCTGAAGGCACTTCGAGCGCCCGGCCGACGACTCACCTCTGCGTTGACCATCGCCGAGGCGGGGCGGGCGGTGGTTCGCGCCCACCTGTCTGGGCGGCTGACGGACGATCAGGCCAGGGTTGTCGCCGACGCGCTGAACCGGTTCGAGCTGAGCATCGACGTCGTCGGAGTTTCCGACGTCGTACTGCGCCGCGCCACGCGACGATTCCCGGCTGAACCAATCCGCACACCGGACGCCATTCACCTGGCAACCATCGACGCGTTGGGAGAAGCACCGGCGCTGATCACCGTCGTCACCCGTGATGAGCGGATCCGAGCCAACGCGGTCGCCCTTGGGTATCACGTGGAGTAGCAACTGCACCTCAACCCCTGGCACGGCTCAGTACACGTCGGGCACGAACCGCTGCTTCTCGCGCGGGGGACGCTTGTATTTGTCGTCGGTCTGCCGCTTCGGGAGCTTGAGGTCGTCTTTCGACCGTACGTTGCTGTACTTGAACTGGCTCAGCAGATGCGTGATGAAGTTGAGTCGCGCGCGACGCTTGTCGTCGGCCTCCACCACCCACCACGGACTGTCGCTGTTGTCCGTGTGGTCGAACATCACGTCCTTGGCCTTGGAGAATTCCACCCAGCGGGCGCGCGCCTCGAGATCCATGCGGCTGATTTTCCAGCGCTTGCTCGGATCCTTGGCACGCTCGCGAAAGCGCTTCTCCTGCTCCTCCCCGCTGACGCTGAACCAGTACTTGATCAGCGTGATGCCGGAGCGCTGCAACATCCCCTCGAACTCGGGACATGAGCGCAGGAATTCCTTGTACTCCTGCTTCGTGCAGAACCCCATGACCTGCTCGACGCCGGCGCGATTGTACCAGCTGCGGTCGAACAGGACGATCTCGCCCGCCTCCGGCAGGTGCGCCACGTAGCGTTGGAAGTACCACTGCGTCTTTTCCCGCTCGGTCGGGGTTCCGAGCGCGACCACCCGACAGCCGCGCGGATTGAGCGGTGCTTCAACGCGCTTGATCGCGCCGCCCTTGCCTGCCGCGTCGCGGCCTTCGAACACCACCACCACCCGCAGGCCGTGCTGCTTGATCCAGTATTGCAGCTTGACGAGTTCGGCCTGGAGGCGTTCCAGTTCCTTCTCGTAGAACTTACGTTTCAACTTCTTGTCCTTCTTCTTGTCCTTCCTTTGGCGCTTCGCTTCCGAGTCCTCGCCCTGGACTGCCGTCATCTGTCTTCTCCGATGATCGCTGGCTGGAAACTCGCCCTTCTGCCCGGCTTTCGCCACGCAACCCGTGGTACGGCATTGCCGGCGGCACAGCATACCGTCAACGACTGGGCCGTCAGTCAGGCGCTTGCCTGGCGTATACTGGACTTTTATAGTTGCGTGTCCTCTTGGGACGGCAGGAATGACGGCGAAACCCGGAAAGCACAGAAGAAAGTCTTCGGTCGGACAAACTGGCCTTACTCGGCGTGGAAGCGCAGCCCACTCGCGGTTGCGCGGTTCCGCGCACGTCACGACGTCTGGCGGCAACGTGTTTGCCGACCTTGGCTTCTCCTCTCAGGAAGCCGAGAACCTGAAGATTCGCGCGCAGCTGATGAGCGAGCTCCGCGACCTGATCGACGGCATGCCCCAGGTGAGCGCGGCGGAGCTGCTGGGCGTTTCACAACCCCGCATCAGCGACTTGAAGCGCGGCAAGATCGGCCTGTTCACGATCGACGCCCTGGTCAACATGCTCTCCTCGGCTGGCGCGACGCTGCGGATCTCGCTGTCGGTGCCCGCGGAATAGCACCGCGGGCTGGGGGACCGGGGTAACCATCGCGTCGCAGGGGTGGTCACACCCTTCCGTTCCTGGTTTGGCTGGGCTCTCGCCACCGCGTCACGGCCGCTTGGGTGCCGATGGCGGCGCCGGCGTCACCGGCAGGAGACGATAGTCCACGACGAGATCGCGTCGCAGTAGGCCTCGCCGCAGGCGCACCGCGACAGGTACTCCGATACTGCGGAGCTTCAGATACTCGTTGGGAGTGACGTTGAAGTTGATCTCCCGTCCGGGCTCCGCATCGGGCACCATCCGAATCGTCGGCTCGTCGTCGCTCCGGCAACAGAAGAAGGAAACCTTTCCCGATACCTCGCGGGTTTCGCGATCGGCGAACGTTCCGTTGATTGCGTTGGCGCTGCCGAACAGAAAGCATGCGGCGCCAATCCCGAAGGTCGGGATGGCGTAGATGTACCGGCGGGGCTGATTCTCAATCCACGCGAGGAACCAGCGGCGCTGTGAGATCGCGAACCAGATCCCCGCCACGAAGCCGATCGGAAAAAGCGCCAGCAACAGGGGATCGTTGCCGTCCGC
The DNA here is from genome assembly GCA_040902005.1 of Gemmatimonadaceae bacterium. Taxonomy (GTDB): domain Bacteria; phylum Gemmatimonadota; class Gemmatimonadetes; order Gemmatimonadales; family Gemmatimonadaceae; genus DASPMP01. The sequence continues at coordinate 18,424 of JBBDYA010000018.1, read as the reverse complement.
CAGCTGATGGCGCGACATCGTCCACAAGGCGAAGCCGATGGGCGGGTACGACATCAGTGCGTGGCGAATGGCGCCGACGTTGTCCGACATGTTCATTGCCCTCCTGCGCCCACCAGGGCGCCGATGACCGTGCCTGGTTTCAGGTCAGCCCGCGGAGCTGCTGCAGGTTGACGGCGCCCTCGACCACGAGCTTGGCGCGCTCCATGACCCAGATCATCGCATCGAAAATGTCGCTGTCAATCGTTCACGATCGATGCCCTGGTCAACATGCTCTCCTCGGCTGGCGCGACGCTGCGGATCTCGCTGTCGGTGCCCGCGAAATAGCATCGCGGGTGGGTCGCCGCCGAGGTTCCCAGCCCTTTCGGGTACTGCGAGCGCGGGGCTAGTTTCGGACGTCCCTCTCCGCAGGCACAATCATGCGATTCCTGTGTGCAGTGGCCGCATTGCTCGCGGCGTCCTCCGTTCAGGCGCAGACGCTCGAACAACTCGCCAGGTCCTCGCTGGCGCAAATCGACGGACGCGTCGCCCTCCGGGGACTGAAGGAGCAGGTGGAGGTCATCCGCGATCGCTGGGGCGTGCCGCACCTCTACGCGCGGAACATCGACGACCTGTTCTTCGCGCAGGGCTTCGTCCAGGCGCAGGATCGCCTCTGGCAGATGGAGATGTACCGGCGCACCTACGGGGGATCGCTGGCGGAGATCATGGGGCCGTCGTACGTGCGGCACGACCAACTCGCGCGGCTGCTGAAGTTCCGCGGACCGTTTGACGATTCCGAGTGGAAGAGCTACCACCCGGAGGGACAACGGATCTTCGAGGCGTTCGCGGATGGCGTGAACGCCTACATCGCGCACGCGGGAGACCGCCTGCCGGTGGAGTTCCAGCTGACGGGTCTCCGCCCCGGGCTATGGACGCCCGAGATCGCGCTGCTGCGCACGACCACGGCGCTGCCGGTGGCGAACGCGACGTCCGAGCTGCGGCTGGCGCGCGATGTCGCGCGCGTCGGCGTGGATTCGGCGAACAGGGCCGCCCGTCCCTCGCCCCACCGCGATCTCGTCGTTCCAGACGGCGTGGACCATTCGATCATCGACGACGAAGTCATCGCGGCGCTGACGGCCTTGCGCGGCGGCGTGGTACGCCCGCCGATGCTGCCGGAGTACCGGGCGATGTCGGACGCGAGCGACAACCGCGGCGTGCAGGAGAACTCGCCGGGGAGCAACAACTGGGTGACGAGCGCGCGACTCTCCGCCAACGGGCACGTGGTGGTGGCGAACGATCCGCACCGCAACGTCGCGAACCCGTCCATCCGGTACATCGTGCACCTGAACGCGCCTGGCTGGAACGTGATCGGCGCGACCGAGGCCGTGCTCCCCGGCGTGATGATCGGCCACACCGAACGCATCGGATGGGGGCTCACCATCGTGGGCACCGACCAGAGCGACGTGTACGTGGAAGAGACCCACCCGGCGAACCGGACCCAGGTGCGCTTCCGCGGGCGGTGGGAGCCGATGCGCGTCGTTATCGACACCATCCTCGTGAAAGGAGCGGCACCGGTGGTCGTCACCCACAAGTTCACGAGGCATGGACCGGTGTTTTACGAGGACACGGTCCGCCGCAAGGCGTACGCCATGCGCACCACGGCGCATCTGCCGGGAAGCGCGGGGTATCTCAGCGCGCTGCGCTATCACGCGCTCGAGGACTGCGAGCAGTTCCTCGACGCGCAGCGATACTACCTGGCGCCCACGGAGAACATGGTCTGCGGCGACACGAAGGGAAACATCGCGTGGCAGGCGTCGGCCGCGTCACCCAAACGTCCCAACTGGCACGGCCGGCTTCCCGTGCCCGGCACGGGCGAGTACGAATGGGACGGCTTGCGCACCGATCTGCCGAGGGAGCTGAACCCGGAGCGCGGCTGGATCGCGACGGCGAATCACGACATTCACCCGCCGAACTACGATCCCCCGCTGTACTTCAAGAACACGCCCCAGGACGCGCGCTACCGCCGCCTGGCCGAGGTACTGTCGAGCGCGAAGGCCATGACGCTCGGGGATCACATGGCGTTGCAGCACGACGCGCTCAACGCGCGCGCCCTGGCCGACACGCGACTGTTCCGCGGGTGGACGTCGAGCGATCCCGACATCGAATGGAGCAGGCAGCAGCTCGCGGCGTGGGACGGGCAGCACCGCCGCGAGAGCGCCGCGCCAGCGCTCTACCGGTATGCGTCGCGTGCGATCGACGCGGACGCGCGCGCCCTCGGCCCGGGTAACGCGGGATCCCGGATCGAGCGGGCCATTCGGATTGCCATCGACTCGCTGCGAGCGACGCAGGGAGCGGATCGTGCGCAGTGGCGTTGGGGACGGATCAACCGCAGCGAGTTACCGCATTCGCTCGTGAGCGCGTACGATGCTCCGCCGGTGGAGCGGCACGGGGGCGCCGGTTTCGTGGCCGCCGTGGGCGCGACCTACCGCCAGGTGATCGACATGAACGATCTCGACGCGTCGATGGCGACGAACGTGCCGGGGCAGTCGGGACAGCCGTTCAGCCCATTCTATCGGAATCTCGTGGACAGTTTCGGCCGCGGAGAGTATTTCCCGATGGTGTTCTCGCGAGCGGCGGTGGAGCAGGCGGCTGCGCATCGGCTGCAGTTGGTCCCTGCCCCGTGAATGCACGCGTTGCAGTGGAGTAGTCCGATGGCGTTTCGATCATGATCTAGGGCTGCACGATCACTGGAATCCGCATCACCTTCGCGGGATCTCCAGGCACACTCACTTCGAGCAATAGCCGCTGCGGCGCATCGCGCCTGACCTCGAAGTCGAAGGTCTCCCCCGGGCCGAAGAGCTGCACGGCGGGGCGCAGCGCCGCCTGGCGCGCCGGCAGATCGGCGCCGTCCTTGGCGACCGCGCGCCACTGCTGCACCACCAGCGAGTCGTTGAGAAGCCGCACCCGTCGGGCATCGATCACGTCGATGTTGATCAACCGGAGTCGGTGCCCCACGCCGGCGCGCAACTCGATTGGTTCCACCGCCGCGGATCCGTTCACGAACGGGGGCGCGTCGTCCTGCGGACCTCCGGAGCCCAGCAGCAGGATGCGATTGGTGGTGTCGAGCTGGGCGGCATCGTGCGGCAGCACGATGAGTGGCGCGTACAGTCCCGAGCTGAGCTGCTTCATTTCATCGGTATGCGTATGGTAGATGAAGGTGCCCGCGCGATCGGGAGTCATCCGCGCCACGAACGAATCGCCTGGTGCGATCGGGGGCGCGAGATGTTTCCGGTAGCCGCTGAAATCACCGACGCCATCGTAGTAGCTCTCCAGCTCGATGCCATGCCAGTGCACCGCCACGTGCTCGGCGGTCCGGTTCACCACCGTGATCTCCGTGGGTTCGTGCTGACGCAGCACCAGCGTGGAGCTGGGAGCGAGCACTGAATCGGCGACCGGCTCGACCGCGCCCTGCTGCAGAACGAAGCTGTACCCGGGCTGATCGCGGTACACGCGCTCGCGGGTGGTCACATGCACGCGCAGCTTCCGGCGCGCCATCGGATCGCCGGCGAGAGTCACACCCGGAGCGGGATTCACCGTAATCGCCGTCACGAGACCCGCCATTCCGTCTTCCGCGTGCCTGCCGTGCGCAGGCGAACGTCCCGCGGTAGAGTCCAACCGCAGCGCCGCGTTGATGTGGTCCACCACGTGGCAGTGGAACAGCCAGTTTCCGGGACGCGTTGGCAGCCAGCGGAGCCGGAGCGTGGTGAACGCCGTCATGGACTCGGTGACGACTTTCCGTTGCTGACCGGGCGCGAAGATGGTGTCGCGCTCGGCGTTGCCCCGGCTCAACACATCGTAGTAGAAGCCGTGCAGGTGCATGGGGTGCAGCAGCGGCGAGATGTTGATCACCCGCCAGACGACGGTATCGCCAACCGTCGCGCTCAGGCGCTCGGTGTAGGGCCACGCCAGGCCGTTCACGGTGAGGGTAACCCACTCGTTCCGCTTGACGCCGAACCGGCGGAGCAGCGCGAACGCCTTGTCGGGCTTGTCACCGAGGGCCGCGAGGGTGTCTTCCCACATTCCGATGACCATGACGCGATCGGAGGCGGGCTTCGTGCCGACGGGATCGACGATGAACGCGCCGTGCAGCTGCGTGTTGGCGCTGCTGACGTCCGCGCCCGCGAGGTTGCGCGTGGTCCGGCCCCAATAGAAATACGTGCCGGGTACGTCGACACGGAACGCGATCTTGCGCGTGGCGCCCGCGGCGACGTCGATGGTGTCCACCGCCGAGCTGTGGTCCTGAAGCCCGCGCACCCGCACCATCGTGGGAAGCGTGTTGCGGATGCTGATGCGCATTTCCGTGCCGGCGGGGACGCGCACCAGAGGACCCGGCGCGCTGGGGGCCTGGCCGCGCTCCGCAAACGCGAAGATCGGGATGGCGACGCGGCCGCGCCCCTCAGGGTGCCAGATCGCCTTCGTGACGTCGAGGGCGAGTGAGTAGGTGCCGTCTTTCAGCACGCCCGCGACGACGCGATTGTCGTTCGGGCGAGCGGCGGCAGCGTCGGTCAGGTGGACGGGGGCGATCTGCAGCTGGAGGGCGGCGGTCGCAGCCAGAAACAGCATGTGGGGCTCTTTGCGGTGGGGGGGGGGGGACGCGCACTCCTAACGTACGGTTGGGACCTGGAGCCGGACAGAGTGACATCCATGCACCAGCACGCTGGGGAACGCAGGGTGGGTGCCCATCAGATGCCAATCACGATCGAAAGTCCAGCGTGCCCTCAATAACCAGGCGAGACCCTCACGCGGCCCACTGGCCGCTGGGAGCGCCGCACTCTACCTTAGCTGCGCCTTCCTTAATAGGTAGAGCGGGACGCTATGGCGCTGCGCGAAGACCTCCAGATCATCTTGGGCGACGCGTACACCATCGAGCGCGAGCTTGGCGGCGGCGGGATGTCGCGGGTCTTCGTCGCCACGCAGCGCGAGCTCGGGCGCCAGGTGGTGGTGAAAGTCCTGCCACCCGACATGGCCGCCGCGGTCTCGATTGACCGCTTCAAGCGGGAAATCATGCTCGCGGCCCGGCTGCAGCATCCGCACATCGTGCCGCTGCTTGGCGCCGGCGCGTCCGCCGAACCGCTGTGGTTCACCATGCCCTACGTGCAGGGACACTCGCTGCGCGAGCGGCTGTCGAGCGGCGGTGAGCTGCCGATCCCGGAGGTCGTGCGCATCCTGCGCGACGTGGCCGACGCGCTGGCGTACGCGCACCGCCACGGCGTCGTGCACCGCGACATCAAGCCCGAGAACGTGCTCCTCGGCGAGGGACACGCGCTCGTCACCGACTTCGGCGTCAGCAAGGCGATCGCCGACTCGACCAGCGATGCCAACCGGATCACGGCGACCGGCGTCGCGCTCGGCACACCGGCGTACATGTCGCCGGAGCAGGCGAACGCCGAGCCGCACGTGGATCATCGCGCGGACATTTACGCGTTCGGCGTGCTGGCGTACGAGCTGCTCGCCGGGCGTCCGCCGTTCACGGGATCGTCGCCGCACTCGGTGATCGCGGCGCACATCAGGGACATCCCCGATCCCATTGCGGCGCTGCGCCCGCAGATTGCGCCGGAGCTGGCGGACCTCGTGATGCGCTGCCTGGAGAAGCGCCCCGCCGATCGGCCGAAAAGCGCCGACGAGCTGCTGGCGTTGCTGGCGACGCTGGCCACGCCCACGGGTGCGCCGTCCTACGCACCCGGCCGGGCTGCACGCATGACCGCGAGGGCAAAGCGCCGGTCCCTGTTCATCGCGGTGGCCGGCGTGGTGTTGCTGGCGCTGGGTGCGGGCGTGCGGGCCTGGCGCGGGCCCGCGGATGCGCCGGCGCGCGCGCGCATCGTGGTGGCGCCGTTCGCGAACGAGACGGGGGACAAGGCCCTTGACGACCTGGGCAAGGTGATCGCCGGCTTTGTGCAGGACGCGCTCACGCACACCGGCGCACTGGACGTGGCGGATTTTCGCGCGCTCACGACTGCGCCGGCGCAGGCGTCGGTGCTGTCGCCCATGGTTCCGGGCGACAACACGGCGCTGGCGGACGCCGCCGGCGCATCGCTGGTGCTGCACGGAACGGTGTTCAAGGTCGGCGATTCGCTGGAGATTCGGGCCCGGGTGATCGACGCGCGGACCGGCACGGTGAGGGCGTCCATTCCGGCCGAGCGCGCTAGTGTCGGGGCTCCGATGGTGGCGGTGAGTCAGATCGCGCGGCGCGCGGCGGGCGCGCTCGCGACGATGTTCAACGCGCAGGCGCAAAGCGCGCTGACGGGAGCGACGCACGTCCCGACGTACGCCGCCTACCGCGAATTCACCGCGGGGATGGAAGCGTATCAGATTGGGAACTTCGATGCGGCGGCGGACCGGTTCAAGCGAGCCATCGCGCAGGATTCCGCGTTCCTCGCGGCAAGCCTGTGGCTGTCGGCCGCGTTTAACAACGCTTCACCGGGCCCGCTGAAGCCAACCGGCGACAGCATCAGGGCCATCCTGGCGGCACTCGACCGCCGGCGCTCGGAATTGAGCGAGCTGGATCGCGCGATACTCGACTTCAGTCTGGCTGAGGAGCGTGAGGAGCGGATTGTCGCGCTTCGCAAGGCCACGGCGATCTGGCCCGACCGGTGGGCCTACACGCTCGGCGCTTTGCTCAACTTTGCGGGGCGGCCCCGTGAGACCATCGCTCTCTTTGAAACCATCGATCCAACCAAGGGGTTCATGCGGGGCTGGACCGCCTACTGGCTGGTGTACTTCTGGTCCTATCTGCTGCTCGGGGATTTCGAGGGCGCATCAGACGTCGCGCACCGCGGGCGGCAGCAGTACCCGAACACCACGCTGACGCTGTGTCTCCAGGGCATTGCCTTGACGGGCAGTGGCCGTGTAGCGGAGGCGGACTCGCTGACGAATGCGGCGCTTCCCGGCTCCCCGCCATCAGGCCACGACGAGGCTTGGTGCCGGCGACAACTGGCGCGCTCCGCAGCTTACTTTTTGCCTCCAGCGCAACAGCGGCCGATTCTCGAGAGTGCGTTGCGGTACTTCGAGTTTGGGGCGCGCGATTCGTCGCTGGCGAGGAGCTACGAGCTGAACGCGGCGCACATCGCGATGTGGCTGGGCGACACCGCGCGATTCGTAGCGTACCACGACACGCTGCGCCTTCCCCGCATTCCGGACCGGGAGAGCCTGTTGGCACGATCGTACGCGCGCGCGCTGGCGCACGATCGGGCGGGATCGGAGCGATTCCGGTCCGCGGCACTGGCGATCCCGCCCCACAGGTTCGACCGGGGCGCCACGGAACACTGGTTGGCGCGGATCGATCTGGCGTTAGGAGACGTGCCGGCAGCGGCGCGCCACGCGTCCGAGGCGCGCAAGAAAGGGAGGTCAGTGGACGGGATTCACCTGGATGTGGCGCTGCGGCAGTTGCGCGGGAATCCCGTCTTCGAAGCGTTGGTCAAGCGCTGAGCTGGGAGCACCAGACGCGTTTCGGCGCCCTGGCGCCGCATTCGAATCACTGCGGTGGCGGTGCGGCCTCGCGATTCGTGGGGAAGGCAGGCGTGGTTGCTGACGCCCCGACCATGAATAACTGCTCATACAGGCCTGCCCAGAAGTCCGGCGGTCCCTCGCTGGGCTCCACTCGATGCGTCTGCGGCTTCAACCCGCGCTTGAGGTAGGCCGCGATCGAGCGGAGCTCCCGGTCCGACATGTGGCGGAAGGCCGGCCACGGCATGGGCGGCGCAAGGTACTTGGGGGCGGCGGGGAAGTTGCCTTGACCTGGCGTCGTCCCGGTGACGTCGACATCGGGCGTTTCGCCGGGACGCAATCCATAGCGTATCGCATTGAAGATCTGCCGCTCGGTGAATCGTCCCAGGCCGGTCTCATTGTCCGGGGTCAGGTTTCGGGGCCGCGTCCAGAACACGCCGCCGGGAGTGGGCATCTTGAACAGCGTGAATAGCGTGTCATCCGTGTTGGCCCGGAAGCCGATGAGCCAGATCGGGGCCGCGGGGTTGTCGCCACCGCCATGGCAGTCCCCGCATCCGTGTTGAACGACGAGCTTCCGGCCGAACTGAATGGTGTCCATCGCCGTGGCGAGCATCGGCTCGTCGGCATCGCCCGCCGGCTGGCAGGCGGCGACGCATGCAGTCACCACCAGCAGTGAAGCGATCCTGCGTAGTCCTGTGCCGTCTATCATGACACTGTCCTCTCTATCGTTTGACTTCGAGAATGCCCATCATGCCCTGGTCCTCGTGGTTCAGGATGTGGCAGTGAAACATCCACTTCCCCGGGAAATCGTCGAATCGCACGACGAATCGCACGGTTTCCTGCCGGCGCACGTTGACCGCGTCCTTCCAGCTCAGAAACGGCTCCGGCTTCCCATTGCGCTCGATGACCTGGAACTGAAAGCCGTGCATGTGGAAGGGGTGATCCATCCCGACGATATTCTCCACCTTCCATATCTCCGTGGCCCCGAGCTTTGTCGTGAAGTCGGCGCGCGAAAAATCGAAGTGCCGGTTGTTGATCATCCCCTGGCTGAAGGTTACGACGCGGCGCGCCGAGACACGGGCGGTGTCGAGAGGCCTGATGGGGCGTAGCGCGGCGGGAATCGTGACGGGCGCGAGCGGCGCGTCGGTCGTCACCTGGATCGCCATCAGGTCAATGGCTCGATTCCAGTCTTTCGGACGCGTCTGGGGGATGTAGCGATCGTAGGGAAGCGACTGAAGCACGGTCCGGCTCCCCGGCGTGCCCGAGCCGCGGACGAGCAATTCGACGCGCTCCGAATTCGCGACAACGATGTCGGTCAGTTCCACCGGCTTCTCGAACAGCCCACCGTCGCTGCCGACGTGGAGGAACGTCTGCTTCGGAATGGACAGCTTGAACACGCGCGCGGCGGACGCATTGATGATCCGCCAGCGCTGCACGTCGTTCGGGCGGATGGAGAGGGTCGGCATCACCTGGCCATTCACGAAGAAGACGTCCCCCTCGCGGCCATTCTCGTCATCGATGCGTCCCTGCGGCGAATGCGGAGCCGGCAGGTCGATCGAACCATCGGGACGGAACCGCTGGTCCGTCAGGATCAGCAGCCGCTCGGTCATCGATTTCGGCAGTGGATCGTCGGGCGCGCGCACGATGATCGCGCCGACAAGCCCCTTGGCGATCTGGTAGCCGGTGCGGTGATGCAGGTGCGGGTGATACCAGTATGTGCCGGCCGACCCGCGCGGGATGGTGAAGGTGTAGTCCCGCCGTCCGCCGGCGGGAACCGGATCAAACGGACTCCCGTCCTGGCTAGCGGGGAGGTGAATGCCGTGCCAGTGCACGGTGGTCGGCTCGGCGAGGTCATTCCGGAAGTGGACGATGACGCGGTCGCCTTCCGTCGCCTCCAGGGTTGGTCCCGGTGACGATCCGTTGTACGCGAATACGTCGGTGGTGACGCCCGGCTTCAGCGTGAGGCGCGCCGGCGCGGCGGTGATCGTGACCTCGACGGTGCCCGGCTTGGTAGCGGTGTTCTTCAGCAGGGGCGGGTGCGCAAAGTCCGCCGGAACCGGCACGCGAACGTGAGTGTCGAAGCCGAACCCGCCTAACGCAACGGCACTCAGGAGTGCGACACGCCGGGCGATCGGGCCCATCGGTCTTGTGATCGGGATATGTCTCAAGGCGAATGCGGAGCCGCCAAACTGCGGTTGGGGAAACCCGGACGAAAATGGCAACGTTGGGCTCGCTTGGCCAGTGCCAGTGCCAGTGCCAGTGCCAGTGCCTACTTGACCGGAATCGTGTTCAAGGGCGCTGCGGAAGTCCTGCGGCGTCGAACAAGGCGACTCCGTCCCTATCCATCTCCCGCGGGTTGTCATACTGTCTCACCCGATGCGGTTGTCCCTTCCCGTTGCATCACCGCGGAGATGTTCCATGCGCTCGACGACGGTTGCGATGGCCATGCTGATCACCTTCGGCACCGGCTTCCATGCAAAACCTGTGGTGGTGACCATGGGCGTTGCTCCCGATCGCGTGAGCGCGAACGACAACCGCGTCTCGGCCGGGACACTGCGGGGCGGGATCCTCACTATTCGGCTGGAGATGCGACAGGGCGAGTGGCATCCCGACGGTGAGACGGAACCGGGCGTTTTGGTCCGAGCGTTCGCCGAGGAAGGAAAGGGACTCCAGATCCCGGGGCCTCTCATCCGGGTGGTCGAGGGCACGGAGATTCGCGTTTCGGTTCGCAACGCGGATCCCGATGCGCCACTCGTCGTCCACGGACTGCATGCACGCGGCGCCGCGTCCAGTGCCGACACGATACACGTTCCGGCGGGCGGAGTGCGGGAGATCGGCTTCGTTGCCGGCGCTCCCGGCACCTACTACTACTGGGGCACGACGAAAGACGTCCCGGCCTTCGGCGGCCGGTTAGCGCTCGATACGCAACTGTCGGGCGCCCTGATCGTCGAGCCGCGTGGTGCAGCGGGGGCGGGGGGGGGGGGGGG
>JBBDYA010000018.1:0-7948 GCA_040902005.1 Gemmatimonadaceae bacterium | reverse complement strand
CCCCCCCCCCCCCCCCCCCCCCCCCCCCCCCCCCCCCCCCCCGCGCGCGATCGTGTCTTCGTGCTCGGTGTATGGGCCGATCCGGCGATTGCTCAAATCGCCACCAGCACGGTGGTCCGCATGGTCATCAACGGGAAATCTTGGCCGAACACGGAGCGGCTCGAACGGCTGGCCGGCGATTCGGTGCGCTGGCGCGTCATCAATGCGAGCTCCCTCGTGCATCCGATGCACCTGCACGGGTTCTACTATAGGGTCACCAGTCGCGGCGACGGACGGACCGACAGCGTTTTCGCCTCGAGCAGCCCGCCACGGATGGTCGTCACGGAGCGGCTGGCCCCGTCCCAGACGATGTCGCTCCTCTGGGTGCCCGATCGCCCCGGCAACTGGCTGTTCCACTGTCACGACAATATCCACATCCTTCCCGGCCAGCCGCTGCCGGGCGCGCCGGCGGTTGTTCAAGCCGCCCATCATGTGCGTGATCATGCGCGCGAGATGATGGGCGGATTGGTGATGGGCGTACACGTGCGACCCAAAGGCAGCCTGCGGGTGACTCCGGAGCCGGCGGCCGTTCGACGCCTCCGGCTCGTCGCGCGCGTGGACACGGGTGGAACCCCTGAGGAGCCAGCCTACGGGTTCGCTCTCGAGGAACCATCAGGCGCAGCATCAGCGGCGACGCTGCTGCCCAGTCCGACGATCGTGTTGAGGCGGGGAGAGCCCAGCGCCATCACGGTCGTCAATGAGCTGCCAGAGGCGACGGCGGTTCACTGGCACGGCATGGAGCTCCAGAGCTACTTCGACGGCGTCCCGGACTTCGCGGGTGAGCCCGGGCGCGTCGCGCCGGCGATCGCTCCGGGTGATTCGTTCGTGGCGCGCTTCACGCCGCCGCGTGCCGGCACCTTCATGTATCACACGCACGTGGACGAGGTGCGGCAGCAGAAGGCGGGACTGTCGGGCGTCATGATCGTGCTCGAGCCGACGGCAACACTCGATCCCGCAACGGATCTCAGCTTCCTCATCACCACCCCCCGCCTCCGGGCCGACGCGGCCGTCGTGTATCTCAACGGCTCGATGTCGCCAGCGACGATCGAGATGCGGGCGGGTACGCGCTACCGGCTTCGCGTGCTCAACCTCCATACCTTCCGCCCCAGCATGCGATTCGAGGTACGGAGGGATTCAGCACTCGTGATGTGGCGCGCCGTGGCCAAGGACGGCGCGGACCTCCCATCGGCGCTGGCGACCAACCGCCCCGCTAGCCAGCAACTTGGCAATGGTGAGATCTACGACTTCGAGTTCGTGCCTGCGGTGCCGGGTGATCTGCGGATCGACGTCACGACGGGTGCGGGCGGGCTGCTTGTGAGGGTGCCGATTCGAGTACGGTGAGATTGTCAGCTGTTGCGGCTTGCAAGTGAGCTGCCCCCAAGCGAAACGGCGGGATTCTGGTCGTTCCTAGTTCCAGGTCAGTCCGCGGAGCTGCTGCAGATTGACGTTGCCGCCCGAGAGCACGGCGACGACGCGTGAACCCGGGGGCAGCTTGATCAGCCCGTGAAGCAGCGCGCCCACGGGTGCCGCGGCGGCGCCCTCGACCACGAGCTTGGCGCGCTCCATGACCCAGATCATTGCATCGAAAATGTCGCTGTCAGGCAGGGTCACGATGTCGTCCACGAACCGTTGGACGACGGAGAAATTGATCTCCCCCACCCGGCGAACGCGCAGTCCGTCGATGACCGTATTGCACTCGATGGTCTCGAGCTTTCCCGCGCGCACGCTGGCCTGCATCGCCGGGCCGTCGCTCGACTCGACGCCGATGACCTTGATCTTCGGATTGAACGCCTTGGCCGCCATGGAGACACCTGCGATCAGTCCACCGCCGCCGATGGGAACGACGATGGCGTCGACGTCGGGCCAGTCCTGGACGATCTCGAGGCCGACGGTGCCCTGCCCGGCGATGAGCTGCTCGTCGTCGAACGGGTGGACGTAGGTGAGTCCTTCGGTTCGCACCAGCTCCTTCGCCTTTTCATTGGCGTCATCCCAGATGGAGCCGTGGAGTACGACCTCCGCGCCGTAGGCCCTGGTGGCGGCGATCTTCGACGGCGTGGCGTTGGTGGCCATGCAGACCGCGGCCCGGATGCCGTGGATCTTCGCGGCGAGCGCGACGCCCTGGGCATGATTGCCTGCCGAGGAGCATACGACGCCGCGGCGCTTCTGCTCCTCCGGCATGAGGGCGAACTTGTTGAGTGGTCCGCGGATCTTGTACGAGCCGACGCGCTGGAACAGCTCGGCCTTGAGCCGTGCGTCGTACCCCGTGGCCTCGCTGAGCTGACGCGAGGAGAGGAGCGGCGTGTGCTTGATGTGCGGCGCAATGCGCTCGCGCACTTCGCGGAAGTCGTCGAGGGTGAGGGGGTTCATTGCTGAGAGGTGGGGCGCACACGAACGGCGTAGGATTCGACCTCGGTTCGCGTGGCGTGGGATGCGGAAGCTCGCACTGCAGCAGCTCGATCCGCCAGATCGGGGTCCACGGGCGATCATGGCATCCCCTCCTGCCCCCAGAACTGGTCGTTGACTCCTCGCCAGGCTGGGCCGAAGTTAGCGGATCCCAATGACTCAGGGTCCTTTGCACCGCACCCAGCGAGTGGTGGCTGCAGTAGTTCGCCGCGGCGACACCTTTCTCGTGTGCCGCAGGGCGGCTCATAAGCGGCATGGCGGTCTGTGGGAGTTTCCCGGTGGGAAGGTCGGACCCAACGAAAGCGATGCCAACGCCGTAGGCCGGGAACTCCGCGAGGAACTGGGCGTCACTCTGGTGACGGCCCATTCGGCAGAGTTCGAGATCGCTGATCCCGACTCACCCTTTCTGATCGCTTTCGTACCTGTGGTCATTCAGGACGAACCAGCCTGTCACGAGCACAGCGAGCTCCGTTGGGTCACCGCCGCCGCTCTGCTCGACTTGACCCTGGCCCCCGGCGATGCGCGCTACGTCGAATGGCTCCAGCAGCATCGGACGCGTCGTGATGTCGCCTAGTGATACGGAGGAGGAAATTCGCGCGGCGGCGATGGTTCACGTGCGCAACCTCGCGGACATACATGCCCGTCGCATACCGAGGCAGGCATTGATGGAGGGCCTACTTTATCGTGGCTCTCGTGTTCCGCTCTGGAACTATCAGAAAGGGATCTTCAAGCCCGCGGCGTTCGGGAGGGACGGGGCCGCGTTGTCGGTCCAGACGTCGCTCGACGGCCCCTATGCCGATGTTCACGATGAGGACTCCGGGCAGATCACGTACAAGTATCGCGGGGACGACCCGAGTCATCCGGACAACATGGCGCTGCGCAGGTCGTACGAGCAGCAGCGCGCAATCATCTACTTCGTCGCAGTGGATCCCGGGGTCTACGACGCCGTCCTGCCGGTGTACGTGTCAGGGGACGACCCGATGGGGCTGCAGTTCACGCTGAAGGCGGATCAACTGGGCGCGTCCATTCAGGCCGCCGACCCGGTGATGACCGCCGCGCGACGCGGATATGAGACACGAGCAGTGCTCCATCGTTTGCATCAGCAGCAGTTCCGGCGTCTGGTGCTGTCGGCGTATCGCGAGCAATGCTCAATCTGCCGTCTGAGGCACATCGACCTTCTCGATGCCGCGCATATTCTACCAGACCGCGATCCTCGTGGCGAACCGGTGATCTCCAACGGCCTCGGGCTGTGCAAGATCCATCATTCCGCGTACGACGCGAATATCATCGGCATTGATCCGGACTGCCGCGTCCACGTGCGTGAGGATGTCCTGAAGGAGAAGGACGGACCGATGCTGAAACACGGGCTGCAGGAAGTCTCGGGAACCGCGTTGTTGGTTCCGAAGCGTGTCGTGCAGCAACCGAATCCGGCCTTCCTGGCAGAGCGTTTCGAGCGCTTTCGGGCGGCCTGAGCCAATGAGGAACGCCTTCCTCGTCTACATGCCTCCGAGGAATCTGGAGGCGATGACGCACTATCAGGAAACAATTCGGCAGAAGGTCTCGTTCGATCGCATCAGCCGTCACGTCTCACGCAACGAGGCTGCGCGGTTGAGGAGCGTTTTTGGGGACCGACCTATCGCGGTCTGGGGATCCCGCGACTCGACAGGCAATCGCAGCAAATTCGAGAAAATGTCGCCCGGGGACGATCTGCTCATCGTGGAAGGGCGGACCATCCGCTTCCTCGGGAAAATCGCGCTCAAAACCGTCAATCCGGCGCTCTCCCGCGAGCTGTGGAAGAGTTTGACGTCACCGGAGTCCACAGGCTGGGACTTGATCTACTTCATCGCGAATCCGATGGAGCTGGATGTAGCGTTTCATGACTTCTGCCGCCTGTTCGGCTATGAGAAGGACTATCAACTCCGTGGATTCACCACCATAGCCAGCGACAAGTTGCAGTCGTTCTATGGCCGGTACGACGATCTCTATTCCGTGCTGCTGAAGCTTCAGGCGCGCGACACCATTGTTCCGCGAGCACCAGTCCGGGATGACACGCTGGCGCCTCCGATGGTCGAGCTTCGAGCCGAGGACGCCGAACAAGTCATCAAGAGTCCGCTCGTCTCAGATCACGTAAAGATGCAGTGGAAACTGGCGAGCCTGGGGTTGAAGGCCGGCGAGAAGGTCTGGGTTCCGACTGGCGACCAACAGAAGCTGCGCACCATCTACAACTTCAACGAGTTTGAGGCCGAGTTCTCGACTGGAATTGACCTTCCGAAGAACTACGTGGAGAACATCGATGTGGTGTGGAAGCAGGAGTTCCGAATCGGCGCCGCATTTGAAGTCGAGCACTCTACAGCCATCTACTCGGGCCTCCTGCGATTCGCGGATTTGAAGGTCATCGCGCCCAATACCGTCTACCCGATGTTCATAGTCGCGCCGGGAGATCGCCGGAACCGCGTGCGCGACCAGCTGCGCAGGCCCGTCTTTGACCAACTGGCGTTGCGGAAGAAAGTGAGATTTCTGTCATATGAGCAGATCGACGAGATCGACGAGTTCTTCGCTTCGGCGACTTCCGGCCTCTCTGTGGATCTCGTCTTGGGGAAATCCGAACAACTCGGCTGAAGCATCCTAGGGAAACGTCCTGGCGATGTGAGGCGCCCACTCCAAGTGCGTGGCGTCGGGGCCTTTTTGGGTACCAGTGTGCCCACCAAGCAGGTCCACCCCAGCACCCAAAAGAAAAACGCCGCGTGAGAGTGATCCCTCAACACGGCGCCAGCACTCGACCTACGATTCCTTCGTACATATCGGGACGGCGGGATTTGAACCCGCGACCCCCTGAACCCCATTCAGGTGCGCTACCGGACTGCGCTACGTCCCGTCCGAGCAATCCTTCGCGCGAACGACCGTAATGTAGTACCACGCACCCCGCTCCTCAATCAACTCGACGCAGACGGACCTCCACTTGCCGCCGACACGGTCCGACCGCGGTGGGCGGTACATCAGGACGTCGCTGTCACTGAGACGACCACGCCCTTCCAACCTCCGCTCGTTGCAGACAGCCCCTCCACCAATCGGGATCTCCCGGGAGTTCGCGCTGAACCGCTTCGAATCCGAACTCACCGATCATGAATCCGGTCCTACGCTCCGTGAGATGGAGCCGAGCCGCCATGAGACGCGCCCTTCGCGCCTCCGAGCACTGGTCCTGGACCTGGCAACCGGACTGCGGTACTCCCGGATGACTCGGGGGGACTTCAAGGCGCTTCGGGCCCACCCGCAGGCGACTTCCGCTCGCGGACAGCCGCATTTCCACGAGGTGAAATCCTTTTCGCCTGGGCTTCCAGGCGATAAAACGGGCTGTCGGCGCAATTCCAGGGTCCCAAGCCCCACAAGACTCGGCGTCCGACAGCATTTCGATCGACACCCAGCCGGCTTCGGACATGCCCCAAGCGGCCTTCGGGCCCCTTCCATTCAACATCGCCGGCCTGCAATCCGACATCTGCGGCGCTCGGGGGGCGGTCAACTCCCCCGCAGGCCAATTCACCCCTGTGCGAGGGCACAACGCGGGTCCCCGCAGAACTTCGCCTGAACCCGAGATGACTTCGACGAACTCCCGGGCGACATCAGGAGCGCTTCGGCGGCCCCCCACCCCCGTTCAGCGGGCCCCCACGCACGTGCAGAATCGGCTGGTGGCCTCGCCGGCGCGGAACGCCGCGCGTTCGCGTCGACGCACCATCGGACAGCGGCTCCCCCACCGATGCCCAGCCCCGGCCGGCCGCCGTACGGCAACGCGCTCCGCCCCAGCGGCGGGCGCCCATACCCTTCCGGTTTCCACACCACGGCAGCACTATGGGCCACCACCTGCCCGCCGGGAGCCCCCATGGACAGCCGACAGGCGCGCACGATCGCGTCGTTCCGCCACATCCTCGTGTTCCTGGACCAGCACCCGATCACGCCGGAGCCGCCTCTCCTTACGGAAATGCGGAAGTCTCTCGAGGCGTCGATGAACAGACTTCACCGCCTCGGGGCCGAACAACAGACATCCTGGTCCGCGCTGGGCAAGAACGTGGAGCAGCGCCGGAAGGAACTGCGGCGCGAGCGCATGATGCCCCTGGTCCGTATCGCCAGGCCGCTCATGGCCTTCGCGCCCGGCGTCGAACGCCCCCTGCGCGTGCCGCACGCACGCGCCAGCGCCAGGCAGGTGGCTGACGCCGCGCTCGCGATGGCCGACGCGCTCAAAGGGCACACCACCCTGCTGCGCTCCGCGGGATTCCCGAAGGATTTCCTCAAGGAGTTCCGCCACGAGGCGCGCCAGCTCGCGCGCGCCATCAAGCAGACGAACGCCGTCCGCGACAAGCGGGCCACCGCCACCGCCGCCGTCGCCGCCGAAATGAAGAAGGCGATGACGACCGTCACCGTCATCGAAGGGCTGGTGATGCTGCACTTCAGCAAGGACCGCGCGACGATCAAGTACTGGCGCGAGCGCCGGCGGGTGTCGGCGCGCCTGGGGCGTCCGCGTCGCCGAAACGGCGCGCGTGTGTCGGAGCAGGCTGTCGTTCACTAGACGGTCGGCAGTCGAACGGTTCTCGGCCCGCTGCCGTTCTCGGCCGGGGTCGCAAGAGTTCATGCGACCCCGGGTCGGTTCTCGGCAGCGCGCTACGCGCGCTGGTCGGCCTGCACACCGGTAGAGCCCTGCGTGGTGTGCCCGCAGACCGGCGCGAAGCGCCGCCGAGAACCGACCGGCAGTCGCAAGAACTTCTTGCGACTGCCGCCGAGAACAATTCGCGCCCAACCCGCACTCCGCAGCCCAACACTGCACCACTTGATTTCTCGGCCGAGCCGAGGGTAAGCTCGGCGTATGACACGAACGCACTCGCATCCGGGCCGGATGACGCTCGAGGAATACCTCGAGTTCGAGCAGGCGAGCCCGGTCAAGCACGAGTACGTCGCGGGCGAGGTGTTCGCGATGTCCGGCGTGACCACGCGGCACAACCTCATCAACCTGAATCTTACGCGTCTCTTTCGCGACGGTGCGAAGCGACGCGGCTGCCGTGTGTTCGGCATCGACGTCAAGCTCCGGGCCGCGAAGGACCGTGTCTACTATCCGGACCTCATCGTCGCCTGCGGCAGTGCCTCTGAGGTCGAGCTCATCGTCGAGGAACCCACCGTCGTGGTCGAAGTCACGTCGCCCAGCACCCGCGCCACCGACCGGCGCGAAAAGCTCGATGCCTACCAGCGCCTCCCGTCGCTCCGCACCTACCTCGTCGTCGAGCAGCGCCGGCGGCAGGTCGTCGCTTACAATCGCGGTGCGGACGGTGAGTGGCAGCGCGAGGAACTCGTCGGTTCGGGCGACGTACGCATCGGCGCGCTCGACCTCACGCTCACGCTGGACGATATCTACGACGACGTCCCGCTTCCTCCGCTCGCCGTCGGCGAGGAGGACGACGAGGGGAGCGACTAGCACTCCGGACTCGTTCTCGGCCGGGGTCGCAAGAATTCATGCGACCCCGGG
>JBBDYA010000017.1:0-7403 GCA_040902005.1 Gemmatimonadaceae bacterium | reverse complement strand
TGGTCCGCGCCGCGCGCGACCTGCTGTACTATCTGTACGTCGTGGACCGGGAGCACCGGCTGGTGGGGGTGCTGGACATTCCCGAACTGTTGCTCGCGCGCGCCCGCGATCCGGTGTCCGCCGTGATGCATCGCCACGTCGATCGGGTCAGCGCGTTCCTGCCCGTGGCACTGGTTCGCGCGCACGCCGGCTGGCAGCAGTACCACGCGCTTCCCGTGGTGGACGAGGAGGATCGGCTGCTGGGCGCCATTCGCTACCAGACGCTCCGCCGGCTGGAGCGGGACGCGTCCGATCGTGGGCCGGACCCCGCGCATCTCACGGCGGGGGCACTGGCGGAGCTCTTCCAGCTGGGCACCACGGGACTCGTGACCGGCGTGGCGGGCGTCGCATCGACATCCGCATCCGCATCGGCATCCGCATCGGCGGACCCGGACCGGCCCGTGGCCGCGGACGAGGAGGTGCCCGATGAAGAATGAGGCGTCGGTGGGATTCGCCGCGCTGGCTGGCGCGTTTCTTCGCGAATTTCCCGAGGAGGGCGCGCGCCAGCTGGACGAGCTGCCCGTGCCGGAGATCGCGCGCGTGATGCGCGCGGAGCCGGTGCGACACGCCGTGCCGCTGATGGAGCGACTCGCGCCGCACGCCGCCGCCGACGTCCTCGCGGCCATGCCGGCGGACTCGCGGCGCGACGTGGTGGCGAGCATGGATCCGGTGCGCGCGTTGGCGATCCTCGGCTGGATGGACGATGCGCCGCGGGAGGAATTGCTCACGCTGCTCGATCCGGCGCTCGCGCGCGAGCTGCGCATGATGGCCGAGTATCCGCCGGAAACCGCCGGGCGCATCATGGATCCGCGCGCCGTGGGATTCCGGCCGGGCACCACGGTGCAGCACGTGCTGTCGCGCCTGCGCACCGCGCGGTCGCGTCGCGTGGCCGACGTGTTTCTCACCGATGACGACGGCCGACTCACCGGAACCGTTCCGTTGCAGACACTGGCGGTGTCGCCACCGGGGACGCTGGTCGAAACGCTGGCGCAGCCGGTGGTCGCGCTCCGGGCCATCGATCCCCACGAGGAGGTCGTCGAGCACTTCACCAGGGGGCGGCTCGCGAGCCTGCCGGTGGCGGACTTCGACGGCAAGCTGCTCGGCGTCATCCGCTACGACACGCTGGCCACGACGGCGCAGGAGAATGTCGCGGCCGACATGCAGTCGATGGTGGGCGCCAGCCGCCAGGAGCGCGCGCTCTCGCCGGTGCTCTTCGCGGTGAAGAAGCGGCTGCCCTGGCTCGAGATCAATCTCGCGACCGCATTTCTGGCCGCCGCCGTGGTGGGGTTGTTCGAGGGCACGATCGCCCGCTTCACGGCGCTGGCCGTGCTGCTCCCCGTGGTCGCGGGACAGTCGGGCAATACGGGAGCGCAGGCGCTGGCCGTGACCATGCGCGGACTCGCGATGCGCGAAATTCGCATCAGCCAGTGGCCACGGGTGGTGCGCAAGGAGGCGAGCGTCGCGCTGCTCAACGGCATCGCCGTGTCGCTCACCACCGCCGCCGGCGTGTTCGTCTGGAGCCGATCGCCGGGACTCGCGCTCGTGATCGGCGTGTCCATGGTGCTGTCGATGGTCGCCGCAGGGATCTCGGGGGTGCTGGTGCCCACGGTGCTGACGATGTTCGGTCAGGATCCGGCGCAGTCGTCATCGATCATCCTGACGACGGTGACCGACATCGTGGGGTTCGCCAGCTTCCTGGGCATCGCCACGATGCTCGCCGGCATGCTCTAGCCGCCGTACGCGACGCGCGCCGGATTACTCGACGGCCTGCGCCGCCACCAGCGTGCGATAATCGGCGACCGCGGCGCTCACCACGCGCGCGGCATGGTCCGCGCCGTACACCTGCTGCACCTTGATCTGGGCGTCGCTCACTCCCTTCACGAGCTTGTACGTGGAGAAGTAGTGCTCCAGGCGCTCGACGAGAATCGTGGGCAATTCGTGGAGATCGGTCAGCTCGCTCCACATCAGGTCGCCCTCGAGCACGGCGATGATCTTGTCGTCTGCCTCGCCGCGATCCAGGAGCTGGAAGCCGCCCACCACGCGCGACGGCACGATGATCTCGGCGCGCGTGATCGGGCGCTCGCTCAGGACGCAGACGTCCAGCGGGTCGCCGTCGCCCCGTTGCGCGCCCGGGCAGAGCTTCGCCACCTCGTCGCCGCAGAACGTGCGCGGGATGAACCCGTACAGCGCGGGCGGCTGCGACGACGTGCGCTGCGGCCGGTCCACGCGCAGGTAGCCGGACGCCTTGTCCACCTCGTACTTGATCACGTCGAACGGGGTGAGCTCGATGTACGAGTTCACGTGCAGGGGCGGCGCCTTGCCGATCGACAGCCCGTGCCACGGGTGCGGCCGCCATTGGGAGAACTCCGACCTTGGCATGACGGGAAGCTAGCAAGCCCCCCCCCACCCAGCGGCCCGGCGCCAGATGTAGTCAGCCAACGGTGACGCAGCACACAGCAATCGCCTCGCGCGCACCGCATAACTAAGTGGCAGGATAGGAGTTGCCGCTGTGTGGCGGCAGTGCAGGAATCAGGTCTGCAACGGCGCGGCTTGTTCCTCGTGGTACCTTGTGGCTCGAGGTGAGGTATGCAGTCGCGAGAGACTCAGACCGCGACCGACGCGCCGGTGCACGGCACGCTGCCGGGAAGCCGGCGCTGCGCGATGCGCGTGATCCAGAACGGGCGGGAACTGATCGCCGTGTACGTGGTGGAGCCGGCGCAGCTTGGCCAGGCGCGGGCGCTGGTGTTCGAGACACCCCGCGTCTGCACGCGCCTGACGGACTTTCCGGAGGACTGGAATCGGCTGTCGCAGAATGATCTGATCGCCCTGGGCAGCGAACGGCCGTACGTGCAGCAGAGCTAGGATCGGCCTACGGTTTGGGCTGCACTGGCGGCTTGGGCGTGAGAATCACGTACGCGGCGCGGTCGGCGTAGCCGCTGGCATTCGCGGTCGCCAGGTCGTCCACGGGCACCGCGGTGATCACCAGTCCGCGCGCCCCCGGTATGCGCCGGAGCGCGCGTTCGGCGGCGCCCAGCCCCATGTTCGAGTGGAACGCGCCGTTGACGTGCACCACCACCGCGTCGCGCCCCGCCTTCGCGTGCGCGGCGGCGATCGCTTCGCCCATCGTTTCATCCTTCACGCACTGCGCCTCGTAGAACCGGTTGGTCATGGCCTCCGCGTCGCCCACCGGAGCGCCGCCGCCGCCGGCGCTGTGCCCCCTCATCGATTCAGCGAACAGCTCGTAGTACCGGTCGCGCGGGCACGACAGTACGCGGGCGGCGAAGGCGCGCTCGCCGAGCGCGAGCGTATCCAACGCGTCCAGTCCGCCCCGGCTCACCATGCTCGCGATGCGACGCGGTACGTTGGACGCCACCACCGGCCAGCCGTGCGCGCGGGCCAGCTCCACCAGTGCGCGATAGTC
The DNA here is from genome assembly GCA_040902005.1 of Gemmatimonadaceae bacterium. Classification (GTDB taxonomy): domain Bacteria; phylum Gemmatimonadota; class Gemmatimonadetes; order Gemmatimonadales; family Gemmatimonadaceae; genus DASPMP01. The sequence continues at coordinate 3,943 of JBBDYA010000017.1, read as the reverse complement.
GGTGGTATACCGCGGCCACGGCCGCGACTCGGCGACGAACGCGCTCTCCGGGAGCTGCCCCGCCAGGTACGCATCCAGCACGGGTTGCACGTCGCGCTCGAACATTTCGAGTGACAGCACCACGTTGGGGTTCCGCGCGCCGATCGCGGCCAGCAGCGCCAGCTCGGCCCGGTGCGTGGCGGGATCGTCGTGCTGCTCGCCCACGAAGACGACGTCCATTTCGGCGGCCGCGCTCGCCAGCGTCGCAAGACTGACGTATCGCGCCGCGCCGGAATCGTAGATGCGACTCTCGGCCGCGGGTGCGGGAGCGCTGCCGCCGGGCACCCCAGGCGCGCACCCGGCGGCCAGCACCGACGCGGCGAGCAATGCCGCCGTTCGTGAAGCAAGTGTCATGGTGTCGTGGTCTCGTCGTCGTCCAGCGTGAAGGCCGGCTTGCAGGCCACCAATGGCCAGATCGCGGCCGCCAGCAGCAGCGCGCTCACCGCCATCATCGTGATCGTGGCGCTCGTGGTCATCTCGGGCGGCGGCGGGGCGCCTTCCGGACGCAGCAGCACCTGGACGTCGCGCATCCGCGCGCGCGCGCTGGGCGTGAGCGCCATGAACATCGTGTGCGTGATCGTGAGCACGAACCACCAGATCGTGAGGATGCGCGCGTGCTCGTCGAGCCGGAGCAGCCGCCAGCCCAGGTACGTGTTCACCGCGCCCAGAAACAGATAGAGGATCGACGCGCTCCATCCCGTGAGGACGAAGCCGGCCGCGAGCGCCGGCATGGACGTCATCGCCGCGCTGATGAGGAACACGCCGCCGATGATGTTGAACCATCCAATGATCGAGATGATCAGCGGCCGGCGCGTCACTTCTCCGGGTGCGGCGGCGGCGAAGGCGTCCTTCGTCGCCTGCCGGTTGAACTGCACCAGCCACCAGACGCAGATCGCCAGGGGCACCCCATACGCCACCAGGGCCACGCGCCGGACCGTCTGCATCGTGGCGTCAGTCATTCCTGGCGTGGGCGGCAGCGGAAGCACGGCCATCACCGTGCCTCCCGCCAGCGAGAACACCGCGACGATGCCCGCGAACACCAGCATGGACGTGCGCGCCCAGGGGCGCAGCCTGAGGAGGCCAACCGCGGTGAAGAGCCCCGTCACGCCCGCCGCCGCCGACAGCAGCGCCATGAAGACCACGGGGCCCCCGTAGGCAGCCATGTCCCCGGTGCCCGTGGCGGTCGAGACGGCGACGATCGCCGCGAAGAGCAGCGCGAGCGCGCTGCCGATGATCGCGACCACCGCGCTGAGCGTCACGCCGAGAGGCCTTTGCATGGCGTCAATCCTACCCGGAACGGCCGGTCCGCGCGAGCGCGCTCAGCGCAGGCGCCGGAAGTCCAGCGTGCGCGTCGCGCGGGCCACGACATCATTCGTCGAGATGAAGCCGGTGAAGCGGCTGTCCGGCCAGCCGAGGATGTCGCGCGTGTCGGAGAGCAGCATGATCGAGTCCGAAGATACCACCCACGGCCCCCAGTCGTAGAGGTTCGAGTCGCGCGCGTAGGTCGAGCGCCACGCCCTGGGCTCGAGCACCCGGAACGGCCAGGGTTGGCGGGCGCCGTTCACGAACAGCGCGCCGGCCCGCATGGACACCGTGTCGCCCCCGAAGGCCACCACGCGACGGAGGACCTCGTACTCCGTGGTGCCGTACATGAACCGGAAGATCACGAGATCGCCGCGCGCGAGCTGGCCCGGTGGGCTCCATGTCAGGAAGTAGCGCTCGGCGCCGATCGTCGGCTCCATGGACGCGCCGGTCATGAAGTAGACTGACGGCCAGCGCGTGCCGAATCGCGTCGTCCACAGCACGGCGGCGAGCAACACCGCGGCGATCAGCCAGACGGCCGCTGTCACCGGCGCAATCGGTGTCGTCCGTCGATTCGACGAGGGCACAAGCATCCATGCAAAGGTGCGCGCGCGAGGCGCGTTCCGGCAACCGGCGCACGATCGCGCGCAAAGACAGCGCGTGGCGCAACGTCGCGCGCGTGATCGTCCGCTCGTACCTTGGGGTTCAGGATCGCTCCCGACTACTCCCCGCGCCGCGCCAACACCATGGAGCCACTCACGCTGGAAGGACGTCACGTGCGCCTCGAGCCACTCAAGGCACACCATGCGGACGCGCTGTGCGCCGTGGGACTGGACCCGACGATCTGGGAGTTCAGTCGCACGCTCCTGGAAAACCCTCCCGACGTGGAGCGGTACATCGCGCGCGCGCTCGACGCCCGCAACGAGGGCAGCGCGCTCCCGTTCGTGACGATCGACCGCGCCTCAGGGCAGATCGTGGGCAGCACCCGCTTCGAGAACATCGCACTCGATGAGCGGCGCGTGGAGGTCGGATGGTCGTGGCTCAATCCGCGGTGGTGGCGCACGCCCATCAACACGGAGGCAAAGTTCCTCATGATCCGCCACGCGTTCGAGCAGTGGAAGTGCGTGCGGGTCGAATTCCGCGTGCATGTGGCGAACGAGCGATCCCTGGCATCCATCCAGCGCGTCGGCGCCACGCTGGAGGGCGTCCTCCGCCGCCGCCTGCTGTACCGCGACGGTTCATTTCGGGATCTGGTGTACCTGAGCATCATCGAGGACGAATGGCCCGCGATCAGGCGCCGCCTGGAGGACCGTCTCGCGGCCACCCGGAAGGGCAGCGCGGCGTGAGCAGCACGAACCCGCTCTTCATCCTCACGGTGCTGTCGCTGCTCGTGGTGTTCTCCGAGTGGGTGGTGCGGCGCACCGCGCTGCGCCACGTGGGGTCCGCGCTCGTCGTCATCATCCTCGGCGCCGTGGCATCCAACCTGGGGATCATCCCCACCACCTCCACGCCGGACGCGCCCGTACCCGTGTACGACGTGGTGTTCGGCTTCGTGGCGCCGATCGCGATCTTCTGGCTGTTGCTCGCGGTAAACCTGCGCGACGTGCTGAAGGCGGGACTGCCGCTCATCGCGCTCTTCGCGGTGGGAGCGCTGGGAACGATGCTCGGCGTCTTCACCGGGATGTTCGTGGTGAACGGCGCGGACAGCATCGGCCCGATGTACCGCGCGGTCGGGGGCATGTTCACCGGCACGTACACGGGCGGCAGCGTGAACTTCAACGCGGTGGCGCTGGAGTACGGGGTGATGCGCGACGGGCTCCTGTACGGCGGCACCGTGGCGGTGGACAACGTGGTCACGGCGTTCTGGATCGCGGCCACGCTGGCGCTGCCGCGCCTGTTGCTACCGGTGTGGCGCCGGTCGGCGTCGCACGCGTCACGGGTGGCCGGCGCGGCGCCGATCGTGGACGTGGCCGCTGAGACGGAGACGATCGACCCGCGAAAGCTGGCGCTCGTGCTCGCGCTGGGCACCGGGGCGCTCTGGGTGTCGAATGTCATCGCTGGCCTGCTGTCGCGGGCGGGGATGAACGTGCCGTCCATCCTGCTCATTACGGTAATCGCGCTGTCGCTGGCGCAGGTGCGCGGGGTGAGCACGCTGCCGGGGGCGCGGGTGGCGGGGATGTACGCCGTCTATGTGTTCCTCGCGGTGATCGGGGCGTTCTGCGATCTGCGCGCGATGGCGGGGCTGGGCGCGCTTGGGGTCACGCTGCTGATCTTCGCGTTCGTGACGGTGCTGGTGCACGGTACGCTCACGTTCGGCGCGGCGTGGCTGTTCCGGATGGACCTCGACGGCGCGGCGGTGGCGTCGCAGGCGAACGTGGGGGGCTCGACGTCCGCGCTGGCGCTCGCGAAGAGTCTCGGCCGGGAGGACCTGTTGCTGCCGGGCATTCTCCTGGGATCGCTCGGGAACGCAATGGGAACGTTCCTGGGATTCCTGGTCGCGCGCATGCTCTGACGCGCTGGCGAGGTTTTCTAGCAGGTGGGACGCGTGGGCGACGGGTCTCGCTCCGCGCGACTGTGCTCAATACTGGCAAGGAGGGCGCTT
>JBBDYA010000016.1:0-1185 GCA_040902005.1 Gemmatimonadaceae bacterium | reverse complement strand
GACAGCCTCGTCAGCGGCGCGCGTGTGCGGGGCGCCCGCGTCCGCGTCGCTGTAGACCGCGACCGACGCGACCCCAAGCTCGCGGCATGCCCGCACGATCCTGAGCGCAATCTCGCCGCGGTTGGCGACGAGCACCTTGTCGAACACGCGCTACGGCTGCGAGCGCCGGTCGAAAGACCGGCTGACGCCGACGTACACCACCCTCGAATCAAGTCCCGGGTTGACGCGGCCGGTGCTGGCGTTGGAGGTGTGGTTGTGGCGGATTCCCGCGAGCACGGTGCCGGAATACCCCCGCCTGACATGCAGCCCGGCGGCCAGATCCCCCATGAAATTCAAGCGCTGCTCCTCCGGATCCGGGACGCGCGCATCGTACCACGCCACCCCCAACCCCACGCCGAGGACGAGCTGGACCCGGCCCCTCGGAAACGCGCGGAGCTGCAACCCCACCGGAGTCACGCCAAATCCATGCGCGGTCCTGGTGTGCATTACCAGCTCGGTGTCGCACGAGAACCGATCGCAGGTGGTAGTCTCGCGACGATACTCCACCGGATTGTTCGTCGACCGCAGCAACGGTACGACGTCCACGAAGTAGTCGACCGCGAGCGCCCGCGATGCCGCCAGCTGCCGGCCGAACCGGATTCCCGCCAGGTAAAAGTCCCGGTTCCGAGGGCCCAATCTCGTGGCGAACTCCGAGTTGAAGGCCGCCCCTACCCAGACGCCCGCCCACCACGGCCCGATCGTGGAAGGCGACGCCGACGGCCAACCTCCGCGCCGATCACCCTCGACAGCCGTCGAGTCGGCAACCGCTGCGCCACCCGCGGCCGGCACCAGCCAACAGCCAACAGCCAATAGCCAATAGCTCCGGTTCACAGGGGAATATTCCCGTGCTTCTTCGGCGGATTCTTGTCGCGCTTGCTCGCGAGCGACTCCAGCGCGTCGATCAGCCGCGGGCGGGTCTCGCGCGGATCAATGATGTCGTCCAGATAGCCGCGCCCAGCGGCGATGTACGGATGCGCGAACTTCTCGCGGTACTCCTCGATCTTCGCCTCGGTCGCGGCCTCCGGGTCGCCGCTCTCCGCGATCTCCTTCCGAAAGAGTATCTCCACCGCGCCCTTCGGTCCCATCACCGCGATCTCCGCCGTGGGCCACGCGACGTTGTAATCGCCGCGGATGTGCTTCGAGCTC
>JBBDYA010000015.1:12921-46468 GCA_040902005.1 Gemmatimonadaceae bacterium | reverse complement strand
CAGGACTCTCCTGATCCAGAGTCAGGCGTGTTGCCAGTTACACCAAGGGGCAGCGGGAACTACTGTGATCGATTCCGGTACTTACACCGGGCCCGCAAAGTTAGCCGTGAAAATCCAGAGCGGCAACCCTGAACGCTACCGCTCGACACCCTCTTAGTCCTGTCTACAAGCCAACTTACGCTCTCCGGACGGCGCCGTTCGCGCCACTCAATTCCGGTCCGCGTCGCGCTGCTGATCCTGGCACTTCCCGTACTGTCCGGCTGCCGCGACTCCATCGTGGCGCTGGGCGGCGGCGCGCCGGCATCGGCCAGCCACGCCGAAGAGGCCTTCGCCGCGCTCGGGGCGCGCGTCACCGAACCGGCGCGTGATGCGAAGTACGACGCCGCGCGAGTCAGGATCGCGGAGGCGGCGCTCGTTCCCTCCCGCGTCTGGCGCGACAGCAGCGCATGGACGTCCTCGGTCGGCGCGCGGCGCACGCTGTCCGTACAGGGCCGATTCTCGGGCAGTCGCTACGAGCTGAATGCGGTGCCTGTGGCGCCGGCGCCCGCGGCGCCCGCGGAGTCGCAGCACGTCATTCATCTCACGCGGCTGGCCGACGCCAACGAGTTCGCGTGGGACACCGACGTGTTCTACGCGATCGGGAGCGTCAGCGCCGCCGCCGTCGGCGCGATGTTTCGCGCGCTGCTGTCCTCCGGCGAAGGGAAATCCGAGCGACAGATCCGCGCGGACTACAAAGCCACGATTCCGGTGGCGTCCGCGACACTCGGACAGCTCTTCCGCGTGGACTCCATCCGCACGACGCACCTGCCCGACAGCTCCACGCTGGCCGTGTTCGCGCTCACGATTACGCCGGCCGGGGTGGAGTCGCGCTATCCCGCCTTCGCGAAGTACATGCGTCGGTACGGGGGCACCGCGCGGACGCGCTGGACGCTTTCCGACCAGTCGGGCACGCCGTGGCTCGCCCTGTCGCTGCACGACGGGCACATGACGTTCCGCGTGCGCAGTCAGCGCGGCCAGGTGGTGCCGCTGTCCGGTACGTCCCGCCCGATCCCGGATTCGCTGGCGCTGACCGGTGACTTCACGATGCCGGTGAGTTTCTTCACGTCGGGCTTCCGTGACCTTCGCACGCGGTTCACTCTCACGCGCACAGCGCATGAAGTCGGGTTCACCATCGTCTCGCGCGAAGAGCCACGATGGGTGCTTCCCCTGATCACGGAGCGCCTGCTTCGCACGCCGTTGCGCCGGCCCTTTCAGGGCGAAGGCGCCTTGTTCGGCATGAGCGTGACCGACACCACCGGCGCGCAGTCCATTCTGCGCCGCCAGCTGCACCTGGAGGTGAAGGAAAGCGGGATCCTGCGGTTCATCACCCGGCTGACAACCATCGCGCTGAGCGACTATCGGGGAGCGGCGGAGCGCGAACAGATGGCGTGGCTGCGGGAGGTATTCACCGCGCTCACCGCGGACGTGCGCAAGCTGACGCCCTGAAAATCAAAACGCCGCTGACCCATTGGGCCGCGGCGTTGAAGGTTGCCACGCTCACCGTCATTGGAACTCTCCGTCCTACCGAGCGGCGGCGGGCACTGATTACTTAAGCGAGAAATATACCACGCCATGCCATCTATTGCAATGGAGCTGAGGGGGATCGAACCCCTGACCTCTGCAGTGCGATTGCAGCGCTCTCCCAGCTGAGCTACAGCCCCTCAAACGAAACGGCGGCGCGAGCGCCGCCGTCGAGCATCAAGCTAGTCGGGACAGGCGTTTTCAACAAGTTGACGGCCACCTCCCCACGTTGGTAACTGCCCATGTTCGAGCGACTTAAAGCCTCCGCCGTCCGGGAGGCCGCCCTGCGGATTGCCCCCCACATCCGGCGCACTCCGCTGCTCAGAAGCGAGCCCTTGAGCCGCGTCGCCGGGGGGGACGTCTACCTCAAGCTGGAGAACGAGCAGGCCACCGGCTCGTTCAAGCTCCGAGGCGCTCTCAATGCGCTCGGAACCCTGTCCGCATCGGACCGCGACTGCGGAGTCGTCGCGTCCTCGGCCGGCAACCACGGGATGGGCGTCGCCTTCGCCGCCAGGACGCTGGGCCTACGCGCGAAGATCTACGTTCCCTCCACCGCCCCGACGGTCAAGAAGGACGGCATCCGGGCGCTCGGGGCCGAACTCGACGACTCGGCGCCGGACTATGACGCTGCCATGGACGCCGCCAAGGCCTTCGGTGCCAGCCACGGCATGCCGTACATCAATCCCTGTCTCGGAGACATGCTGCTGGCCGGCCAGGGGACCGTCGCACTCGAGATCCTGGAGGAGCTTCCTGCCCTCGCCTCCCTGGTGGTCAACGTGGGCGGCGGCGGGTTGCTGGGGGGATGCGCGAGTCTCGTGCGGCGGGAACGACCCGACGTCCGGATCTACGGTGCGCAGGGTGAGCACACGGCAGCGATGACACGGTCGCTCGAGGCGCGCCGGCTGGTGACCATCGAGAGCGTTCCCACCCTGGCGGATGGTCTCGCGGGCCAGATTGACGACGACGCCCTGGACATCGGCGTCCACGCACTCGATGGCATCGCGACGCTGACGGAGCAGGAGATCGAGGAAGCCATCCGGTGGCTGAACGGGGCGCATGGGCAGAAGGCCGAGGGGGCGGGCGCGTGCGGCGCCGGCGCCGTGCTGCTCGGCAAGCTGCATCCCGAAACGCCGTGCGCCGTGGTGGTCTCGGGTGGCAACATCGACCCTGCACGGTGGCAGTCCATCGTCGCCTAATCCGCGCCATCCGCGTACCCTAGAAATGGAATAGCCGCGCTCATCACGCGGCTATCCATCCCTCCTCCCAGGTGCGCTGAGCCGACCGGTACAGCTCCGTACCGACCGCCTGCCGCTCGAGCGCCGACGCGAAAAAACCCAGCGGCGGCCCTCGGCGAGTCAGGTTCCTACGCTCTCTCGTCCCCCCGGGCTCCCTCCACTCCACCGGCGGGCGACGACGGCTGGCGACGTTCGCCACCCAGCGCATTCTCCCCACCGCGCGTGTTCTGCGTGGCCCCCAGCGAGGTGCCTGAAATGCCGATCTCGCGATCGACACCCACTCCACGCGTGTTTCCCGAACCGGTGTTGGCGGCGGGCGTATTCTGTCGCGCCGCTTCTATGCTGGACCGCTGCGCATTCGCTTGCGATGCGGCACGGGCGCGCTGTCCGCGGGCCTCGCCGCCCCGACGGCCGATCGCGGCCATGTGCTCGCGGTTGCGGCTCACCGCCATCCCGCCTTTGCGGCCGGCGGCTCTCGCTTCGCCCGAGTCGAATTCGTGCGCAGTGCCCTTGGCATGCGCGGCGCGTCCGCCCTTGCTCGCGATCTCCTTCTGCTTCTCCTGATCCATCGACGCAAAGCCCCGGGCGCTCTTTCGGCTAGTGCTGGTTCCACCACCGTTGTCGCCACTGTTTGCACCGGCGCCAGACATCGGGGATGCGCCACGCGATGGCTCGCTGATCACGTCGCGCTGGCGTTCCCGATCCGACGAGCCGAAGCCGCGATCATCGTTGCCTGCTCTATTCGCCATTACTACTCCCTCCCATAAGAGAAAGAGGTGCCGACATGAACCCGCCCTGATTGCCGTGACGCAATGCTCGCGCCACGCGTGCCGGGCTCCTGGCTCCTCTTGCTGTGTGTCCGGAGGGCATCAGAAGCAAAGTGTGGGCCGTAACGGACTTATGTGGGGCTGGTTTAGGCGGCGGGCCTATATTGAGCCCCGAAATGAGCCTGTCCCTTGTCCTTCTTGGCACCTCGGCGTCCCGCCCCACGGTGGAGCGCAACGTTTCGTCCATCGCGCTCGTTCGCGAGGGGGAAACCATGCTGTTCGACTGCGGCGAGGGCACCCAGCGCCAGATGATGCGCTACGGCGTCGCGTTCTCACTGGCGGACATCTTCTTCACGCACTTTCACGCCGACCACGTGATCGGCTTGATCGGGTTGATGCGGACCATGGCCCTCCAGGGCCGCACGGAGGAGCTGCGCCTCTGGGGTCCGCGCCCGGCCGAGCGGCACCTGAAACGCGCGGAGCAGTTTGGCGTGGACCGGCTGACGTTTCCGGTGGTCATCCGCGAGCTGGAGCCCGGCGAGGCGGTGCGGCGGAAGGACTATGCGATCATGCCCTTCGCCGTAGCGCATGGACCGGGCGCCGCGATGGGTTACGCCCTGGTGGAGGATGATCGCAAGGGACGGTTCGATCCGGACCACGCGCGGTCGATCGGGATTCCGGAAGGCCCGCTGTGGGGGCGTATCCACCGCGGCGAGGCGGTGACGCTGGAGAATGGGCGCGTCGTGCAGCCACCGGAGCTGGTGGGTCCCCCCCGCCGGGGGCGCACCGTCGTCATCACCGGGGACACCCGTCCCAGCGACAACACCGTGGAGGCGGCCCGGGGCGCCGACCTGCTCGTGCACGAGGCCACGTTCGGCGACGAGGAGGCCGAGCGCGCCGCGGAGACGGGGCATTCCACCGCGCGGGAGGCGGCGATCGTTGCCCGGCGCGCCGAATGCAAACGCCTGCTATTGACCCACTTCTCCGCGCGCTATTCCCGCGATACGGCAGAGCTGGGGGCGCAGGCGCGGGCCGAATTCGCGGACGTAGTCATCGGCAAGGACGGGATGGAGATCGAGGTGCCGTTCCGGGAACCAGGAACCAGGAACCAGGAACCAGGAACCAGGAGCTAGGAACCAGGAGCTACGGACGGGATATGGGCATCGAGCGCGCAAACATGCGTGCAACGGCAGCGTCGTCCATCTGCTCCATCACGCGCGAGGGAGAGAGTCTCGACGTCACGCTGCGCGCTTCCGGCCCCGAGCTGATGTGCCAGTTGTAGCGATCCAGGCGCGATGTGTCGCCGTCCGGGTGGCGGAACCTGATCATGATGTTGCTCGAAGCGGGCAGTATGGCTTCCACCTTCCACACCGTGCCGTCGCTGGATTGGAACGTTCTCACGACTCTCTCGTCGAAGGGTGATGGCTAGACCGGCGTCGGCTGCAGGGGCTGTCGGCCCGCATAGCCGGCGCCTTCGTCATGCCAGTACTGGACCTCGGCTTCGCCGAGGCGCCAGCACAACAGCACCTTGCGTCCGCCTATCTCGCTGGGAAAGTCCACCAGCCCGAGCCGCCGGTCCTTGAGCTGAATGCCCAGTTCGTCCAGTTCCCTCTGGTAGCCGTCGATCTCGCGCGCGAGGATCTGCGCTTCCTTTTCCAGCGCCTCGGCCCGTTCGTGCGGTTCGTCGCCGCGGCCGGCGGAGGCCACGAGATCGAGCTCGAGAATCCGTTCGCGCCACACGCGATGCTGCCGAACCACGTCCTCGACGATGCGCCGGACCAGTGGCAGTGTCTTGTTGGCCTCGTCCACGCTGAACACTCGCTTCATGACTTCCGCATTCTCCCTTCGGCTTCCCGTTCCCTGAGTCGCAGCTCGCGTCGCCCGCGCGCCGCCTCGTGCCGGCGCCGCTCGTCGTCCGTTTCGGGCACCAGTCCGGGGACTGGAATGGGCCGGCCGGCGCTGTCCACCGCCACGAACGTCAAGTAACAGGAATTGGTGTGTCGGCGGCGCCCGGTCAAGAGCTCCTCGGCTTCCACCCGGACGCCGACTTCCATGGATGTGCGGCCCGCGAAGTTGACACTGGCCTTCATCACCACCAGGTCGCCCACGTGAATCGGCTCCCGGAAGTCCACCCGGTCGATGGACGCGGTGACGACGTGCAGCCGGCAGTGCCGGAACGCCGCGACCGCGGCGGTCTTGTCCATCATCGACAGCATGACGCCGCCGAAGACGTGCCCCAGGTTGTTGGCGTGGTGGGGCATCATCAACTCGGACGTCTCGTGCTGGCTCTCGCGCACCGGCTTGCCGGCTGCCGGGCTGGTCATGGACGCGACACCAGTCGAGGCGATGGGGACTGGCCGCCACCGTGCACCGTGCGCGCCGACTCATCATACAGTGCGGCGTCGTCAAAGGCGCGGCCGAGCGCGCTGCGCTGGACCTGGTCGATCGGTGGCTGATCCAGCCAGTAGATCCGGTGCACCGGCGCCGTGACCGTGCCCATTTGAAATCCCCTTCCGGCGCTGTCCACGACGGACAGGCGCACCGACTGCACGCTCGTGTCGTACTCGGCCTGCACCGTATAGCCTTCGCGCGTCCAGCGCTCCTCGCTCGAGCGCGACTCGGTGGGCAGCGAGGACCTGGCCTCCGCCCACCACTCCGGTTGGGCGACCTGCACCAGACGGATCGGCAGCGCAAATCCCTCGCCCCCCGTTCCCGCGCCCGGCGCTGAGAATGCGACCATCAGCGTGCCGCCGGGTGCCGCGAGTGAGAAACTCCGAGGATCAAAACGGAACCGCTCCAGCACCCGGGCGGCGAGTCGGGCGGCCGGGCGGGTGTCGGCACGCACCGAATCCATCGTTTCGCGATGCGCCTGGCGCCCCTGGTTCACGACCGTGGCCGCCTGGCCGGCGCCGAGCACGTCGGCGAGCGACGCCTCGCGACCCGTGCGGAGATCCACGACGGCGTGACGGGTCATGTGCCAGGAGGTGTCGCCGGCACCGCTGGTGTCCACGTGATACTCGAGCGACAGAAACGGGCCGTGCACGCCCAGGACACTCACGTCCGCGCTGGCGGTGATCGCCGGATCCTCCGACGGATCTTCATCGGGCGCGAGGCGTCGCGCTTCAGGATTGCGCCGCTCGAACACGGCGGCCATGGCGCTCACGATCGTGTCGCGATAGACCACCGTCGAGTCGCTGGTGATGAGATCGCGCTGGTACAGCCGCTGGCCGACGAACAGCGCGCGCTCGTACGACCGGTCTTCGTCGACGACATACAGCTCGCGGAAACGGCCGTCCACGCGCACGATGACGATGGGCGATCCGCGCATCTGGAGATTGCCGCCGACATTGCGCAGCCAGTAGGTCGAATCGCCGGCGGCCAGGAGGAATTCGGCCTCTGGCGCCCCATCGCGGTGGCGGGTACACGCGGCGCCGAGCGACAGCACCGCCGCCGCGGCAATCAGTGCCCGGATGCTCTGCCGTGGCGATTCCCGGTGGATGGGCGTCATGCGATGGCAAATATACTGCGTATGGTTATCTGCCGTGGCTTCGCCGCCGGCAGATTCTCGGCCGCGGCTTCGCCGCGAGCAGGTTCTCGGCCGCGGCTTCGCCGCGGGTAAGTTCTCGGCGGCGCGCTTCGCGCGCCGGTCAGCCAACTCATGACAATGACATCTCTGCGAATCCTGTTTGTCAGTTTTGTGCTCGTGGCGTGTTCCGCGGAACGCGACGCGCCGCGTGCAGACACGTCCGTCGTCAGCTTCAGTCCGGGCGCCGTGGATACGCCGGCGGTGGTGCCGCCGGCCGATACCGGCGACTACCCGGTGGTGCGGGGGCTGTATCTCAATCGTTTCGCCCCCCAGAGCCCGCGCCGGATGCGCCGACTGCTGGACATGGCGGACTCCACCGAGCTCAATGCCTTCGTGATCGACATGAAGGACGAGTTCGGCCTCAACTACGTCTCGTCCAGTCCCGCCGTGCGGAAGTACGCGGGAGACGGGCACGGCGTGGTGCGCGACGTGAAGGCGCTCACGGATTCGGTCAAGGCGCACGGGTTGCTTCCCATCGCGCGCATCGTGGCGTTCAAGGATCCTGTCGCGGCGCGCCTCAACACCGCGTGGACGATCAAGCAAGAGGACGGTTCGGTGTGGCTCGACAAGGAGGGGCTGGCCTGGGTCAGCGCGCACCATCGCGAGGTGTGGGACTACAACCTTGCCGTGGCCGAGGAACTCGTGGCGCTGGGGTTCGAGGAGATCCAGTGGGATTACATCCGCTTTCCGGAACCCTATCCGAGCCTGCCCCGGCAGGTGTTCGCGGGCAAAACGCTGTCGAATCCGGACGCCCTGGCGGCGTTTCTCAGGCTGGCGCGGGAGCGGCTGTCCAGGTACAACGTGAGGAGCACCGCGGATGTCTTCGGCCTGGTGACGACGGTGCGCGGCGCGCTGGAGATTGGGCAGCAGTGGGAAAAGATGTCGGCGGTGACGGACGTGATGCTCCCGATGGTCTATCCGTCGCATTATCCCCGCGGCGCGTTCGGCGTGGCGCGACCGAACGCGGAGCCCTACACGATCGTGCGCGCGGCGATCGAGGGCGCGCGCGCGCGCGACGACAAGCTGGGGATCACGCGCGCCGAGCACGTGCGGCCATGGATCCAGGCGTTCTCCATCGGCCAGCCGCCGTACGGCGCTGAAGAAGTGGAGTTGCAGAAGCGGGCGATCTACGACGCCGGCTACCAGGGCTGGATTCTCTGGCACCCCGGATCGAACTACGAGATTTTTCTGCCCGGACTGGACCGCACCAAGCCGTGCCGGTTCGTGTACGCCGCCACCGACAGCGTCCGCGCTACCGGGCGATGCTCCTGACGGCGCCGATCACGCGCTCGATCTCACGATCGGTGGTGTAGAGGCTGCACCCGACGCGCACGACGCCGTCGTCGCCGAGTCCGAGGCGGTCGATCACGGTGGACGCGTAGAAGTCCCCGTGCGAGACGAACAGCCCCTGCTCCGCGAGCGCGATCGCCACGCGCTCGCTGGACGACCCGTGCAGCGTGAACGCCAGCGTGGGGCTGCGCGGCGCGTCGGGTGGCGGACCATAGCGCCGCACGCCGGCGATGCCGCCAAGGCCATCCCAGAGCTGCCGGAACAGCTGCATGCCGCGCGCGTGCGATGCGCGATACGCCGCGGCAAGCGCCTGGCGACGGCCGCCGCCGGGGGGGGGGGGGGGCGCGCCGGCGAGCGAGGCAAGAAAGTCCACGGCAGCGCCGGCGCCGACGATGCCCTCGTGATTCTGCGTGCCCGTCTCCAGGCGCTCCGGTGAGTCGCTGGGCGCGGGCTCGAGCTTCGGCACGTCGAGCCGCTCGATGAGCGACCGCTTGCCCCAGAGCACGCCGATGTGCGGGCCGTAGAACTTGTACGCGCTGCACGCGAGCAGATCGGCGTCGAGCGCCGCGACATCCACCAGCGCATGTGGCGCGGAGTGCACCGCATCCACGAAGACGAGCGCGCCGCGGCTGCGGGCCATCGCCGCGATGCGGGGGACGTCCACCATCGTGCCGAGCGCGTTGGACGCCGCCCCGATGGCGACCAGCCGCGTCCGCGGGCCGATCCGGGACTGGAGGTCGTCGAGATCGAGCGTGCCATCCTCCACGCGCATCCGCGCGACCTTGATGCGCACGTCGCGCTCGCGCTGCAGGGCACGCCAGGGGGCGACGTTGGCATGGTGATCCAGCTCCGTGACGACGATCTCGTCGCCGTTCCCCCAGTCGCGTCCGAGCGCGCGCGCGACGTGAAAGGTGAGCGTCGTCATGTTGGCGCCGAACGCGATCTCGTCCGGCGCGCCGTTGACGAAGTCCGCGAGCGCGCGACGCGCATCGAGTATCATCGCGTCGGTCTCTGCGCTGGTCGGATACGCCCAGTGCGTGTTCGCGTTGTGGTGATACAGGTAGTCGTTCATCCGCTCGACCACGGCGCGGGGCACCTGCGTGCCGCCCGGCCCATCGAGGTAGGCCACCGGACGGCCGCGGTGCACGCGCTCGAGCGCCGGAAAATGCGATCGGATCGCGCTGACGGCGGCGGCGTCCGTCACGAGATACGTGCCCCGGCCCAGCGCTCGATGACTTGCACGGCCTCCACGTGGTCCGCTTCCTCACCCAGCTCCGCGTGGGCCAGCGTGCAGAGATCGGCGACGAGCTGCATGAGCGGCGCCGGCACCTTCTCGTCGCGCGCGATCTGCGCGGCGATGCGCGCGTCCTTGTCCATCAGCGCCAGGCGGAAGGTGCGCGGAAAGGCGCGTGTGAGCACGCGTTCAGGAAACAGGTTCATCGACGCGTTCGAGCGGCCGCTGGACGCGTTGATCACCTGAAGCGCGACGTCCGCGGACACGCCGGACTTGGCCAGCGCGGTGAGCACTTCGCCGGTGCCCCAGATCGTGAGCGCGAGCAGCGCCTGATTCATCGCCTTCACCGCGTCGCCGGCACCCACCGGGCCGCAATGCACGATCGTTTTTCCGAACGATGCGATCACGGGGCGCGCGCGCGCGATGTCCTTCGCGTCACCCCCGCACATGACGGTGAGGGTGCCCTCCACCGCCCCCTTGACCCCGCCGCTCACCGGCGCGTCCACGAACGCAACGCGTCCGGCGGCCAGTCGGTCCGCGATCCGGCGCGACGTGGCCGGGTCGCCGGAGGTGCAGTCGAGCAGGAGCGCGCCGGCCGGGATGGCGTCGGCCGCCCCGCCCGCGAGCACCTGCTCCACGTCTGCCGACGTGGAGAGGCACGT
Organism: Gemmatimonadaceae bacterium; assembly: GCA_040902005.1. GTDB lineage: Bacteria > Gemmatimonadota > Gemmatimonadetes > Gemmatimonadales > Gemmatimonadaceae > DASPMP01. The sequence goes on along the minus strand of JBBDYA010000015.1, from coordinate 36,134 downwards.
GACGACGATGTCCACGCCGCGCACCGCGTCGGCAGCAGAGCCCGCGACGCGTGCGCCGGTGTCGCGCGCGAACGCCTCCGCGCGCTGGGTGGTGCGGTTGAAGACGGACAGCGGGAATCCAGCGGCAGCGACGCGTTTGGCCATGGGCGCGCCGATCGCGCCGAGACCGAGGAAGGCAACCGTATGCATGGGCGCGAATCTAATCCTTCCGGCGCCGGCCGGCCGTGAACGATGCCGTGCCGCAGTTGCCCGAACACCAACGGGCGCGTTTCTTTGGCCTGCCATGGCACCGCCCCCGGAAGAGAAGCCGCTCGCCGCGTTGGTCGCGCCGGACATCCTCGAGTTGCTGGAGGAGTCGCCGGAGTCGCTCGCGTCGGAAACCGAGGAGCTGCATCCGGCCGACCTCGCCGATGTCGCGGAGCTGATCCCGCGCGACCGGGTGGCTGCGTTCCTGGCCGCGCTCCCGCCGGCGCGCGCCGGCGACGTGCTGGAATACCTCGACGAGGACCTGCGCGCGGAGCTGCTGGAGCAGCTGCCCACGTCATTGGCGGCCGCGCTCATGTCCCAGATGACGCCGGACGACCGGGCGGACGCGCTGGAGGAAATCGACGAGGGCGTCGCCGAAGACATCGTCTCCGAGCTGTCCCCGGCCGCGCGCGAGGAAACCGAGCGGCTGCGGCAATTCGGGCCCAACACGGCCGGCGGGTTGATGACCACGGAGTTCGTCTCCGTCCCGGGCCACCTGCTGGTGGACGAAGCGCTCGAGCTGGTGCGCTCGCTCGCCAGGTCCGGCCGGCGCGAGGCGACGTACAACATCTACGCGACCAGTGAGGATGGTCGCCTGGCCGGCGTCTTGTCGCTGCGAGAGCTGCTGGCGGCGGCGCCGGGCGCCCGGATCACCGACGTCGCGTGGACTGCCGTCGTGAGCGTGCCCCCGGGCGCCGATCGCGAGTCCGTGGCGCGCACCACCGCGGATTACGACCTGATGGCGGTGCCTGTCGTGAGCGAGAGCGGGCACATCATGGGCGTCGTGACGGTGGACGACGTCATCGACGCGCTCGAGGACGTGCATGGTGAGACCATGCAGAAGCTGGGCGGCATGGAGGCGCTGGACGAGCCCTACACCTCCATCGGCTTCTGGGGAATGATTCGCAAGCGCGGGGGTTGGCTCTGCCTCCTCTTCTTCGGGCAGCTCATCACGGCCAGCGTGATGCAGGGATTTCATGAGGAGCTGGTGAGCGCCGTGGTGCTGTCCTTCTTCGTGCCGCTCATCGTGAGTTCCGGCGGGAACTCCGGCTCCCAGGCCACGTCGCTCATCATCCGCGCGATGGCGCTGGGCGAGCTGAAGCTCAAGGACTGGTGGCGGGTGGCGTTGCGGGAGCTGCCCACCGGCCTCACCCTGGGAGCCATCCTGGGGCTGCTCGGCTTCCTCCGCATCATCGTCTGGCAGTGGATGGGCTTCTGGGACTATGGCGCGCACCACGGCCTGCTGGCGCTCACGGTGGGGATCTCGGTGCTTGGCGTGGTGGCCTTCGGCTCGATGATCGGTTCGATGCTGCCGTTCGCGTTGCGCCGGTTCGGGCTGGACCCCGCGAGCGCGTCCGCCCCCTTCGTGGCGACGCTGGTGGACGTCACCGGCGTGCTCATCTACTTCATGTTGGCGTTGTTGATTCTGAGCGGAACCCTCCTCTGAGCCCGTGACGAACGAGACCGCCACCCGCTCGGCGGCGGCGCGCGCGACGCTCTGGGTCGCGTTGAGCGCCTGCGGATTCGGCGCGATCGCCATCTTCATCACCATCGGCACGCGCACGGGCGCGCCGCTGCTGAACCTGCTGACGTGGCGCTATCTGCTGGCCGCGCTGGTACTGGGCGCCATCGGCGCCTTCGCGCGGGCGCTGCGGTTCGACCGGTCGTCGCTGCGCGTGCTGCTGCTGGCCGGGGTGGGACAATCCCTGGTCGCCTTCGTGAGCCTCAGTGCGCTGCGGTACATTCCGGCGGCGACGCTCTCGTTCCTCTTCTACACGTTCCCGGCGTGGGTCGCGATCATCGCGCGCGTGCGTCATTCGGAACCGCTTACGCCGCGCCGTCTCCTGGCACTGGGCTTTTCCCTGGCGGGCATCTTCGTGATGGTCGGAGCGCCGGGTGGCGCGGGGCTGCACCCCACGGGCGTGGCGCTCGCGCTCGTAGCCGCGCTGCTGTATGCGGTGTACATCCCGATGATCGGGGCGCTCCAGCGCGGGCACGGCGCCGTGGCCACTGCGACGTACATGTCGGCAGGCGCCGCCATCATACTCGGCACGGCGGCGGCCGCGCGCGGTGAACTGTTCCTCATGCTCCAGCCGGTGGGGTGGCTGGCGGGCATCGCGCTCGCGCTCATCTCCACCGTGGGCGCGTTCCTGCTGTTCCTGCGCGGACTGGCGACGCTCGGCTCCGTGCGGACGGCGATCGTGTCCACCGTGGAGCCGTTCTTCACGTCGCTACTCGCCGCGTGGCTGCTGGACCAGGCGCTGACGCAGGCGACGCTGATCGGCGGCGCCTTCATCGCCGCCGCGGTCGTCCTGCTCCAGACCGGGGACGGCGGCGGTACGTCGCCCTCCGCCGTCAGTCCGCGGTCTTCAGCGGGATGATTCCGCCTTCCATAAAGGCGTGCTCGCCCTTCAGCACCTGCTGGCTGAGCTTGTAGACGGCGTCGTCGTTGGGACCGTACAGGGTGTCGAACAGCTGGTCGATGCGCAGGCGCGCCTCCCGGCAGAACACGTCGGCCAGCGCGATCGCGCCGGGGTGTCCCTGCTTCGCGTCGGCGTGGGCATGGGCGCAGGTGGCCGCCATCGCGAACAGTTCCGCGCCAATGTCCACGGCGCGGAACAACACCATCTGCTTGCGCTCCAGCTTGGGGCCGTAGCGCACCATGGCGTGAAAGATCGCCCGCCCCAGCTTGCGAGCGTGGCGTTCGGCGTAGCGCACGTGCTTCGCCAGTTTTCCGAATTCGGAGAACGACATCGGCACCTGCCCGCGCCCCACCCATCGCGAGGGATACCAGAGGGGATAGAACTTCATGACGCGCCCGAAGGCCGATGCCTTCTCGGCGCCGGTCGACTTCTTGTCCACGAGCGCGAAGGCCGTCTTGAAGTGGTGATCCACCGCCTCGCGCGCGATGAACAGGCGCATGATCTCGGACGATCCCTCGAAGATCAGGTTGATGCGCGAGTCGCGCATCGCGCGCTCGATGGGGATTGGTTCCTCGCCGCGGGCGCGCAGCGAGTCGGCCGTTTCGTAGCCGCGGCCACCGCGCACCTGCAGCGCGTCGTCCACGATACGCCAGCCGTGCTCGGTGTTGTACATCTTGGCGATCGCGGCCTCCAGACGGATGTCGTAGCCCCCCTTCTCCGCCAGGCCCACGGTGAGCCGCGAAATCGACTCCATCGCATAGGTGTTGGCCGCCATCATGCCGACCTTGCGCGCAACCGCCTCGTGCTTGCCGACAGGCGCGCCCCACTGCACGCGTTCCCGGGCCCACCAGCGGGTGGCCTGGAGCAGCGCCTTCGCGCCGCCGGCGGCGCTGGCGGGAAGGGTCAGGCGCCCGGTGTTCAGCGTGATCAACGCGAGCTTGAGTCCCTTGCCCTCACCCCACAGGATGTTCTCGCGGGGCACGCGCACCCCGGTGAAGCGGATCACGCCATTCTCGATCGCCTTGAGGCCCATGAAATGACAGCGGTGCGCGATTTCCACCCCCGGCCACTTCCGCTCCACGATGAAGGCGGTGATCTGCTTGCGCGGCGTGCCGTTGACGACCACGTCGGGCGTGCGGGCCATCACGACGAACAGGTCGGCCCGCGTGCCGTTGGTGCACCAGAGCTTCTCGCCGTCGAGGATGAACGCGGACCCGTCGTCGGTGGGCGTCGCGGTCGCGTGCATGTTCGCGGGATCGGAGCCGGCGTCCACTTCGGTGAGCGCGAACGCGGAGATCTCGCCCTTGGCCAGGCGCGGGAAGAATTTCTGCTTCTGCTCGTCGCTTCCAAAGAGCGCGAGCGGCTGTGGCAGGCCGATGGACTGGTGCGCCGAGAGCAGCGCCGTGAGCGATCCATCCCTGGACGTCACGAGCGCCATCGCCTTCACATAGCTCGTGTACGACAACCCCAGCCCGCCGTACTGCGTGGGAATCTTGATGCCGAACGCGCCCATTTCGCGCAACTCCTGCACGTACGACTCCGGGATGTTCCCCGTGCGGTCGATCATGTCGGAGTCCACGCGATGCAGGAACGCGGTGAGCTTCGCGAGGAAGGGCGCGGCGCGGCGCTGCTCGTCCGGATCTTCGTGCGGATAGGGATGGATCAACCCGATCGGAAAGCGCCCGAGAAACAGTTCGCGCACGAAACTGGCCCCGGCCCATTCGCTTTCCCGCGCCGCCTCGGCGACGTCCCGGGCCTCGACCTCGGTGGCAAGCTGCTTGGCTGACATGATGGCTATCCGTTTCGTGAGTAGTGCTAATCTATCCGCGGCGGGGATGAACGCGGATCACGCGTCCATTGCACTCCCCGAGCCACGACGCGCCTGCCGGGAGCGCGCGGCGACGATGCCGGCGCCCACCACCGCGATGGCCGCGAAGGAGAACCACTGGACCGCGTAGCTGAGATGCGGTCCATCGTCGAGCGCGGGGCGATCGAGACGCACCGGCGCCTCCTGCCCGGCGGAATCCTCGGCCACGACGATCACGCGCGCCACCGGATACGGCAGGAGCGCCTGCAGCGCGTCGTGGGACAGGCCGCGCACCCGCCGACCGGTGACCTGCCTGGTGGGTGGAGCGCCCAGCGGCATGACGAACCCCGAGTAGCGCGAACGGTCTTCGCGCCATCTGGGCAGGTCGGCGCTCGCGGCGTCGGGGGAATACACCCAGCCGCGATTGATCAGCACCGCGGTGTCATTGTCCGCTCGGCGGATCGGCGTGAGGATGTGCACGCCCGGCGACCCATGGCGCGACCGGCCGGTGTAGAGGATTTCGTGCGCGTGATCGGGCACGCCGGCAATGGTGACGCGGCGAAAGGAGCTGTCGCCCGCGAGATCGGCGACGTCGGCAACCGGCAGGTCGAACCGCGCGGCGACCCGCGCGTTCACGGCCCGACGCTCGCCCAGGCGGTCCAGCTGCCAGACCCCAAGGCGCGCGAACAGGGCGGCGAGCAGCCCCGCCAGCGCGATGAAGACCACAAGCCGTGACGACACGGCGTTCAGCGCGATGTGATGGTGGGCTCGGCGACGGGAATCGCGAAGGCGCCGGTGAGGATCCGCCCGTTTCGCTTCACCTGCACGAACAGCCGGAAGTTTCCGGCGCTGGGAAAGCCATACGGAAACTCGGCCGTGAGGGTATCCGGCGCGGCCGCCGGCGCGGCGCCGGCGTGCATCGCATGGTCCGAGGCGATCAATCGGCCGAGCGCGGTGGTATCGCCACGGTCCCGCGCGGCAAATGCCTCCTGCGCCGCGTTCGTGATGGTCCCCATGGGATGCAGGTGCACGTAGATCGCGCCATCCACGCGCACGACGACCGCGTGCGCGCTCATGCCGAGGTACGGCTGGAGCGCCGCGCGCCGGCCGGCGGCGTCCAGGACACTGACCCGGATGGCCAGCTCCCGCCCCGGAACGATGGCGCTGTCCGGATCCAGCTCGATGTGCATCGTGGTACCGTCCGCGAGGCGGCTGCTGCGCACGGTCGAGGCAGCGCCCGCGAACCACGCGTCGTCCGGATCGGTTGCTCGCCACGCATCGGCCGACGCCGGACTGCCGCGGGGCGCGTCGAGCGTCATCGTGCCAACCAGCGTGCGCTCGAAGCCCGTTTCGTGCACGACGTCCCCATAGACGTGATACTCCCCGGCGGGGAGCGGGGGTACGCGCGTGGTCATCGCCGGAATGATGGACGTGTCCACCGGCACCGGGTGCAGGTGCGCGAATGCGCCCGCGTCGCCGGCGCGCACCATGAACAGGTGCATCAGTTTGCCGTGATCGGGAACGAGGGCCGAGGGACGATGCGGTGGCTGAAAGACGGTATCAGACGTCTCCACGCGCAGCACGCCGTCGCTGAGCGCAAGCAGGAGCGGCGACGGCCGATAGATCGTGCGACGGTAGTCGAGGTCCACGTCGCGCCACCAGCGCGCGCCGCCCACGAGCACGAGCGCGATGACGGGGATGGCGAGCAGCGTGACGCGCCGCGCGCGTGCTCGTCGCGCCGCGTCGAGCGGCGCACCGACCTCCACCAGGCTCTCGCCCGCGCCCTTGTAGACGATGGTAAGCAGGCCCGCCACGAGCAGCAGGCCCAGGAGCGCCAGCAGGATTCCCAGCCCCGGCCCCATGGCCAGCCGTCCCGTCGCCACCGATGCGACGGGCACCTGGACCGATCCGGTGCCGTCCGCGCCCTCGATGGTGACTTCCACCGTGTACGCGCCGTGTGACATGAGCCAGACGGAACCGCCAAACGTGCGCGTGTCACCAGCCAGCCGCCGCGTCTCGTCGGCGGAGGGCGCGCCGCGCGTCCCGGCGCGCCAGAACACCGGACGGATCGAGACGCGATCCACGTCGGTGGCGGTGCGCACCGTCACGCGGGCCACGCCGGGCACGACGTCCGGCGGCCGGACCACGACGCGCACGTCATAGGCGCCCGCCTTGCCGGAGAAGAAGACATCCGGGCTGCCCACGTGCGCCGACAGCAGCAGCGCGAGCCCGCCGATGCCGGCCATCCGCAGCGCGCGCGTCATCGCCGCACCCGCGTCATCCAGGTGCCGAACCAGAGGCCGAGATACGCCGAGATAGCGCCGCCCACCCACGCGTGGGCAAGCTCGAGCCCGAGGTCGGACGACGAGGCGAAGGTGCGGCTCCATTCGACGCCGGCCGGAGACATCCAGTACACGAAGTTCTCGGCGTTGAAGAACCAGTTCCGCGCGCCTTCGGTCATGAGGAACGAGGCAAACGGCCACTGTGCGGCGATGAAGAGCACCAGGAACACGGCGGAGAGGATCGGCGCGAGGATCAGCGGCCTCGCCCGAAGACGCTGCATCAGGTAGTCGGTGCCGAGCGCGGGGATCACGATCAGCGCCGGAAACGCCATGGCCACCATGTGCGTGATGGGCTGATAGATGGGCCCCAGCCTGGGCGTGGCCGGAAAGAGCTGGATGACCCACATCAGCACCAGCATGATGCCCATGAACACCGCGGCGGTGAGCGTTCCCGCCCACCGGAGCCGCGACGCGCGCGCCATCATCACGATGGCCATCGGATACGCAAGGAGACTCAGACGGTAGTACGACCCGCCGTGCATCAGGTTCTTGAAGCTGTACTCCGTGAGCATGATCGCGCGATCCATGAGCAACAACGCACCTGCCACGATGAGGAGCCACATCGCGCGGCGCTGATGGGGGCCGGCGCGGTTCTGCCACGCGAGCGACAGGAGCAGCGCACCCACGCCGATGGCCGCGATGCCCGCCGCGAGGACGGTGTGCGGCGGGCTGATGATGCGCACGTCCAGGCCGTACGCGTTGTGCCACCAGTTGTCGAAGGGCGCGGACGCGAGCATGGCGAGACATCCCCACATGCAGACCCACGCGCCGAGGGGCGCCCGGAACCCCCAGAACGCCACCGACGAATCGTGCGCCGCGGCGCTCCCGCCGAACGTCGTGCGCAACGCCACGTACCCCGACGTGAGCCCGGCGATCAGCCCTCCCGCCTGGATCAGCAAGTGTGCCGGCGTCCAGAAGGAGTCGCGGCCGATGGTCATGTGCCAGGAAATGTCCCAGTAGACGCCGACCATGACGCAGACCGCGCCGAACACCACGGCGGGGGCGTGCCAGGGGAATGGGGGCGCTCCCGCGTCGGTCTCCAGCGCGCGAGTGGCGTACTTGGGTGTCGTGCGCCGGACGGCGATCGTCATCAGAAGAGCGTCATCTGTTCGCCGAGTTGCCCGGGATCCACCGGCGCGAGGTCCAGCAGGCGCTGCAGCTCGCGGACGGAGGCGGGCGAATGGCCGGCGAAGTGGTTGTTGGCGTAACCGTAGACCGTTCGACCGCGCGCGGCGAGCTGGGAGACCACGCCGGACCACAACTCGAGCTCGCGCGACCGGTCGATCTGTGTCCGCGAATAGTCCACGATGTCCCGGTCGGTGCCCATCCATCGGACGTACGAGAAGTCCGCGGTGGGCCGGTCGGCCAGCGCGAGCATCTGCTTGCGCGGAATCCAACGCGCGTCCGTGAGCGCGAGCGAGACATTGTGCTCGGCGAGCAGCGCGATCACGCCGTCATGCATCCAGCTCCGGTCGCGGAACTCGATGGCAAACGCAATATCATCCGGCAGCGTGGGCAGGAACTTCGCGATCGCGGGCAGCTCGTTCTCCCGAAAGTCCCGACCCAGCTGGATGAGCACCGGCCCGAGTTTGTCCCCCAGCTCCCGCGCGCGATCGTAGAACTCCTTCGCCACGTCGTCCGCCTCGCGGAAGCGTCGCTCGTGCGTGATCTCCCGCGGCATCTTGAGGGCGAACAGAAAACCCGGTGGCGTGCGCTGCGCCCATCCGCGAATCGTCCGCTCCGGCGGTATCGCGTAGAAGGTGGAATCCACCTCCACGGTGTCGAAGGCACGCGAGTAGACGGCGAGGAAATCCACCGCGCGCGTTCCGTCGGGATAGAAGGGGCCGACCCACGCGTCGTAGTTCCAACCTTGCGTGCCGAGTCGGATTGGGGAGGGCATGATGATGCAATCGGTTGCGGCGCCGATTGAATGTCAAGCGATCACCCGGACGGTCCATCCCTTGCTTGATACGGCGTCATGAGCAGCGAGCGAAACGGTCCCGGCGCCGCAGATCACGCCGGACAGGCGGCCGGCGGCATCACGGGTATGCTCGCGGGCGCCGCAATCGGCACCATCGCGGGACCAATCGGCGTGCTGCTGGGCGGCATCGCGGGAGCGATCGGCGGGTGGTGGAGCGGCCGCGCGCTGGTGGAGGCGGCGGAGGGCATCACCGATGAGGATGACGCATTCTATCGGGCGGACCTGGAGCGCGAGCCACACCCCGACTGGAGCTACGACGACGTGCGCGGGGCGTACTACCTCGGCGACGTCGCCGCGGCGAATCCGGACTACGCCGACCGCCGCTTCGAAGAGGTGGAACCGGACCTTGCGCGCGCGTGGGGCAATCGCGAACTGGCGCCGGGTGGCTGGGATTCTGTTCGCCGCTTGTGCGCCGTGGGGTTCGAGCGGGGCAAGGAGCGGCGACAGCGCACGCGCCCGGACACACCGGACCGCCGAGCGGCTGCAACTGGCTAGGGAAGCTGGCGCACCACGTCATGTGGCGACCGCGCAAGAGGGCGCCGAGCTTTCATCGCGGATGTCGCGGAAACCAGCGGATAGTCGCGGATGTACTTAGGAATTGCGAATGATCCTGAGCGCGCTCCGCGTTTCCGGCATGGAATACGGCGCATCTCCAAAGGTGTCCGCGCCCTGCTTCAGCAACCAGATCCCTATGGCGATCTCGATTGCGGCGGTGACCATTGCGCCCACCCAGTAGTGACCGCCGGCTACCCGACCGATCGCCGTGACTGAAAAGAGCGTGAGCGCCACGAGCATGACGACGCCGACGCCGAACGCGAGCCCCAGCCACACCACGCCACGTCCCGCGCGATGCATGTTCTCGGACGTCTCGATCCTGGCCAGCCGCAGCTCGTCGCGAAGCAGGCGCCTGGAATCATCCGCGAGCTGCCGGACGAGGTCGTTCACTCCCTTGTCAGGATCGATGGGAACCCGGTGCGCCACACGTGCCTCCATAGGTGCCGTTGCACCATCGAGGCGCAAGCTCCGCGCCGTCAGCGGCTGGAGCGCGCGCGCTTTGCCAGCGGGGGCGGAACCGGCGCGACCAGCACCAGCGCCGCGAGCGGCGGGCCAACGCTGCGCTCGGTGTCCTGCACGAGCAGGGCGATGGGCCCGTCGAACGGCTCGCGCCCGATGACCTGCACCACCGCCCCAGGAACCACGCCGAGCTCAGCGAAGTAGCGGAGTCGCTCGGCGCTTTCGTCACTCACCCGCTCCACGCGGGCCCACGTGCCGGGCTCCAGCGTGCCGAGCGGCACCAGCGTGCGCTCCTCCTGCACGCGCCCCTCGCGCGTGGGGATCGGCGCGCCATGCGGGTCGGTCTCGGGCTCGCCGATCGCCGCGGCCATGCGATCGATCAGCTCGTCGGACGCGGCGTGCTCCAGGCGCTCCGCCTCGTCGTGCACCCGGTCCCAGGAATATCCGAGTGCGGAGGTCAGATAGGACTCGATCACCCGGTGACGGCGGATGGTGCGCAGCGCGGCGCGCCGGCCGGCCGCGGTAAGCCGCGCGCCATGATACCGCTCGTGCGTGATGAGTCCCTGTGCCGCGAGCCGGCGCACCATCCCGCTTACGGACGCGGGCGCGATGGCGAGGAGGCGGGCGATGGCGTTCGTCTCCGCGGCTTCGCCTGAGCGCTCCAGCTCGTAGATGGCCTTGAGGTAATCCTCCACGGGCGCGGTGAGCTCCGGCGCCGGCTTGACCACGCGGGCCGCACTCATGTCACGCCGTCGTGCACCGGGTTTTGGAGCGGCACCAGGAAGCGCTTGTCCATCGAACGCCCACTCGCGGAAGGTGTGCGGCGGCAGTGTGGCGCCGCGTCGCCGTACCATAATAGCCGCGTGGGCAGCCGGCACAATCGCGAATGCCGCGCCGGCGCCCGGACAGGCCGTGGCGCGCGCGGACGCACTACTCCGCCATCCGGTCGAGCAGCTGGCGCAGCACGCGTTCGGTAAGTCCCCACACCAGGTACTCGCCGTGCGTGAAGGTGCTGACCTCGCGGGAAACCCCGCGCACCTGCACCGTTCCGGTTCCCCATGCGGCGGACTGCCGCAGCGCGCGCAGCGGCACCCAGAACGCCGCGGCCACCTCGGTGCTCTGCACGATCTCGATGGACGACGGCACGGCTGCCACGAATGGCCGGATGAGGATGGGCGGCAGCACCGGCGTGCGCGGACTGATGTCGTCCAGGGTGCCGAGGAGGCGCCCGGTGCGCGCGAGGTCGATGCCGGTTTCCTCCCAGGTCTCGCGCATGGCGGTCTCCGCCAGGTCCCGATCGGACGGCTCCTCCCGGCCGCCGGGACACGCCACCTGTCCGCTCCACGGATCCCGCTCCATCTCGGCGCGCTTGATCATCAGCAGCTCGGGCTCGCGCAGCGCGCCCATCCGGAGCACCAGGGCGATGGCGGCGCGCCGGATTGGCGGATCGGCGGGCAACGTTGCGCCAGGCGTTCGTTGCAGCGCCTGGGCAAGGCGTGTGAGCTCGGGATGCCCAAGCAGGTCGTCGAGCGTCACCGGGCCCGGGGTGTCACTCGACCTCGCCGCCCTCCGCCACCCAACCGCTGAACCCTTCGCGCAGCGAGCGCACGTGCTCGTATCCCATCTCGCGCAGCGTGTCCGCGGCGAACGCCGACCGGCTGCCGTTGGCGCAGTAGACGATCACCGTTTTCTCCCGTGGCACCTGCCCTTCCACGTTCTTCTCCAGGTTGCCGCGCGAGATCGTGACCGCCCCGGGAATCTTGCCCAGGTTGTACTCCTGCGGGTCACGCACATCGAGGAACACGGCGTCGCCCGTGGTGTGGCGCAGGGCGGCGGCGTCCTTCACCGAGACTTCTTGCACGCGGGCCTTCTTGTCCGACAGCAGGTCCTGGTAGGTCTTCATGTCCAGAGGATGGTGAGACGTTTTTCATTCGCGTCCAGCTCCGCGTGCTGGCCGAGCGGCAGGCTCCACTGATCATCAATATGGCCGACCGGCACGCCAGCGAGGGACGGAACGCCCACGGCCACGGCGGCTTCCTTGATGACAGCGGCCACGCTGCGGGTTCCTCCGAGTCCCTTGTCCTCGCTGTCGCCGGTGTTGGTGAACGAACCGAACGCGATGGCGGCGCAGCGCTGCAGGTCGCCGGACAGGCGCAGTTGCATCAGCATGCGCTCGATGCGGTACGACGCTTCGTTCACGTCCTCCAGCACCAGGATCGCGCCGTTGTAGTCCGGCTGGTACGGCGTACCGTGCACCGCGCACAGGAGCGCAAGGTTGCCGCCGATGAGCGTACCACGCGCGCTCCCGGGGACGAGCGTCCGGGCACCGCTCACCACGCCGCACGGATCGCCGCCGCTCGCGGCCGCGCGCAGCGAGCGCTCCGCGAACGGAGTGAGCTTCGCGCGGGCGGTGGGTCCGTGAATTCCGGACAGGCCGCACTGCGTCTGGAGGGCGCACAGCACCGCGGTGATGTCCGAGTAGCCGATGATCGCCTTGGGGCGGCGGCGCAGCGCGTCATAGTCGATGCCAGCGAGCAGACGCATGGCGCCGTAGCCCCCGCGCAGGCACCACACCGCGTCGATGCTGTCGTCGTTCAGCGCGGCATTCAGGTCGGCAAGACGGTCGGCATCACTGCCGGCGAGATATCCCGCGCGTTCGCGCACGTGATCGGCCACGACCGGTTCCCAGTCGAGCGTTTTTGCGTTCGCCAGCGCGCGATCGAGATCGGCCGGCAATCGGAGCGGTCCCGCGGGCGCGATGAGCGCCACGCGGGCGCCGGCGGGAATGGGTGAGTACGGTCGCATCGAGGCGCGGCAACGTACGGAAGCAAACGCATGCGGTCAATCGTAAACGCGTGATGACGATGGCACCCGTTCTGCCCCGTGTACGACTGAGCCCGCGATGTTCGCGCGGCAAAGCCAACCTAGTGGAGGACACACAATGGCCGATCGCAATAACAACCTGGGCAATTCGAGAGACCTCGGAAGCTCCGACCGTTCCAGCAATCAGGACCTGAACGACGAGTCAGGACTGGATCGCGACAGCGGCATGAGCGGGTCGAGCACCGACACGGAATCGGACTCCGAGACGGAGAACGACGGAACGAGCGGCGGCGACCGCAACCGCACCGAGAAGAGCGGCGACGAGCAGAACCGCAAAGGCGGGATGGGCGGCGCTGGTCGCGAAGGCGGGAATGGCGAGTCGAATCCCGGTCGCCAGCAGGGCGACGGGAGCCGCGACCGCGGTTCTTCGGAAGGCTACGGCAGCAGCAAGCGCTAGCCGTCACCAGGCACGGAACACCGACGAGGCGCCCGATGACCGGGCGCCTCGTCGCGCGTTGTACGGTGCGTGCGTGACTTTGGCCATGGCGGCGTTCGCATGGTGACGGACGCGCCGGCGGTGACGCGTAGCGTCGGCGCGTGCTCACACAACGCGCCGCCGCAACGCTCCTGTCCGCCGCGAGTTCCCCGGCCGGGCTGGCCGACCTGTTGTGCGCCACCGGACTCTTCTCCGCCCCGGTTGACGTAGACGCACAGACCCGCGCGTGGCTGGGCGTGAACGACGCACGCAACGCGCAACTTGCCGCGGGCGTCGGCGCGACACGCGTGCTCGTGGTTCGCGCTCAAGGCGCCACACCCCTGCGCGATCTGTTGCAGCGCATCGCGACGCGGCTGGGCACGCGCGCCCCGCACGTCCTGTGGATCCTGGCGGCGGTGGACGCCGCGGGCGCGACGGCGGGGATCGCGGCGTGGCCGAACGGAGCGCGCGCGCCCCGGCTGGCGTGCTTCGTGTGGGAACCCGGGCACATCCTGGCCTCGGACGCGGAGACGCTGTGCGCGCTCACGACCGCGCGCGCCGAGCACGACGTGGAACTGCACACCCACTGGCTGGACGTGCTGGGACGCGATGCCCTGACGCGCCGCTTCTACCGCGTGCTGGAATCCGAGGTGAACGCGCTGGGGCTCTCGTTGCCGGCGGCCATCGCGCCGGACGACGCGAGGGCGGCGGCACTCCTGTATGCCTCGCGGCTGCTCTTCCTGTGTTTTCTCGAGGCGAAGGGATGGTTGAACGGCGATCGCGGATTCCTCGCCGGGCGCTTCGACGAGTGCATGCGGGGCGGCGGCGGCTTTCACCGCGGCGTGCTGCTTCCCCTGTTTTTCGGCACGCTCAACACGCCTCCGTCGCGGCGCGCCGGCGGCGCCCGGCAGCTGGGGCGCATCCCGTTTCTGAACGGCGGACTCTTCGCCCGCACGCCACTCGAGCGCCGGCTGGGCGGATTCTGTTTTCCCGATGAGCGACTGGGCTCGCTGCTCCAGCAGGTGTTCCAGCGGTTCCGGTTCGTGGCCCGCGAGGACTCCGCGCTCTGGTCCGAGGCATCGGTCGATCCGGAAATGCTCGGCCGCGCGTTCGAGTGCCTGATGGCGCCGGCCGAACGCCGGTCGAGCGGCGCGTTCTACACCCCCCACGCACTGGTGGCGCGCGTCGCGGACAGCGCCCTCCACGCCCTGCCGGCCCAGGACATGGCGAGCGTGCACGCGATGCGGTCGTTGCGCGTCCTCGATCCCGCGTGCGGGTCCGGCGCCTTTCTCGTCCACGTGCTGGAGCGACTCGCGGCGCGACGCGTGGAGCTCGGCGACCCGGCGTCCATCTCGGAGGTGCGTCGGGACGTGCTCACGCGCTCGATCTTTGGCGTGGACCGCGATCCCACCGCGGTGTGGCTCTGCGAACTGCGGCTCTGGCTTTCGGTGGTGATCGAATGCGGCGAAACGGACCCGCTGCGCGTCACGCCACTGCCGAACCTGGATCGGAACATCCGGGCCGGGGACTCGCTCGTGGGCGCGGCGTTCCGGCCGACCGATGTGCCGGCCCCCGGCGGGCGCCACCTGTTGCTGTTGCGCGAGCGCTACGTCCGCGCCACGGGCACCCGCAAGCGGACGCTCGCGCGCGCGCTCGATCGCGAGGAACGCCGGCGGGCCATCGCGCATGCCGATCGCGAGATCGCGGCAGCGCACCACGCGCGCCGCGAGTTGCTGACCGCCCAGCGTGGCCGCGACCTCTTCGGCGAGCGCGCCGTGCTGGCGGCGGAAAGCCGCCGTGAGTCGAAGCGGTTGCGCGACGCGCTGCGCGCGCTCCGCGGCGATCGGCGGCGACTCGCGGACGGTGGCGCGCTGCCGTTCTCCTTCCCCGCCTGCTTTGCCGACGCGCACGGCGCGGGCGGATTTCACGTGGTCCTGGGCAATCCGCCCTGGGTGCGCCTGCACCGCATTCCCGGCGCGCTCCGGCAGCAGTTCAGGCAGACGTACGACGTGTTTCGCGCGGCGCCCTGGGCGTCGGGCGCTTCCGGCGCGAACGCCGCGCGCGGATTCGCGTCGCAGGTGGACCTCGCGGCGCTGTTTGCAGAGCGTTCGGTGCGCCTCCTGCGGCCAGGGGGGATCGCGTCGCTGCTGCTGCCCGTCAAGCTCTGGCATTCGCTGTCGGCGGGGGGCCTGCGACAGTACCTGTCCGAGCGAACGTCGGTGCTGCGCCTCGAGGACTTGAGCGAGTCGCGCCATGCGTTCGACGCGGCGGTGTATCCGTCGCTGCTGGTCTCCCGGAGCGAGCGTCCATCCGCGGCGGCCGTCCACGTGGCGGTCCACGATCGCGAGGGAAGCCGGCAGTGGCGCGCGGCATTGCACACCCTCGCCTTCGACGAATCGCCCGGCGCGCCGTGGGTGGTCCTCCCACCCGACGCGCGCGCGGCGTTCGACCGCCTGCGCCGCTCCGGCACCGCGCTCGCCGCGTCTTTGTTCGGCGCGCCGCGACTGGGCGTGAAGTCCGGATGCAACGCGGCGTTTCTCGTGCGGCTTGCAAACGCCACGCGCGACATTGCCACCGTGGCGGGATCGGATGGCGAGAAGGGCAAGGTAGAACTGTCGCTGCTGCGGCCCGCGCTGCGCGGCGATGCGGTGACCCCGTGGCAGCGCCGGCCGTGCGACGAGTGGATTCTGTGGACGCACGACGAGCGCGGCCCGCTGGCGCGCCTGCCGGACCGGGCTCGGGCCTGGCTGCGTCCGTACTATGGCGAGCTGACCGCGCGCAGCGACTCGCGCGGCAGGCGCTGGTGGGCGCTCTTTCGCGTGGACGCCGCGGATGCTTCCGCGAGTCGCGTCGTGTGGGCGGATTTCGGGCGTCGTCCGCGCGCGCTGGTCCTTGCCCCGCACGACCCAACGGTGCCACTCAACACGTGCTACGTGGTGCGCTGCGCCGATCCGTGCGACGCCTGGGCGCTGGCCGCGCTCCTCAACTCCCGACTGGTGGCGCGATGGCTGAACGCGCTCGCCGAACCGGCGCGCGGCGGCTACCGTCGCTACCTGGGTTGGACCGTGGGACAGTTGCCAGTGCCACGCGACTGGCCGCGCGCGCGGCAGGTGCTCGCAGCCGCCGCCATGGAAGCCCGAGGGGCGTCGCCGGCCGATACCGACGCGGAGGAACGACTCCTGGAGGCCACCATGGCGGCGTACGGGCTCGATCGACGCGACGTCGCCGCGCTGCTGGACGCGCGATGAATCCCGTGATGCAGCGCGTGACCGCCGCGGACGCGCGTGCCGCGATCGCCCGGCACGTGCTGGGGCCCCACCACGTGGGCGACGCCCTCGGCGACGTGCGCCTTCACCCGCACCAGATGGAGGGTGTGGAACGGGTGCGGCAGATCATGGCAGCCCACGGCGGCGCGCTGCTCGCGGATGACGTCGGGCTGGGAAAGACGTTCGTCGCGCTCTCGATCGCGCGCGACGCGCGCGACGTGATGGTCATCGCACCCGCGGCGCTACGCGACGGCTGGCTGGCCGCCGCAACCAGGTCGGGCGTGGTGGTGCGCTTCCTGTCCGTCGAGCAACTCGGGCGACGTGGAGCGCCAAACGAGCGGGCCGCGCTCGTCATCGTCGACGAGGCGCACCACCTGCGCTCTCCGCGCACTCGACGGTTTGCCGCGGCCGCGGAGCTGTGCCGGCGCGCCCGCGTCCTTCTGCTCAGCGCGACACCGGTGCAGAACCGGCTGGCGGACCTGCGCGTGGTACTCTCGCTCTTTCTCGGCGAGCGGGCACACGCCATGGAGGCCGGCGACCTGGCGCGATTCATCGTGCGTCGCGTGGAACGGGACCTGGCGCATCCCACGTCGCTCGGGCTGCCACACGTGGCGCCTCCGCGGTGGCTTGGCTTCGTGGCGGACGCGGACTGCCTCGAGCGCCTCTGCGCGCTGCCCCCGCCGCTGCCCCCGGCCGACGGCGGCGAGGCCGGCGCGCTGCTCACCTATTCGCTCGTGCGGCAGTGGGCGTCGAGCCGCGCGGCGCTCCGGGCGGCGCTCCAGCGCCGCCTCGCGCGGGCGCGCGCCATGGAAGACGCACTGGCAACTGGACGCCTGCCCACCCGCGGCGACCTCGCGGCGTGGTGCTACGCGGACGGCGTCCAGCAACTGGCGTTCCCGGAGTTCAGCGCGGACGCGCGCCCGCCGCAGGTGGCGCCGCTGCTGGATCAGGTGCGAACGCACATGGATGGCGTGCGTGACCTGCTGGCGTGGCTCGCTTCCTCAGCGGATCCTGACGTCGCGCGCTCGGCGGCGCTGTCCGCGGTGCTCGAGCGTCACCGCGGCGAACGCGTCGTGGCGTTCAGTGAGTACGCCGAGACGGTCTCGATGTTCTTTCGCGCACTGAGGGCCAACGCGCGCGTGGCCATGCTGACGCACGGCGGCGGCCGCGTGGCGGGAGGCCCGATGACCCGGCGCGACGTGCTGGACCGCTTTGCGCCGGGTGGCGCGCGTGTCACCGACAGTGACCGGATCGAACTGCTGCTGACGACTGACGTTTTGAGCGAGGGGGTGAATCTGCAGTCCGCCAGCGTGGTGGTGCACCTGGACCTGTCGTGGAATCCGGCGCGACTGGAGCAGCGGGTGGGACGGCTCAGGCGCATGGGCGCAGCGCGCGACACGGTGACGGTGTACGTCGCCCCTCCGGCTGCGCCGGCAGAACGCCTGTTGCGGATTGAGGAGCGCCTGCGCCAGAAGCTCGACACGGCCGCGCGCTCGGTGGGGCCGTCGGGCGCCGTCCTGCCGGACGCCGGCCAGGGTGAGGAATCCGGCCACGCCGCGCCCAGCGAGCAGCGCATCGCCACCATCCTGCTCCGATGGCGCGCGCCGCTCGAGTCACCGGACGGCGCGCGTCCGCTCGCGGCCGCGGTCTGTGCGCCGCGGAATGGCGCGATCGCGTGCGTCCGTCAGCACGACGCAGTGGTCCTCGCGTGCGTGGACGGCGCCACCGTGACGGAGTCGCGCGAGACAGTCGAGCGCCTGCTGGAGTGCGCGGGTGGCGACGACCGGCCGCTGCCGCACGCGGTGCTCGAGAACGTCCTGGCGACACTGGCGCAGTGGCTGCGACGCCGGCTGGTGGCAGAGGTGGTCGAACTGCCGGCGCTGCGCGTCGCGCGGGCGCGGCGACAGCTGTTGCGCCGGGTGGACGCCATTGCCCGTCGGGCGCCGCGCCACGCGCAGCCACGGCTCGCGCCGCTGATGCACGCCGCGCGCAGCACAGCGGTGGCGACGCTGTCCGCCGGCGCCGAGCGCGTGCTCGACCGGCTGTCCACGGCGGACCTGCGCGACGAGGCGTGGCTCCGGGCGGTAGAGACCTTCGCGATGCAACACGCGCGTCCGCGCGAATCCGCGCCCGAGATCCTCGCGGTGCTGGTGCTGCGGACCAACCCGTGAGCTTACTCGCCCAGGACCGGCTCGAGCTCCTCGGCCGTGGACACCGACGGCCGGTGTCGGCGCAGCAGCCGCGCGCAGGTGTTCCAGCGGAGGATCGACTCGTCGTTGCCCGCGGGACGCAGCGCCTCGGCCTTCTCGTACCAGCGCATGGCGTCCCGGAACCAGTCGTGTGCCACGTCGTCCACGCCCATCCGCCCGCGTGCGATCACCGCCTTGGCCTTCCGCTCGCTGATGATGCCGGAGTAGTACGCGCGCTTGTACTCGTCCTTCAGCGCGGGAAGCACCTCGCGCGCGCGCTTCACCGCGTCACCCGTGTCCTCCGCGAACTGGTCGGTAATGGACAGCAGCAGCATGACCTGCGCCTGCTGGTTGTCGGGCTCCACCTGGAGGATGTCGAGACAGATGCTTTCCGCCGCCGTGGAATCGTGCAACAGCCGGTAGCGCTCCGCCTTCTGGAGCGCCGCGGGAATGCCTTCGCGGGAAATCGGTTTCAGGTTCATGTCGCCACCGTCACTGCACGGGTTTCCGTCTGCTGAAGATCTTCACGAGCTTGCCCACCGGATCGTAGAACTCGTCCACCACGCGCTCCTTCAGCGGGATGATGGCGTTGTCCGTGATGGTGATGTGCTCCGGACACACATTGGTGCAGCACTTGGTGATGTTGCAATAGCCGATGCCGTGCTGGCCCTTGAGCGCCGGCACGCGATCGCCCGTGTCCAGCGGGTGCATCTCCAGCGCGGCCACGTACACGAAATGCCTGGGGCCGGCGAACTCCTCGTGCTTGTGGTGGTCGCGCAGCACATGGCACACGTCCTGGCACAGGAAGCACTCGATGCACTTCCGGAATTCCTGTACCCTGTCCACGTCCGACTGCTGCACGCGCCATGTGCCGTCGGGGGCGTCCGGCGCGCGCGGCTGGAACTTCCGGATCGTCTTCTTCATGCGGAAGTTCACGGACACGTCGGTCACCAGGTCGCGCACCGCGGGAAAGGCGCGCATCGGCTCCACGGTCACCGGCTTGTCTCCCGGCAGGTCGCTCAGGCGCGTCATGCACATCAGCTTCGGCATGCCGTTGATCTCCGCCGAGCACGAGCCGCACTTGCCCGCCTTGCAGTTCCACCGTACGGCGAGATCGGGCGCCTGCTCCGCCTGGATCTGCTGGATGGCATCGAGCACCACCATCCCTTCGCCCACGTCGGTGTCGTAGTGCTGGAGTGCGCCGCCCTGCCCGCCGCCGCGCCACACCTGGAAGGTTCGCTTCGTCACGCTGTCATCTCCTCGACGATCGCCGAGAGCTCGGCGGGCATGGGGGGAATGGGCTGGCGCGTGAGGAGCATTTCGCCCCCGGCGCCCTTGCGCACCACGAGATTGAACGCGCCGAACTCGTTCGACTTGTCGGGATAGTCCTCGCGAAAGTGACCGCCGCGGCTTTCCCGGCGCTCGATGGCGCAGCGGGTGATCGCCTCGGACACCGTGAGCAGGTGGGTGAGGTCCAGCGCGGTGTGCCATCCCGGGTTGAACTCGCGATTGCCGCTGACGCCCACCTGGGCGGCCCGGGACTTCAGGTTGCCCACCACCGTCAGCGCGCGCGTCATTTCGTCCTCGCGCCGCACGATGCCCACCAGGTCCTGCATCGTGTCCTGGAGCTCGTGCTGCACCTGATACGCTCCTTCGCCGGATCCACCCCGCTCGAACGGCGCCAGCGCGTGCTGGATCGTGGCGCCGACGTCCGCCTCGTTCACCGTCCCGCCGCTCTGCGCCATGGCGAAGAGCGCCGCGTGCTCCCCGGCGCGCCGCCCGAACACCAGCAGGTCCGACAGGGAGTTGCCGCCCAGCCGGTTCGCGCCGTGCAGCCCCGCGGCGCATTCGCCGCAGGCGAACAGGCCGGGGACGGTGGACATCTGCGTGTCGCCGTCCACCCGGATGCCACCCATGATGTAGTGCGTGGTGGGCCCCACCTCCATCGGCTCGCGCGTGATGTCGATGCCGGCGAGCTGCATGAACTGGTGATACATGCTGGGGAGCTTTTTCCGGATGTGCTCCTCGGCTTTCGGGATGCGCTCCTTGATCCAGGCGATGTCCAGGAAGACGCCGCCGTGCGGGGAGCCGCGCCCCTCGCGCACCTCACGCTGGATCATGCGCGCCACGTGGTCGCGCGTGAGCAGCTCCGGCGGGCGGCGCGCGTTCTTGTCGCCCTGCACGTAGCGCCACCCCTCCTCTTCGTTGTCCGCCGTCTGCGGCCGGTAGTTCTCGGGGATGTGGTCGAACATGAAGCGCCGGCCGTCCCTGTTGCGCAGTACGCCGCCTTCGCCCCGCACGCCTTCGGTCACGAGTATGCCGCGCACGCTGGGAGGCCACACCATCCCGGTGGGGTGAAACTGCACGAACTCCAGGTCCTGGAGCGCGGCGCCCGCGTGGTACGCCAGCGAGTGCCCGTCGCCGGTGTACTCCCAGCTGTTGGACGTGATCCGGTACGCGCGTCCGATGCCGCCGGTGGCCAGCACGATGGCGTTGGCGCGAAAGAGACGGAACCGCCCGCGCTCGCGATCGTAGCCCAGCGCGCCGGTAACCCGCTCGCCGTCCTTGAAGAGCGCCACGACCGTCTGCTCCATGTGCACGTCGATCGTCTGGTGGATGGCGTGATCCTGGAGCGTGCGGATCATCTCCAGCCCCGTGCGGTCGCCCACGTGCGCCAGGCGCGGATACCGGTGGCCGCCGAAGTTGCGCTGGAGAATCCGTCCGTCCGGCGTCCGGTCGAACAGCGCGCCCCAGGACTCGAGCTCCCGCACACGATCCGGCGCCTCCTTCGCGTGCAGCTCGGCCATGCGCCAGTTGTTGACGTACTGTCCTCCGCGCATGGTGTCGGCGAAATGCACGCGCCAGTTGTCGCGGTCGTCCACGTTGCCCATCGCCGCCGCCGCGCCTCCCTCGGCCATCACCGTGTGCGCCTTGCCCAGGAGCGACTTGCAGATGAGGCCCACGCGTGTGCCGTGCGTGGCCGCCTCGATGGCCGCGCGCAGCCCGGCGCCACCGGCGCCGATGACGAGGACGTCGTACTCGCTGGTCTGGTATTCCGGCATCATGTCCCCGCACATGCGACACGCAGCCGCATCAGAGAATCCTCCAATCCGTCCACACCCCCATCGAACACAACCGCACGTAGATGTCCGAAAATGCCACCGAGAACAGGCTCAGGTACGCCCACTTCATGTGCCAGCGATTCAGGCAGCTGGAGCACGCGTACGCCGTCTTGCGCACGGGGCGCTTCGCGAGCTGGTCCAGGTAGCCGCCGATGACGTGACGCATGGCGTGGCAGCCGAGCGTATAGGAGGTGAGGAAAACCACATTCGCGGCCAGGACCACCGTGCCCAGGCCAATGCCGAATTCCGTTCCGCCGTCCGCCGTCTGGAACCACATGGCCTTCCAGACGTCCCACGAGAGGATGAACAGGAAGACGACCGCTACATAAAGGAAGTAGCGGTGCACGTTCTGGAGGATGAGCGGAAAGGAGTTCTCGCCGCGATAGGTGTCGCGCGGCTCGCCCACGGCGCAGTTGGGCGGGTCGGCCCAGAAGGCCTTGTAGTACGCGCCGCGGTAGTAGTAGCACGTGAAGCGGAACAGGCCTGGGAACGGGAGGATCAGCAGCGCCGGCGAAAAGGGGAGCCAGCCCGGCCACCACGTCGGTTTGGGTCCGAGGATCGCATGCGGCGAACTGCCGAAGATTTCCGGCGAATAGAACGGCGAGAGGTAGGGACCGTGCACATAGTGCGCGTTCTGAAATGCCGCCCAGGTCGCGTACACCACGAACGCGCCGAGCACGATCAGGGTCAGCAGCGGCGACACCCACCAGGCGTCGCGCCGCATCGTGTCCAGAAATCCGCGGCGGTACATCGGCAGCGGTGCATGGGCCATGAATCGAAATCTCCCGCGTCAGGGACCGGGGAAAGGAAGGACGCCCGTCACGTGGGTCAATTCTGGACGACGCGCGCGCGAACGATGGAATCGAGCCGGGGATAGAAGCGGTTGAGGTACACGTTCCCCTGCTCCCGCATGCGGCCCTGCTCCGGACCGCTCCCCGCGGGGGGGCCCTCACCGTAGCCGCCGTACAGTTGGTGCACCACGTTCATGCCGCTTACCACCCGGCCGATGGGCGCAAACCCCATCGCGTCAAGCCGCGCATTCCCGCCCTTGTTGATGAAGAGCTGCGTGGTGCGCGTGTTCTGGCCGCCCGTGGCGAAGGTGACGGTCCCCTCCAGGTTGGACTGCGTCGCGGGATCGTCCGCGAGCGTACGGGATTCCCACACGTCACTCACCGCCGGGTCGCCGTGGATGCCGAACTGCACAACGAAGTTGCTCAACACGCGGAAGAACTTGTTGCCGTCGTAGTACCGGTTGGTGGCCAGCGAGTAGAACCGGTCGGCGCCGAGCGGCGCCCAGGCGCGCACCGCCTGCACGGTGAATCGTCCCTTGCTGGTCTCGAACTCCACGTGGAAAGTGTCGGGGGCGCGAAGGTCAGCGTCGGGCGTCAGCAGCTTCGCGTGCTGTGGCTGGGAACAGGCGGCGACGGCGAGGGCCGCGAACAGACGCCCATACCGCGCAATGCGCGGATGGCGCGGATGGCGCGGATGGCGCGGATGGCGCGGATGGCGCGGATGGCGCGGATGG
>JBBDYA010000015.1:0-12821 GCA_040902005.1 Gemmatimonadaceae bacterium | reverse complement strand
GCGCGGATGGCGCGGATGGCGCGGATGGCGCGGATGGCGCGGATGGCGCGGATGGGGCCTCAGGTGCGTGGCGGCGCCGGTCATGGGCGCGCCGGCTGCGGAGGACCCGCGGTGATCGCGTCGCCGAGGCGCTCGCGCTGCTTGCTGTTGTTGCTGTGCAGGATGGCAATCATGTTGGCGGAGGAGATCAGGGTCGGCTCGGCGCGGAAGGTCTGCGACGCCGCGTAGTCCACGTACCGGGTGCGGTCCAGCGTGCTCTGCTCGCGTTCGCGCGCCGCCGCGTCAGGGTAGATATACAGCTCCAGCTCCGCGCGTCCCACGCGCACGAGCAGCCCGCGCGGTGACAGCGACGCTTCGCTGGCGCCACCCGAATCCTGCTGCGGCGCCATGCCGGAGCGCTCCAGTCGCTGGAGAATGGCGCACGGCGTCCACTGTCCCGTCGCGGGGCAGGCGTCCGGCGCGGTCGCCGTCGCCGCGCCCGTTTCCCCGGCGACCGCGGCTTCCTCCGCCACGGTCACCCCGCCCTCCTCGCGCGCGCACGCGACGAGGAGGACCACCAGCAACGCGAGGCGCGGCGCGTGCAACTCAGTTCGCGGCGCCGGAGAGCACCTGCCGGAACACGCCCACGGCCGTCTTCATCTCGTCCATCGTGCCGATCGAGATGCGGCTGTACGTATTGAGCGGCGGAAAGGGTCGCCCCACCAGGATGTCGTGCTTCGCGCACGCCGCGCGAAAAACGCGCGTGTCCCTGCCGATCGGCACCATGAGAAAGTTCGCGTGCGACGCCAGCGCGGCGAATCCCATTCCCGCGAGCGCCGCGCGCGTGAACTCGCGCGCTTCCCGGTTGAGCCGCTTTTCGCGCTCCAGGTGCGCCGCGTCGGGGAGCGTGGCCACGGCGGCAGCCGCCGCCAGCACGTTGATCGCGTTCGGCAGTCGATGGCGCGCCATGCGAGCGAGCGTGCGCGGCTGCCCCACCACGTAGCCGGCACGCAGTCCGGCCATGCCGTAGACCTTCGAGAACGTGCGCACCACGATCACGCCTGGGTTCTCGAGAGCGAGCGGCAGCGCCGTCGCGTAGTCCGGATCGTCCACGTACTCGTGATACGCCTCGTCCACCATCACGATGCACTCCGGCGCCCGGCGGTGCACCTCCGCGATGAAATTCCGCACCGCGACGGCGCCGTGCACGGTGCCTGTCGGGTTGTTGGGGTTGCAGAGGAACACCATGCCGGCCCCGCGCACCTGGTCGAGCATGCGGTCCAGGTCGAGACGCAGCCCCGCATCCACGGGCACCTCGCGAATCGGCGCACCCATCATCTGCGAGTGCCGAACCGGATCCTCGAACGATGGCGCGGCGGTGACGAGCGCGCGGTCGGGCGACGTGAAGGCATAGCTGGCCATCCGCAGGATCTCGCCCGACCCGCAGCCAACGAGCACCTGGTCATTGGCAAGCGAGTGATAGGCCGCGATCGCCTGGAGCATCGCGGTAGCGTCCGGATAGCGCGGCGCCTCCGTGAACATCGCACGGACCGCCTCCAGCGCCACGCGGCCCGGGCCATTGGGATTTTCATTGCTGTCCAGCCGGATGGCGCCCGGCGCCAGCAGGCGGAACGCCGCCCGCTCGTCGGACGCGAATCCACGCGGCGCCCCCGGCAACACGACTTCGCGCAGGGCCTCGCTGCCGCGCGCGGCGATGAGTGGAGCGGCGAGCGCACCGACGCCGCCGACGCTGGCTGCCTTCACGAAATTCCGACGAGAGAGATGCATGGAGGGCTCCGTTCAGGGATTCTTCGACGTCCACAACATGCGCCGCGCGCCCGCCGCTGTCCACGGTGGCGCCACGCCCTATCATTCCGATGGCATGGACACGCTCCGATTCGTCGTCGCTGCCGCGATCGCGCTCGTCGCCGTCGGCGCGCTGCTGCAACTGGCGTGGGGCTATCTCGACCTCCCGTCGCTGAACGACGTGCCCGGCGTGGGACGGGACGCTCCCCGCGTCTCCATCGTGGTCGCCGCGCGCGACGAGGAGCGCCATATCGCCGCGGCCACCGCCGCGCTCCTGGCGCAGGACTATCCCGATTTCGAGCTCATCGTGGTGGATGACCGGTCCGTGGACGGAACCCCGGCAATCCTCGGCGCGCTACCTCGCGGGCGACTCCAGGTCGTCCGCGTGAACGCGCTCCCACCCGGCTGGATCGGGAAGAACCACGCGCTCCACGTGGGGGCGCAACGCGCCACGGGCACGCTCCTGCTGTTCACCGACGGCGACGTGATGCTCCGGCCGGATGCCCTGTCCCGCGCCGTCCGGCTCATGACGGTCGAGCGCGCCGACCACCTCACCGTCGCGCCCGGGCTCGTGCTGCCCGGCTGGCCGCTGGCGCTGGTGGTGAACTACTTCATGATGTGGTTTCTGCTCTGGCTGCGGCCGTGGAAGGCGCGCGACCCGCGCAGCGGTCGCTTCGTGGGCATCGGCGCGTTCAACCTCGTCTCCGCGGCGGCGTATCGCGCCGTGGGCGGCCACGAGCGCATCGCGCTGCGGCCGGACGACGACCTGATGCTCGGGAAAATCCTGAAGACCGCCGGCCACCGCCAGCTCCTCGCGACGGGCGAGCGCCTGATCCGGGTGGAATGGTACGGGTCACTCGGAGAGATGGCGCGCGGACTGCGAAAGAACGCCTTCGCGGGACTCAAGTACAGCGTGTCACTCACGCTCGGCGCGGTCGCGGGAAATCTCGCGCTGGCCGTGTGGCCCTTCGCGGCCGTGTGGCTCACGAGCGGCTGGGAGCGCGCATTCTACGCCACGGCCGCGGTGGCGCAGATGATCGCCTACGGGGGCACCGCGCTAGCGCACCGCGCTCGCCCCTGGCTCGCCGTGCTGTACCCCGTGGCGTCGCTGCTCTTCGTCTGGATTCTCTCGGCGGCGGTGACGCGCACCCTGCGCCGCCGGGGGATCGAGTGGCGCGGGACGTTCTATTCGCTGGACGAACTGCGGACGAACCGCGTCTAGTCCTTCTTCGCCGCCGTCTTCGCCGCCGTCTTCGCCGCCGTCTTCCCCTTTGCCTTCTTCTTCTTGCCGGGGCGCCGCTTGCCGTAGCTGCGGTTTCGGATCTTGCCCTTCTTGGAGCGCTTGTCGCCTCTGCCCATGTGCCCGGAACCTGGTGGTTGTGACTCGTGATTGGTAACTGGAGGCTGGGAAGGTACATCATTTGCCTGTTCCGCCCCCACTATGAGCAAAATCCTGCGTGGGTTGGCCGCCGGCTACGGCGCCAAGAAGCTTGGTGGCGGATGCTTCAGCACTGTCCTGGTCTTCCTGCTTCTCTGGTGGGTTCTCGGATACTGCGGCATCTTCGAGTAGCCACCTAGCGGGAGGGTTCCATGGCAGCGAGCCGGGTCTCGAGGATCGAGCACGAGGGCGTGTCGATTCTCTACCAGGACTTTCGCGGGCTCCAGGGCGTGGACGACGCGCGCGCCGCCTTCGAGGAATCCCGTCGCGCCGTGCAGTCGGCGTTGCCACAGAGCGTGCTGATCCTGACGGACTTCACCGGAAGCCGGTTCAATGTCCAGATGGTTGAAGCCGCGAAACACCTGGCCGCGCAGAACAAGCCCTTCGTGAAAGCCAGCGCGCTCGTGGGACTGTCAGGACTGCAAACCGTGTTGTTCACGGGAGTGAACCAGCAGGCGGAGCGGGAGATCCAGTGGTTCACCGATCAGGAGTCCGCCAGGACGTGGCTGGTCAGCCAGGGCTGACGGACGACGCGTCACCCGCGGCTGCGGCGGCCCCGAAGGTCAGGCCGAAGTAGAGCGCCGCGTGCTCGTACTCGGGATCGCGCTCCCAGCGCAACTGCGCGCGCTTCATTCCGGCCGCCGCCGCCGCCGCGGCGCGGGTGGCATCCTGCGGCAGTGCGAACGAGCCGCCATGCGAGAGAGACTTCGCGCGCCCGCCGTCGGGCATCCTGACCCACCCTTCCCAATTCTCGAGCCGGCGGTTGTCGCCGGTGCGGAGCGCGATGGCCTCGAGCGCCGCGTCGAGCGGCAGGATGATGGCGGTCCGGGAGAGCGATTGACCGGCCAGGCCGGCCGGCAGCGCATCGAGATCCGCGCTTCGGCCGCGTGTTCCGCCGCCGTCGTGCGGGACCACTACGGCTGGATCAGAATCCGCGCGCCATTGGGCACCGACCGCCAGAGCTCCTCGATCTCCTCGTTCGTGACCGCCGCGCAGCCTTCCGTCCAGTCCTGCTGGCGATGCAACGCGCCGACCGACGCGAACGCCGGCGGCAGCCCGTGAATCATGATGTCTCCACCGGGCGATACGCCGATGCTCTGGGCACGCTGTCGCTGCTCCCTGGAGGGATACGATACGCGCAGCGCCAAATGGAACCTGCTCTGCGGATTGCGCGCTTCGATGTAGTACAGCCCCTCCGGCGTGCGGCCGTCTCCCTTGCGCTGCTTGGGACCGACCGGATCGCGGCCGAGCGCGACGGCATACGTCCGCACCAGCTTGCCCTTGCTGTACAGCGTCAGCTTTCGGTCGCTCTTGTCCAGCACCATGCTGTCGGCGATGAACGTCGGCGCCACCGACTCGGCGCGTTTGGCCGGCGAAAGCGCGACCGTCTCCACGCGCTTCTCGGGTGCCAGGCGAGGCGCGTTGTCCGGAGCGGTGTCAGCGGGGGATGCAGCTGTCGCAATGGCGAGCAGAACGTTCAGCATGCGATGAGGCGGGCGGGCGGGAGGTACCAGAGTCAAAACGCGCTGGGAAATGCGGACTGACGAGCGCGGTCGTACAATGACATCCGTGCACGGCGGACGCAACGGCGAACCTGGCGAGCCCGGCTGTACCCCCCCGTTATCCTTCGGAAATGCCACTTCCCCTCGCCGTGCTGTTCGACCTGGACGGCACGCTGATCGACTCGATCGAGCTGATACTTAACTCCGCGAAACATGCCTTTCGCGACCGTGTGGGGTACGTGCCGCCAAACGCGGAGTGGCTCTCCGGCGTGGGCATTCCGCTGGTCACCATGTTCCGCCGCTATGCGAGTGATGAGGCCGAGGTAAACGCGCTCATCGCCAGATATCGCGAGTATCAGATGGAGCACCACGATCGCCTGGTGCGATGCTACGACACCGTGGTCGAGACGGTGGATCTGATTCGCGCCGCCGGACACCCGTCGGCCATCGTGACCAGCAAGACCGCCTGGCTCGCGCGTCGCGGGCTGGACCACGTGGGGCTGGGCGCCCATTTCGACGTCATCATCGGCTGCGACAGCTGCGAGCGGCACAAACCCGATCCGCAGCCCGTGCTCATGGCGCTGGACACGCTGGGCTATGCCCCCGACTCGGCGGTCTTCGTGGGCGACTCCGTGTACGACATGGCCGCGGGAAATGCCGCCGGCGTCACCACCATCGCCGCGCTGTGGGGGCCCTTTTCACGCGAGGAACTGGCCGCGAGCAGTCCGACGCACTATCTCCAGCGCATGGCCGACCTGCCGCGGCTGCTGGCCGACGTGCAGGCCGTCAGAAACAAAGCCCCGTAGTGCGCGGTAGTGGCCCAGGGGCCGCGTCCTCATCCTGACGCCGGCGTTTTTTCCAACCTTCCCCGGCGATCGGGTATCTACTCCATTGTACGGACGGAGACCCGACGATACATGGCGGCAGTGGCAATCCTCGAGGCAACGACACCTTCTGGTGGTCATCGATTCGATGCCGACGCGGCGCGTGCCGCGTCCGGCGATCGGCAGGCTTTCGAGCGCCTGTACCACACGCATCTCAACCGGGTGTACGCGCTCTGCGCGCGGATGGTGTCGGATCGCGCCCGGGCGGAGGAGCTGACGCAGGACGTCTTCGTGCGTGCGTGGGAAAAGCTGCACCTGTTTCGCGGCGAAGCGTCGTTCGCCACCTGGCTTCACCGCCTCGCGGTCAACGTCGTGTTGAACGACCGCAAGTCGGAAGGGCGCAGGCGCAGCCGGTTCGAGGAGGAAGATGAGGAGCAGGGGATGGACAGCTTCGTCGGCGTGGTGGGGATGGTCCTCGCGCCTGGCGATCTGCTCGATCTGGAGAAGGCGATCACGCGCCTTCCACCTGGCGCGCGCCGGGTCTTTACGCTCCATGACGTGGAAGGCTACAAGCACGAGGAGATCGCGACGATGCTGGGCGTTACGACGGGGTCGACCAAGGCGCAACTGCACCGCGCGCGAATGCTCCTGCGGGAGGCGTTGAATCGATGATGAAGCAGTCGATGACGTGCGACGTGTTCGGCGAACGCCTGATGGCGTACCTGGAGCACGAGACGGATGAGGGGACGCGCGCCGGGATCGAGCAGCACGCCGTCACGTGCGACGAGTGCGGGCCCCTGCTCGCGGATCTGCGCAAGCTGCGCATCGACGCTGCGAACCTGCCGGAGCTGACGCCGTCGCGCGACCTGTGGGCCGGCATCGCGGCGCGGATTGAAGCGCCCGTGGTGTCGATCGGGACGGGACAGCCGACGTGGGTCAGCCGCTCGCGCACGGGATGGCTGCGGGGTGCGATGCTCGCGGCGTCGCTGCTGGTGGCGGCCGTACTGGGCTACGCGGCCCGGGGCGGCGCGCCCGTACCGGCGACCGGCGTCGAGCCCGTCGCGGAACGGTCGGTTCCGCTCGCCAGTACCGAGCGCGCGCCGGACAGCACGCCGAGCGTCACCCTGGACGCGGCGGTTGGTGCGGCACCGGCCAGAGCGCCGCAACGCGTCGCGGCGGCCATCGGCACGCCCGTCCGGACGGTGTCGACGGTGCCGACCGGGGAGCCGGTGCGTTCCGTGGAAGTGCAGCTCGCGGTAGCAACGCTCACAGCCGATTACGATCGCGAGATCGCCCGACTGCGCGCATTGATCGAACAGCGCCGCAACCAACTGGACCCGGTGACTGTCGCCATCATCGAGAAGAACCTGTTCGTGATCGACAGCGCGATCGCGGATTCCAGGAGAGCCATCGCGGACGATCCGTCGAGCCGCTTCCTCATCGAATTCCTGAACCAGTCGCTCCGGAGCAAGGTGGAGCTGATGCGCACCGTGGCGCTGCTGCCGAGTCGCACCTGAGGTCGAACCCCATGTATCGCACCCTTCTGCTCCCTGCCCTGCTGGTCGCGGCGGCCCTGCCCGCCGCGGCGCAGAACAGGAGCGCCACCGAGAGCGACATCGATTCGACGTTCGCGTTCGACCGGCGCGGCACGGTTTCGCTGTCGGCGGGCAACGGCGACATCGTCGTCACCGCCTGGGACCGGCCGCAGATTCGTGTCCGCGCCCGCTCGGAGCGCGGCGTGATCCGGATGGATGCCACGTCCACCCGCCTGTCACTGGACCTGTCGCGCGCCCATGGCGGCAACACGCGCTTCGAGGTGACCGTCCCCGTCGGCGCGCGCGTCAGCGCCCGCGCCACCGCCGGCGACGTGTCGGTGTCCGGCACCAGGGGTATTGTGGAGGCCAGCACGCAGAGCGGCGATCTGACCGTGGAGGATGCGGCCGAGATCATCGAGCTCCGCACCTATTCCGGAGACCTCGTCGCGCGAAACCTCGCGGGGAACGTGGAGGTCAACACGCTGAACGGCGACATGGAGATCACGGGCGTTCAGGGCGACGTGGAGGTGACGTCGGTCAGCGGCGACATCGAACTGCGCGACGTGGTCGCCCGGTACGTCCGCGCGAAGTCCACCAGCGGCGACGTGACCTTCGACGGCTCCGTGCACGGCACCGGACGGTACGAACTGGGATCGCACTCGGGGGACATCTACCTCGTGGTGCCGCAGAACACCGGCGCGCTGCTCAGTGTGTCCACGTACAACGGCAGCATCGAGAGCGACTTTCCGATCACGCTCAAGCCGGGCGAGCACGGAATGGGGTCCACCCGGCGCTTCAGCTTCGACATCGGTCAGGGCGACGCGCGCATCAGCGCCGAGAGCTTCAGCGGCGACATCACCATCCGCTCCAGAACCAGCAACCGATAGGACACCCGCCATGCACATGCGTCAAACCGCCCTCGCGCTCGTCCTCGCCGCCGCCGCCGCCGCACCGGCGGGCGCGCAGGCCACCGCCGCGCAGCCCGACGTCCGCTGGGAGAAAGCGCTCGCCGCCGGCAGCACGGTGCGCGTGCACAACCTCAATGGCGACGTCATCGTGACCGCCTCGGCCACGGACCGGGTGTCGATCGTGGGTGTCCGGCAGGGCCGGGAGCGCGCTCGCGAGGACGTCACGATCGAGGTGATCGAGACGGCGACCGGCATCACGGTCTGCGCGATGTTCCAGGACGCCGACATGGACTGCAGCGAGAACGGACTCCGGGTGCGCAACCGCCGCGGGTGGCGCGACGGCGATTGGGACGACGCGCGCATCGACATCCGCGTGACGCTGCCGAAGTCGATGGTCGTGAGTGCCAATTCGGTGAGCGGGAACGTGAGCGTCGTCGGCGCGGAGGGCGACGTGCGGGCGGGGTCCGTGAGCGGCGACGTCCGCATGGAGGCCCTGCGCGTCAGCAGCGTGCGCGCCACGTCGGTGAGCGGCGACGTGGACGTGAGCATCGCGGCCCTGACCGGCAGCGGTTCACTGACGTTCACTTCCGTGAGCGGCGACGTCACCGCGGAGCTGCCCCGCACGGTCAACGCGGATGTGACCATGCGCAGCGTCAGCGGGTCTCTGGACAGTGACTTCCCGCTCACCCTCAATGGCCGCATGAGCCGCAATCGGGTCGAGGCGCGCATCGGCGAGGGGGGACGTGATCTCGAGGTACGCACCGTGAGCGGCGACGTTCGCCTCCGCTCCGCCAGATAGCACCACGCAGCTTGACATCAGCCCGCCGCGAGCCGCGGCGCGAGGAGCCGGCATGACGCAGTGGCAGAAGGTTGGAGGGAGGACATTGGCGGCGACGCTCGCCGTCGCGATGATGGCGCTCGCGCCGTCGCAGTCGCTTGCGCAGGAAGGGGGCGGGCGTCTCGATCGCGATGTGTTCACCTGGTCCGGCGAGATCCCGCAATCCCGATGGATCATGCTGCGGAACCTGAACGGCCCGGTCAGCGTGCAGAGCACCGCGGGCAGCCGGGTGGAAGTCACGGCAACGCGGCGCACCCGGCGTGGCGATCCCGAGTACGTCCGGTTCGAGGTGCAGCGCTTTGGCGCCGACAACCAGGACGTGCTGATCTGCGCGCTCTGGGGCGACAACTCGACGTGCAGCGAGAACGGATACCGCTCGCGCGGCACCAATCGCAACCGGACCAACGACGTGACCGTGGAGTTCCGCGTGCTCGTGCCACGGGGGGTCAAGGTCGCGGCACACGGGGTGAACGGCGAGGTGCGCGTGGAGGGCGTCGCCGGCGAGGTGGATGCGGGGAGTGTCAACGGGTCCGTCTACGTCTCGACACTGAGCGGCCCGGTCAGCGCCAACACCGTCAACGGCAGCGTGCGCGCCAGCATGGGCAGCTTCGACCTGCGCTCGGACCTGCGCTTCTCGAGCGTGAACGGCACCGTGATCGCG
Source organism: Gemmatimonadaceae bacterium (assembly GCA_040902005.1). Taxonomy (GTDB): domain Bacteria; phylum Gemmatimonadota; class Gemmatimonadetes; order Gemmatimonadales; family Gemmatimonadaceae; genus DASPMP01. Next base: position 3,330 of record JBBDYA010000015.1, on the reverse strand, counting down.
GAGTTCGGGGGCGACCTCGACGCCGAGGTGGATCTCAGCACGGTGAACGGCCGCTACAGGACGGATTTCCCGGTGACGATCAGCGGACGAATCGATCCGCGCCGGCTTCGGGCCTCGGTGGGCAAGGGTGGTCCCCGCATCCGCCTCTCCACGGTGAATGGGAACGTCGAGCTGCGAAAGCGATAAGTTCGACGAGTCCGCTCTCCTCTTCCCCGCCTGCCATGTTCACGCTGACGGGCGTCTACGCCCACCCCGACGACGAGACCTTCTCCGGCGGCGGGACCTTTGCGAAGTACGCCCAGGCCGGCGTGCGCTGCACCGTGTACTGCGCCACCGACGGTGACGCCGGCAAGACGTCCGGACTGGCGATCAGCTCCAGAGCGGAGCTCGGCGCGCTGCGACGGACCGAGCTGAAGGCCGCGGCTCACATCCTCGGATTCGACGCCGTGGAGACGCCTGGGCACGGCGACGGCGCGCTGGGCGCGGTGAATCCCGATGATCTCATCGGCGAAGTGGTGCGCCACATTCGGCGCGAGCGTCCGCAGGTCATCATCACCTTCGGACCGGAAGGGGCACCGAACACGCACCCGGACCACAAGGCGATCTCTCGCGCGGCCACAGCGGCGTTTTTCCTCGCCCCCCTCGAGACCGCGTACGCGTCACAGATCACCGACGGCCTCGCGCCCCATGCGCCGGCACGGCTGTACTACGTCACCTGGCCCAGGCCACAGGCCGGCGCCGTGCTCCAGACGCAGGGCGTGCCCGCCACCGCGCGGATCGACGTGCGGGCGTACCGCGCGCAGGAACTGGCGGCGTTCCACGCCCACGCGTCGCAGCAGGCATTGCAGCAGCGCTTCGAGGAAACCTCGGCGACGGATGACGAGCTGTTCGCGCTCGCCGCGGGCGCGGCGCAACCCGCGCCGATCGTGGACGACCTGTTCGCCGGGCTCTGAGGCTCGCGCGACGCCGATAGATCCGGGCGCCGGGACCGGTCAGCTCTTCGGCTTCTCGAACCCCGCCGCGTCCTCGATCCCTTTCGCGAGATCCAGGTCGCGCTGCGTGATGCCGCCGGCGTCGTGCGAGGAGAGCGAGAAGGTGATGTCCGTGTAGCGGACGTCGATGTCGGGATGATGATCCATCCCGTCCGCCACCTCCGCCACCTGACTCACGAACCGGATCCCGTCGCCGAAGCGCGCAAAGCTGTACGTCTTCGCGAGCGCCTTGCCCTTGCGCGTCCAGCCGGGAAGCGAGGCGAGGCCGCGTCTGATCTCGAGGTCGGAAAGTGCGGTCGGCATGGAGTGGGATTCTAGTTCGAAACCGGGACACGGGATATGGGCTCCGGACCTGGGATGTGCGCACGCCGGCAATGTCCCATTGCGGCTTCGGCATTTCTTCGGTTAGTTGCCGGTATGCAGTCGCCGTCGCTCTTCGATTTCCACACGGACAAGACCCTCCAGCGCCCCGCCCTTCCGGTGCTTGGAGAGCAGAAGGACATCCGGTATTACGCCACGCGCGCGAAGTCGGTGCTCAACGGAACGGATGTCACGGGGATGGGGTTCTGGTCTATCAATCCTTACGTGGGTTGCGCCTTTGGCTGCGCCTACTGCTACGCGCGCTACGCGCACCGCTACGTCATCGAGCGCTCCGTGTCGGCGCATCCCGAGCAGACGCTGCTGCGCGAGGCGTTCGAGACGCTGCCGCCCTGGCTCGCGTTCGAGCGACAGATCTTCGTCAAGGAAAACGCGGCAGAGGTGCTGCGTCGCACGCTCCGGCACGGGTCCGACCGGCACCTGAACCTGCTGAAAGGCGAAGGGATCGGCATCGGCACGGCGACCGATCCGTATCAGCCGGCCGAGCGACGCTTCCGGATCACGCGTGGCATTCTCGAGGTGCTGGCGGAGCACGAGGGGTTGCACTGCTGGATCATCACGAAGAGCCCGCTGGTCACGCGCGACGTCGATTTACTGAGGAGAATTCAGCGCCACAACCGGATCAGCGTGCACCTCTCGCTCATCACGATCGATCGCGAGCTGGCGCGGCGCCTGGAACCGCGCGCGCCCACTCCCGAGGCGCGGTTGCGCGCGCTCGCGCGGCTGCGCGACCACGGCATCGAGGCCGGGATCAACGTGATGCCGGTGTTGCCGGGGATCACGGACCAGCCGGATCAGCTTGAGCCGCTGGTGAAGGCGATCGCGGACGCGGGCGCGTCGTACATCAATGCCTGCGCGCTCCGGTTGCGCTCGGCGGCGCGCCAGCGGTACCTGCCGTTCATCGAGAAGGAGTTTCCGGATCTCGCGCCGCGGTATCGCGCCACTTACGGACGCAGCCACCACGCTGGGGATCGCTACCGCGAGGGGCTGTCACGGTATTTCAGGAAAGTGTGCGCGCGATATGGCGTGCCGTTCGGGCGCGAAGCCAGTGACGACGACGACGTGGACGAGGCGGAGACACCGCTCGACTGTCAGCTGCTGTTCGCATTCTGATCCAGCAGTGTGTGGACAAGCTGTGGATAAGCCGTCAGCAGAAAACTGTTGACGGTTCCCTTTTCTTCCCCCACATTTTCGGTCTTTCTTCGGGTACGGCTCGATCCCTGCAACCCTGATTTTCTCGTGAGTGCTGCTTCGACCGCCATCGATCATTCGTCCACGATCACCCTGCGTGCGGCGTCGTCCGCGCTCGCGATCGAGACGCTGCGCGCGCTGCTCCCCGCACCGCTGCCGCCGGCGCCGGGGATGCCCACGGGCATGGACGCGCTCGATCGCGCGCTCGCGTCCGGCGGCCTGCCGCGGGGACGGCTCACGGAAGTCGTGGGCGCGACAGGGAAGCTCACCTTGCTGCGCCGGATCGTGGAGGCCGCCGTCGAACGCGGTGAGTGGGTCGCCTACATCGATGCGTCACGCACGCTCGCGCCGCGCGACTGGGCCCATCTGGGCCACCAGATCGGCGTGTGGATCGTGCGTCCGCCGAGCGTCTCGAACGCCGCGTGGTGCGCCGACGTGCTGCTGCGCAGCGCGGCGTTCTCGCTGGTCGTGCTCGATTCCGCGCCGCCGATCTCGCGCGCGGTGGCGGTGCGACTCACCGGGCTCGCGCGCGACTCGAACGCGGCGTTCGTCACGGTGGGCACCGCCGGCGCCACGAAGCTGGGCGGCGCGGTGCGATTGCGGGTCAGCCGGCGACGACAGCGATTGCGGATCGCGATCGAAAAGGGGGAGAGCGTGCGCAGTGGCAGGGGGGGAGGGGGGGGGGAGGGTCGTCTTCAACACGCAGTGGAGGTGGGGTGTGCAAACGGAGTGGCGCGTCGCCTGTGTACGTATCCCGAGGTTCCCGATC
>JBBDYA010000014.1:0-1223 GCA_040902005.1 Gemmatimonadaceae bacterium | reverse complement strand
CCCCCGAATACTGTCACCTCACTGACCCCCGATTACTGTCACTTGGCCTGTTAGCAATGAGTTTGGTCAGTTCCGAGCAGGAAGTACCTGCGGAAAAGAACTGACAGCATTGAGTAGAGTTCGATGCTGATCGATGCCGGCGCGGAGGCTCACTTTACTCAATACTGTCAGTGCGTCTCCGCTGGTACTTCCTGCTCGCAACTGATTGGATCACTCACCGCTAACAGCTAGGATCCCACTGCACTCCTCCCGTAGGTAGCCCCCGTAGATTCTTTGTCTCAATGACGACTCCGCCTGGAATTCCGTGGCAGGTCACCGGCAACCACTGGCTGGCGCTGCCGTGCATCCATCCCGCCGACGGCTCGCTGCACGCGATCGGGATGCTGCACCGCGCCGCCCGCGGCGCGATCGAGTTTGCGGGCGGGCCGGACTTCGTGGACGGTGGCGCGGCTCCGCTCGCCCGGCCCGTGATCCGGGTCGGCGGCGTCGTGCGCGAGCTGGCCGCGGAGGGGATGGCGTGGGAGCGCGTGTTTGCCTGGCTGCCGACCTTCAACTGCATCGCCGGTGAGCTCGCCGTGCGGGGAACGATCTTCGCGCCCTACGGCCGGGATGCGGACGTCGCGGGAGCGGTGTACGCGATCAGCATGGTAAACCGGAGCAAGTCGCCCATCACCGTTACGCTCGGCTTCGAGGGGACGCTCGGCCACCGCCAGCAGCGCGTTCGCTCGGCGCGCACGTTCGACGACGCGCATCGCATAGCCGAGGGTGACAGCGGAGTGATCGTGCTGGACGGCGCGGCGATCCCCGCGCACGCGGCGCTGGCCATCGGCGGCGCCGGGGAGTGCAGGGTGGAAGTGAGCGACGGCGAGTCGCCGCGCTGGTCGCTCACGCGCGAGATCGAGATCGCCGCGGGTGAGCGGGTGGAGGACGCGTTTTACATCGGCGCCGGCCCCGAGCGCGACGGCGCCGAAGCAACTGTTGCGGTGATGCGGCGGCGCGGCTGGAAAGAGCTGCTGCGCATCACCACCGAGACGCTACGGTCGTTCGAGCAGTCCATCGGCAACGACGCGCTCGACCGGTTGATAAACCGCAACCTGCTGCTCGCGTACTTCTACGGCGTGGGCCGCGCGCTCGACGACGGTCACTTCTACCTGGTCCGCACGCGCGTACCGTGGAACTCGCACGGCCTGACGGTCAACGACTGGGAAGCGCTGACCTGGACG
>JBBDYA010000013.1:37459-47097 GCA_040902005.1 Gemmatimonadaceae bacterium | reverse complement strand
AAGCGCCCTCCTTGCCAGTATTGAGCACAGTCGCGCGGAGCGAGACCCGTCGCCCGTGCCTCCCACCGGTGCGCGGGTCGACCGTTCCGTGAGGCGGTTGCCGGCGTTATGTTCTGCCCGCCATGCGGAGCGCGTTCAGCATCATTGCATTGTGGGGCATCATCTCGGGCCTGGGGGCGGTGCCGGTCCATGCGCAGCGCGGCGGTATCGCCGGCGTGATCGTCGCGAGCGAAACGGGCGAGGCTCTCGCGCATGGCATCGTCTCCATCACGCAACTCGGACGCGAGCAGTTCACCGACGACAGTGGCAGGTTCGTACTGCGCGACATTCCGGCTGGACCGCGCCAGGTTCGCGTGCGTCGGCTGGGGTTTACGCCGGAAGAGCTCCTCGTACACGTTCGCCCGGGCGCGACGGACACCGTGCACATCGCCATGACGCGGGTAGTGCTGAACCTGTCGCGGGTCACCGTGCGGAGCTGGCCACCGTGCCGCAACCCCGGAGCGCCGACGCCCGAGGCCGACCCGACACTCTTCGCGGTGTTCGAGCAGCTCAAGTTCAATGCCGAACAGCTCCGGCTGCTCGCGCGATCGTATCCGTTCATGTATACGATGGAGCGCACGATGACCAACCGGATGCGCGAGACGGGCCGGCTCGCGCTGTTCTGGCGGGGGCCGCAGTTCATCGACAGCCGCACGCGCTGGCGGTACCGCCCGGGCGAGGTCATTGTGCGCCGGGGACGCGCCAGCGCCTTCAGGATTCCGACGCTCGCCGAAATCGCGGACGACAACTTCCTGCGTTCGCACTGCTTCCATTACGCCGGTTTGGACAAGGTGGACAGCGTCGACTTCGTGCGCGTGGACCTCGTGGCCGCCGAGCACATCGACAAGCCGGACGTGAATGGCTCGATGTACCTCGACCCGCAGAGCCTGCAGATCAGGCGGACGGTGTTGCACCTGTCGCGACGCGACAAGCGCCTCGAGTATCTCTTCGACATGCGCGTCACGACGGATTTTGGCGAGATCCTGCCGTCGATTCCCGTGATCGTGGAGGTGTCGTCCGTGCAGGTGATGGACCCGCTGGTCAAGAGCGACATGGACGAGGCGTACGAGGAGCAGCGGCTCATCGACTTCCATTTCCGGGGGAAGAAGCCGGGCGGCCCCTGAGCGGATTGCGGGGCGGCTGGCCGCGGCCAACGCGCTGCTCCGCGAGGCCGCGCCGGCGCTCAGGGTTTCGGCAGACGCGCCGGGATCGGCGTGAGCAGATTGTCGGCGATGGCCGCGATCTCCTCCGCTTCGCGCCACGCCGCCGCGAGCAGCGCGAGTTCGCCCTCGAGCGCTGCTTGCTCGGTGTCCTCGTGCAGGGCCATCTCCAGCGCGAGCCGGAGTTCGCGGGGCAGCTTTGGAAGCGCGCCGCGATTGGTGGGCTCCTGGCCGCGCGTCCAGTCTTTCTTCGAGATCGCGTCCGGCCTGAAGGGATTCTTGAGCCATTCGCCGCGTTGATAGGCGCGGTATTCCTCGGCGAAGTCGCCCGCACGCTGCCGTGCCACCTTCGCGACGATAGCCGGCACCCGTTCCGGATCGCCGGCGTCGGCGATGATCCCGGTGGCGTCACGCACCGTTCCGGCCGCCGCGCCCGCGCGATTCACGCGCGCCAGAATGACGCCGAGCGCGCGGCGCGCGCGTTCGCCCCCAAGCTCCTGTGTTCCATAGGAATGACGAAGGCGCAGCCGCCAGGGATCTTCTTCCTCGCCCGCGAGTAGCTCGGTGTGATCCAGATCGGCGCGGAAGACCCGAAGCATCTTGTCGTCGTTGCCAATGACCTTGGTCGATTTCAGACGTCGGTGAACGCCAAGGAAAGGAACCATCAGGTGGAGAGCAATCAACCAGACCGGCGGCAGGGCGGCGAGCGTGGAGAGCAGCGGTGCTCCCCCAACCGCCGCCCCCGCTGCGAGGAGCGCGGATCCGCCTCCAATCATGGCGGCGTTGCGGCGAAGTCGCTGCCCGAAGATCCTGCCATATCGCCACGCGGCGAACTCCGGGCGCAGCGCGGGCCCGATGCGCACGAGCTCTGTTCCCTCCTTGAGCTTCGTCAGGCCGATGTTGTCGGTCTTCGCGCGCAGCCGCTGGCCGCGAAACAAACGCTCCGCATCCTCCACGGCTTCCCAGCGGGTCTCGATCGGCGCAAGGTTCCAGCGGCGGCAACCGGGACAGACGGCCCAGAGCCGTCCCTTGCCCGGGTCGAACGCGAGGCGTTTCCCCACGGGGAAACGCTCGAGGGATTCATTCGCGCCGAGGGCGCCTGCGCAGAAGATGCACGACGAGTACACTAGGGAGCCCGACGCGCGCCGATCAGCTTTCGTAATCCGCGCGCGCGCAGCAGGGCTCCGCCAAGGCCCAGGACGCACAGCGCCGACGCGGCCCATGCGAGCACCGAGAGCATCCCCTCGCCGCGCACATCCAGCACGTACGCCAGCGCGCCGATCCCCATGGCCAGAAAGGCGAACACCAGTTGCTGCGCCCCCGCATACAGCAGCATGGCGCTCTCCGGGAGCCTCGAGATCTGGAGCTCCACGTCCCCGCGGTTGGCGCGTTCCAGGAATCGGTTCGTCCGGTCCGGGATGGCAATCGCCGACATCGCCATCTCCCGGATCGCCGTGCTGATCTGCGCTTTCCAGTCCGCGTCCTTGCCAAGGACGAAATCCTGGAGGTACGGGCCCACGGTCCGGAGCGGATTCATGTTCGGGTCGATCTGTGTTCCCAGGCCCACCAGCAGCAGCGCGGAACGCTCGAAGATCACCCACTCCTTGGGCACCTGGAACGCGCGCGACAGGTCGCGGAAGGAAATGTCGAGTTTCCGCAGGTCCGCCATGGCCTCGATCTTCGTGCGCATGTCCACCTGGATATCCTTCAGCGAGAACGACTCGAGCGTCATCTGCTCCAGGAAGCGCTTCTGGAAATAGTTGATGGCGCGCTCGGCCACGTCCTCCTCGCCCAGCTGCGGGTCGCGCGCGATGAAGCCGGCCTGGCGCAACCCGGTGGTGATCTGCTGCGGGTCGCGCTTGACGACGCCGTTCCAGAACACCGGAATCCCGGCCTTCACGTTGGGCGCCAGGCGCCCCACCGCGCCAAAGTCCACGAACGTGACCCCGCCATCGGGCTGGACGATGAGGTTGCCGGGATGCGGATCGGCATGAAAGACACCGTCCACGAATACCATCTGGCAGTACGCCGTGAGGATCCGTGCCGCGAGCGCGGGACGGTCGATCCCCTGCGCCTCCAGGGCCGCAAAGTCGGTGATTTTCGTCCCCTCGACGAATTCGGTCGTGAGCACCCGCTCCGACGAGAGCTGGTGGACCACCGCCGGAAACCGCACCTCGGTGTTCCCCGCGAAGTTCGCCGCGATCGTCGCGATGTTGCGCGCCTCCTGCGTGAAGTCCAGCTCCTCGTGGATCATCTGCGAGATGTCCGCGTGATAGGACTCCAGTCCGCGGATCCGAACGAACAGCTGCACGAGATCCAGGATGCCGCCAAGCACGGCAAGATCGAGCCGCGAGATGGCTTCGATGTCGGCGTGCTGCACCTTGACGGCCACCTTGCGCCCGTCGTGCAGCCGCGCCTCGTGCACCTGCGCCAGCGAGGCACTGGCGATGGGCACCATGTCGAACGACGCGAACAGCTCCTCTGGCGGCTTGCCGAACTCCTTCCGGATGCGCGCGACGACCTCGTCCAGCGGACGCGCGGGCACGTCGTCCTGCAGCTGCTCCAGCTCCTCGCGGAATTCCGCCGGCAGGAAATTGGTAAGGATGCTGATGAGCTGTCCCACCTTGATGAACAGCCCCTTGAGCTCGAGAATCGCGGTGACCAGCCGCTTCGACGTGCGGCGATGGCGCGCGACGAGCTTCGCCTCGTACAGGTTCTGGCCCAGCACAGGGCGCCAGATCGCGAGCCACAGGTAGCCGATCAGGATGCGGAGCGTGATCGCGTAGGCCTTGGCCGCGCGAAAGCGAATCGGGGTGCCGGCCCGCTCGATGGCATACTCCGCCGTGGTATTCGTCACCCGCGGAATCTGCGCGCGCGTGTCTCACCACGCCAATCTTGCGCGACGCCCGCGGGCACCTTTGCGTTCGGCATGGATCCGCTGTTCCTCGTCGCGGTGCTGCTCGTCGCAATCCTGAGTGCCGCGACGGCGGCCGTCGCCGGGTTCGGCATCGGCAGTCTGCTCACGCCACTGATCGCGGTCCGGTTCGGCATGCCCGTGGCGGTCGCCGTCGTCGCGGTGCCGCATCTGATCGCGACCGCGCTCCGCTGCTGGCGGTTGCGACGCTCCATCGACTGGAGCGTGATGCGCTCGTTCGGCGTGTTGAGCGCCCTCGGGGGAATGGCCGGGGCGCTCGCCTACACGCGCTTCTCGTCGCGGGCGCTCACGCTGCTCCTGGGCGCGCTGCTGCTCGCGACGGCGATCGTGACGCTGAGCAACCTGACGCTCAGGTGGCGTGCGAGTGGAGGCGCTGCCTCCGCGCTCGGGTTGCTGTCGGGCTTCTTTGGTGGAGCCGCGGGCAACCAGGGCGGGCTCCGCTCTGCCGCGCTGCTCACGTTTTCACTTTCGCCACTCGCGTTCGTCGCGACCTCCACGGCCGTGGGGATCATCGTGGACGCGGCGCGCCTGCCCTTCTACCTTTGGCGCTCCGGCGACGCGATCCGGGACCTGGCGGGACTGGTCGCGATCGCGAGCGCCGGCGTCGTCATCGGCACGCTCGCCGGCGAACGCCTGCTGTTCGGCCTGACCGTCGCGCGGTTCCGGACGCTGGTCGCCTGGCTCATCGCGGCGCTTGGCGTGTGGCTGTTGACGCAGGCTGCCTAGGGAAGCTCTGAAAAATGTCATTCCGAGTCGCGAAGCGACGAGGAATCCACCCCTCCTCTCATCGCTCCTCATGAACGACCTGCTGTCCGATGCCGCCCGGCGCGCCGCGCGGTATCTCAGGGACATTGAAACGCGTGGCGTCGCGCCGGCGCCGGACGCCGTTCGCGGTCTGGCGGCCCTGGACGTTCGGCTCCAGCACGACCCGATCGATCCGCGGGCGGTGCTCGCGGAGCTGGATGACCTTGGATCACCCGCGACGATGGCGATGGCGGGGCCGCGCTTCTTCGGGTTCGTGATCGGCGGGTCGCTGCCCGCGGCCCTGGCCGCGAACTGGCTGGCGAGCGCATGGGACCAGAACACGGGGCTGTACAACGTCACGCCGGCCACGGCCACGCTGGAAGAGATCGCGCTCCGGTGGCTGCTGGACGTGCTTCAGCTCCCCCCGGATTGCGCGGGCGCGTTCGTCACCGGCACCACCGTGGCGCACATCACCGCACTCGCCGCCGCGCGCCATGCGGTGCTCGCGCGGGTCGGATGGAACGTGGAGGCCGACGGGCTGTTCGGCGCGCCGCCCGTCACCGTGATCGTGAGCGCGGAGGCGCACCCCACGCTCCTCAAGGCGCTGGGCGTGATCGGCCTGGGACGCAATCGGGTGGTAAGGATTCCCACCGATGCGCAGGGACGCATGCGGGCCGATGCCCTGCCGCCGCTGGACGGGCCGACCATCATCTGTACGCAGGCGGGGAACGTGAACACCGGCGCGTGCGATCCGGTGCGCGAGATCTCCGAACGCGCGCGCGCCGCCGGAGCGTGGGTGCACGTGGACGGCGCGTTCGGCATCTGGGCGCGTGTGGCTCCCTCCCGGGCGCATCTCGTGGAGGGGGTGGAGGCCGCGGATTCCTGGGCGACCGATGGACACAAGTGGCTCAACGTGCCGTACGACAGCGGCATTGCGTTCGTGCGGCACGGCGACGCGTTGCGTTCGGCCATGGCCGTGAGCGCAGAGTACCTGCCGACCGCCTCCGAACACCGGAATCCGTCGGACTACACGCCGGAGCTGTCGCGCCGCGCGCGCGGCGTGGACGTCTGGGCCGCGCTGCGTTCGCTGGGTCGATCCGGGCTGGCCGAGCTCGTCGAGCGCAACTGCCGACAGGCGCGGCGCTTCGGTGACGCGCTGCGCGCCGCGGGGCACCAGGTGCTCAACGACGTGGTGCTGAACCAGGTGGTCGTGTCGTTCGGGTCACCGGAACACACGCGCCGGGCGATCGCCGCGCTCCAGGCGGACGGCACCTGCTGGTGCGGCGAGACCGTGTGTCAGAACCAGACCGCGATGCGGATCAGCGTCATTTCCTGGGCGACGACGGACGAGGATGTGGAGCGGTCCATCGAGGCGATCATTCGCGTCTCCCGCTAGTAGCACGGGAGGAGGCCCCCATGCGATTTGCACCGTTCGTGATCTTGTGGTGCCTGTTGGCCGCGGGATAACGCGCTACTCGTAGCGCAACGCCTGCATCGGATCGATCCTGCTCGCCCGCGCGGCCGGCAGGTAGCCCGCTGCCAGTGCCACGAGCGCGAGCACGAATGCAGAAGCTACCAGCACCAGCGGATCATATCCCGTGATCTCGTACAGCAGCGAGCGCGCCGCGCGCCCCAGCGCGAGCGCGCCGGCGATCCCGATTGCGCCACCGATCACCGTCATCAGGCCCACCTGTCGCAGCACCATCGTGCGGACCGCGCCCGAGCTCGCGCCCAGCGCCATGCGCACGCCGATCTCGCGCGTGCGCTGCGCCACGGAGTACGCCAGCACGCCGTACAGGCCGACCGCGGCGAGCACCGTCGCGAGCATCGCGAACGCGGTGGCCAGGATGCTGATCATGCGATCGAGGAAAACGTTGTCCTTCACCTGCTGCGGCATCGTCTTCAGGTTTTCGATGGGCAGGTTCGCGTCCAGGCGCCGCACGACGCCGGGAACGGCACGTAGCAGTTGCACCGGGTCGCCCGCGGTGCGCGCGTAGAAGGTGATGCGCCCCCAGTTGCCCGTCTGCCGGTAGGGAACGAAGAACTGCGGCGGCACGGTGTCCTTCACGTCGCTGTACTTCGCGTCCTGGATGAGTCCCACGATCTGGAGCTCCATGGCGCCCGTGTCCCGCTGCGACATGAGCTTGCCGACGGCGTCGCGCCCCAGACCGAACTTCTTCGCGAACGTCTCGTTCACGACCGCCACGCCCGCCCCGCCCCGTTCATCGGAGAGCGCAAACTCGCGCCCGGCCAGCAGCCGGATGTCCATCGTCCTGAAGAAATCCGGCGCGACCATGTTGAAGCGCGAGTTCGCATCCGTGTCCGGACCACGCTCGAATCCCTGCACGCGCACGCTGTTCCCCCAGTTGTTGCCGGCCAGCACCGGGACCACGGACGCCGTCACGCCGGAAACGCCCGGAATCGCGGCCAGGTCCTCCGTGGCACGGGCGTAGAGTGCCCTGGCACGCGTGGAGTCGTAGCCGTTCCGGACCGGCGAAATGGTGAACGTCACCATGTTGTCCACGTCCAGGCCAAGCTCCACGCGACTCACATTGGCGAGGCTGCGGATGAACAATCCGCCGAAGATCAGCAGCGTCATGGACAGCGCGATCTGCGCCGTCACCAGCGACGAGCGAAAGCGGGCCGCGGCGCGGCCCCCCGACAGTTTCCCGGAATTGTTGCGCAGCGCCGTCACCAGATCGGGGCGCGTGCTGTGCAGCGCGGGAAACAGTCCGAAGAGCACGCCAGTCACCAGGGAGATCGCTCCGGCAAACAGGACCGTGGGCCAGTTGAGGCTGAATTCCATCGTCGAGATGACCTGGTCCGGCAGCAGCGATGCGATGCCGTTCAGCGTCCAGTGCGCCACGACGATGCTCGCCACGCCGCCAATCAGTGCGAGCACGACGGATTCCGTGAGGAGTTGCGACAGCAGCTGGCGCCGGCTGGCGCCGAGTGAGAGCCGCACGGCCATCTCCATCGAGCGGTTCGCCGCACGGGCCAACAGGAGGTTGGCGATGTTCGCGCAGGCGATCAGGAGCACGACTCCGGTCACCGCGAACAGCAGCATGATCGGCGTGCCGGCCTCGGCGTGCACCTGGCTCTGCCCGCGGCGACCGTCTTCCACGACGACTTTCTTGGACTTGAAGCGCGCGAGCGTCTGGTCGCTCATCCCGTCCTGGAGCGGCACCTCGACCTCGTTCAGGATCGGCTGGTAGACCGCGTTGATCGCGACCGTGGCCTGGTCCACCGTCACGCCGGGCTTGAGGCGGGCGAACGAGTACACCCAGTAGGTACGCCGATTCTCGAAGCCGCGAAATCCCGGATGCATCTCGGCGCGCATGGAGATCGGGACGAATACGTACGGCTTGGCTCCGAGCGTCGTTCCGTCAAAGCCGCGCGGCGCGACGCCGATGACCGTCATCCGCTGGCCGTTCACCAGCAGGGACTGTCCCACGATGGTGGAGTCCGATCCGAGATGCGTTTCCCAGTACGCGTGGCTCAGGACGGTTACGAAGTTCGCGCCCACGGGTTCGTCGTCCGCGGGGGTCAGCAGCCGGCCGAGTGCGGGTTGGAGCCCCAGCACGGAGAAGTACCCGCCGGACACCATGGCCCCTTCGGCATTCAGCGGCGTCCGACCGTTGAACGCCAGGTTGACGCCCATGCCGACGTGTCCCGCCACGCCGCTGAACTGCGCCGGCGACTTCTCGAGGTCCTTGAACATCGGGTAGCTCCAGATCACCTCGCAGCTGCCCGCCTGGCTGCACGAGGTGGAGCCGTTCATCACACCGGGAGCGCTCAGATTGACGAGCCGCTCCGGCTGGTACACCGGCAGTGGCCGCCGCAGCATTTCCTCGAACAGCGAGTAGATCGCCGCGTTCGCCCCGATTCCCAGCGCGAGCGACAGCGCGGCGACCGTGGTGACGAACGGCGTCTTGAACAGCGTGCGGAAGGCCAGCTTCAGGTTGCGCATGGGGGGGGGGACGTCGGGATGGCGGACGGGGCCGGCGGGCAGATATTGGGTAGACAGCGCGTGAGCCCTGAGGGTTGCATCTGGCAGGACGGGCCGGAGCAGGTGATTGTTTCCAGCGAACGCACCCGGATTCCCGCGACAGAGACGGGGTGGTCCCGTGAATGACATGGCGCGGTAACTTGCGAGCATGCGAAAGAGCGTCCTCCTGCTGATACTGTCGGCCGCCGCGTGCGGCCCCCCCGATCGCTCGCGCACTCGCGAGCTACCGGCACAGGAAGCCCAGGTGGACCGGGGGGCGCCCGTGAGCACCCGTGAAGCGTTCGTCGCGCCGGACAGCTGGGAGCGCGTGGTGCATCCCGCCGGGTTGCACTTCCTCCAGCCCGTGGGATTCACCTTTGGCCTGCAGGCCGCCCGCATCCAGGAGTGCGACGAGCATACGCCACGCGCGGACAGTCCCGTGCTCGACCGGGGGTTCCTCGAGTTGTGGCCGCTCACGATCGCCATGCGGCGCGGTGACGTGAATGAGATCGCGCGAACGAACGGATTCACCCTCGACTCCACCAAGATCTCCGTACACGAGGGGGGGGGAGACGAGACGACGGTTCGGCGTGGCGAGGGCTGGCTGCTGCTGAGCGGACGAGCCGATCGCACGACCGTGCTCTTCGCCGCCAACCGCGCGCCGGGCGGGTGCTACCTCATCTGGGCGGCGCGCGGCTCGGATCTCGATCCCGATACGTTGGGCTTGGTGCTCAGCACGCTGCGTTTCGGCGCGCCCCCCCCCCCCGTGCCC
>JBBDYA010000013.1:17318-37449 GCA_040902005.1 Gemmatimonadaceae bacterium | reverse complement strand
CCGCCGTGAATCCGGACACCCAGTGAGGCAGAGATGATCGCCCTGGATGCGTTGGCCGCCTGCCGCGGAACGTGGGCCGGGCGCAACACGCTCCAGGATCCCTCGAGGGGCGTCTCGGATGAATCGGCCGCGAGCGCGACGGTCACTCCTGTGCTGAATGGGCGCTTCGTGCGACTCGATTACACCTGGTCGTACAAGCAGACGCCGCAGGAAGGGACGATGCTCGTGGGATTTCAGAAGGGCGACCACACGCTCACGCTGCATTGGGCGGACACGTGGCACACGAGCGACAAGGTGATGGCCTGCGCGGGTGCCGCCGCCAGCGGCGCTCTCACCGTCCGCGGGAGCTACGCCGCGCCGCCCGGACCGGACTGGGGATGGCGCATCGATATCACGCCGGGCAGAGACGCCCTGCGCCTGGTGATGCACAACGTCTACCCTGACGGCAAGGAAGAGCGAGCCGTGGACACGGTCCTGCACCGTGGGTAGCCCGCACTCAGCCGCATGATGCGGATCGTGGCGATGGTGGCGAACGCCCTCCGGTGCGCGCGTTTCGCGCTGCTGTCCGCGCTCGTGCTACCGGCCGCGCTGCACGCGCAGCGGGGCGGCGAGAACCTCGTCCGGTTTCGCGCGTCGAACATCGAGGTCACGATCCGGTTCCGCGACACGCGCTCCACGGACATGGAGAACCAGATCCGCGAGGTGATGTCGGGAGCGCTGGCGCGCTACACGGAGGTCTTTGGTGCCCTACCCCGCGCGATGGACGGCACGCCCACGGTCAAGCTCACGCTCAACGTCGCCTTCGATCAGCTCGGCGGCGGCAGCGCGGAACCGGGCGTCCTGTCGCTGCTCATCGGCCGGCAGCCGGCGTTCGGATTCTACGACTGGAAGATGACGCTCCTGCACGAGACGTTTCATCTCTGGAACGGCGAGAGCTTCCGGTTCGCCGGGCCCGGCGAGGAGTGGTTCAACGAAGGCGCCAGCGAATTCTACGCGGCACAGACGGCTGCTCGCCTGGGGCTGATGGATGACCTCACCGCCATCCGCGCCGCGGCGACCGCGGTGGGGTTCTACGCGAGCGCCTCCGGCCAGGACCGGTTGACGCTGTCGCAGGCCGGGCAGCAGAAGGGGGGGGGCGCGAACCAGTTCCTCGTGCACTACGGCGGGTGGACGGCCGCGCTCCTGCTCGACCGCACCATTCGCGGCCGGACGAACGATGCCAAAAGCCTGGACGACGTCATGCGCTGGATGCATGCCAACCATGATCGGGCGGCCCGGCGCTACACCACGATGGACGTCGCGCGCGCGGTGCGCGAGGCCACGGGCGAGGATCTCACCGAGTTCTTCGCGCGCCACGTCATGGGAGGGCTGCCGCTCCCCGTGTCCGCCACCATCAACCTGGGCGAGCTGGCGCTCGCCGTGCAGGCGCGGGGCGCCAGGGATGTCGTCGCGCCGACCCCCGATGCGCTGACGCTCCGCTCGCTGGGGCTGCGCGCCGGCCGGTAACGCCGGCCGGCGGTCCTGCGTATATAATGCAGCACCCCTTCGCGTCTGCCCCATCCATTTCACGTTCGCCACAGGAACGATGGACGAGAAACAGCTCCAGAAGCTCATCCGGAAGAACGCAGCCAAGGCGGCCAAGCTCGCCAAGGCGCGCGACGGGCGGCAGTTCGACAAGACCCTGCCGCCGAACAACGACGCCGATCAGGACATCGAGCGGACGCACTTCTTCAAGGAAATGAAGAAGCGCGAGTTCTGAGCATCGCCGCCTGGACCGTCGGCTCGGCGACTACCTCGCGCCAGCGTCCCAGTCCTCGAGGTGGTCGAGCAACAGGTCGAGCGACATCACGTGCCGCGACTTGTCCCGGGCGCGGCGAAACACCACGTGCGACCAGCCCTGCATCCCCACGGGCACGTAGACCTCGCGGTCCAGCGACAGTTGCTCCCCGTTGATCGCATGTCCCAGCACCCGCTCGTAGCGCGATCGCGGCAGCACCGTGTCCGGAAAAAGATCGTCCCACCGGCACAACCGCCCGATGCTGTCGTACGCGGGAGGGCGGTCGCCGAGTTCCAGGAGTGACGGCGCGCGGCCGCGCATGACGCCGCCGATGAGCCGCAGCGTGAACGGGTCGGCGAACCGCTGGATGGACGGCCAGAAGTGCTGCGTGATGCGCCCGGCCATGGCGCGAAGCGACAGCGTCTCCCCGCCGGTCGTCTTCCACATGGGCTCGTCGATGTCCGACGCGAACGGGTTCTCCGGGTAGCAGGTGTACTTCGCCGACCACCCCTTGCGGGAGCTGTGCGGCACGGGCGTCACGTCGCGTATCATCGGCAGCTCGCGCGTGAAGCGGTCGAGCTCCTCCAGGCGGTACGTGGGCCACGTCATCACCGCCTTGATGATCCCGACGCAGAGGGTGGCCGTCGCGATCATGAGCGACGCATCCGGCGTGAAGTCCGCCGTGACCTCCACGCGGTTGCCGCGCGGCCGCACGCCGATGCCCGTGGACCGGCGGTTGGCGGCGAGCAGCATCACGGGCACGGGCAGGATGTACGTCAGCAGCAGCGCGAGCGTCTCCACCGAGCAGTCCTCGGTGCGCTCCCGCGCGCCTGGCGTGAACGACACGTTGTAATGCGAGCTGAAGCCCGACAGCTCCACGGCGTGCCCATGCGTTTGCTCCCACTCGTCCAGCTCCGTCCGGAGATACCGGATGTTTTCCCAGAGCGATCGTCCGGCGCGCGCCGCGCATCCCAGGTCGATCTCGATCATCCCGGTGGCGATCTCGATCACGCCCGTGTCGAAGTACACCGCGCCGCCGGTGGGCAGGTGATACGAATGCCCGGTGCGATGCATCATGGTCGCGCGTACGATGTTCGTCGGCGACTTGAAGACCTCTTCGGGCTTCACTGGCTGCCCATCGAGGTGCACCATGAACTCCGACTCGATCCCCATCGCCCCGAGTGACACGGGCTGCGGCTGCGGGCGCGCGCGCTCTTCCGCGCGTTCGACCTTCGTCATGCGGACTCCCCTTCCAGACGGGGACTGTGCGTCTCGAATGGCGCGCCGCGCGGCACCGCCACCACGTAGCCGAAGTCCAGGTGCAGGTGATCGTCCGTCGTGCCCGGCCGGTTCCCGAACGGGCGCACGTACACGCCCGGCATCGATTTCACCGCGATCTGGGCGTAGTGCTCGAGCGCTTCACTGCTGTCCAGCAGGGTGTTGCCCATCCTGTAGATGTTCACGGCGCTGGCCCACGCGTGTGGCGTGGCCTGCGGCGTGAGTGCGTGCGCCGGCGATCGGTACCCGCCATTCGCGGCAACGTGCACCATGGCTCCCGCGGCATCGCGGAACCGTTCCAGCGCCAGCGCCAGCAGTGTGATGGCGCACGGCACGTAGCGAGGAAACGTGCGCAGGGGCGCCGCTTCATGCACGTCCGTGTGGATGAACTCCCACAGCGCGAAGTGCTCCGTGAGCTGGAGGCCGAGCGCGGTCTGCCACGACGGTATTTCGTAGAAGTAGCGCGGCAGCGTGTGCGCCTGCCCCTGCGCGTCGTGCAGCACGCCGCCGGGCTTCAGCACGTCGCGGAACTGCTTCTCCAGGCGCCGCCCGTCCACGATGCGAAGCGGAAGGCTGGAGTGCATGGCGCCATACAGGGCCGTGCCGGCCACGGCGGCCTCACTCATAGTCATCCCGGCCGCTCGCCAGCTGCTCGTGGACCATGTACGACGCGGCCGCGATCGTCGGCGAGCGTCCGGCGGTCTTCGGGTCCCACTCGGTGAGGATCGCGACGACGTACGGCTTCCGGTTCGACAGGTACACGATGCCCGCATCGTGCGCGATGGTGGAGATCTCGCCGGTCTTGTGCGCGACCCGCGCGCCGGAGGGCAGCCCCGCGGGGATCCCGCTGCGAAATTCCTGGTCGTGCAGGATGCCGAGCATGGCCCGGGACAGCTCCGGCGTGAAGGCGCGCTCCTCCGCGATCAGTCGCAGGAGTTGCACCAGCCCCTGCGCCGTGACGCGGTTGCTGATGCCGTGCTCGAACGCCAGCTCGTCCTCCACCCCGCGCCGCAGGTCGATGCCCGTGAGCTCATACTGGTCCAGCGCGCGCTGGAGAAAACTGATGCCAAGCAGGTCCAGCAGCAGGTTCGTCGCCAGGTTGCTGCTGCGGACGATCATGTGGCGCGCCAGCTCGTTGATGCGCATGGTCTTGCCGATGGCGGCCTGGACCTCGGAGTCCGCGTCGCGCTCCGACAATACGCGGAAGGAGCTGCCGTCGTACGCGCTCCGGAACTTGTTGCGAATGTGGAGCCGCGATTGCGGCAGCAGCGTTCCCCGGTGGATCGCCCCGTACACCCCCAGCAGCACCGCGAGCTTGATCGTGCTGGCGGCGTGGAACCAGCGATCCGACCGATATTGAAAGTCCTGCCCGGTTTCCGCGTCGTGCACGGAAACCGCGAGTGCCCGGGCCTGGGAACGCGCCTCAAGCTCCTCGAGCCGGTCGCGTAGCGTGCTCGACGGCTCCAGCGTGACTGATGGAGTGGTGACCTGAGTTGGCATATCCGAGATCTGGAAGAGTTCGCAATGTGGATGCCGCCCCAAACGACCTTTACAGGGTGGCTAGACTACACGCATGGGCGACCAGATCAGAAAGTCCAGGGAGGAGTGGCAGACACAGCTGACCCCCGAGCAGTTCCATGTCACGCGCGAGAAGGGCACGGAACGCGCGTTTACCGGCGCGTACTGGGACAACAAGAAGGCGGGTGTCTACCGCTGCATCGGATGCGATGAGCCGCTGTTCGGGTCGGACACCAAGTTCGATTCAGGAACGGGTTGGCCCAGTTTCACGGCGCCACTCGACGGCGCCGGCGTGGAAACGGAGGAGGACCACAGCCTCGGCATGCGCCGCATCGAAGTGCTTTGCAAGAAGTGCGGCGCCCACCTCGGGCACCTCTTTCCGGACGGCCCCGGGCCCACGGGCAATCGATACTGTCTCAACTCCTGCGCGTTGAACTTCGAGGAGCAGCAGTGAGCGAACTGGCCACCTTTGGCGGCGGATGTTTCTGGTGTCTCCACGCGGCGTTCGAGCAGCTGCGCGGCCTCGAGCGGATCGTGAGCGGGTACTCGGGCGGCAAGCGCGCCAACCCCACCTACGAGCAGGTGTGCAGCGGTGCCACCGGACACGCCGAGGTCGTGCAGATCAGCTTCGATCCCAACATCATCTCGTACCGCGACCTGCTGGGAGTGCTCTTCACGATTCATGACCCCACCACACTGAACCGGCAGGGGGGGGATGAGGGCACCCAGTATCGGTCGATCATCCTGACCCACTCGCCGGAACAGGAGCAGGCCGCCAGGGAAGTCATCGCCGGCCTGGAAGCCAATCAGGTGTGGAAGGACCCGATCGTGACGGAAGTCGTCCCGTTTTCGGTGTTCTATCCCGCTGAGGAATACCACCAGGACTACTTCAACAAGAACCCGGGCCAGCCGTATTGCTCGGCGGTCGTCGCGCCCAAGGTCTCGAAGATCCGCAAGGAGTACTTCGATCGGCTCGCCAGGACCTGACGCGGCAGACTAGCGTGCGCCGCGCTGGTCGTCCACTCGTTGCTCCACCCGGACGTTCAGCAGGCCGCGGTCGGCCCGATCCAGCAGCCGCACCAGGGGTTCGGCGGGTTCGCGCGACGCCAACCCCATCGAGAATGCGACCGGCGCCGACTTCAGCGCCGAGTTCTTGAGACGTTCGGATACCCGCGCGGTGCGGCTCATGTCGGCCCCCGTGAGGATGATCACGAATTCGTCTCCGCCCACGCGCACCACGGCTTCCTCGGCGCGCACGTGGCGCATGAGGAACCGCGCCAGACGGACGAGCACACGATCGCCCGACTGGTGGCCGTGCTCATCGTTGTAGCGCTTGAAGTGATCGATGTCCACGAAGATGCACCCCCAGCGCGCCGCCGGATCTCGCTTGAATTCCTCGTCGAGCTGATCGAGGTAGCGGCGATTGAGGCACCCGGTGAGCGCGTCATGCGTGCTCATCTCGATCAGCTCGGCTTCAAGTCGCTTGCGCGCCGTGATATCCACGAGCACGCCGTGGCAGAAGCGCTCGTTCGTCTCCGGATCGGACAGCACATAGCTCGTGTCCAGCACCCACCGTACCTCACCATCCGGGCGCTTGATCTGGAACTCGAACTCCCTGACCCGGCCGTCGCGCTCCAGCAGCTCCATCTCCAGCTCGCGCTCCCGGGGATCCATGAAAAGGTCGGACGCGCTCAGCCCGCGAAAATCGTCCAGCGATCGGACGCCAAAGACCTCGAGGAACGCGGGGTTGGCGTCGAGGATTCGCCCTTCCGGCGTCGTGATGTAGATCCCCTCGCCGAGGTTTCGGGCGAACTCCCTGAGACTCTCGGGGTCGCTGAGACTGCGATAGCGCGAGCGGGGTTCCCCCCGCGACCCTTCTGCTGCCACTGGGAGTATTCCGGAAGCGGGCGGATGCGTCTGGCGGCCCATTGTTAGGCTAAACTAATCGAAATCTGCGGTTCCACGATTGTGCACTGGATCACTTTCCTTGCCGGGAAGCAGATGTTTACGCGATAGGGGGGTGGGGCGTCTACCTTAGTAATCTGCGTCTGGCGCAACCAACGTCCAGACGCGATGTTGGAGCAGTTCGACCACCCCCGCGGGCCTGCCGTTTCGAGGAGCCATGAGCCTGTTCAGCCGGCGCGACACGTCGCCAATCCCAAGCACGAATTTCTCGGCATTCGACTCTCACATCACCGTGAGTGGAGATGTTGAAACCGATGGCGCCCTGCGCGTCGACGGACGCCTCGAGGGTACCATCCGGCGCGCCGACCTTGTTGTCGTCGGCGAGGGCTCATCGGTGGTGGGCGACATCAGCGCCCGAGAGGTCATCGTCGGCGGAGCGGTCACGGGTAACATCTACGCCGAGCAGCGCACCGAGCTGCAGTCGTCCGGCATCGTGGCCGGGGACATTCGCTCCGCGGCCATCCTGATCCACGAGGGTGGGGTCGTGCAGGGACGGCTGTACATCCATCCGATCAGCGGAAGCGCCGAAGGAGGCGGGTCGGGCTCCTCAGAGCCAAAAGCCCTGCCTCGGGCCAGCGAATCAGAGAGCGATCACCTCTCGCCGGCCCTGATGGGCAAGTAGTTCACGGCCGCTCCAGCTCGATCATCACGCGCGCTTCGCTGCCGCCGCGCGTCAACCTGATCACCCGGCCCACCACAGCGGCCCGCTCCGCGGAGTCGGGAGAGACACCGACCGGTTGGACCACGATGCGTTCCGACGTGTCCGACGTGTCCGACGTGTCCGACGTGTCCGAGACGGTGATGACCGCGCTTCCCGCGCCCCGGATCACCAGCGCCATCGGGGTGGTCAGCCGCAGCGTCCTGCCGCCCTGCATGTAGTACCGCTCCGAGCGGAGCCCCACGATCAGCCCGCCGCTGGCGATCACCCGAAATGCCAGCTCGGTGGTGTCCGCCGCGAACACCTCCACGCCCACGTCCGGAGGTCGCGCGGGCGATGCACAGGCGGCAAGCGCCGCAACCGCGATCGACGCAATGCGGGCCAGGGCCGACGCGCTCGGAAAGGATGTCATGGGCAGGGGCATGCGAAACGACGTGTGAACGCCGGAAGATCCTGCGCCGGGTCCTGGTTGACAATGGGGCGCGTACCTGGCGCGCGTATTCTATATTCGGCGTATGCCTGCCACCGACGCCCGCTGATGCCCGCGCGCTCGCCCCGACCCCGAAGGCAGAAGACGGTGCGCGCCGGCGCGCTGTCGTCGGCACCGCACGGGTCCCGCCCCGAACAGGTCTATGCGCGGCTCCGGGACCTCATCGTTCAGGGATCCCTCGCGCCCGGCAGCCGCATCGTCGAGACCGAAATCGCCGGTCGCCTGGGGGTCAGCCGGACGCCCGTGCGGGAGGCGCTTCAGCGGTTGCAGCAGGAGGGATACGTGCATGGCGCGCCCGGCGCGCAGCAGTCGCGCCTGACCGTGGCTCCACTCACGCGGGGAGACGTGCATGAGCTGCTGGACATCGTCGGCGCGCTGGAGGGGCTGGGCGCGCGGCGCTCTGCGGAGCTCGATCACGCCCGGCGCGCCGCCCTGGTCAAGGATCTGCGGGCCCTGAATCAGGAGTTCACGAGCGCCGGCCGCGCGCCCGCGGATCACGGCCGGCTGTACGAGGCGGACGAAAAGCTGCATCGGCGCCTGGTGGAGGCCTCGATCGGTCCGCGGCTGCTGGCGCTGCATGACGCCGTGAAGCCACAGGCGGAGCGCTACATCCGCATGTACCTCAACATGCTCACGGGCGACACCCGGTCATCCGCCGATGAGCACGATGCCATCATCGACGCCATCGAACAGGGGCGCGAGCGGGACGCAGAGGTAGCGCTGCAGACCAATTGGCGGCACGCCGCCGACCGGCTCTCCCGCGTGATTGCCATGGCGGGCGAGCAGGGCTGAATCGCCGCTCCTACCTGAGCGAGTCCAGCGCGGCCTTCGCGGGCCCGTTGCGCGGATTGGCGTTGAGCGCCGCCTGATACTCGACCCGCGCCAGTGGCTGGCGTCCGGTGGCCACATAGATCTGACCCATGCGATAATGCACCGCCGAAATGGTGACCGGTGCGGCGTTTGCCGGCAGGTTGGCGAGATAGAATTTCAGCTCTCGTTCCCCACGCTCCAGGTGCATGCCGCTCTGGCCTGCGGTGATGCCCCAGAGCGCGCGCGCCGTGACGTCGTCCGGCCGCGCCACGATCAGCCGATCGTAGGCCGCGAAGGCCTCGTCCCACCGCTGTTGTCTTCGCAGCATCGCGCCAAGCGCGTAGTAGGGCTGCGTGCTGTCCGGCGCGGCCGCGATCGCGGCGCCATACGCGACTTCCTCGGCCGCCGGATCGCTGGCGCGCTGCGCCAGCCGGGCGTACGCCAGATGCCCGCGCATGGCATTGAGCGTGACGATCACGCTGGCCTGCTCGCGCGCCTTGTCCATGCTGCCGCCCATGAAGCCCGGCGCAACGCTGTAGAAGTCGACGAGTCCCATGCGCGCCGCCACCAGCGTGGGATCGAGCTGCACGGCCTTCTCGAACTCGGACTTGACCCGCCGCGCGATGAAGGGCTGCCGCACCTTGCTCGCGCTGCTCGCGCCTTCGCCCAGCGCGTTGCCCAGCCAGAGGTGGTAGAGCGCGTTGGAGCCATCCCCCTTCACGGCGCGCTCGAACCACCGGGTTGCCTCGCCAAGCGTGTTCTCGGCGTGCGCGATGCGTCCGAGGTGATACATCGCGTTCGCGTCGTTCCGGTCCTGCGCCAGCCGCGCCTGGAAGGCGATCCGGGCATCCGCCAGGCGGCCATCCAGAAAGAGTTGTTCCGGCGTCTGCGCGCCCAGCAGCGCGGGGATGCCCAGGAGCAGGAGGAATCGCATGGATGAACGTTCACTGCGGACACGCGCGCGTCAACTTCGGTTCGTCCCTAGGCGGTCTCGTCCTCGATCTCGGCCCGGAGCCGCACGTAGCTGTCGTAGCGCGCCGCGTCGATCGCCCCCTCCGCCAGTGCCGATCGCACGCCGCACCCGGGTTCCGCGGTGTGCGCGCAGTCCGCGAAACGGCAGTGCTGACGCGGCTCGCGGAATTCCGGAAAGCAATCAGCCAGTTCTTCCACTGGCAGCTCCCACATGCCGATCTCGCGCAGTCCGGGAGTGTCCACCACGGCGCCGCCGACGGCCGCGGGCAGTGGATGCAGGAACGCGCCCACCGTCGTGTGCCGGCCCTTGTTGACGGATTGACTGACCTCTGCCACTCGCAGGCCCAGTCCGGGAAAGAGCGCGTTGAGCAGGGATGACTTGCCCACACCGGACGGTCCGCTGACCACCGAGACGCATCCGGCCAGCGCGTCGCGCACGACCTCGAGTCCGAGACCCTCCTTCACGCTGGTGTAGTGCACAGGATATCCCACGCGCTCGTAGACGGCGAAGCGGTCGCGCGCGGCGCCCTCGCCCACGAGCTCGACCTTGTTGATGATGATGCGGGCCGCGAGCGCATTGGCCTCCGCGATCACGAGAAAGCGGTCCAGCATTCGCGGGTGCGGTTCCGGATTCGCCGCGGCGAACATGATGATCGCCTGATCGAGGTTCGCGGCCAGGACACGCTCGCCCTTGCCGCCGCCGGGCGCGCGTCGGGCCAACCGCGACTTGCGCGGAAGGATCTCGGCGATCGCCCACGGTTGCTCGCTGCTCTCGCGCTCCAGCCGCACGCGATCGCCCACGGCGAGCTTCAGCCGCCGCGCGGAGGCGGCGACCGTGTCCCGCCGCATGCTGCCGTCGGCCCGTTTGCCCGAGTCCACCTTCTTCAGCCGCCCGCGCATCGCCGCCTCGTACTCCACGCCATCGTCGGCAAACACGTGCCACACGCCGCCGGTGCCGCTGGTGACGACGCCCAGGAGGTCGGTCACGCGCCCGCCGTCCCCACGTCGTCGTCCGCCATCGCGTCCCACCATTTGCGCCTGGGCGCGCCGCCCGGCGCGCGCGCGATGAGATCGTCGAGCACCCGCTTCACGTCCGCGAGCGTCATGTTCCCGACCGCCTCCAGCGCGTCGCGCTCCGACTCGGCGCGCGCCAGCTCGTCTGACTCGAGATGCCCCTCCGGCGCGCTGGCACCCATGCGCGCCCACTTCACGAAGAAGAGCCAGGCGCCCCACGCGCGGTCGTCCACGCCGTCGCGCTGCGCCATGATCTCCACACTGTACGAGTAGCCATCGGAGCCCTCGAACGCCGCGGGGCGGTCGTGTACCGCGGTGTAGCCGCGAAGGGTGTTGGGATCGCCTTTGGAAAAATCCGGCTGGAGGAATTGGGCCATCAGCCGGGGCCCTGCGCCCGGGGAAGCCGCTTTCGACGCGAGAACATCTCGCGCAGCAGGCTGCCGGTGAGAAACAGGAAGTTCGCGGGACGCTCCGCGAGCCGGCGCATCAGATATGGATACCACTGCGTGCCGAAGGGAACGTAGACGCGCATCCGCCATCCTTCGTCCACCAGCGCCTGCTGCAGGTCCCGGCGCACGCCGTACAGCATCTGGAACTCGAAACGGTCGGCGGCGATCGCGCGCTCCTTCGCGCACCGCTTGGCGTCGGCGATCAGTGCCTCGTCGTGCGTGGCGAGCCCGGTGTAGTTGCCGTTCTCCATGAGCACGCGCATGCACTTCCCGTAGCACGCATCCACGTCCTGCTTGTCTGGAAACGCCACCGTGGGAGGCTCCTTGTACGCGCCCTTGCAGAGCCGCACGCGGCACTGGA
Organism: Gemmatimonadaceae bacterium; assembly: GCA_040902005.1. GTDB lineage: Bacteria > Gemmatimonadota > Gemmatimonadetes > Gemmatimonadales > Gemmatimonadaceae > DASPMP01. Next base: position 26,157 of record JBBDYA010000013.1, on the reverse strand, counting down.
GTTCCACGGCCCGCTCCACGTCCGACCAGGTCCGAAACAGGTAGCTCTGGAGCACGATGCCGACGTGCTCCCGATAGGAGGGATAGAAGCGGTCTTCGAACAGCCGCAGCGTGCGGTCGGTGTACGCGCTCGACTCCATGTCGATGCGGACGAACGTCCCGTGCTGCCGTGCGCGCTCGAGCACATCCTGCATCAGCGTGACGCACAGCTCCTCGGAGATGTCGAGCCCCAGCGCCGTGAGCTTGACCGAGACGTTCGCGTTCAGGCCGGAGGCGGCGATGCGATCGAGAATCCCGCGGTAGGTGTCCCGGGTCGCGCGCGCCTCGCGCTCGTTGGTCACGCTCTCGCCCAGCTCGTCGAGCGATGCCGTGATCCCGATCGCGTTGAGCGACCGAACGGCGGCGATCGCGTCGTCCAGCGTTTCACCGGCCACGAACCGCCGCGCGAACCCCTTGGCCAGCGCATTGTTGCGCACGAACCGGAAGATCCGCGGTTGGTTCGACAGATACAGCAGCAGCGAACGGAGCATCCGGGGCTACGGCACCCGGATGAGTCGGGACGTGAACTGTCCCGGCACGCGCGCGACGGGAAAGCGCGCGCCTTCGCTCAGCCAGGGATCGAACTGGTTCCAGGTCGCGTAGCCGTCGTCGCTTTGCGGGTCCAGGAGGTACAGCGCGACAACGCCGAGTGGCTGCCCACCCCGCACCACGAAGCTGCCTGAATCCAGCACGAGCGGCGCGCTCGCCCATCGGCCCTCCAGCCGCACCTCCTGGTGACCCTGGAACGGGCGCGCGGCGCGCGCGACCGAATCGACCGTGAATGCCTCGACCGGCAGCGTGACCCGTTCCAGCAGCCGTTCGACGAACACGCCGTGCCGGCGCAGCGCCTCCACGATCGCCGTGTGCTCCCCGGGGAACACCCAGGCGTAGGGCACGGTCTGCACGAGCCACGGATCGAAGCGATCGAACACCGGTAGCCTCGTCTGTCGCATCGTCCCGGTGCGGCGCACGCCCGGCGGCATGCCTGCTTCGTGGCGCGTACTGTCGCCCGTGCGAACGATCTCCTCCACCAGCACGTCGTCCATGCGCGGCGTCTGCGTGATGCGCGAGCGGATGGCCAGCGGTGGCGACGCGTTCATCGTGAACGCGAACGCAATCGTGCGGCGATCCGCCTCGCGTCCGGCTTCCACGATGGCGTCCGCGTTGCGTGCCACCAGGGACAGAAGCTCCATCACGAACCCGTAGGTGCTGGCGACGCGCCGCTCGAATGGATCGTGCGAGTAGGCTTCCGACAGGATGGCGATGCGGCCGCGCAATCCATAGTAGTTGGTGCCGAACCGGGGGCGGTGATCATACGTGAACCAGCCGCGCGCCGCCGAGTCCTGCGACATGAAGTTGCCGTACGGGAACGTTTCCACGCGCAACGTGCGGCGCAGTACGGCGCGCAACGCCGGCAGAATCGTGTCGCGCGTGAACGGCCCGGTGAATGTCGCCGCGGGATTGAGCGGCGGTGCCCAGGTGAGCGCATAGCCGTGATAGCTGCCGTTCGTCGTGTGCAGGTCCACCAGGACGTCCGGATCCCACTCGCGAAAGAGATCCAGCGATGCGCGCGTCTCCGGCGCCTCCGCCTTGATGTAATCGCGATTGAGATCCAGCCCCTGCCCGTTCGGGCGCTCGCCGATGAGGGCCGGCCCCTGCTGGGAGCGCCGGTTCCGTTCCTGCGGCGCCATCGCGTCGTTGCCATCGGCGTTGTAGATCGGCACCGCGAGCAGCACGATCGAGTCCAGCACGTTCTGGTAGCGGTCGCGCGCAAGGTCGCGCAGCAGCGCCAGCAGCGCCTCCTTGCCCTCCACCTCGCCGCCGTGGATGTTGGCCTGCACGTACACGATCGGGCGGTTCATCCGCTTCGCCTCGGCCGCCGTGCGAACGGCGGGGCGCGACAGCACTACCAGCGGAAGCGCCTTGCCGCCCGCCGAGCGCCCGAACGTCGTGACGTGCATCTCGTTGCTGAGGACGGCGAGCGAGTCCACGAACGCGACGACGTCCGCATGCGTGGAAGTCTCGGTGAACCCCGTGCGCTCCGCGCGCGTGAGCGGACTGCGACTCTGGAGGTTGCGCGGCGGATACGCGGAAATCGGTTGCGGTCCGCCCGGCGTGCGCGGCGCGCCCGTCCCGGCGCACGCCAGCACCGCGCCCAGGACCATGAGTGCCGCCACGCGGTGCCTCACGCGGGCCTGCCCTCCCTGGAGTAGAACCGGTTCTCACCGCGCGCCATGTCGGCGAGCAGCGCCGCCGGAGTGAATCGTTCCGCGAAGCGGTCCTCCAGGCGTTCCATGCGGCGAACGATTTCGGCGACGCCCACGGCGTCCATGTACCGGAAGGGCCCGCCCCTGAATGGCGGGAACCCGAGGCCGAACACCGCTCCGATGTCGCCGTCGCGCGGGGACCGCAGAATCCCCTCCTCCAGACAGCGCGCGGCCTCGTTCAGCATGGCCAGCACGCAGCGATCCACCATCTCCGTGCTGTCGATGCCGTTGACGGGCCCCTTTCCCCCCCCACCCCCAATCGCCTGCGGAATCGCGCGCCGGTCGCCGTCGTGGATGATCTGGTACACCGAGGCGTCCACCCCCTGCTTCTTTCCCTGTTCGTCATACCGATAGAACCCGCTGCGCCCCTTGCGCCCTGTGCGACCGGATTCGACGACTCGCCGAACCCCCTCGCCGGGCATCATGCGCGTCCCGAAGGACTCCGCCATCACGAGTCCCACCTTGCCGCCCACGTCGAGCCCCACTTCGTCCATCAGCGTAATCGGTCCCACGGGAAAGCCGAACTCCACGAGCGCGCGATCCAGCGCGTCGATGGCCACCCCCTGATCCAGCAACCGCCCCGCCTCGTTCATGTACGCGGCGAGAATCCGCGTGGTGTAGAACCCCGGCCCGTCGTTCACGACAATCACCGTCTTGCCCAGCTTGCGGCCGAACGAAACGGCCGTGACCGTGGCATCCGGCGCCGTCTCCGGTGTCACGATCACCTCGAGCAGCGGCATCTTGTGCACCGGGGAAAAGAAGTGCATGCCGAGCACGCGGTCGCGCCGCTCAAGCCCGCGCGCGATCTCCCCGATGGGAATCGTGCTGGTGTTGGAGGCGATCACCGCGTCTGGCGCAATCAGCTGCTCGGTCACCTGGAGGACGCTGTGCTTGAGCGCGAGATCCTCGAAGACGGCCTCGATCACGAGGTCCGCGTTACCGAGCCCGGAATACTCGGTGGTGCCGCCAACGAGCGACATCATGTCGTCGAACTGCTGCCGCGTGATCTGCCGGCGCGCGAGCCGCTCCGTCAGCACGGCGCGCACGGCGGCGAGTCCCTTGCCCACGCGCGACGCATCCGTGTCCTTGAGGCGCACCAGCGTGCCCTGCTGCACGGCGACGCTCGTGATGCCGGCGCCCATGAAGCCGGCCCCGACCACCACCAGTTTGTCCACGGGCGTGGGCTCGGGCGCCGGTGCGGACACGCCCATGTCCTTCTTGAGCGCCGTGGTGGCGAAAAAGAGGAACACCAGTTCGCGAGACACAGGCGTGAGCGCCATCTGGCCGAAGACGCGTGCTTCTTCCGCGAGCCCCTTCTCCATGCCGTGCGCGAGTCCGTATTTCACCACGTCGATCGCGGCCAGCGGCGCGGGGTAGTGGCCGTGCGTTTTCTCGATGACTCCCTCGCGCGCCTTCCTGTACACCACCATGCGCCCGAGCGGATTGCCGTCCAGCGCGGCCCCCGCGATACCCTTCGCGCCGCCCCTCCTTCGGTTCGGCGCCCGCGATCCGTCCGCCAGCTCGGTCGCCCGTTGCACGCCCAGCTCGAGCAGGCTGGCCGGATGCACCATCTCGTCCACGAGCCCCATGGTGAGCGCCTTCTTTGCGCGCACGTTCCGGCCAGTGAGAATCATGTCGAGCGCGTTGCGCGCGCCCACGAGCCGCGGCAGTCGTTGCGTGCCGCCCATGCCCGGAATGAGGCCGAGCTGCACCTCGGGAAGACCCAGCACGGTCGTGGGATGGTCCGTACAGATCCGGTAGCGACATGCCAGTGCCAGCTCCAGCCCTCCGCCGAGGCACGCGCCGTGGATCGCCGCGACGACCGGAATGCGCGACCGCTCCAACAGCGTGAGCAGCCGCTGTCCGAACCTGCTGGCGTTCTCCGCATCGCGCTCGGAGCGGAAGTCCAGGAACTGCTCGATGTCGGCGCCGGCGATGAAGATGTCCGGCTTGCCGCTCGCGATGACGATCGCGCGCACGGTGCGATCGCGGTCCGTGGACTGAAGCATCGCCTCGAGGTCGGCACCGAGCGAACGATCGACCTTGTTGACCGTGTCGTCCGGCTGGTCGAGCGTCACGACGAGCACGCCCTCGCGATTCTCCTGCCGGAGCGATCCCGCCGACGCGGTCGTCATTCGACCCGCTCTACGACCATCGCGTGTCCCATGCCGCCGGCCGCGCACACGGTCATGAGCCCGAACTGGCCGCCGCGGCGCGCCAGCTCGTTGCACAGCGTGGTGAGGATCCGGCCGCCGGTCGCGCCAAACGGGTGCCCGATCGCGATGGATCCGCCCATCACGTTCAGCCTCGACCGGTCCACCTCACCGACCGGCGTGTCGAACCCCGCGCGAGCGGCCCACTCACGCGACGCCAGTCCCTTGATGTTGCACAGCACCTGCGCGGCGAAGGCCTCGTGCATCTCCACGAGATCCATGTCCGCCAGGCCAAGGCCGGCGCGCGCCAGCGCGACGGGCGCCGCCAGCACGGGACCCATGAGCAGCTGCTCGCCGGGGTCGAGCGCGGCGTATGCATACGACCGGATGTAGGCGAGCGGCTTGTACCCGAGCGCGCGCACCTTGTCCTCGGACATGAGCAGCACCGCGCTGCCGCCGTCGGTGAGGGGCGACGCGTTCCCCGCCGTGACCGTGCCGTACTTCCGGTCGAACACCGGCTTGAGCGTTCGCAACCGCTCGATGTCCGTGTCGCGGCGCACCCCGTTGTCGGCGACGAGCGCCTCCTCGAATGCCGGCGGCACCCAGACCGGCGCGATCTCCGCGGTCAGGCGGCCGTCCTCCAGCCCCACCGCCGCCAGCCGGTGCGAGCGCAGCGCGAACTGGTCCTGCTCCTCACGCGGAATGCCGTTGATCTTCGCCATCTTCTCGGCGCTCTGTCCCATCGTTTCGCCGGTGGACGGCTCCGCGATCGCCGGCGTGATCGGGATCAGGTCCTTCGGGCGAATGGAGCCGGCGATCGCGAGCCGCTGCGACAGCGACTTCGCGCGCGACAGTGCGACGAGCTTCTCGGACATCGTGCGCGAGTGCAGGATCGGAACGTTCGACAGCGACTCGGCGCCGCCGGCGATCGCCACATCGGCGTGCCCCAGCACGATCTGATCCGCGGCGTCCGTGATCGCCTGATTCGCGGACGCGCACGCGCGGCTCACGCTGAACGCCTGCACGCCCTTCGGCAGGATGGGAAGCAGCGAGACCTCACGCGCGATGTTGGGCGCGATCACCGACGGAACGACCGTGCCGTAGACGATCGCGTTCACCTCGTGGCCATCCAACTCGGTGCGCTGCAGCAACTCCGCGACGCACAGCTTGCCCAGCTCTATGGCCGTGAGTCCCTTGAGTGCGGTACCCGATTTCGCGAACGGGGTGCGCACGCCGGCGACGATTGCCACGCGGCGGCCGTTGGTTCCGAACGGGGGCATGGGTGGAAGCTATCACAAACGGGCCATGCGATATGGGCTGTCGGCTCTGCGCTCCGTTACCCTTGAGCATGCCCTCCCGTGTTGCGCAGCTCGAAGCACTCTCCCAGCGCCGCTTCGACGTGCTCGTCGTGGGCGGCGGGATCACGGGGGCCGGCATCGCGCGCGACGCCGTCCTGCGCGGACTCGGCGTGGCCCTGATCGACAAGGGAGATTTCGCCAGCGGCACCTCCAGCCGGTCGTCGCGCCTCGTGCACGGTGGCGTTCGCTACCTCGAGCACGGCCACCTGCATCTCGTCTTCGAGGCCAGCGCGGAGCGGCGACGGCTGCTCCGGCTGGCGCCGCATCTCGTGCGCCCCCTCGCCTTCACCTGGCCCGTGTACCGGGGACAACGGCTGTCCGTCTGGAAGCTGTCAGCCGGGCTGATGCTCTACGACCTGCTCTCGCTCTTCCGGAACGTGGCGCGGTACAAGCGGCTGCGGCCACGCGATGTGCTCGCCCACGAGCCGCGCGTGCAGCGGGCCGACCTCCGTGGAGGCGTGCGATACTTCGACGCCGCCACGGATGATTCCCGGCTCACGCTCGCCAACGCGCTGGACGCGCAAGCGCTCGGCGCGGTGGTGGCGAACTATGTCGCCTTCGTCCGCGCGGAGCCGGCGGGCGGCGGCGGCTGGATCGTGCGGCTGCGGGACGAGCTGAGCGGCCGGGAGATCGGTGGGGGTACGCAGGCGCGGCTGCTGGTCAACGCCACCGGTCCCTGGAATGACATGATGCGCGGGAGCGATGCCACCGCGGAACGCACGCGCGTCCAGGGGAGCAAGGGGACGCATGTCTCGGTGCGCCGCGAACGCGTCGGCAACCGGGACGCAATCACGCTGCTGCATCCCGCTGACGGACGGGTGATGTTCGCGCTGCCGGCGGGGGTACATACCATCATCGGCACGACGGACACGTTCACCGACGTGCCGCCCGACGACGTGCGGGCCTCCCGCGCGGACGTGGAGTACCTGTTGAGCGCGGCGAACCTGTTCTTTCCGGACGCCCGGCTTGCGGCCGGCGACGTCATCGCGGCGTGGGCGGGGATTCGCCCGCTGATGCCGACGAGCGGCTCGTCGGTCGCGGCATCCCGCGAGCACGCCATCGTGCGCGACGACCAGGGCACGGTCACCATCACCGGCGGGAAGCTCACCACCTACCGGGTCATGGCGCGCGACGCGGTGGACGCCGCCCAGGAAATGCTCGGCATGCGTACGTCGCGCGCCGACACGGGGACGCGCCCGCTTCCCGGCGCGGACGTGGACGTCGCGCTGGCCGTGAAGGAGGCGATGCGCGCGACGGGTGATGCGTCGCTCGCGAACCGGCTGGTGCAGGGCTACGGCAGCGCGTGGCGCGACGTGCAGGCGTACTGCGCACGCGACCACGCCGCAGGCGCCGCGATCGTGGACGGGCTGCCATACCGCATGGGCGAAATGCGCTGGTCGCTGGAGCGTGAGCTGGCGTTCACGCTGGGCGACCTGCTCATCCGCCGCACCCGCATCGCGTTCGAAACGCCGGACAATGGTCGCTCGGCGGCACGCGCCGTCGCCGCCTTTCTCGGAATGACCGCGGCGGACGTGGAACGCTACGACCTGGACGTCGCGAGAATGTTCGCGATCGATCCGTGATCAGGGATTAGGGACCACGTCGTCGTGGATCGTCTGGAGCTCGACGATCCGGAGTGTGCGCGTCACCGTCGGGAGCCGGAGCACGAACGACTCGCCCACCTTCTTGTTCAGCAGCGTCCGGCCGATGGGCGACGACATGGTGACGTGCCCTTCCTCGAACTCCACCGCGTCACCGAACACCAGATGATACGCCTCACGGTCGCGCGTCTTCTCGTCCTCCACCACCACGTGCGAGCCCAGCCCCACCTTGTCCGGCGGAATCTGCGTCACGTCGATGGACGACAGCTTGCTCAGGCGCTGATGCAGCTGTCCCAGGCGCGCCTGCACGAACTGCTGCCGCTCGAGGGCGGCCTTGTATTCGCTGTTCTCCCGCAGGTCGCCCAGCTCCACCGCCTTCCGAATCTCGTTCGGCAGCGTGACGTTCAACTCATGCTGGAGCTTTTCCGCTTCGGCGCTGAGCTTTTGCTTGAGTTCTTCGATCATCGGACGACCACCGGGGACCTGAAAATGGCAGCGCCCGACTCCGCAGAGCCGGGCGCCAACACGAGTGTTCCTGCATTGTACCTTGCGGTGCGAGACCAGTCCAGACCTCGATCCGCGCGCGCATGATGGAAATCACCGAGTTCCGCGACGTGCGCCGTGTGCGCCTGTGGACCTGGCGCACGCGCGCGGCCGGGTACGACGTGAGTGCATACCTGCTGCGCGGCGTGCTCGTGGACACCGGATTCCCCCAGGTGGCGAACGAGCTCGTGCGCGCAGTGCACGCGCTGCAACCGAGGGGCGCGATCGTCACCCACTGGCACGAGGACCATGCCGGCAACGCGCCCGCTCTCGCCCGCGCCGGGCTGCCGCTCTGGATGGCCGATTTCACCGAACGGAAACTCCGGGAGCGCGAACAGGTGAAGCTCTACCGGCACGTGGTGTGGGGGCGGCCGCCCGCGTTGCGGCAGGACTACGCGCGTCTGGATCCCGGGCCGCTCCGGATCATCGCCACCCCCGGCCATTCGGCGGATCATCACATCGTGTTCGACCCGGAAACCGCGACGCTGATTTCCGGCGACCTGTGGCTCGGCGTGAAGGTGCGCGTGATGGGTTACGGGGAGAATCCGTATGAGATCATCGCGAGTCTCGGGATGGCGATCGGGCTACGCCCGGAGAGAATGTTCGACGCGCACCGGGGGCTGGTGGACCATCCCGTCGCCTCGCTGGAGGCCAAGCGCGCCTGGCTGCAGGACACCGTCGGCGAGGTGGAGCGCCGCCTCGCGGCCGGACAATCGGACCAGGACATCCTGCGCGAGGTGCTCGACGGCGAGGAGCGCATGGCCCTGGTCTCGCAGGGCGAGTACTCGCGACGCAATCTGGTGCGCGCCGTGAAGACGTTCTCGCCACGGTTCTCGGCCGGCCCGCGCTGAGCGGGGGGGGGGGGGGGGGGGGGGGGGG
>JBBDYA010000013.1:0-17308 GCA_040902005.1 Gemmatimonadaceae bacterium | reverse complement strand
CTACCTGTGCATCGGCAGCGTCGCGTCGGTGTCCTTCGCCGCCGGCGCGTCGCCCGCGTTCCGATATTCATCGATGAGGCGTTGCATCATCGCCTCGCGACGGTCGTACAGCCGCTTGAGCGTGCGGGGCTTGTGGCGCGCGCGCGCATAGGCCGTGAGCAACGGGAGCGCGACGGTCGTGTCCAGATAGCAGACCACGGCGTCGGGCAGGCGATCCGGATCGATCTTCCCCCAGCTCACCGCCTCGGCGGGCGTCGCGCCGGACAGCCCGCCGGTGTCCGGGCGGGCGTCCGTGATCTGGAGGAAGTAATCGTGTCCCTTCTCGTCGATGCCGAGCACTTCCTGGATCTGCGGCTCCGTCTGGAGCGCGAAGTTTTTCGGGCTGCCGCCGCCGCAGATCAGCACCCCGGAGCGTCCGCCGCCCCGTTTGGCCTCGAGCACGATGGACGCCGTCTCGTTCACGTCCGCATTCGGGTCGATGACGCACTTGTTTCCGTCCAGCGCGAGCGCCGCGATGTTCATCCCGATGGACGAGTCACCCGGTGACGACGTATACACCGGCACCCCTGCCTCGTACGCCGCGCCGAGCAGCGACTTCCGCCCGATGCCGAGCGTCACTTCGCGCTCGCGCACAAACCGGCCACAGAGGTGGTGGAACTCCGCGCTGGACATCGGGCGCTGGAATTCGGGACTCTGGATGATGGCCCGGAAAAAGGCATCCGTGGACAGCAGTACGTCATAGTCGAAGAACACGTCGTAGATGCGCACGATGCCTTCCTCGCGCAGCACCACGTCCGACTCCTGCGGGTTGCCGCGATGCATCGCGAGGCCGAGCCCGAAATGCGTGTCGTGATACAGGTTGGCGCCCGTGGAGATGATCCAGTCCACGTACCCGGACTCGATGAGCGGGATGATCGCCGCCATGCCGAGCCCCGCCGGCGTGAGCGCGCCGGTGAGCGTGAGCCCGACGGTCACGTCCGGCTCGAGCATCTTCCGCGTGAAGAGATGGCACGCCTCGCGCAGCCGCGCGGCGTTGTAGGCGAGAAAGGCGCTGTCGATCAGGTCCGCGGCGGTTTCCGTTCCCGTGATGCCGGACGGAGCGATCGCCTCACCGCGCAGGAATCGGCTCGTCTCGCGTGATGTGTGGCTCGCCCCCGCAATCTCGCGCTCCTCGGCGGCGCGCTTCTGCTGGCTCTTGGGACCCGAGGCCGACGCGCGCGCCGCGTGCCGTGACGTCTTGAATCCACCGCGCTCCCGCCCCCCCCTCCCCCTTCCCCACCGCGTCGGGCTTCTTCTGCTTCTTCTTCGCCACCTAGATCCTCTCCGTTCGTTTGTCCTGCGTGCCCCGCTGGCTGCGCTGTGCATTCACCACCAGCTTTACCGCCTCAGCCGGATCGTCCGTCATCACGATCAGGTCCATGTCGCCCGGGGAAATCTTCCGCTCCCCCAGCATCCGCGACTGGATCCAGCGAATCAGTCCCGCCCAGTAGTGCCGGCCGAACAGCACCACGGGGAACTGGTAGATCTTGCCGGTCTGGATCAGCGTCAGCGCCTCGAACGCCTCGTCCAGCGTGCCGAATCCGCCCGGAAAGATGATGAAGGCATTCGAGTACTTGATGAACATCGTCTTCCGCACGAAGAAATAGCGGAAGTTGATGAGCGTATCGACGTACGGGTTGGCGCCCTGCTCGAACGGGAGCTCGATGTTGCAGCCGATCGAGTGCCCGCCGCCGAGCTTCGCGCCGCGGTTCGCCGCTTCCATGATGCCGGGGCCGGCCCCCGTGATCACCGCGAATCCCTCCAGCGCGAGCAGGCGCGCCGTTTCCTGCGCCGCCAGGTACTGCGGGTCTTCCGGATGCGTTCTCGCCGAGCCGAAGATGGTCACGCCCTTGGTCACCGACGCAAGCCGATCGAACCCCTCCACGAACTCGGACATGATCCGCATGACGCGCCAGGTGTCCTGGCGCGTGAAATCGGTGGGATCGGTGGACGGTCCGGCCAGGAGCTTCTCGTCTTCGGTCACCGGCACGAAGGTGCGAATGTCGTCGTCGATCCGCCGCGTCGGGCCGGAGTACCGCGCGGCCGATTCCTTCGACGGCGGCGTTCGGCCCGCGGCGCGATGCCCTTCCTCCGTGCGCTCGCGGAGCCCTTCCTGCGAGTCGAGCGCGGCTGACGCCATCAGCTCCGTGCTGGCGCGCTTGCCCGAAGCGGTGCGCGGCTCCGTCGTCGACTTTCGGCCGGACCCGGCCCCGCGCGTCTTTTTTCGTGGTGGCATGGGCAGGAGTTTATGCCCTGCCGCCTTCCGCGGCGAGCATCGCCGGCAGGACGGGAGTGTCGCGTGCACGGCGAATCGTTCCTGTAGCGGACTGGAACGCGCGCACCGAACGTAGATTGGAGCCATGGGTTGGCCCCGCCTCACGCTCGCATTGATCACCCGCTCCCTGCGGAATCCGGCCGTTGGGGTTGCACTCGTGCGCGTTGGCTGGCGCTTTCGCCGACGCCGCTGGTACTCGCGCTTTCCCTTCCTGCCCCTCCCCGCCACGGACTACCTGCGCTGGCGCATGCACACGGCGTACGGCCGCGAGGACACGGTGCCCCCCGCGGACGACATCGTGCGCTACGCGCGCTGGGCGACGCGCGACCCGTGAGCGCCTCCGGTACCGCGCTGGAGCAGCGCATCAGGACGCGCGCTGCCGAGTTTGGCTTCGATCCCGTGGGCATCACGCGCCTGGGACCCGCGGACACGTACGATGCCTTCCTCCGGTGGATCGATGCGGGCTACGCCGGAGAGATGGCGTACCTGCCGCGCGGCGCCGAGAAACGGAGGGACACCGGACTGCCCTTCGAGCGGGTGCGGAGCGCCATCGTGGTGGCGCTCGACTACGGGGGAAAGCAGCCCGCCGGGCCAATCGCGCGATATGCCCGCGGCGACGACTACCACGACATCATGGTGCGCCGGCTGGACGATCTGCACCGGTGGATCGAGTCGGACCAGGGGCGCACGGTGCGCGCCAAGGCGTACGTGGACACGGGTCCCATCCTGGAGCGGGATCTGGCGCGTCGCGCCGGCCTCGGATGGATCGGCAAGAACACGATGCTGATCAGCCCCCGGCACGGATCGTTCTTCTTCCTTGGCGCCCTCCTGCTCGACCTCGACCTCGCTCCCGACCCGCCATTCGAGGCGGATCGATGCGGCACGTGCACGCGCTGTCTGGACGCGTGTCCCACGGACGCGTTCGTCGAGCCTCGCATCCTCGACGCGCGCCGATGCATCTCGTACCTCACCATCGAACACCGCTCGGATATCGCGCCCGAGCTGCAACCCCTGATCGGCGACTGGCTCTACGGCTGCGACGTCTGCCAGGATGTGTGTCCATGGAACCATCGCTTCGCCACGGAACTGGGCGACCCGGCGCTCGCGCCGCGACCGGACAACCTGAGTCCCGACCCCGCCGAACTGGCCGCCCTGACCGATGACGCGTTCCGCGCTCGATTCCGCAAATCACCCATCAAGCGCGCGAAACGGCAGGGACTGGCCCGTAACGCCGCGATCGTGGCCGCCAACCGAAGGGGCCGGGCTCGCGACGACTGAGTCCAGTCAGAAAAGAAAACTCTGGCGGACCCATCTGCGTTCCTTTATAGTGGCGTTGCTCGTCTTTTCAGTTGAGTCCAGCAGTCGGGTTCGAAGCCCCGTTCGAAGCCTTCCCGGCCGCTGGCCCCCGCGATCGGCTCAGCAGTTCCCTCCTCGCCGCGGACTTCGCTTCAGCCACCCGCCGTGCACCGTATCCTTTTCGCACTCTCGATGGCCGCTGCTGGCATCGGATTGGCCGGCGCCGGAACCGACGCGCCTGTTGCCGAGCGCGCGAGCGCCGCGGAAGAACGCACCTCTGGCGGGTCCGTTGCGAACCCCCTCGCCCCGCGGGGAACCGCGCCGCGAGAAGATGATCGCGAGGAACTGCGCCGGGCAATCCGCCTGGCTCAGAGCGGGACGTACATCGCCGAAATCCTCCACGCGCGTGATTCCGCCCTGGCGCGCTGGCCCGATCGGCCCGGCAATCCGTTGCGCGTCTGGATTCAGCGGTCCTCGCGGGTGCAGGACTGGCATCCCGGGTTCGTGCGCGAGGTGGCCGACGCGTTCGCCGCCTGGGACACACTGCACCTGCCCATCCGGTTCCAGCTGGTCGCGGATTCGGCGGACGCGAAAATCCACATCACCTGGATCGATCGGTTTCCCGAGCAGATCAGCGGGCGCACGCGCTGGGCGCGGGACAGTGGGTACTGGATCACCGACGCGAGCATCACCCTCGCGGTGCATCACCGCACCGGTGAGATCCTGGCCGACGACGCGATGCACGCCATGGCGCTTCACGAAATCGGTCACCTGCTCGGGCTCGACCACACCAGGGATCCGGGGAGCGTGATGGCGTCGAAGGTTCGCGTGCGCAGCCTGTCGCGGGCGGATCGCGCCACCGCTCGCCTGCTCTACACGTTGCCGGCCGGCCCCATCGGCGCCGGACGCCGGGGCTGATCGCGCGCCGCGGGGCGGCCTGGAGGCCTCCCCGTTCGTCCTGATCCGCTGGGACGCTTCTTGCCGATGGCGCCGGCACCATGGAAAGTCCTCTGGATGTCGCCATCGTCGGCGGCGGCCCCGCCGGTCTCTCGGCAGGCATCTGGCTCGCGCGGTACCTGCGCTCCGTCGTGTTGGTGGACAGCGGCGATCCCCGCAACTGGGAAACGCGCGGCATCAACTGCTACCTCGGCCTGCCCGGCATCCGCCCGGCGGAGCTCCGCGCCCGCGGACGCGACGAGGCGCGGACGTACGGCGTCACCCTCGTGGATGACCGCGTCGAGCGAGGAGAGGCGTCCGACGATGGCTTCGTGCTCACGCTCGCCAGCGGTGCGCGCTACGAGGCGCGCCGTCTGCTCCTCGCGATCGGGCTCAAGGACGTCTGGCCGGACATTCCCGGACTCGGGCAGGTGTACGGAGCCAGCGCGCACGTCTGCCCGGATTGTGATGGCTACGAAGCGCGCGACAGGAAGACCGTGGTCATCGGGCACGGACGAAAGGCCGTGGGAATGGCGCTCAACCTCAGCACGTGGACGCGCGACCTCATCATCTGCACGAACGGCCAGGCGCCGGAGATGAACGAAGCCGAGTACTGCCGCAAACTCGACGCGCTCAACATCCCCGTGCTCACCGACAAGGTCACGAGCGTGGACGCCCACGAAGACCGTGTCTTCTGCCTGCGGCTCGCGAGCGGAATGGAGCTGGATGCAGACAAGATTTTTTTCGCGATCGGGCAGTACCCGGCGGACGACATCGGCGCGCAGCTGGGGTGCAAGCGGGACGACGGCGGGCACATCGTCGTCGACAAGCACTATCGCACGTCCGTGCCCGGCGTCTTTGCCGCGGGTGACATCGTGCCCGGCTCGCAACTCGCGATCGCCGCGGCGGCCGATGGGGCCATCGCGGCACTCGCGATTCACAAGAGTCTCGTGCCCGCCGAGATGACGCTCTCCTGAACTACCAGCGCAGCGTCACTTCGCGCGTCTTCCGTTCCCGCACGATCACGACCGTTGCCGCCGACGTGTTGCCGCCGCGGGCTCCTCCTCCCCAGGGCAGGAGCGCGGCGCGCAACTCGCTCACGGTCGAGACGCGCCTGTCGCCGACGCGCTGGATGACGTCTCCATCGCGCAGCCCCGACTCGTGCGCGGGCGTTCCAGGGGCAGCGCGCACCACCAGGACCCCGTGCCCCACGCCGAGCGCGGTTGCCAGTCCCTCGGTAACCGTTTCCATCCTGGCGCCGCCGACACCCTCATTGAACACCCACACCCGCCCTGCCGCGCTCGGCGTTGCCCCGGGCGCCGGCGACACCCGCACCTGCCGCGGCGGCGCCGGTTCCGCCCGTACCGTTCCCGACGCCACTGACGGCGCATAGGCGTACTCCTCCGGCGGCGACGTGCGACGCACGACGTACTCCGGCGCGAGTCCTACCGTCACCGTCAGGTTCTTCGCGTCGCTCTCGCGCCGCACCCGGACGTTCAGTCGCCTGCTCGGCACCAGGAGCCGGGTGAGCGAGATCTCGCCGCTCAGGACATCGACGCCGTTGAGCGCGAGCAACGTATCGCCCTGAAGGATGCCCGCGCGCTCGGCCGGCGAGGCCGGCTCGACCAGCGCGATCCGCGGGTACTGGTAGAAGCGGATGACGTGCTCCCGGTCGCTGGTGAACTCGGAGCTCATCCCCTCGAAGGACACGCCGAGATACCCACGCGTGGGGGTGCTGCTGCGAAGGGCCACCGCCACGCCGCCCGACCCCCGGACTTCGGCGTACGGAACGCGCGCGCGCTCGGCACTCACAACGCCCTGGGCCTCGCCGAGCGCCGTCTGCAGCGCACGGATCGTTTCGGTCATCTCACGCTTCAGCAGTTCGCGCTCGGTGTCGCTGCGCCTCGTGAGCTCGAACTCCCTGCGCAGCGAATCGAACTTCACGGCGAGGCGCGCCTGCGCTTCCCATGCCGTGCGCATCGCGGAGTCGCTCGGCGAACAGTCGGTGCACTGGACGCTCACCCTGCCGCCGCGCGCGCCGGCCTGGGCACCCGTGACCGCGGGCGTCGCGAGCGCGCCACCGAGCAGCAGCAGGATCGTCAGGCGGCGCGTCATCGCGCCGGATTCATTCGTGAAAGACATGGTACCACCCGGAATGTTCATTAGAACCCACTCATCCTGCCGCCCTGCGGCAGCACGGCATTGAGCTGGCGCAGCGTGGCCTCACGCTGGCCGAACGAATTGAGATAGAAGTCGTTGATGATCGGATCGTACGGCGCGTCGGCCAGGGCCTCGCGCATCGTGCGCGACACCCGGTCGAGCGCCGACAGCCGGGTACGCATCACGGCGGGCGTCTCCGCCAGGCGCGAGATCGAATCGTTCATGGCCAGGAACGACACGGCATGCTGGTACGCATTGGCCGCGGCATCCTTGTACCGCTCCGCCTCGACGACCGAGGCGAACGTCGTGGGAATCGCTTCCGGCGAGAAGGGGCGGAACGCCACCGACTCGCTTCCGGTGAGGCCACCGGGAAGCAGGGGCGCCCCCATGCTGGCGCGGCCAATCAGCGCACCGCTCGCCACCAGCACCAGCGCCGCCGCGACGCGCAGCAGCGCCCGCGTGCTGGGGGGACGATGCCGGCCGAGCGGGGCCGCCCACTCCGCGGTGACCGTGGCCGGATGGCCGTCCGCGATCAGGCTCTCCGACCGAAGCTGCCGCGCCAGCGCGTCCCAGCGCGTCAGGGGGATGCCCATCATTTCGCGCTCCCCCACCGCCATGGCCAGCAGCGAGCGATGCGCCTCGATCTCCCGCGCGCACGACGCGCAGGCTTCGAGATGATCTTGTTCGGCGGGTGCCGGCCGCTCGTCCGCGAGCGCCGCCAGCCGGTCAGTAGACAGGTGCGACATGTTCCGTATCCTTCCGCAGTGGTGTCTCCACGAGATGCGCGAGCAGCGTGCGGAGCTTTGCCCGTGCCTTGAATAGTTGCGATTTCGAACCGCCCGACGTGATCCCCAGCCGCTCAGCGATCTCCTCGTGCGTAAACCCTTCCACGTCGTGCAGCAGGAACACCGTCCGCGCGCCTGGCGACAGCTTCGACGCGGCCGATTCGATCGACTGCATCATCAGCGCGCGATCGTGATCCGGCTCCACCACGGCCGAGTCCTCCTCCACGTCCACCTCGATCTGCGCCAGCCGGCGCGTCTTCCGCAGTGCGTTCAGCGTGCGGTTGACCGCGATCCGGTGCGCCCACGTGCCGAACTGCGAGTCGCCCCGGTACTGCGGCAACGCCCGGAAGATCTGGATCCAGACTTCCTGCGCGATGTCTGCCGCCAGATCCAGATCACCCCCTGCCAGCCGCCGCACCACGGCATCGACATGCGGTGCATGCCGCGACCAGAGCGTGCGCATGGCCGCCTCGTCGCCCTGAATGGCGCGTTGGATCGTGAGAGATTCGGAGTCCATTGACGTCATGGAATTGGTCACCGGGAAGGGCGCAACGGTTTACGCGGCCCATCAATAAAGGGGGAATTCACACCCCTACGGCGATGATTCGGTCGGAGTTGCCCGATTCCTGCTTGCTCGTCGCCTTACCCGAGACCATAATTGTGGGGTCCTCCCGCCGCGGCTGGAACCTCTGGCCACATCGGCTGTATCCTCAATAGTGGCAATGGCATAGACGTGGATTTCCGAGCTCCCTCAGGACAGAAGCTGCACCCTTGTTGACCTCGCTGCTCACTTCCATCGTGGTTTTCTCCGGCCTTGGCGCCGGTGACACGGGCGTGCCCACCAAGGCACCGGCCGCCGTGGGCATGTCCGCCCTTCGCCTGGCAAGGATCGACCGGGTGGTAAACAAGGCGGTCACGGCCGGCGGATTCCCGGGCGCGGCTGTCGTGATCGGCCGGCGCGGCGCGACAGTGTGGGAGAAGGGATACGGATCCGTCAACTGGGGAAGCGCGGCGCGCGTCGTGCCCTCCCGGACCATTTACGACCTCGCGTCGCTCACCAAGGTGATGGCCACGACCACAGCCATCATGGTGCTATACGACGACGGCAGGATTCAGCTGAGCGATCCCGTCAGCAAGTTCCTCCCCGGTTTTGCGGGGGGCGCCAAGGATGATGTCACGATCCTCCAGTTGCTCGAGCATCGGTCCGGCTTGCCCGCGGGCCGCGACCTCTGGCGCATTGCGTACTCGCCAGCCGAAGCGCGGCAGAAGGCCATCGAAACACCGCTCGAGTGCCTGCCCGGCAAGTGCTACATCTACTCGGACCTCGGCGCGGACATGCTCGCGTTCGTGGTCGAGGCCGTCTCCGGGCAGCCGCTGGACCAGTTCGTTCACTCGCGAGTGTTCGAGCCGCTACAGATGCGCGAGACGTTCTTTCGTCCTCACTGGACGTTGCGCGACCGCATTGCACCCACCGAGTTGACGCCGCCACGCGGCTATCCGCTGCGGGGCGAGGTGCACGATGAGAACGCCTTTGCGCTGGGCGGCGTCGCGGGACACGCCGGGCTGTTCAGCACCGCGAGCGATATCGCCGTGTTCGCCCAAATGATGTTGAATGGCGGGCACTTCAACGGCGTGCGGATCGTTGCGGACAGCACCGTGTCCCTCTTCACCGCCCGCACGGCGTCACGCGGTACGCGCGCGCTGGGCTGGGACACGTGCGGCCAGGACGGCAGTTGCGGCAAGCACCTGAGCGAGCGCGCCTACGGGCACACCGGGTTCACCGGCACCTCGCTGTGGATCGACCCGGATCGCAATCTGTTCGTGATCCTGGTGACCAATCGGGTGCACGCGGCACGCGCGCGGCGCCCGGCCCGGGTGATCGCGGACATTCGCGCCGACGTGGCGGATGCCGCCGCGCTCTCCGTACTCGACTTCGGCGGCAAGACGCTCGCGATGCCCGCGGCGTTCCGGGCGGACCGCGCGATCGGCTGGAATCGGCCGGTACGCTCAGCGCCGTCGCGCAGCCGCGCCAGGGCGACGTCCACCTCCACAAAGAAGCCGGCGGCGAAGCCCGCGCCCAGGCCCGCACCGCGAAAGGCCGCCAGCGCCGCCACGAACTAGCGTGTCACCCACCGACGACATCACCGAGGACTCGGTGCGCCTTGCCCTCCGCAAGGTCAAGGACCCCGATCTCAACCTCAACATCGTGGACCTCGGCCTGGTCTACACCATCACGGTGGACGACGGGAACAAGGTGATCGTGGACATGAGCCTCACGTCGCCGGGATGTCCCGCGGGCCCGCAGATCATGGGCGACGTGGAACGGACGGTTCAGGCGATGCCCGGGGTCGGCAAGGTCGTGGTGAACCTCATCTGGGAGCCGTACTGGACTCCGGAGCGCATCGAGCCCAAGGTGCGCGCCTATATGGGATTGTGAGCACTGTAACCTCGGGTCTTCCCCGTCCGTAGAGGGTTCATGCAGGATCGCCGCATCGAACGACGGAATCAGGAGCCGACGATTGTGGTCCAGGTGCCCGGTGCGCCTGACGTGCCACGCACGCGATTTGAACTCGGCGCTCTCAACGAGATGCGCAACGAGATCAGCGGGCAGATCTCGACGCTTTCCGGGCGCAAGAACAGCCTTCAGGAGCAGTGGCATCGCGCGGGCCCGGCGGACCGCGGCGCCCTGGAGCTTCGCATGGAGTCGGCGGACGAACAAATCGTCGCGCTGGAGCGTCAACTCGACGGCATCAACGCGCGCATCGCCAGCGCGTCCCCCACGGCCATGATCGCGTCCACAGCGCCCGCTTCGTCGCCGGCCGCGGACCGGTTCGTCAGGAGTCTCGCCGACGATCTCGTGCCGCTGGTGGCGATCATCTCGGTGTTCTTCCTGGCGCCGCTGGCCGTCGCGATCTCCCGGTTCATCTGGAAGCGCGCCGGTGCGCCGCCGAAAGCCGCGTTAGCCGATCAGGCCGCGATGCAGCGGCTCGACCAGCTCCAGCGCGCCATGGATACCGTCGCCATCGAAGTGGAGCGCATTTCCGAGGGTCAGCGGTTCGTGTCCAAGCTGCTGAACGACCGGAATGCGGCCGCGCTGCCCGTCAGCGCCCAGGCGATTCCGGCGCGTTCGGGCGTCGAACAGCGGTAGGGAAGCTCCGAACAGATCAGCGCGGAACGGCGCCGAGGGCGCTCACGAAGCCCTCGCCCAGTACCTCGCGCTGCCAGTTGCGCAGCTCGGTCACCTCCGCCAGCTCGTCCACACTCTTCGGATTCCTGCGCGCTGCGGCTTCCATCCGGTCGCGCGCGCACAGCACGCCCGGATCCAGGTCCAGGCGCGCCGCCGCGGCATCGCGCACCGTCTTCAGGGCATTGACCTTCGTGTCGAACTGGGGATCGCGATCCCAGCGCGCCGATTTTGCGAAGCGCGGCAGGTCCGTCTCTGGAACGTCGAGTCCGCGACGCACGGCCGCGAGGACGTCGTTCACGCGCCTGTCGAGAATGCCCCGTGAGACGCCCTTCACGCGCGCGAGGTCGTCGCGACCGCTCGGTTGTGCGCGCGAGATCTCCAGCAACTGCTCGTTGCCGATCACGCGAAAGGTCGCCCGGTCGAGTTCGCGCGCCACGCTGTCGCGCCAGGAAAACAGCTCGCGCAACACCGCCAGCTCGCGGCGCGTGAGATCGCGCGCGCCCTTGATGCGGAGAAACGCGGATCCCGGCTCCTCTTCACTCCACTTGGTTCCCTCCAGCCGCGCGAACTCCTCGCGGGCCCACGACAGCCGCTCCTTGCTCCGCAACTCCTCACGCATGCGGGTGCGCAGTTCCAGCAGGTACAGCGTGTCCTGCGCCGCGTACTCCAGCATGTCGGCGCTGAGTGGGCGCATGGACCAGTCCGCGCGCTGATGCTTCTTGTCGAGCTTCACGCCAAAGTAGCGGTCGAGCAGCGCGGCGAGCCCGAACGCCTTCAACCCGAGCAGCTGCGCCGCCACCCGCGTGTCGAAGATGTTTCGCACGTGCCAGCCGTAGTCGCGCTGGAGCAGGCGCAGGTCATAGTCGGCATCGTGAAACACCGTCTCGACGGCCACGCTCTCGAGCAGCGCGCCGAGCGGGGCAAGCGTTTCGGAGGGCACGGCGAGCGGATCGATGATCGCGCTCCGGTCCTGCGTGGACAGCTGGAGCAGATAGATGCGGTCCACGAAGCGGTGAAAGCTCGCTCCCTCGGTGTCCACTGCGATCTCCGTGACGGACGAGATGCCGGCGAGCTGGCGCGCCGCGTCGTCCGCACGGTCGAGGAAGATGGTTTTCGATGGCACGACTAACAGTATAGTCTTCAGCCCGGCACTCACCTTGCCCAAGACCCGACTTTCATGAGCCCGTCAGACTCTGGCCACACGCCGCCGCCGCCAGTCCAGCCGACTGCGCCGGATCCGTCCCAGGCGCCAGCAACCAGTCGCGATCGGCGGGCGAGGGCGGTGGGGTGGCAGACCAAGGACATCGTGCGCGCCGCGGCGCTGGTCATCGCGATGTACGTGATGCTCAAGGTGCTCTGGTTTGCCAGCGCCCTGGTGCTCGTGGTCTTTCTCGGTGTCCTGTTCGGGCTGGCGGTGGAGTCTGGTGTGGACCGACTCGAGCGCTATCGGATCCCCCGCGGCATTGGCGCCGCCATGATCGTGATCGGCTTCTTCGGGCTGCTCGTCGGGTTCGGCGCGGCGATCACGCCGACCATCCGGGAACAGAGCCGGGAGTTGCGCGAGAAGATTCCAGAGTCGGTTGACCGCGTCCAGGAGTGGGTGAGCAAGCGACAGGGCGGGTTGCTCGGTACGGTGCTTGGGGGCTTCGGCATCGGGTCCGACTCCACCGTCACGGCGGACTCGGGTTCCGCCGCCGATACCACCGATGCCGCCGATACCGCCGTCACTGTCGCTCGCGCGCCGTCGGACACCGGAGCGGCGGCCAGGGACACTACGCGACTCGCCGCGTCCGACTCAGCCACGGCCGATGCGGCGGAGCCACTCCGCAGTCGAATCGGGCGTCAGCTGAGAGGCGCGGGCCGCTATCTCTTTCCGTTCCTGTCGCAGACCGTCGCGGTCGTCGCGGGCATCCTGCTCATCATCTTCATGGCGACCTACATCGCGGCGGAGCCGGATCTGTACCACCGTGGAATGATGCACCTGTTCCCGCATCGCTCCCGCGCGCGCGCCGGCGAGGTGCTGAGCGCGGTCGCCACCGTGTTGCGCCGCTGGTTGGTAACGCAGTTGATCGCGATGGTCGTCATCGGCGTGGTCACGACGGTCGCGCTGCTGATCCTCGACGTGGAAGCGGCCTTCGCCCTGGGACTGCTTGCCGGTCTGCTCGAGTTCATCCCCACCGTGGGGCCGATCCTGAGCGCTATCCCGGCGATTGCCATGGGCTTCGTGGATTCGCCCGAGAAGGCCATGATGGTCACCGCGGTGTACGTCGGAATCCAGTTCGTCGAGAACCATCTGCTCATCCCGCTGCTGATGAAGGGCGGCGTGGGCGTTCCGCCCGTGTTGACGATCCTGGGCCAGGCGCTGTTCACCCTGCTCTTCGGCTTTCTTGGCCTGCTCGTGGCGGTTCCCCTGCTCGCTGCCGCCATGGTGGTCGTCAAGATGGTCTACGTCGAAGGCGTGGTCGGAGACGACATGAGCGCCATCGATGACGACGACGACTGAGGCACCGCTCCCGATTGTCCGCCGGTTCCCGGCGGTCGCCGCGGTGCCCCGGGCGCGGCTCGGCGATTATCCCACCCCCGTACAGCATGTGGTAATCGGGTCACGGGAATTCGCGCTCAAGCGCGACGACCGATGTGGCACGTTGATCGGCGGAAACAAGGTGCGCGGCCTCGAGTTTCTTCTGGGCGGCGTGGTGCCCGGCGACGCCGTGCTCACGGTTGGCCCGCGCGGGTCCACGCACGCACTGGCCACCGCGCGCTGTGCCACTGCCCTGGGCGCCACCGTCACCGTCGTGCGATGGAATCAGGTGATGAACGATGCGGCGCGCCGCGTGGACAACCACCTGCGCCGCGAAGCCCGGATCCTGGACGCGCGGTGGGTGCCCTCCGCGTACGCCGTCGCGGCCGCGCTGCGAATGCGCCGCCGGGTGCGCTGGATTCCCGCCGGCGGCGCCTCGGCGCTCGCGGTACTCGGACATGTGAACGCGGCGCTCGAGCTGGCCAGGCAGGTGGGCGCGGGAGAATGCACCGAACCCGACCGCGTCTACGTGCCGCTGGGTACCGGCGGCACGGCCGCAGGACTATCGCTCGGCCTTCACATCGCCGGCCTCGCCACCCGCGTGCGCGCCGTGCGTGTGGCCCCGCGGATCATCGCGAGTGCGGGGCGCATCAGGTGGCTGGCCAATGCGGCCGCGCGGCTCATCGAGCGCCTGAGCGGAGAGCGCGTGCCGCGGGTACCGCGGGACCTGATCACGGTGGAACACGATTTCTACGGCGGGGCGTACGGCCGGCCGCTGGGCGCGATCCCTGCAACGGAGGCGACTCTGGCCCCGCTCGGCATACGTCTGGACGACACCTACAGCCGCAAGGCCTTCGCGGCGGCGGCCGCCGGTGACGCCAGCCACCCCCTGCTCTGGCTTACCTTCGACGGCCGCCTGCTGCAGGATTGAGGGATTCCAATGACCAGGCCTTCCGAAGTACGGTTTCACATCTACCCCACCGATTGCGACATGCTGGGGCATCTCAACCACGCCACCATGCTGACCTTTCTGGAGCGCGCCCGGTGGGCGCTGCTCGAGGGGCAGGTGGACGTGAAGACGTGGGGCAAGCAACCGGCGTATTCCGTCGTGCGCCATGTGGACATCGACTACATGGCGCAGTCGTACCCGGGCGAAGACCTCCTCGTGCGCTCCGGATTGCTGGCCGTGAAGAACACCAGCTACATCGTGCGCCAGGAAGTCACGAAGGTCGGGGAAAAGACCAGGGTCGCACTGGCCGACATCGTCTTCGTGGCCGTGGACCAGGAAGGAAAGCCCGTGCGCGTGCCCGAGTCATGGCGTGAGATGCTGCCGCAGTGGCCGGAGCGCTATTGATATCCGTCATGGACGCCCTGGAACTGGGCTACGACGACATTGGCACCGGCCAGTCGGTGCTGTTCATCCACGGGTTTCCGCTGAATCGCACGATGTGGGCGCCCCAACAGAGCGCGCTCGTCGAGCGCTGCCGCTGCATCGCCGCCGACCTGCGCGGATTCGGCGAATCCACCCCGCAACCGCCGTACTCCATGGCGCAATATGCGGACGATCTCGCGCGCCTTCTGGACCAGGTCCGGATCGACCAGACTGTCGTGGTTGGATTGTCGATGGGGGGCTACGTGGGCTTCGAGTTCTGGCGCCGCCACCGCGAGCGGGTGCGGGGACTCGTGCTCGCCGACACGAAGGCGACGGCCGACACGGAGAAGGCACTGGCCAGCCGCCGCGAGCTGATCACCGTCGCCCGCACGGAGGGATCCACCGCCGTGGCCAACCTTCAGATCGCGGGAATCGTCGGCAAGACCACGCGCGAGAAGCACCCGGACACCTACGACTCGGTGCACCGCATGATCGCGCAGGCCGGCGTGGAGGGCATCGTCGGCGCGCTGGAGGCGATGATGGCCCGGCCCGACTCCACGCCCACGCTCGCCACCATCGACATACCCACCCTGATCGTCGTGGGTGAGGAAGATTCGCTCACGCCGGTGAAGGATGCACGGGCAATGCAGTCGGCAATTGCCGGCAGCCGCCTGGAGGTCATCGCACAGGCGGGGCACCTCAGCAACATGGAGCGCCCGGCCGCGTTCAACCACGTGCTCACGGAGTTCCTCGCCGCCCTGAAGTACAGCTGAGGTAACTTGTCCCCGTGACCACGCCCACCATTTCCGCCGCCGAGCAGTCGGCGGCCGCCCGCGTTGGCGCGTTCCTCTTTCGCTACCGGGGCTTTCTCCCGGTGCCGTTCCTGCTCATCCCGCTGCTCGTGCCGGGCGATCAGTCGCTCCCGGGATGGCTGGCCGCGGCGGCGCTCATCCTCACCGGAGAGACGCTGCGCATGGCGGGCGTGTCTGCCGCGGGCACCGTCACGCGCCGTCGATCGCGAAACGTGCAGCGACTGGTGACCTACGGAATCTTCTCGTGGATGCGGAACCCGCTGTACGTGGGCAATCTCCTGATCTGGATCGGGTTCGTGGTCGGATCGGGAGTGCTGTGGTTCCTGCCGTTCGCGATCGTGCTGTTCGCGATCGAGTACACGCTGATCGTGCGGTACGAAGAGGGGGTGCTGGAGTCGATCTTTGGCGCCGAGTACCTGGACTACAAGGCGCGCACGCCACGCTGGTTCCCGCGCCCGCCGCGCTCGGCGCCCGAACCGGGACTCCATGACTGGCGGGAAGCGCTGCGCAGCGAGGTCAGCACCTTCGCGCAGTACGGGGCGCTCGGCGCCGCCTTCTGGATCAAGTGCCGGCTGTCCGCCAACTAGGAAAGTTCCGAAGAAAGTGGACTGCATCCCGAGCGCAGCCGTGCCAGCGCTGCTTCTCTATCGGAGGTCGGTAGACACGAACCGCGGAGGGCGCGGAGGGCGCGGAGGGCGCGGAGGAGTTTAGTCTCCGTGTCCTCCGTGTCCTCCGTGGTTCGGACGTTGGACCCACTTTCCGAACTATTCCCTGTTCAGGACCACCGACTCTCTCCCCGAAGACCCTGAGGCTTGATTGCAGATTCTTCCCTAACTCCGTTCCGGGCGTCCCGGGGGATTCTCGCTCTGAAAGACGTCCCGATTCTTCGCCACGTACTCCTTGAGATTTCCCGGCACATCCTCCTCGGGAAAGATGGCGGTCACCGGGCACTCCGGCTCACACGCACCGCAGTCGATGCACTCGTCCGGATGGATGAACAACTGTTCGGGACCTTCATATATGCAGTCCACGGGACACACGTCCACGCAGGCGCGGTCCTTGGTGCCAATGCAGGCTTCGGTGATGACGTAGGGCATCTCGGCCTCGAGGTTGCTGCTCGCTAGGTGCCGGCTAAGATAACGGAATCTCGCGACACGCCACCAGTCACCCCGAAATGCGACTGCCGGTGAAAATCACGGTGAACGGCCTTGCGCACGACCTGGAGATCGCCGGAAACGAGACGCTGACGAGCGTACTCCGGGATCGGCTGGGTCTCACCGGAACCAAGGTGTCCTGCGGGCGCGGGGAATGCGGCGCATGCACGGTGCTGTTGAGCTCGGCGGGAGCGCCGCGGCGCTCCGTGTATGCCTGCCTCACGCTCGCGGCAGCGTGCGACGGTGCCCACGTGACCACCATCGAGGGACTGGGCGCGGGCGGGTTGCACCCGCTTCAGGAAGCGTTCATCGCCCACGACGCCGTGCAGTGCGGCTTCTGCACGCCGGGGCAGATCCTCGCGGCCGCGGCCCTCCTCGCGGACAACGCGGCGCCGGACGACGCGGCGATACGCGCCGCGCTGAGTGGCAACCTGTGCCGCTGCGGCACGTATCCGAAGATCGTCCTCGCGGTGCGCGACGCGGCACGGCGGTTGACCCCGTGACTGGCAAGCGTTTCGTCGCCACGCGGGTCGAGGTCGAGGGACGCGAGGACACGCGCCTGGTCGAAGTTCCCGCGTTCGAACCGGTGCCGTGGGACCCGGCCACCCCGCTGGGCATCGTGGGCCAGTCCGTGCCGCGGATGGACGCATTGGAGAAGGTGACCGGCCGGGCCGTCTTCACGGCCGACGTGCGGCGCGCGGGAATGCTGCACGTGGCGATCGTTCGCGCGCGCGTGGCCTGGTTCCAGGGCGGCTCCATGCGGCGGAGCAC
>JBBDYA010000012.1:0-1240 GCA_040902005.1 Gemmatimonadaceae bacterium | reverse complement strand
GGCATGCCGCTCCCCCTCCTACCTCGCCCCAAACCGCGGCTCCCTGCGTTCCGCCAGCGCGGCGCGCGCCTCTTTCGCGTCCTCGGAGTCCTGGAGGATCAGCGAGGCGTTCGAGGTGAGCACCGCGGTCGTCTCGAGCGAGCTGTCGAGGGCGGCGCGCATGACGCGCTTGTTCAGCCAGTGGGTGAGCGGGGGGACCTGCATGATGCGGGCGCAGAGGGCGCGCACCTCGTCCTCGAGCTGCTCGGCGGGGACGAGCGCGTTGAGGATGCCCCACTGGTACGCGCGCTGCGCGTCCAGGTGGCCGGTGTACGCGAACTCGAGCGCGCGGCCGAGGCCGGCCAGCCGCGGCAGGTAGTAGGCGCCGCCGTTCTCGATGATCTGGCCGACCTGGTGGTAGGCGATGAAGCGCGTGTCTTCGCACCCGTAGCGAATGTCGCACTGGAGCGCCATGTCCATGCCGAAGCCGGCGGCGACGCCGTTCAGCATCGCGATCGTCGGCTTGCGGATGAACGAGAGGTCCTTCATCAGCTTCGTGAGGCCGTAGTAGAAGCGCTGGCGCGTGGCGTCGATGCCCTCGCCGGCGCGGTTGCCGAGGAAGTTGTCCCCGGCCTCGAAGCCGTCCACGCCGCGCACGTCGACGCCGGCGCAGAAGCCGCGGCCCACGCCCGTGAGCACGATCACGCGGACGTTCGGGTCGTCGTCGCCGGCGCGCATGTACTCGCCGACCTTCGCCAGCGTGCCCGTGCGTTCGGCGCCGCCGACGCAGGCATTCAGCCGCTCCGGACGGTTGAACTTGATCCAGAGGATGCCGTTGTCGTCGGGCTCATAGAGCAGGTAGGGGACCGTCTCGAGTTCTTGCATCGCCGTCTCCCTCTCGTGCGCGCGTGTGCGGCCGGCCGTGGCGGGTCGCGCGTAGGGTAGGCGGGCTGAACAAGCGATCCGGCGGCGCCGGCTGTGCTCGAGAGCCCCACGACCCCCGTCCCCGCGCGGGAGGTGTCGGGCGTCGATGCAGATGAATGTCGGATGACGTCCGGCGCTTCGCTCCGTTCGTGGTCAGTCCCTTTCCGCCGTGTGTGGCGGGCTCCTTCCCTTCTGATCCTGGCAAGTCCCTTGCGTTCGTGGTGAGCGCCATTCTTCCGTTCGTGGTGAGCGCCATTCTTCCGTTCGTGGTGAGCGCCATCTTTCCTTCTTGGTGAGCGCCATTCTTCTGTTCGTGGTGAGCGTCATTCTTCCGGTC
>JBBDYA010000011.1:0-8244 GCA_040902005.1 Gemmatimonadaceae bacterium | reverse complement strand
TGGTACGTGGCGGCCATGCCGAGCACTTTCTGCCAGAGCGGTCGTGCCTGCGCCCTCTGCCCCGACCGTTCGAGCGCCTCCGCGAGTTGGTAGGTGGCGCCGTAGTGCGTGGCGTTCCGCTGGAGCACCCGCCGGAACTGCTCGGCCGCCGCGGTGGGATTTTCCTGCCGGTAGAGCAGGTCCGTGCCGAGTGTCATCAGCGCGGACTGGCTCGCGGTGTCGGGCGACGCCAGGCGCGATCGCGCGGTGCGCGCGGTGGTGGAATCGTTGATGGCTTCGGCGTTTCTCAGCACGACTTCCCATTGCGTCCGCGCTTCGCCCGGTCGTCCGCCACGATCGAGCGCGACTGCCAACTGATACTGTGCACCGTAGTGCGTCGGGTTTCCGCGGAGCACGCCGCGAAAGATCGCCTCGGCGCGAACGGGATCGCCCGTCTGGTACAGGAGGTTGACGCCGTTCTGCATCTCCTGCGCGAGCGGATCCGCCGTGTCGGTGCTGCCGGCACCCTCACGATCGGCGCAGGCACCGAGGGCGATGGCGAGGCCGAACGCCGCCGCCGCAGTGCGCGAGCGGCGAGTGAAGGTCCGCGGTGTCATCGAGTTTCGCATCATTCACATCCTTGGTCCGGGGTTCGCTCGCGCACGGAGTAGTCCGTCCCTGCGGGTTCAGTCGCTCCCTGCACGGTGACGCTTTCGCGTCGGCGAGGAGAGTACATCGAGAAGGACGGCAGCCAGCAGCAGCTGGAATCCCAGAATGATCGGCAGCGCCGCGACGAACACGGTGCCGGCGGTCGCCGGCACGCCAGTGCCTGCGGTGTTGATCCATCGCATGGCGCCAAAGGCGCCGCCAAACAACAGTAGGGGTACCCCGACCAGCACGCACACGGACACGACCGTGAACTCCTCGATCAGATATCGCCAGTAGAAGCGGCGCGCGAGTCCGCGCACCAGCAGCCCGGGGAACGTGGCCAGGACGCGCGAGACGCGCAGTGAGCTCACCTCACTGCCATAGCGCGCCGGCATTTCGACGTCTGCCGTGGCCGCGCGGAGGATGTTCAGCTCGATCAGCATGCTGGTCTCGAAGAAATACCGTTCGCTGACGCGCGCCAGGTCCATGCGGCGCAGGAAGGACGTGCGGATGGCGGTGAACCCGTTGCTCACATCGAGCATGTTCCAGTAACCGCACGCCAGCTTGCTCGCGAACGAGAGCAGCGCGTTCCCGATCAATCGGGTGGTGGGCATGCGCTGGAGGGCCTTCAGGTCAACGAAACGATTGCCCTTGGCATAATCCGCCGAGCCGTCGAGCAGCGGGGCCACCAGGCCATTGATGTCCGCGGCGCTCATCTGACCGTCGCCGTCCATTTTCACGCACACGCCGGCGCCCAGGCGCATTGCCTCCAGGTAACCCGACTTCATGGCGCCGCCCACGCCGCGGTTGACCGTGTGCCGCACCAGCGTCACGCGCGCATCGTCCAGCGCCGAGATCTTGGTGGCCGACGAATCCGGCGAGGCGTCGTCCACGCAAATGATTGTTCGATAGTGGGTCGGTATCGAACGAATGACGCCCTCGATGTGGCGCTCCACCCGGTAGCACGGGATGATGATCGCCACGCCGGCGTATCGATCATCGGTTGCCCCGTCGCGGGACGCGACGCTGTCTGGGAGCATGACGTTCTCCCTCACGGTGCCGGATTTCTCCTCAATACCAGCGTGTGTTGCAGGGCGATCCAGCGGTCCAGGGGAGACAGCATGCGTTCGGCGAGCACCACGAGTGGTCCGGCGACCGTCGGCACCAGCTGCCGGAAGTTGACGCCTCCACTCAGGAAGTATCGCAGATGCGTGTGCGGCTCGTCCAGCACCAGCGACAGCTGAGGAAACTCGGCATCGAACCGGGCGCGATCGCGGGTAAAGACGATGTACGACAACGCCTGGTTCGCACGCGAGAAGGGGCCGGTGGGCTCCGCGGCATCCCAGCCGGCGGCCGATTCGTCGAATCCTTCCGACGCGTGCAGTGATCTGAACATCCGGCGCGCCAGTGGTCCGTGCCAGGGCTCGATGAGGATGGCGCCCCCACCCGGCTCCAGGATGCGCACGAGCTCCCGCAGGAACGCCGCAGGCGATGGGAGGTGATGAAAGGTGTTGATCGCATACACCGTCCGGACGCTGGCATCGCGAAAGGGCATGCGTTCCCCGCGGCAAGCCAGGCGAAGGAAGGGCAGTGGCTTCACATCACTGGTAATCACGTCGGGAAAGTGCTCCCCCATGAATCCCGACCCACTCCCGATCTCCACGCGAATGCCCGCACCGGTCAGGTGACGCTCGTCGAGGGCGCGGCATCGCCGGTAGAAGTCGAGGAACAGCTGCTGCACCAGCGGCTTGGCGAGCAGGACCTGGCGGTGCGCCAGCGAGAACTCGGGGCTGTCGACGTCCAGGTTGCGCACCCGGGGGTCGATGAGCCATGGCCGCAGAAAGCCGAGCATCAACGGGCCCCGGAACGTCCGCGGACTGGCGCGAGGTCCGCGAGACTCTCCCGGGCATCCCGCACCCGGATCTGCAGTCGCTCCAGGTCGGCGCGCGTCTCCACGTGTCGCATGGTCATGAGTCCGAGCAGGTTCTCGGAGGAGACCGGCAGCGGCAGCCGTGCGGCCTCGAGCGCGCGCAACAGCCACAGCGCCGGTGTGGCTGGCAGCGGCAGCATGAGCGGCCGGACGCCGGCCGTCCGCGCGAGCAGCGCGAGGAACTCCTGCATCGCGAGGCCATCGGGTTCTGCCACGTGGATGCAGCCCGTAAGATCCAGGTCCAGCGCACGCGCAAACGCATCGCACAAGTCGTCGATGTGGATGGTCTGGACGATCTGGCGCCCGCCGCCGACCACCGGCACGATGCGGGCGCGCGCGATCGCGTGCCACAGTCGGTGGGCCAGGCCGCCATCGCGGGCCAGCACCAGACCGGGTCGCAGCACGAGATCGCGCGCCGGATCCATGTGCGCCTCCATCGCGAGCTTGCCGCGACCGTAGCGGGAACGCGCGTCTGCGTGCGCGGAGAGGCTGGAGACGAATACGAACCGTCGCACGCCGCCGTCGCGCGCCGCCGCGAGCACGCGCAGCGTGCCGTCCTCGTTCACACGACGAGCGGCCTCCGGGTCCCTGGCGCGCGTCGCGTACGCCGCGTGCACGACGATCTCCACGCCGGCGAGGCTGTCATCGTGCAGGACATCGGGCAGGTCCATGCCTCTCCGCTCGATGCCGCCCTCCGTGAATGGATACGCGTTCACGTCACGCATCAGCGCGCGCACGGCCCAGCCGCGTCGGCGCAGGTGGTCGCACAGGTGCCGCCCGACCATGCCGGACGCGCCGGTCACGGCGACGGTGCGCGGGGCGGGGCGTGTCTCAGCCAAGCCGCTGCGCCAGCAGGGTCCCGATGCGATTGGCGTTCGCCATGATCGTGAAGGTCAATCCCTTCGCGGGCAGGTACGGGAACGTGGAGCCATCCACGAGGTGAACCGCGCGAGTGGCGGCGAGCCGTCCGTCGGCCGCGCATGTCAGCCCGCTGGGTTCCCGGCGCATTGGAAATGTACCCGCGTAGTGGATGCTCGAGCCGTGGCCGGGACGCACCCGCTTGATGGGCCAACAGCCAAGCTGGCGGAAGAACCGCAGGATCGTCCTTTCGTGACGATCCATCCGGGCGCGCTCCGCGTCGGTCAGCTCGTAGTGCACCTCCAGCGTGCTGTCGACCGCGCTGGCCGCCTGGCGCATGGCACAGTACTTCGATGGTGTGCGCCGGTCGTCGTGATTGATGCCGATGATCCCGAGCGCGGGCATCAACAGGCGCATCATCCGGAGGCCCTCGCGATACGCGACCCGCGTCTCCGGAAGCAGTCTGAAGGTGAGCAGCGACCGATAGGAGTAGAGCTGGGCCTGGACGGGCATGTCGGTCTCATGCCCACCGGTCGCGATCCCGGGGTGGTACACGGCGGACAGCTGCGCGAGGCTGTGACGCCGGTCGCGCGACGCCCGCCCGAGCATCGCCCAGTTGACCACCGGCACGTATGTGTATGGATTGCACAGGAGCGGAACGCGCTCTCCCGCGCGACCGAGCGAGCGCAGCACGATGCGCGCGGTGCTCAATGTGCCCGCCGCCAGCACGAGCGCGCGCCCCTGGAACGTTTCCAGGTCGCCGGAATCCACGTGGCGCGTGGTAACGGCGACCCCGTCGGCGTGCTCGTCGAATCGGAGCACGAGGCGCCTGTCGACGTACCGGCACCTGCCGCCGCGCCGGAGTTCGTCCACGGTCCATCGGGGGCGGTAGACACTGCGGTCCGAGTCCGCCCAGAAGTCCATGTCGCGATACGCGTGCGGGCCGCGGCCACGGTGTGGCGTGGTGCAGACGGCCAGCGGCGGCCGCCCCATGAAGAAACCTTGTCTGTTCAGCGCCTCACGGCGCGAGCGGTAGCGTCGCAGTACCGTCTCCGCGTTCGTGTCGATGTCCAGCGGCGGCATCGCGGCAGCCGGCCGGCCGAAGAACGCCGTGAGGTCGTCGTCATCCGCGGAGATGCCGATCCGCCGCGCGACAGTCTCGTAGTGGGGCTCGAGCTCGGCGCGCGTCACGGGCCACTCCGCCAGTTCGCGTTCGTCGAACCCGAACACGCCCGCGCCCCAGGCATTGCCCAGGCCGCCCAGCGCCAGACTTTCCGCGGCCGCAAACGTGTCGGACGCGACCGGCATGTGATGCGACGCCGAACCGGTCACGTAGAGCCGGGGCGGTGTGAGCTGCGCGCCCACGCGCACGCCGCCGAAGGACACCCCCTCGAAGTCGTCGCCGAGGAGATATCGATGCTGCGCCGGATCGGTCTGTCGGATCTCACGAAACGAGGCGGGGGGAATGAGCGCCTCGTACCTGGCGTCGACGTCGCCGACGTCCAGCATGAGCACCGACCGGCCTCCCTCGATCAGCGCGGCCGCCGCGTTTGCGCCCGCCGGTCCGGACCCGACGACGATCGCATCGTGAGTCACCGGCGTCGCCAGGTGACCGCGAGCAGGAGCGGCAAGCCGATCAGCGCCTTCGCGACCGCCATGGCACCATGAAACGCGAGCTGCAGCAGTGTGCCGGCACGCGAGGCGTGTCGCGGGAGAAAGTCGGTCGCAAAGGTGGGAGCGGCCTCGAGGATGGCTGTCATGAGGTGCAGCTTGCCGCGCAGCACGGCGCCGCTGGGAAGCACCGCGGCTGCGGCGTCGAGACAGGGAAGACTCCACGGATGCGCGAATGCGAAGTCGGCCAGTGCATCGCCGCCATCGCGGGAGCGGTCGGCGTCGGGCCTTCGCGTTCCGCGCGCGTAGCGATCCAGCATCTCAGGGGGGCACTCGCGATCCAGCAGGTATCGCGTCATCACCCGCGCCTCTCTCGTGAGGCGGGCGTCGACGGCAGGCGCGATCCCCGCATGGTCAGGTGGCATCACTGGCTCCGGCGGTTGGCCGCCTCGGATCGTACCCAGGCGAGATTGTTTCTCGCAAGCTGGTAGTCGGGCCGGAGCGCGACCGCCTGCTGGAGCGGAGCCACCGCGGCGTCGAAGAATCCGAGTTTGCCCAGCGTCCAGCCAAGGTTGTTCCAGGCATCGGCGTTGCTCGCATTTCGCTTCAGGGCGGCACGATACGCCTGGGCGGCCTCGAGGTGCCGCTCAGCTCCCGTGTGCGACCATCCGAGCGCGAACCAGCCGTCGTAATCGTCGCGCGTGGGCACAAGCGGAACGTCGCCACGCGCATGCGCCAGCGCGACACTGTCGGAGCGCACGAGGCGCAGCGTTTCGTTCGCGAGCGCGCGGAGCTCCGGCTCGGCGCCCCACGCCGCGTACAGTGCCATGAGCAGGTGACGCGGCTCCACCCGGCCGGGGCTGAGCGCCATGGAGCGCTGGAGCGGCGCAATGGCCTCGGGCGCGCGTCCGCTGGCGATGAGGAAACGTGCATAGAACAAATGCACGGTCGGCTGGCTTGCGTCGAGTGCCGCGGCCCTCAGGAAGTGCCGCTCCGCCGTGCGCGCGTCGCCCAGCGCATTGGTCACGATGCCCAGGTTGGTCTCGAGGAACGAGTAGTTCGGCGTGAGCCGCTGCGCGCGCAGGAACAGGTCCCGCGCGTCGGCCAGTTGCCCGCGGCGCATCTTCGCGAGGCCGTAATTCATGAGTCCCCGACCATTCCCCGGACTCTTCCGCGCGACGTCGGCCCAGAGGGTTTCATCGCTGCGCCAGACCGTGTTGCGCCGAAAGGTGGCGATGCCATGCGCTCCCAGCAGGAGAAGTGCCACGATCACCGCCGTGGCGCGCAGGACGTGCCATCGCGCCGGTGCTGCCTGCCGGAGTCTGTCGATCAGAAGCCACGTCGCCCAGACGACGGCCGCATTGAGGCCCATGAATGCCAGGAACGGGCGGTGGTCGTTCGTGACCTCGGCGAGTGGAACGACCGACGACGTCGGCGCGATCGTGATCCAGAACCACGCGATGCCGTAAGCGGCGGGGCGCCACAGCCGCGTACGGGAAGCGCGCCATGCGGCGACGAGCGACGCGGCGAGCAGTCCCAATCCGGCATACGTGCGCGGGTCGGCCATCGACGTGAACGGACGAAGGTCCGTGTCCGCCGTGAGTCCGGCCGGCACGAGGTACATCCCGACATAGCGCACCCAGACCCACGCCTGGGTCGCGAGATATCGGAGCCGCCCGCCGCCGCCGTAGCTCTGCCCGGCCGGCGCCATCGACTCGATGAACGTGAAGAGGATCGCCGAGACGAGGAAGGCCGGGAGGCTGGACAGCAGGGCAGACCTGAGGCGTGGCCATTCGCGCGGCGTGAGCACTTGCCGCGCCGAGCATTGCTCCTCGATGAGCAGCTTGTAGAGCAGGAGCAACGGCGCGAACGTGACCGCGTGATTCTTGGCGAGCGCACCGAGGATGAGCGGTAGCAGATACAGGTGATACCGGCGCGACCGCGGTGCGTACAGGTAGGCGAGAAACGCCGTGAGCACGCCGAGGGCGGCAAGCAGCTCGGAGCGGGCCGAGATGTAGTTGCCGGCCTGCGAATTGGCGGTATGAACGCAGAAGAGCGTGGCGGCGAAGAGGGCGGCCCATCGATGCCAGAGCGCCTGTCCGGTGCTGTCGAACAGCGTGCGGTAGAAGTGAGCGAGTGCCACGCCGACGAGGGCGAAGAGTAGGAGCTGGGTGACGTGGAACGGCACCGGATTCAGCCCGCCGGACACCCGGTAGTCGAGCGCGAGGGTCAGGGACACGACGGGTCGGTAGACGGCGTTCTGCGGCAGGCTGCTGAAGGTGCGGGCGTCGGTGAAGAATCGCGGTACGTTCGCGAGGTCCCGAATGAACAGGTTCTGCTGGACGACGTGCTGGTCGTCGAAGTGGAACGCGTTCCGGAGCGAGTTGGAGTAGGCCGCGGCGAAAAGAATCAGCGCGGCCGCGCAGGCGAACGGGAAGGGCCTGGTCAGCTGCTGCAGACGACGTATGCCGTGACGTCCATCGTCACGCCGGTACCGAGGCTCGTCTGTGCGCCACCGCCGGCGTCGTGGGTGACGACTCCGATCGCGGTCCAGGTCGTCGCCGCTGACGGATAGGTTGCCTGGATGGCGACCTTGCCCGGAACGGCGCCGGTGCTGGTGACTACTCTGCCGCCGCCGCCGAGCATGATCTTTCCGGCAGGGCAGGATGCAGTTGCGGTGACCAGCGTGCCGTTGGTCGCGGCCGCAGCGGACGATTGCGTCGTTCCCGTTGTGATGGTGGTTCCGGACAACAGACCAGTCGGCCCGGTTGCACCCGTGGCGCCGTTTGCGCCGGTAGGGCCGGTAGGGCCGGTAGGGCCGGTGGCGCCGGTGTTGCCGGTGTTGCCGGTCGTCCCCTGAGCGCCGGTCGGGCCGGTTCCACCGGTGGGGCCGGTGGGGCCAGTGGGGCCGGTGGGGCCGGTGTTCCCGGTCGGGCCTTGGGCGCCAGTTACGCCTGTTGAACCAAGGGCTCCCGTCGGACCGATGGGACCCTGCGCGCCGGTCGCGCCGTCAGCGCCGGTCGCACCAACGGCTCCGGTCGGACCAATCGGACCCTGGGCGCCGGTCGCGCCATCAGCACCCGTCGCGCCCGTGGCACCAGCGTCGCCGGTGGCGCCGGTCGCACCAACGGCTCCGGTCGGACCGCTTGGCCCCTGCGCGCCCGTCGCGCCATCAGCACCCGTCGCTCCAGTGGCGCCGGCAACGCCCGTCGCTCCAT
>JBBDYA010000010.1:0-49319 GCA_040902005.1 Gemmatimonadaceae bacterium | reverse complement strand
GGCAGGAACTCGTTCGCGAGGTCCGGCCGGCCGCCGCGGGAGACGATTGCCCCGACGTCGGGATCACCGGCGTCGGCGACCAGCGCGGCCGCGGCGCCGGTGCTCGCGCCGAAATAGCCCAGCGGCAGAGCGCGCGTGTCCGTGCGCCTGGACAGCCACTCCGTGGCCTGGGCCAGGCGAGAGGCGAGCAGCATGACGTCGAAGCGCAACGCGCCGCTCACCCGATCGATGTGCTCCTCCTGCTCCGTCAGGAGATCGAACAGCAGCGTGGCGAATCCACGTTCGTTGAGCGACGCAGCGACCTGCCGGTTGCGTGGACTGCGCCGGCTGCTGCCGCTACCATGCGCGAAAACGACGATGCCCTTGGCGCCGGCCGGCACGGCCAGATCGCCGTGCAGTTCGACCCCGGATGCCGGAATGCGCACTGGCGAGGCGTTCGCGGATGCCGTCGCCGGGACTGCCGGGACTGCGCTCCCGTTCCGCGCCTGGAGGAGTCGTCGCACCTCGGCGTCCGACGTCTGCGAGAAATCGGCGTAGTACGCGCCGACGCTCCCGAATGGCTCGGGTGCCGCGACGCACTCACAGCGATCGGAGATGGATGACAAATCGCGCAACGCGTCGCGTGACATCACGGGCGCGGCCACCACGACGGCTCCTGCGTTCATCTGGCGGATCGCCGCGACGGCGGCTTGCATCGTCGCGCCGGTGGCGATGCCGTCGTCCACGAGGACGACGGTTGCCCCGCGAATCACGGGCAACACGCCGTCCACGTGGTAGGCCAACGTTCGGCGCTCGAGCTCTTGGCGCTCGTGCCTCGTGACCTCCTCGACGAGCTGTGGACTGATGTCGAGCCCCGAAATCACCGCGGGGTTGAGGACGCGCACGCCCCCGGTCGCGACGGCGCCCATGGCGAACTCCTCATGCCCGGGAACGCCGAGCTTCCGCACGACGAACACGTCCAGCGGCGCGCGAAGTGCCGCGGCGACTTCGTACGCCACAGGCAAGCCGCCGCGCGGGAGCCCGAGCACGACTACATCAGGATTGCCCGCGAGATTCATCAAGCGCCGGGCTAATTGGCGGCCGGCGTCTGTCCGGTCGTGAAACAGAGGAGACAGCATGGGTGACCCCCAGCCTTCGTCGAGCGTGTTGACGGGCGGCGCCTCATCGCTCTCCGCCGAGTGGTGTATCATCGCCTCTTCGCGCGGGCCGAT
Organism: Gemmatimonadaceae bacterium; assembly: GCA_040902005.1. Taxonomy (GTDB): domain Bacteria; phylum Gemmatimonadota; class Gemmatimonadetes; order Gemmatimonadales; family Gemmatimonadaceae; genus DASPMP01. The sequence goes on along the minus strand of JBBDYA010000010.1, from coordinate 48,108 downwards.
TGATAGGGGACTGCCTGAAACTCGTAAGCAAATCCTGCAAGAGGCGTGAGGGATTCCCGCTAGGAAGTTCAGGACTCTCTCGTATAGGTCGCCGCATCGGCGAGCGACATATTGCCACCGCGTTCACGAGACGGATTGCTCGTGGATGGAGTCTTCTCGCAGAACACCTGAGCGCGCCATCCGGCGCTATCTCGAAACGCATCCGAGGTAATCGAGGACAATATGCCGACGCTGCTCGAGGCGCCGCCGCCCAGTCCGGAGCTCCCGCCCACCGGCGAGCGCGCCGCGGGCGTTACCCGGCGGTTCGACAGAATCGGGCGCACGGACGTCGCCCTGGTGGGGGGGAAGGGGGCGAACCTCGGTGAGATGACCCGAGCCGGACTCCCGGTGCCGCCGGGGTTCGTCGTCACCGTCGACGCATTCGCGAAGGCGATGGATGCGACCGGTGTGCTCGCGAAGGTGAGAGAACAGCTGAAGAACGTGGACGTGGACGATCCGAAGGCACTTCAAACCGCCGCCGCCGCGCAGCAGGCGGTGCGCGCGGTCGCTGTGCCCAACGACGTTCGGGGTGAGATCCTCGCCGCGTACACCGAGCTCATCGGCCCCTTTGGCGACATTCCGGTGGCGGTCAGATCGTCGGCCACCGTCGAAGACGCGCCGTCGGCGTCGTTCGCGGGAATGTTCGAGAGCTATCTCATGGTGACCGGCGAGTCCGAGTTGATCGAGCGCGTTCGCGACTGTTGGGCGTCGGCATTCAGCGCCCGCGTGCTCTTCTATCGCGCCAAGCAGTCGTTGCCGCTGGAGATGGCGGTGGCCGTCGTTGTGCAGCGCATGATCCGCTCCGACAAATCCGGCGTCATGTTCACGGCTAATCCGGCTACGCACGACACGTCGTGCATCGTCATCGAAGCCAGCCGCGGCCTTGGCGAACCGGTCGTGCAGGGCCAGGTGACGCCGGATCGCTACGTACTCGACAAAAAGGCGCTGACTGTCCGTGAAATGAGAGTCTCCACGAAGAGCTACGTCGTGTCGCCCAATGCCGAAGGCGGTGGCTTTCGACGCGAACAGACGAGCGATACGGCCCGCGTGCTGACGGATGCCGAGCTGGTCGCGCTCGCCGAGCTGGCAATCAAAGTCGAATCGCTTTTCGGAGCACCGCAGGATCTGGAGTTCGCCATCGACGCATCGGGCATCTACCTCACCCAGACACGTCCAATCACTACGCTGACGCATCCCCCCGAGACGTCGCAGCCGGCACAGCGCGCGGGCGCCGCTTCGCGGCAGACTCTCGTGCGCGGCTTGGGAGCGAGCCCCGGCGTCGCCACAGGCGCGGCGCGGGTGCTGGCTGACATCAGCGCGGGTGCCCAGCTATTGAAGAACGAAGTCCTCGTCGCGCATATGACGTCCCCGGACTGGGTGCCGTTGATGCGCCGCGCGTCGGCCATCGTGACCGAGACGGGAGGCATGACATCCCACGCCGCGATCGTCTCGCGCGAGCTCGGCGTGCCCTGTGTCGTAGGGACGAGCGACGCGACGCGCGTACTCCGCGACGGAATGCTCGTCACGGTCGACGGGTCGTCGGGCAGAGTGTTCGAGGGCGCGGTGTCGAAGGCCGAACATCCAGCACGCATCGTCGCTTCAACTCCGACTCGCGCACCGACGACTGCGACGCGCCTTTACGTGAACCTCGGCGATCCGTCTCAAGCGGAATCGGTCGCCGCCCGCGACGTCGACGGTGTGGGACTGCTGCGCGCAGAGTTCATGCTGCTCGAGGCTCTTGGGGGTGTGCACCCGAAGCAACTGCTCGCCGAAGGGAAACGCGACGAGATCGTGCGCAAGCTGGTCGAGCCGCTCACGCAGATCGCCCGCGCATTTCATCCGAGGCCGGTGATCTATCGCGCCATGGACTTTCGCACGAACGAGTTCAGGTCGCTGCGCGGCGGGGAGACGCACGAGCCGCTGGAAGCGAATCCGATGATCGGCTATCGCGGTTGTTATCGGTACATCCAGGATCGCGAACTGTTCGGCGTCGAGCTGCTGGCGTTGTACGAAGCGCGGGCCGCGTCTGACAATCTGCACCTGATGATCCCATTCGTGCGCACCGACTGGGAGCTGAAGCAGTGCCTCGACCTGGTGAACCGCAGCCCGCTGCGCCGCTCGCGCGGGATGCAGCGCTGGATCATGGCCGAAGTGCCGTCGGTGATCTGGCGCTTGGAGGACTACGCGAAGCTTGGCGTGAACGCCGTGTCGATCGGGTCGAACGATCTGACGCAGCTCATCCTTGGCGTGGATCGGGATAACGAGCGGTTGGCGGCGCTGTACGACGAGCGCGACCCCGCGGTGCTCGACGCAATCCGTGAGATCATTGCGCGATCGCACCAGGCGGGGCTTACCGTGTCCATCTGCGGCCAGGCGCCGTCGGTGCACCCGGAGTACGCCGAATTCCTGGTGCGCCGCGGCATCGACTCCATTTCGGTGGTTCCGGACGCCATCGAGCGGACCCGGGTCAACGTTGCTCGGGCCGAGCAGCGCCTTCTAGTGGAGAGTGCGCGCCGGAGCCCCTGAACCTCCCACTTCCTTTATATATGCTGCGAGTCCTTGTCGGCATCGATGTCTCGGCCTCCTCACGCGTACCAGGCTCGCAGCAGTCGGCTACACTCCCAGCGTCCGTGAGGGAACCCCTGACCCGGATATGAAGAAGGACCCGCAGAACGCGCAGCGACAGAGTGTCAGGATGCCGAGCGTGCGGCCTGGTCCGCGCCGGGCGTCACGTGCGTGGACGACCAGCTCGCGATCAGCATTCCGGTGTCCGCGACCTAATCGGCGGACAGTCTCGAACGACGGTAAATGAGCATGCCAAAGTGGTCGGTAGGCGCTCTCCCGCTCGCCGCTGCGCTTCTGTTGCGAGCCTGTGTCAACGGAGCATTCGCCGTGTGGTTGCTCACCCGCGTGCCGGTCTGGCTCGAGATCTTTGCGATGGGGGCCAAGTACGCGCTCGCGGACGGCGTCATCGGGCTGTTGACAGTTGCGTTGCTCGCTCGACGGAAGCCGATCGGTGCGCCGCCGCCGCTCTTATCCTTGGTCCTGGCTGACGCGGTTCTGCGTTGCACCGCTGGGATCGCCACGCTTGCGTTTCCGGGAATTCCCTATTTCCCCATAACGCTCGTGCTGTTTTACGGCGCGCTGGGAGTGTGGGCAGCGAGCGCGGGTGTGATCGCGATGGTGGCGTGGTTCGTCGCGCACGAGCATGAGAAAGACGGGCGCCACCGGTCGCCCTCACGCACACACGCGTTGTTCGATCCACTTGCCGCGGCGGGGCTGATTGCCTTCCTGCTTGCAGGGTACGCCTTCATCGTTGGCCCGCCAGCGTCCGCCGAGGCCTTGCGACTCGCCGCCGGCTCGGCGAGCGGAGCCTTGGCATTGGTGCTCCTGGTCGCCGCATCGGGAGCCGCCGGACGCCGTCTTCGGAGGGATACAACTCCCAGGCGGGTTTGCGATCGCGGCGACGTCGTAGCGTGAATGTTCCGCCGATCTCGAGTGCGGCGCTTCGAAGCGATCCTACGCCACCCGCGGAAGCGTGAAGCAGAACCGGCTGCCCTTGCCACGCTTACTCTCGACCCAGATCCGGCCGCCGTGCGTCTCGACGATGGCTTGCGCGATCGGAAGCCCCAGCCCCACGCCGAGGCGGTCCGCTTCGGGCGCCTGCCAGAAGCGCTCGAACAGGTGAGATTGTACCTCGGCCGCGATTCCCGGGCCGGAGTCGCCGACCTCGAAGACCACTTCGTCATTGTCGCTCCAGGCGCGCAGCAGAATGCGGCCGCCCTCGGGCGTGAACTTCACGGCATTGTCCAGAAGGTTGCCGAGCACCTGCGCGAGCCTTCCGCGGTCGGCGCGGACGCGAAGCATCAAGCGCGGACGCTCCACTCTGAGATGAATCGAGCGTCCTGACGCGGCACGCTGAACACACTCCGCGGCTTCGTCTAAAGCCGTATCGACGCGCACGACCTCGGTATCGAGCGCGAGATGACCGGTTTTCAGGCGAATCACATCCAGCAAATCACCGATGAGACGATTCATTTGACGGAGTCCGCGCCGCGAGGCGCCCAGAAATTTCTCGCGGTCCGTGCGCGTGAGGTCCGGTTCCTGAAGCATCTGCACCGCCATGCCGACGACGCCGAGTGGGGTGCGCAGATCGTGCGCAACGACGCCGAGCACTTGCTCGCACGCTTCCGCCATGGTCTCGGCATTGCGACGCCCGGTCTGCGCGCGCTCGAGCGTGCGGACCCGCGCCAGGGCGCTTCCCGCGGAATGTGCGAGCAGTCGAGCAAAGGTCTTGCCCGTCGCGCTCAGGGCGGACCTCTTGCGAAAACCCATGAGAAGCCCGCCGACCAGCTCGTCACCGTGTAGCAACGGCAGCGCCACGAAAACCTTGGCGCGGCTATCGCGCGGAAGGCACTCAAAGGCGGTCGGATACAGCTCGCGAAACCGCGCACGTGATTCGAGCCACACCGGCGCGCGCTTCCGCAGGGCTTCGGCGAGCGGTCCGTCGCCCGCGCTCGCGCACGCCGGAAAGGGACCGTTCGCGGCGGCGCGCTCAGGCGTTCGCCATTCGACCACACGCAGCGTGCCGGCATCCATGACGCCCAGAAGGCCCGACGAGGCATCCGTCACGTCGAGTCCATGTTCGATGACGATTCGCGCGACTTCGGACGCCGTCGCTGCTTCTCCGAGAAGTGTCGTGACTTCCAGCAATCGCGTCGCAGCCCAGAGCGCGGCGGAATCGGCAGCGCCCGGCCCAGCGAGCAGGGCATCGAGCTTCTCGATGTCCGGGTGGGCGTTCAGCAGACTGGCAAGGCGAGCAGTCACGGTTTGCCTCTTCCGCGAATAACGTCGTCTGTCAGCGCGTGAGCGGTGGCTCGCGATCGCGCGGAAGCCATAGCGTGAACGTGCTACCGATCCCCGGCGTGCTCGTGAACGTGATGGCCGCACCGAGTGCGTGAGCGATGTGCTGGCTGATGGCGAGGCCGATCCCCGATCCCTCGGCAGCGCCTGGATCGAAGCGCGTGAACTCGCGGAACAGCAGCCTGTGCTTCTCCAACGGGATCCCCGGTCCGCCGTCTGCGACGGCGAGGCAACCCAGCGGCCGGGCCGCGGTCCCTCGTCAGCGTCGGCGACGCGCGCGGATACCGTGATGCTGCCGTCCGGCTGGGTGTATTTCACCGCGTTGGAGAGCAGGTTGGCGAGGATCTGTCGGACGCGAGCCCGATCTGACTCCACCACGAGGCCGTCGTCCCCGGGCGAAATCAGCAGCGTGAGGCTCTGTCGTTTCGCGATGGCCGCGGACCGAAAGTCCTCGACGCAGTCGTGGGTCAGTGCTCCGACCTCGACGCGGTCTCGCTCGATCAGCAGTTCGCCCGCTTTCGCGCGCTCGATGTCGAGCAGCTGAGAGACGAGGTTGAGCGCGGCGCCAATGGACCGCCGCGCGCGCCCGACGGCTTCGAGTTGGGCAGCGGGCAGCTCGCCGAACACGCCGGTCTCGAGCAGGGAGAGATAACCGTCGGCGGCGCCCAATGGGTTCTTCACGTCGTGCGTAAAGCCGCGCAGGAGCCGTTCGTGACTTTCGGTGATCGCCTTGCGCTCCGTTACGTCCTCGGTGATGCTGGCGATGCGGAAGATATCGCCGCCAGCGTTGCGCACGGGAAAGCCCCGGCTCCATACCCAGCGCTGCTCGCCGTCCGGACGCACGATGCGGAATTCGATGTCGAATTCCTTGCCCGGGTCTCCGAAAATGGCGCCGCGCACTCGCTCGCGTTCCTGTGGATCAACACCCTCGAGGAACGCCATCGGGTCTTCGTACAACCTCTCGCGCGGCTGGCCCCAGATCCGCTCGTACGCCGCGTTCACGAAGAAGATCTGCTTGCCACTCTCGTCGCTGAGTGCGACGACGTGATGCAGGCCCTCGACGATCTGTCGAAACCGCTCTTCGCTCTCGAGGAGTTCGCGAGCGACGTTGGCGTGGAGCGCGTCCGCGGTTTCCTCTCGGGCCGGTGTGGGCCGGTCCGAGAGGCCGGTGGCGGAATCGGCGCGCCAAGCCTGGGCGAGAGACGACGCGGGCCGGTAACTCGCTGCGAACGGCATTGGTGTCCCAGCCTCCGGATCGCGAGCACTGAGCATGGAAACCTCCACTATGGTCGAGCGAAAAGTGCTGCTACCGGTGGAACGTGTCTGTGGGAAGAACTGCTACTTCTCAACCCGGAAATCCCTGACAATCGAGGCTCGCGCCGCACGGCGCCGGCAACCCGTCCCGAAAGAGGGCGACGCCCAGCGGCTCGAATCGCGCCTGGAAGAACCGGAGATACTCAGGTTTCATAGACGAAGCGCAGGCCCGTCACGAGAAGCCCGCGCGCAGCTTGCGCGCGCCAAAAACGAGGCCCAAAAGCCAGCCGACCGGATAGGGGATGAGAACGAGCGCCCACCACACGGAGCGCCCCGTATCGCCACCGATGCCGCCAATGGCGCTCATGACCCACAGCGCGACAACACCGGCGGTGATGAGAAGGAAAGACCCATAGAGCGCCCCGCGGTACCGGCTACCGGCCACCATCTCGCCACTGGCGACCAGAGCCGAGGCCAGCAGGATCACGATGGATCCCTCGAGCGGGTCGAGAGCTCCGAGGACCATCGCGATGAGTCCCACGATGACCAGCGCGCGTGACCACTTACTGCGTGCGTTCACATGACCTCGCGGTTACACCGGCGCCTTCCCCTGCACGATGCTCGCTCCAGGGAAAAATGTCAGTAGGGGAACGCCGGGTTGCACGTGAGTGTTTGCTCTCCATCGCCTTTTCCGGCATTGCCTCACAACGGCGGCTTCACGGCGATATTGCATGACATGAATGAGCCGGTGTCGTGGCACGCGCTCCCCGCGGACGACGCGTTGGCGCGGCTCGACTCGTCCCTTGACGGGCTCACGCCCGCCGCGACCGCACGCTTGCTGGAGCGTTACGGCCCCAACCGCATCGACATCGGCAGAGCGACGCCGGCGTGGGCCATCCTCGCGGCGCAGTTCCGGAGCGTCGTTGTGCTTCTTCTCGTGGTGGCGACCGCGGTCGCGTGGGCGATCGGCGACGCGCTCGAAGCAGCGGCGGTCGCGGCGGTGCTCGTCATCAATGCGGCGATCGGCTTTGTGACCGAGCTTCGCGCGCGCCGCGCGATGGAGGCGCTGCGCCGGCTCGAAGTGCCGCACGCCACGGTGATCCGCGGCGGCCGCCGGCTCGAGATCAGCGCGATGGAGCTGGTTCCCGGAGACGTGATCGTCGTCGAAAGCGGTGAGTCGGTGCCCGCGGATGCGCGGCTCATTTCGGCGGTGGACCTCCGCGTCACCGAGGCGCCGCTCACCGGTGAGTCGCTCCCGGTGGAGAAGCGTGCCGATACGGTGCTCGCCGAGGACACGATGCTCGCCGAGCGCACGAACATGATCTACCAGGCGACGGCCGTGGTGTCGGGGTCGGCGCACGCCGTCGTCATTGCGACGGGCAACGCGACCGAGCTGGGAAAGATTGGCACACTGACGAGCGGGGTCGCTGAGGAGCGCACGCCACTCGAGCACCGGCTGGACGCGCTTGGCCGGCGCCTCGTCTGGGTCGCGCTTGCTTTCGCCGCTCTCGTCGCGGTCCTTGGTCTCGCGCGCGGCGCGTCGTGGGGGCTGGTGCTCCAGACCGGGATTGCGCTCGCCATCGCGGCGGTCCCGGAAGGGCTTCCGGCGGTCGCCACGATCACACTCGCCGTCGGCGTCTGGCGCATGGCGCGGCGTCGCGCCGTCGTACGGCGGCTCCCCGCCGCGGAGACGCTCGGCTCGGTGACGACGGTGGGCGCCGACAAGACCGGAACTCTCACCGCCGGTGAGATGTCGGTGACCACGATCGTCGCGGACGGGCGCGACGTAGACGTGACGGGCACTACGTACGCACCGGAGGGAGAATTCACGAGCGGCGGGCGGGCGATTTCAATCGCTGCGGACAGCGTACTCGCCGAAGCGCTCCGCATCGGGGCCCTGACGAACCACGCGGACGTCAAGCGCGAGAACGGTACCTGGCGCGCCATAGGCGACCCCACCGAGGCCGCGCTCCTGGTCGCCGCGCAGAAGGCGGGGATGGATCGCGAGCGCTTGCGGCGGCAGTTGCCGGAAGCCGGCGAGATTCCATTCTCGAGCGAACGGCAATGGATGGCGACCTTTCACCGAACACCGGACGACACACTTCGCGCCTATGTGAAAGGAGCGCCGGGGCGAATCATCGAACGCAGCGTCCGGGAACTGGGTGCGGGTGGTGAGCGGCCGCTGGATGAGGCGGGCCGCCAACGGCTGATCGACACGAACCAGACACTCGCGGCGCGCGGGCTGCGCGTGCTCGCGCTTGCGCGAGCCGACGTGCGGAACATGAGCGAGGAAGCCGTGCGCGCTCTCACGTTCGTCGGGTTTGTGGGCATCGCCGACCCGCCGGCGCCCGAGGTGAAAGAGACGATCCGCCGCCTGCGCGACGGTGGCATCCGCACCGTCATGATCACCGGCGACCAGCGGCTCACCGCCGTGGCGGTTGCGCGGGAGCTCGGCATCATCGGTGACAAGGAAGGCGCGATGGACGGGCGGGAGCTGGCGACGCTGGACGAGGCGTCGCTCGCGGCGCGGCTGGAGCACACCGGCGTGTTCAACCGCGTGAGCCCCGCCGACAAGCTGCGTATCGTCGAGGCGCTCCAGCGGCGCGGCGAAATCGTGGCGATGCTGGGCGATGGCGTGAACGACGCTGCCGCGCTCAAGAAAGCGGACATCGGCGTCGCGATGGGCATGCGCGGGACAGACATCGCCAAGGAGGCCGCCGACATCGTGCTGGCGGACGACCGGTTCTCGACCATTGCGGCCGCGGTCGAGGAGGGTCGCGTCATCTTCGACAATATCCGCAAGTTCGTCTTCTACCTGTTTTCCTGTAACCTCGCCGAGGTGCTCGTGCTGCTCGTCGCCGCGGTGATCGGGCTACCCCAGCCGCTGCTCCCGCTCCAGATCCTCTGGCTCAACATGGTCACGGATACTTTCCCGGCGCTCGCGCTCGCGGTGGAGCCCGCGGAGCCCGACCTCATGCGCCGCCCGCCGCGCGATCCCCAGGAAGCGATTCTCTCGCGTTCGTTCCTCGCGAGGATCGCGTTCCATGCGGTTCTCATCGCCGCGGTTACCCTCGTCGCGTTCCTGGTGGCCCTCGGCGACGGCGACGCGACGCGCGCCGGAACGGTCGCCTTTATGACGCTCGCGCTCGCGCAAACTCTGCACCTGGGCAATGCGCGAAGCACCGCGGCAGTGCTGCATCCGCGACACGCGCTGTCGAACCGCTGGGCGCTCGGTTCAGTGGTGCTCGTCGTCGCCCTGCAGGCGCTCGCCATGTATTTGCCCGGCCTAGCCCGCGTACTACGCGTGGTGCCGCTCTCGACCGGTGATTGGGCGCTCGTGCTGGCGGCAGCGGCGGCGCCCGCTGTCGTCGGCCAGGCAATCAAGATCGCTCGGACGCGGGGGCTGCCCGCCAGCCGACAGGAGCTACCATGAGCGAAGATCCTGAACGGCGTGGTGCTCCGGCCGTTACCGCTGCGCGACGAGAGCCGCCTGATCACACTGTGTGAGCACTACCCCGGCGCGACGAAGGATTGGTGCAGCATCTCGCCAACGAACGTCGCGGACGTCGCGGAGCGCTCGCGTACCATCGAGGCGCTGGGGATCGCTCGAACGTGGCGTCCGTGTCCCCGTCATCGGCGACGTGGAAGATGCGCTGACGAGACGGCGTCCGCCGATGCCGCGGCACGGGCACGCGCTTGACCGTCGCGTGACGAGCGTTCCGGACAAGAGGGCTGTCGCTGACCCGACCACATTCATCGCGACCACTGCACCGCGCCGCGCACCGTACGGCGAAGGCATACGAGTGCGCGCGCGTCATCGGCCGCTTCCTCGCACCGACCGGCGCCTCAGCCCCCGGTAGGCGAAGTCCGCACACGGGAGCGGAACCGCCCTGACTACACGCGCTCGGCCAGACCCTATCGTGTTGTGACAGCTCCGCGCACTGGAGGCGCAGATGTTCAAAAGGCTGCTCGTCCCACTCGATCGTTCCCCGCTCGCCGAGCAGGCGTTGGGAACCGCCGCGGCCATTGCTCGTGCGTCGCATGCCGACGTTGACCTGATCTTCGTGCACCAACCCGTGCGATTCATGGGCGTGAGCACGTCGCCAGAGAAGGAGGCGAAGCAATGGCTCGAGGACAGCCGCTATCTGGAGACTCTCGCCGCCGAGCTCCGCACGGGCGCGAGCGTCGTGGTGACCATGGCCGTTCCACGTGGTGAACCGGTGGAGCAGATCAGCGCACGGGCACACGATGTCGGCGCCGATCTCATCGTGATGACGTCCCACGGCCGCACGGGCCTGAGCCGCTCCTGGCTGGGCAGCGTCGCGGACGGTGTGGTGCGCCAGTCCAGGATTCCGGTGCTCATGCTGCGCCCACACAGGACAAGGGCCGGCAGCCGCTCGCGGACGACTCGACCAATGAACCGGATTCTCGTGCCGCTTGACGGTTCGACGCTTGCGACGGAAGTACTGGCCGCGGCCTCGGACCTGGCACGAATCGACGGCGCTCGCCTGGTGCTGCTCCGGGTCGTGCCGCCTGTCCCGATAATCGTCGCGGACACGAGCTTGACGTGGGCGTACGCCGCGACGGTTCCGGACGAAACCGCGACGCGGCATCTCGAAGACGACGCGAAGGAAGATCTTGCCAGCATCGCGCGCACGCTCGCACACCAGGGCGCAACGAATGTGGAAACACACGTCGTCGTCGCCCCCGGCGTGGCATCCAGGATCCTCCAGTTCGCCCAAGCGAATGCGGCGGACATGATCGCGATGTCCACGCACGGCCGCGGCATGTCGCGACTCGTGGTCGGGAGCGTCGCCGACAAGCTGCTCCGCGGAAGCCGAGTTCCGATCCTGATCAAACGCCCCGCGACGGTGAGCGCGGAGCCCGGTGTCCCCAGCCCTGAGAGCATCGAGGAGCAGTTGCCCGCGTTCGTTCACGCCTGAGGCGACGAGAGCCATTGTGGATGAGTTCCGAGAAGGGAAACATCTGACACGGAGGCGGAAGTGGCCAGGACGACACGCCAGAACACAACAGGTGCCGGGGCCGGGAAGCTAGACCGCGAGAACGGCTGGGCGGTCGGCCCGAGTGCCGGCTCAAGCGCAGGATCCACGATCGACCTTCACGCGGAGCTGCCGGCGAAACTCGGCAAGGAGCCGGAGTGGCCGCGCGTCGAAGCGCTTGTGGAGCCTGGCAAGGATGTCGACAGCGAGTGCTAGGAATGGCTCAATGAGCGCTGCGTCTCGCGTTCCCAGTCGGCGATGGTCCGAGCGAGATCCACGCCAGGAGCAATCAGGCACGCGTGGCCGTGTCCCGTGAGAACGCGCAGGGTCGCACCGGGCACGCGCGCGGCCATGTAAGTTCCTTGCTCGACCGAAGGAATGAGATGGTCGCTGTCGGCGGCGAGAAACAGCGTGGGCATCTCGATGCGCGCCAATCGGTCGCGCACATCGTATTGCGTGAGGATCCGCAGACGCCCAAGATAGCCGCGACGGGTCGTCACGCGCGTCTGGGCGAGAAAGTACTTCATCTCCGAGCGGTGAGTATGCGGCGAGTGCAGCCGGAGTGCCGTCACACGACGCACGAAACGCATGGCGCCCCACGGCATCATCCGGATGCCGATCATCGCGAGGTGCAGCCGGATCTGGGGAAGAAATCGCGGGAACGAATTGAGCACGACGAGCGCCCGCACGCGATCGGGATGGGCGAGGGCGAAGCTCAGCGCGAGTGTGCCGCCGAACGATTCGCCGATCACGACCGCCCCGGTTTCCGGCGCGACGGCGTCGAGCACACGCGCCAGGTCCGCGACCAGCGTCGCCATGTCCGGGGCATCGTCGCGCAGGGCGTAGGTCGCAACACGAAACCGCTGGGCCAGAAGCGGCACTTGGCGGTGGAACAGCCGGCCCGTGCCGTCCATGCCGGGCACGAACACGAGCGGGGCACCGGTTCCGTCGATGCGCACGTCCGGATTGTAGGCGGCCCGCTCGGTCCGGCCTCGCCGAATTGGTGGATGCATCATCGTCGCTGGAGGACCCTCCGCCGTCGGACCAGGTATCCCGAGCAAATGTTCTTGCGCTGGCACCACGGGTTCGCATGGTAGCCGCCCGTCGATGGGCGCGAGCCACCTGGACGGTGCTCACCGCGTTTGTAGTCGAGAGCATCGTCTTTGGGCTCGCCGTGCTTCCCGCCGCCCTCTTCTGGGAGTGGCATCTCACGTGGCGCTTCCCCGGCGAATGGGCTCGCGTCGTCGCTCTGGCCATGGCCTTCGTGCCGGCGTACCTGCTGTTCGCCGTCGCGCTGATGCTGTTTTCCGCGGCCGCCACCTGGTTGCTTGGCTGGCGAACGCCGGCTGACGCCGAGATGCGCATCCGCGATCTCGAGTGGCCCCTGCTCGACTGGGTGCGCTACACGGTTCTGACTCATGTCGCGCGAGTGTTCGCAGGGACGATCCTGCGCGCCACCCCCGTTTGGACGATGTACCTTCGGCTGAACGGCGCGCGCATCGGTCGCGGCGTCTACGTGAACACCCTCGGCGCCAGCGATCACAACCTGCTCGAGTTCGGCGCCGGGACGGTAGTCGGCTCCGACGTCCACATCGCGGGCCACACGGTCGAGGGTGGCGTCGTGAAGACGCGTGCGGTGCGCGTCGGTCGGAACGTCACGATCGGGGTCGGGAGCGTCGTCATGCTGGGCGCCGAGATCGGTGACGGATGCGACGTGGGCGCACTCAGCTTCGTTCCGAAGCGAGCGCGCCTGGATGCCGGCGTCGCGTACGCCGGAAGCCCCGTGCGCCCCATCGGGCCCCAAGGAGGTTCCGGCGGCGCGCTCCGCTCATGAGCGCTTGTAGAGACACGCGGACATCGCGCGGTGTCCGCCACGAACGCCGCGACGTCGCCGACGCGCTCGACTCGCAAACGCGCGATCCGTCCCACCATCGTCCCACCATCTCGACGGCCGCCGCGGCGTTCATGTGCCTCTACGTGCCGTTCGAGATCGGAATCTTGCGGCCCTGGACCTTCGCCTTCTCGCTCTTGGGGAGCGTGATGGTCAGGACGCCGTTCTCGAACTTCGCGAAGATCTTCGCGGCATCCACCGCCTTCGGCAGCGTGAAGGCGCGCTGGAACGAGCCATAACGCCGCTCCCACATGTGGTAGCGGGATTCCGGCTCGCCTTCCTTCCGCTCTTCCTTCTTCTCGCCACGCACCGTCAGGATACCGTCGTCGAGCGTGATGTCGACGTCCTTGCTGCTGACGCCCGGCAGCTCGGCGGTCACCACGAGCGCGTCATCCTTCTCGAAGATCTCCATGGCCGGCATCCACCCGAGTGGCTCCGCGATTGGCTCGAAGGCCATGTTGCCCTCGAACATCTGGCGAAAGCGCTCCGGCAGCTCGTCGATGAACGAGCGAGGCAGGGATCCAGCCGGACGATTGGTAAAACGAATCAGTGCCATACCGCCTCCTTTAATGCGGTCCTGCGTTGTTCGCGACGGCCGACAGCACGACTCGGCAGTCGACCGCCACGACGGTGTGCTCGAACGCGAGCACGGGATTCACATCCACTTCGCCTATCTCGGGGAAATCCACGGCGAGCTGGGCCACGCGGCGCACGACCTCCTGCAGCCCCTCACGATTCACCGATGGCTGGCCGCGGATCCCGTCGAGCAACGACGTCCCACGGATGCCCGAGACCATGTCGCGCGCGTCCCGCTGCGTGAGGGGCGCAATGCGAAAGACGACGTCGCGAAGCGCTTCGGCGTAGATCCCGCCGAGCCCGAACATGACCAGGGGACCGAAGAGCGGATCGCGCGCGAAACCGACGATCGTCTCGCGCCCGCCCGAGGCATCGACCTGGGGCGCCACCAGCACGCCTTGGACCCGGGCGCCGGCTGCGCGATGTCCGGTCTCGCTGATGATGCGGTCGTACGCTTTCGCGGCCGCGTGCTCGTCACGAATGTCGAGCGCGACGCCGCCCACGTCCGTTTTGTGCACGATGTCGGGCGACACGATCTTCATGACCACGGGAAACCCGAGGTCGCACGCCGCGACGAGCGCCGCTTCCCGCGATCTCGCGAGACGCGCGCGCGTCACCCGCACTCCGTACGCGTCCAGCAGCGCGAGGGCTTCCAGCTCGTTCAAGCGGGTCCGTCCCTCCCCGCGCGCCTGTGCGATGATGGCCGCCGCGCCGGCACGATCCACAGGGAGCGGCGCCGGTGTCTCGCGCGGGCGCTGTGACATCTCCCGATACCGGTTGAGCGCGGCGATCGCGCGCGCGGCCGATTCCGGGAAGATGTACGTCGGAATTCCGGCATGATGCAGCTCGGCACGCCACTCGCTCAGACCCTTGCGTCCCATGAGGACCGCCAGCACCGGTTTGTCGGGTCGCGCGCGCGAGGCATTCACGATGGCGGTGGCGACCGCCTCCTGATCGACGCCCAGCGGCGGAATGAAGATCGGCACTACGCAATCCACCATCGGGTCCTGCAACAGACTCGTGAGCGCCGAGCGGTATCCCGCCGGCGTCGCCGACGCGATGAGATCGAGCGGGTTGCGCACCGGCACCCCGGGTGGCAACAGCGGCTTGATCGCGGTCACGGTCGCGGTTGTCGGCGAAACCAGCTCGAGGCCGCACCCTTCCATGGCATCGGCCGCGAGGATGCCCGGGCCGCCGGCGTTGGAGAGCACGGCGGTCCGGCGCGAGCGGGGAAGCGAGCGAACGCCAAACGCCATGGCCATGTCGAACAGCTCTTCGATGGTGGCGGCGCGAAGCACTCCCGCTTGTGCGAGGAGCGCGTCCACCGCGGCGTCGCTCGCCGCGAGTGCGCCGGTATGCGACAGGGCGGCGCGCGCTCCCGATTTGCTGCGCCCAGCTTTGACCGCGATGATCGGTTTCGTCGCGGTGATACGACTTGCGATCTGGAGAAAACGGGCCGGGTTCCCGAAGTTCTCGACGTACATGAGGATGACCTTGACGGTGTCGTCATGCTCCCATGCCTCCAGGAGGTCGTTGCCACTCACGTCCGGCTTGTTGCCGACCGAAACGAACTGCGAGATGCCGATACCGTACTCGCGCGCGTAATCGAGCACGCTCACGCCCAACGCCCCCGACTGCGACACGAACGCGGCCGCGCCAAACGGCGGCATATACGGCGCGAAGGTGGCATTCATCATCACGTCGGGGGATGCATTGATGACGCCCATGCAGTTGGGTCCGACCATGCGCATGCCGTAGCGTCGCACGACCTCCACCAGGTTGCGTTCGCGAGCTGCGCCCTCCGCGCCTACCTCCTTGAAGCCCGCACTAATGACGATCAGGCCTCGCACGCCGGACTTGCCACACTCCGCGGCGACCTTGGCGACGCTCTCCTGCGGCACGGCGATGACGGCCAGGTCCACCGCCTCCGGAATGTCGGTGATGCTCGGATAGGCGCGAACCGAGCACACGGACCGCGCTCCCGGATTCACGGGGTACACTGGACCGGTGAATCCCTGATGGATGAGATTGCGCAATACCTGATTGCCCATCGTGCGTGGCGTGCGCGATGCCCCGATGACCGCGATGCTGGTGGGTGCCAGGAGCGTCGCGAGCGGCGACGGCGACACGGGCGACACGGGCGACACGGGCGACGCGGGCAACGCGGGCGACGCGGGCGACGCGGGCGACGCGGGCGACGCGGGCGACGCGGGTGGTTCCGCAGCAGCGACGCCCCGACGGGCCTGCCCGATAACGGGAGTAGCCATGGCATCATGGTAGGCAGTGCGCGCCGCCGTGGCTGTCGGCGAGATGGTGTGACGGGCGAGCGGAAAACCCCTACACGCAGCGCTGGCCCCGGCCGATCCGGTCCCGGAACGGCAGACGATCTACGGCCTGCACGTCGATCGGCTCGACGGGCGCATGGCACTGGCTCGGGCGCCGAAGAAATCGAAGCGCGGCGACTTGAAGCGGATAGTTCCCTCCGCCGTGTAGGCAATTACCCGACGCGCGAGTCCGATTCCCCCTCAGCGAGATTCCACTTTTCGCCGACAGGAAATACATCGGGTCCGAAGCAATTTGCTGGACGAGAGAACCAACACGTCCAATTAGCCCGGAGAAAAGATGCGTTCCCGCACACTGACTCAACTGCTCCTCGCCACCGGAAGCGTCGCTGCCGCGATGGTTGTGCTCGCCGCGGCGCGCGGCAACGATACTGTCGAGCGCGTCGATTTCGGCACGGTCAGGACCGCAACCGTGCCCGCATTCGACGCACGTCTCAAACCCGCGTCCGACGCTGACGTGAAGGAATTCATCATCCCCATCACGCATGACACGATCGAGATCGCGAAAGGCGTGAAGTACGAGGGATGGACCTTTGGCGGGACCGTGCCGGGACCCACGCTTCGCGTTCGCGAAGGCGACTTGGTGCGCGTGAAAGTCGTCAACAAGTCGCCGATGCCTCATTCGATCGACTTCCACTCGGCGCGCATTCCGGCCAACGTAGCGTACCGGATGCTGGTTCCGGGCGACTCCATCTCGTTCGAGTTCGTCGCGCGCGACCCGGGCGCCTACCTCGTGCACTGCGGCACTCCGCCGATCACGATGCACCTGATGCAAGGGATGTATTTCGCGATCATCGTGGATCCCAAAGGCGGGTGGGGCACCGACGCGGACAAGGAATTCGTCCTCGTGCAGAGCGAGTTCTACACGACAACCGATTCGCTCAAGCGTACGGGACCCGATTGGAATGCAGCCATGTCCAAGCGCGCCTCGTATGTTGTGTTCAACGGCCGGTCCTTCCAGTACAAGGACACCCCGCTCAAGGTGGACGAGGGCGATCGCGTGCGCTTCTTCGTCGTGAACGCTGGTCCCACGTTCCGTAGCGACTTCCACGTGGTCGGAGCGATATTCGATCGCGTATATCCGGATGGCGATCCGGATCACGCTTTCGCGAGGGTGCAGACGTACACGGTGCCCGCCGGTGGCGGTGCCGTCTTCGAGACGATCTTCGAGAAAGGCCGGAGCGGTGAGGGGCTGTACCCATTCGTCACACACAGCTTTGCCGACGCGGAAAAAGGCGCGGTCGGGATCATCCAGGTCGGCACGCCCAAGGCTTTCACTCGCATGGCGCACTGACGATGGACTGGTTCGTCAAGGCGTTCCTGAGAACGCACGTGCCGCTCGTGCGGGCGCGTCGTTCCACGCCCCAGGAGGCCGCGTGATTCCATCGGCCGCGCCGGCGCGTGCGGACGCGACACGCGCGATGGACGCGCTCCGGTGCATCGTGCACGCGCTCCACTCGGCGAACGCGCGTACCGAGGGAAACTTTCGTGTCACCACCGCCCAGCTCTTCGTCTTGCGTCAGATCGCGTCCGCTCCCGGCCTCTCGCTCGCGGCCCTGGCCCAGCGAACTCGCAGCGCGCCGAGCTCGGTATCAGAGGTGGCTTCGCGCCTTGTCGCGGCCGGGCTCGTGGAGCGTTGCGTGGCTACGTCGGACGCGCGCCGGGTCGAGCTCCGGCTGACCCGGAGTGGCCAGAACATCGCGGAGCGCGCTGGCGCGACGGTGCAGGAACGGTTGGTCGCCGGCTTCGATGGTCTTCCGATCGAGACACAAGAGCGACTCGTGGTAGCGCTCGACGCCTGGCTCGAGCGCTCCGGACTGGGCGGCGTATCACCGAGCATGTTCTTCGAAACAACTCGTGGGCGAGCCCGAGGATGAAGAACCCGCGCAGATAGAGCAGCAGCGAGATGCGGGAGATCTCAGCGGTCGTGAGTGACAGGGGCCGTTCGTTACGGCCGGCGGTCGAAGACGTAGACCCGTTTCGTGAGCTGGTGGTCGGCGACCGCGTCGCTGATGTCCTTGGTCGTGACGACGCCCAGCAGATTACCGTTCTCCATTACCAGCACGCGGTGGATCCCGGCGCGCTGCATCACAGCCGCGGCATGCTCGACCGGCGTGTCCGC
Organism: Gemmatimonadaceae bacterium; assembly: GCA_040902005.1. Classification (GTDB taxonomy): domain Bacteria; phylum Gemmatimonadota; class Gemmatimonadetes; order Gemmatimonadales; family Gemmatimonadaceae; genus DASPMP01. The sequence continues at coordinate 30,021 of JBBDYA010000010.1, read as the reverse complement.
CGGCAGCGACGCCACCTTGCGGTTCATCGCCTCGGCGACCGTGTGCTCCTCGAGCACGTTCCATTCCGGTCCCATGGTCTCGGCCATGCGCACGGACACGTCGGCGCCGGCGTCGTCGTACATCTCGGCGAAGTACGCGCTGGGTGGCTCGTCGCCCTCTACCCAATCGCCGGGGTTCTCGAATTCGCCCCATTCGGCGACGTCGGGCCGCTGGGTGGGAACTCCCGGCGTCCCCGCCGCGGACTCCGCAAGATCGGTGAGGGAGACGACGCCAACGACTTTGCCCCGCGCGACGACCGGAGCGCCGGAGATGTGACGTGTGGTCAAGAGGTCCATCGCGTCTCGGAGCGTGAGCTCCTGGCCTACGGTGACGACGTCTGATGTCATGATGTCACGCAATCGCAGCATGGGCGCCTCCGCGCATATTTCGCATGTTTCGCTATCGGAGGCTACCGGTGAGCGAACGCCGCGTCTGTCGGGCGAACCATGCAAGTCATCAGGTTTTCCACGACAGGCCGCGCCCGTCTTCCTGACTGCCGGCGGACTTCCGAACGCGACATTGAGTGCACAATGCTTCCGCACTCCGTCATGATGACACGAAAGAGACTCCAGTACGTTGCCGGCATTGCCGGCGGACTCGCGGTGTGGGTGCTGGCGACGGAGCCCTGGGGCATCGCCGTCTATCAGCTCGTCGTCTTCATGGCGCCGGGCGCGTTGCTCGGCCTCGGCGCCGGCTGGATGGCGTACGCCTCCGACCAGCATGCGTGGTCGTGGCGCGCGGCGCGCACGGCGGCCCTCATCGGAGCGATCGCGCTCCCACCCGTGCTCGCGTTTCTCGTGGCGCTCGACGGCAACGCCAGGCCGCATCGGCTGTTGGCGGGGTTCATTCGCGCTGCCTGGGTGGCATTCGCGGTCGGCCTGGCCGTGGCCGCCGCGCGGTCGATACGAGACCGCTCAGAGAAGCGCTGACAACAGGTTGGCGCCGATCTCCAGCAGGCGCTCGAGCGCGCCGCGCCGCCGGAATGTGTCGAGCGTAATCTCGCGCGCGTGCCCGAGGTCGGCCGCGAACACCGAATCCATCTCCGCGACGAACCCCCGATCGCGAACCAGCAGCGTCGATTCGTCGTTGAATGCCAGCGACCGGTTGTCGAAGTTCATCGAGCCGACGGTCGCCCACAGGCCATCGACGGTCATCGTCTTGGCGTGCATCATCGCCGCCTGGTACTCGTAGATCCGCACGCCCGCGCGCAACAGCTTCTCGTAGTGATATCGTCCGGCATAGCGCGTCGTCCGGACGTCCGTGTCATTGCCGGCGGTGAGAATTCGGACATCCACGCCGCGCCGCACGGCGGCGGCCAAGAGCCGCCGGAAATCGGGGCTGGGGACGAAATAGGAGTTCGTCACGTGGAGCTGCCGGCGCGCGCTCAAGATCGCGAGCGCCAGAAAACGCTCGGCCGTCGTGCTGCCGGTGCTCGTCGTGGTGAAGAGGAGTGCGGCGTCTCGCGTGCCGCTGTCGCGCGGCGAGTCGGCGCCAAGGTACACACGATCGGTCAACAGCTCGCCCGTCGCCTCGAGCCATCCGGCCGCAAAGGTCGTCTGGAACTGCAGCGCCACGGGACCCTCGGCCCGGACGTTCGTCTCCCGCCACTGTTGCTCGTGCCGGCCGTCGCCGTCCCAGTAATCCGCGAATCCGAAGCCTCCGGTGTATCCCACGCGGCCGTCGATCACGACGACGCGCACGTGCGAGCGGTCCGCCGCCCCGTGCATGCTGTGCCAGTGAACGGGACGGAGCAACGCGACACGAACGCCCTGGCGTCGCATCTCGCGGATCCAGGCGTGCGACATCGCGGAGGAGCCGAACGCGTCCAGCAACAGCAGGACATGTACGCCCGCGCGAGCCTGGTCTTGCAGGATCTGCGACAGCGAGTCGGTAATCGCGCCCGGTTTGGCGTAATAGGATTGGACGGTGATCGAGCGCCTCGCGGCGCGCAGATCGCGCCAGAGGCGCGGGTAGGTTCCGTGGCCGTTCAGCAGCAAATCCACGCTGTTGCCGCTTTCCAGGCGCGCCCCCGTATACGATTCGAGCACGCGCGGGAAACCCTGAGCCTCGGCATCGACCAGCGCGATGTCGGGTTGAATCACGAGCGTCTGGACGTCCGGCACCGTCGCGCGGAATACGGCCAACGACGCACCACCGAACGCGACCGCCGCCATCAGCAACCGCGCTCGCCAGCTGAGGCTGGGGGCACGCAGTCGCCGCGTCATGAAGTGCGGCAGCTGGCGGAGAGGGTGTGCGGTCACGATGAACGATCCTCGACGACTCTCGTGCATGCGGTCGGGAAATATCGGAAGCTCTGTCGGCATTTCTCTGCGGGTCGGACAGGCAAGCCCCCGACGCGAATTCGGCGATTCGCCGACTCTGCGCGCCAGCATTTGCGCGCATACTCTCGGCAATGACACACGCGCCGCAGTTTCTGATCCTCACGAGCTCCGATTGCCAGGACGTGCTCGACCGCAATCACGTCGGTCGCCTCGCGTTCATCAACCAGAGAACGGTCGACATCGAGCCGATCGGCTACGTCGCGCGTGGCAACTGGCTGTTCTTCCGTTCAGCCTATGGGTCCAAGCTCGAGGCGCTCGCGCACAACCCCTTCGTCGCCTTCGAGGTGGACGAGGTGAAGGGCCCCTTCGACTGGCGCAGTGTCGTCGTCCACGGGACGATCTACATGCTGCCGGCGGATGGAGCGCCGATCGAGCGACGCGAGTTCGAGCGCGCCCTCGCCGCGCTGCGGCGGGTGGTGCCGGAGACATTGATGCCAAGCGACCCGACGCCCGCGCGTGAGAACGTGTACGGATTGCACATCGATCACGTGTCCGGCCGAATGGCGCAGCCGGCGACGGCGAAGCGGGGAGGGCGCCGCGCGCAGCCGGTCGCAAAGGCGCCAAAGCGCCGACGGCCCACAAACGGTTCCTGACGCTGGAGGCAAGCCGATGACGCTCACCCGAGTTCTCAGAGCCTGGTTGATCATCCTTCCCGCGATGATCGCGAACGGTGTCGTCCGCGAGCTCGTGATCGAGCGGTTCGTCGGAGCGCTCGCGGCGGAGATCCTCAGTGTCACGCTGGGCATCGCCATCATCGTGGTGATGACGCGCTACCTTCTGCGCCCGCTGGCCGGACGGCCGGTGCCGGAGATGGTCCGTGCGAGCGTCACGCTCGTGGCGCTGACGGTGGCGTTCGAGTTCCTGTTCGGCCGCTACGTCGACGGGAAGACGTGGGCGGAGCTCTTCGCGAACTACGAGCTCTGGAACGGCCGCCTGTGGCCGGTCGCGCTCGCGGCACTCGCGTTCATGCCCTTCCTCTGGGGACGCTGGGCGCTGCCGGAGCCTCGCCATGCTGGTTGAGCGCGTCCGCCTGGCATTCGCCATCATCGCCTTCAAACGCATCGCCCCCGTGGTCACACGCATGGCGATGTAAGGAGACACCATGCCCGCAACTCGTCGCACTCATAGACGCAGCAAAACGAAGCCGATCCGGCGCCCGCTCGGCGCCGCACCCGTCGTCGCACCGCGTGAGGGTCCGCCGCGTCGCGTGCTCATCGCCACCGACGGCAGCCGCCAGGCAACGGCGGCGCTGCGGTTCGCGCGGACCATGGCCGACGCGGGCGCGTGGGCGCCGGAGATCCTCACGGTATGCGAGCCCATGCCGATCGCCGTGGGCGACGTGATGCTCCCCGCGCCGCCCGCGCAGATCGAGATCGCGCACGCCGACAGCCTGACAGCGACCATTCGGCGGCAGCTGTCGAGGTACGGCGCGGCCTCGTGGAACCTCGTGGTCGAGTTCGGCGGCGCCGCGCCGGAGATCGTTCGAGCGGCGCGCGCCCGCAAAGCGGGTCTCATCGTCATGGGTCTGAGTCGTCACCGTACGCTCGCGCGACTCTTCGGCGCCGAAACCGCGGCGCGCGTCGCCCGCCACTCCGATGTCCCGGCGCTCGCCGTGCATCCCGGCGATCGCTGGGGCGCGCGCCCGAAGGTCGTGGTCGTCGCGCTGGATTTCGGCGAGTCGAGCATGCGGGCGGCGCGAGAAGCCCTAGCGCTGCTGCAGCGGCCCGGCCGCCTTCATCTGGTGCACGTGAAGTGGAGCTACAACGTGACCGCGTTCGCGGACTCGGAGTGGGAGCGTGCCTACGCGGCCGGCGCGGAGCATGAGTTTGCCCGCGTCCGCGACGAGCTGGGAGAGCATCCCGGGATCGAGATCACCACCGAGCTGCTCACCGGCAGCGTGATCGAGAAGGTGCTCCAGGCGGCGAAGTCCGTGAAAGCCGATCTCATCGCGCTGGGGAGTCACAAGCAGAACGTCCTCGATCGGCTCATGGTCGGCAGCACGCCGTCGCAGATCCTGCGCGCGGCGCCATGCTCGGTACTCGTCGCGCCTCCGCCCGATGCGACGCCGTAACGTTGCGATCGGCGCGATCGCGCTGCTTTTCTCGCTGCCCACATCTATCTCGCCGCCGCGGTGGGAATAGGCGGCCGGCCCGGAAAACCTACCGAGAAAATCATCGCGCTTCGGTCTGCGCGGGGGATTAATGACACTGCCTTTCACGAGTGAGCAGTTCTTTCAGATCTTTGCGGACCACAACGCCGCCATCTGGCCGGCACAATTCGTTCTGGTCGGCGCGGCGCTGCTGACGCTCGGCTGCCTGGCCGTGCGCTCTACGCGAAGGGTCCAGGTCCGGTACTAGCATGCGAATGCTCCTTGGCCTCCTTCTCGGAGCGCACGCGATCGCCCACCTGCCTGGATTTCTGTACTCATGGCGATGGATGTCCGAGCCCGGCGGGCAGTATCGCACGACCATACTCGGCGGCCGAGTAAACGTTGGAGCGGTGGGGATCCGGGTCGTCGGAGTATTCTGGCTGCTGGCCGCCGTCGCGGTCGGCGTGGCGGCGGTGCACATGTTCCGGCTGACCCAGAACGCAGTCACCCTGACCTGGATTGCGGTGACGTTATCGAGCATCATGACGATCGTCGGGTGGCCTGGCACGAAGACAGGAGTCGTTCTGAACGCCGTCATCATCGCGTCGCTTGTCTGGGTCGCGCTCGCCTCGCGCTGATGGCTCGCGCAGGACGACCACGTCACCGCACGCGGTGATCCTTTCGCTGGAATGAGAGGAAGTCGTGGATCGCCGCGAGTGCGTCCGGGTCGGTGGTGACGATTCGCACTTCACCGCCCCGTGAGAGCTCGCCATACACGTAGGTGATCGCGGCCCGATTGGCTGCCATCACCGTGGTACCAGGGACCTCCTGCGCGTGCACGAAACCCGGCGTGCTGAAGTCGCCCGCCGCGAACGCCTTGGCGATCTCCCGGAGATGCCGCCGAATCTGAGCCACCCCCGCCGTATCGTCGACGCTGCGCTGCAGCTCGATGCGGCCACCGTCCGGCAGCGCTTCGAACTTGTGCGTCGACGTGCTCTGGTCCATGCCCATGGCTCGTTTGCCTCGCTCCTGCAGCGCGGTCATGCCGCCTTGCACGAGATTGCTCACTTCCGCCGCATGCTGCTGCAATGCGGCGACCACGGTCGAATCGCTCGAGGTCTGCTCGACGACGATGCCTTTGGCGGTCGCCTTGGTGGTCGTGCGGATCTTGTCATGATTGCGAAAGATCGTATGCATCGCGGGTGTCTCCACCGGCAGGCCCGGGTCGTCGCCCCGTTTAACGCGTCGATCCATGTCCGTCACGTGCTGCTGGATGAGCTGTCGCAGGCGCGGATCGTCAGTCTCGGTGACAGCGCGAATCCCGTTGGTAAGGTTCGTGACGGTGCGCTTGATCCGGTCGTGATTGACCACCAATTCATGAATCACGACCATTTGAGCCCTGGTCGCCGAATCGTGGCTCATGTTCATCATTCCAGCGCCCATCCGCATTCGCTCCGGCTGCTGTGCGCGCGCGGGCGTCGCCGCGAGCGAAGTGCTGACCAGCGCGATGAGACCCGCTACGCCATACCGCCACATACCGCCCCCTGTTGTTTCGCGTTTCCTTGTTGCGTATCTGCTCCACCATGCTATCCCCTCGGGCTTCCGCGGCGCAGGTACTAAAGTCACTTTGGGCGTGACCAAATCAGAGTCCACGAGTGCCGAATCCGGCCGTTCTCGACACCCTCGCGCGACGCTTCGCGAGATCATGCGCGACGATCCGGCGGTCGCGTGGCTGTTTCTTCGTCGACTGTCCGCGCGCGTCCGCGAGCTCGTGGAGCGTCTGGACCGCGCGTCGACGCAGGGGATTTCCGCTCGGCTCGCCGCGTCCTGACGCAGGCACAGTCGTTCTCCGTCTTCCGTCACGCAGCCGGGCTAGAACCATCGATAGAGCCACTGTTTCTCGAACAGGACCTTGCCCCAGTGCCGCATGACGCTCGGTCGGTGGAGCGCGATCTGTGGGGCAGGTTCCCCGTAAAAATTCCCCGCACCGTAACCGGCTCGGCCGTCCCCCGTTTCTACAAAACATTGGCCGTGCCCATCGAACCCACGGCGCGTGCCGCGGCCAGTCCATGCGTTGGCGATGTTCGCCGAGACGACCTCGGCCTGAGCATGGGCAAAGACTCCCGCTTTCGGGAGCGGCTTTCCGACGCTGAGGGGAACCGTCGTGACGTCGCCGATCGCGAACACACCGGGGAAGCTCGTCTCGAACGTCGTGCGATTCACGGGAATCCACCCCGTCTCGTTGCCCAGATCCGCGCGCACGAGGGCGGGTGCGCGATGTGGCGGCACGTAGATGAGGAGGTCGAAGTCCGCCGCGACCCCGTTGGCGAATGCCAATCGCCGCTTTTCAGGGTCGACGGAGACCACCTGGTGCCCCGGGTGATAGTTGACTCCTTTTGACTCCACGATCTGTCGAACGGCGGTCGAGACGTGCGGACCCGCGACTCCCATGGGACCCGGCTCGGCCGCATACAGGTTCACTTGGGTGGATTCGCGCAGGCCGCGCCGACGCAAAGCGCCCTCGATGAGCATGGCGGCCTCGTACGGAGCCGCTGGACACTTGTACGCCGGAGCCGCAGTCAGCACCACGATGGACCCCGAGCGAAACGAGTCGAGCGCCCGTTTTATCGCGATGGCTCCATCGAGCGTGTAGAGGTTGTGGCCCGCGGCCGAGAGCCCCGGAATGGAATCCGGCCCCAGCTCGGCCCCGAGCGCCACGATCAACGCGTCACCTGTGAGTGTCTGGCTACCGGCGACAACCGACCGCGTTGCCGGTTCAATGCGAGTGACTTCCCCTGTGACAACGTCGATGCCTTTGCGCCGAAGACGTTCGAGCGGCCGACGAATCTGGTCCGGTCTGCGCCAGCCAACCGCAAGCCAGAGCAACGAGGGTTGGAACACGTGGTACCGTTCACGCTCCACCAGAACGACATCGTGGGTTCTGGGGAGCAGCTTGCGCAACCGATTGGCGGCGACCACGCCACCCACTCCGCCACCGAGGATGAGCGCGCGCTGCGCGCGTCTTGCTGAGTGCTGCATGTGCCTGGCCTTAGAAGAGGATCACTATGGCGGATCATTGAGAATGAACAGGGTCTTCATGATCTGATTCTAGATCGCAGCGGGACCGGTCAAGATCTGCTCCACCTTCCTGCGCAGTTGCTCCTTCGTGGGGAGGCCGACCAGTCGATCGATGGGCCGGGCGTCGCGGAAGAACACGAGCGTCGGCAGAGCCCGGACAGCGAGCGCTTCCGCGATCCGCGGATCGGCGTCGTCGACATCGATCTCCAGGAACGTGATGCGGTCCTTGTATTCTGCCGCGATCTTGTCGAGGACCGGCTCCATCATGCGGCATGGAGGACACCACGCCGCCGAGAACTTCACGGCGGAAAACCCCTTCAGGATCGCTGCGTCGAGGGCGTCGCTATCGACGTGCGTGACATGATTCGCAGACATGGCGGCGAATGCCCGACGCTGGAAAAATGCGCCCCCCTGCTGCGGCCACTGAGCGCACGCCGAGGGCAAGAGCGCGGCCTGAAACCAAACCGTTGAGGCGACCCTCCCGGCCTTGTGAAGCACTAGTGCTCGTTGGCGCCGGAGTCGTTGGCCGGTGAGGCCGACCGAATTTCGGTGTGCCGGATCTGCCCGCCGAGGTTCGCGGTCCACGCCATCTGTCCACTGACCACGAGCACGATCGCCAGGGTGCCGCCCACCGCCCACCGCGGTAGCTCGCGCCGCCGATAGAGCAGCAGCAGTCCCAGCGCGGTCACGCCGGCCACGCTCGTCGCGATCAGGGCGGCATCGGCCGCTTCCTCGTGCTCGTGGATCACCGCTTCCGAGACCCCAGCGAGATTCTCGACCGCTTCCTCCGCCGGCTCGCCCGTCAGGAACACGACGGCCGTCACCGCGGCGATGCCAACCAGCATGGCCATGCCGAGCTTTCCGGTCTCGCTGTTGCGGCGCCAGAGCGCTACGCCGAGCACCAGCAGGACGAACAACAACCCGATCACGGGGACATGATTGAGCAACAGATGTAGATGCACGAGTGACATGGTGGTCTCCATCAGCGACTTGTTCGCAACGCGTTGACGATCACCGCGACGTCGATCCCTTCCTGCAGCGCGGCGCCGAGCACGGGAGGGATCATCCCGTACGCGGCGAAGACCATCGCGATCACGCTGAGACCAAGGCCGACGATGATGCTCTGCCGCGCGACGCGCATGGTCTTGCGGCCGATCTCGATCGCTTCGGCCGCGCCAGAGATGTCGTCCTCGAGCAGAATGACGTCCGCGGACTCGCTCGCGATGCCGCGCCCGTGCGCCGCGAGCGCGACACCCACGTGGGCACGACTCAAGGCCGGCGCGTCGTTCACGCCGTCACCGATCATCAAGACGTACTCGCCGGCGTGGGCCAGCTGGGCCACGACGTCCACTTTGTCTTCGGGTAGTAAGTCGCCACGCGCCTCCGTGATGCCGACAGCGCGCGCGACGTCATTCACATAGCGCTGGTTGTCGCCGGACAGGAGCAGTGTCCGCTCCACGCCGGCATGGCGCAGCCGGCCAAACGTCGCCGCAATGTTCGGCCGGATGCTATCGGCGAATTCGATCGTGCCGGCGGGTGCGCCGTCCACGAGCACGTAAGCGCGTAAAGCGGAGTCGCCGTTTTCCATCGCGTGGATCCGCGTCTTGTGCAGTGTGCTCTGCTCCAGCGCGAACGACCGTGATCCGACGCTCACACGCTTCCCCGCCACGGTGCCACTGACACCGCGCCCGGCTGCGTCGGCCACGTCCAACGCCTTCGGCAGCGAGCCGTTTCGGCGATGCGCCTCGGCAACGATCGAACGCGCCAGCAGATGCCCGGATCCCTGCTCCAACGCAGCCGCGAGGCGCACGAGTTCTGTCGCATTCCATGGCGGCGTGGCAACGACGCGGCTCACTTCGGGCCTCCCGATCGTGAGCGTCCCTGTCTTGTCGAAAACCGCCACGGTAATGCGCGACAGCGCCTCGAGCGCGCCGCCATGGCGCACGATGATGCCGTGACGCGCCGCATGACTGATGCCTCCAACGACCGCGACGGGCGTCGCGAGAATCAGCGGGCAGGGCGTCGCGACGACCAGTATCGCGAGTACGCGCGTCCAGTCGCCCGTGATCAGAAACGCGGTGGCACAGACGGCCAGCGTCAGCGGTGTGAACCACCGTGCGTACTTGTCCGCGATGCGCTGCAGCGGCGCCTTGCTCGCCTGGGCCGAACGCACCAGCTCCACGATCTTTTCGTACTGACTCTCGCCGGCGGGCGCCGTGGCGCGCACCGTCAGCGGACGGTCGCCGTTGATGCTGCCGCTCATGAGTGTCGTGCCGGCGGCGACGTCGATGGGGACGGATTCTCCGGTGAGTCGGGACTGGTCGACCCACGACGCGCCCGCCGTCACCACACTGTCGGTTGGAACCAGCTCGCCCGGTCTGACGACCAGGAGGTCGCCGACACGAACGTCGTCGGCGGCGATCTCCTCCACCCGGTCGTCGTGAAGCCTGTGGGCAGAGTGTGGTCGCGCGTCCTCGAGCTCTTCCAGTGCCCGCGATGCGCGCCGAGCGGCGTAGCGCTCCAGCATCTCGCCGCCGGTCTGCATCAGAACGATCACGAGGCCCGCGACCGGCTGCCGCAACACCACCGCGGTCACGATGGCGAGAGTGGCGACGATGTCAGTCGCAAAGTGGCCGTGCAGGGCGCTGCGCGCAGTACGCCAGACGATCGGCGCACCCGCCACTATGAGGACGACGATACCGACATCCTGCCAGCTCACTTCGACTCCCCCCTGAAAAGGCGGAACGGGCACGGACGCCCCATTCGCCACGTGCCCGCCCGGTATCGCTCCGCGCGAGAACTCAGCGCTCGAGCGTCAACAGCGTCTGCCCACGTCCGTGAGCGACGCGTAGAAACGCGTCTTGTCCGTTCCGATCACGCAGCATCTGGATCGCCGTCACCCCTCCGATTGAGCGTGTCAGATGTCCGCCGTCCTCGCTGCCGAACATGATCTGGACCCGACCGTCTCGGGGATCCAGCGATGCGCCAACGAAAGTCGAATGGTCCTCCTCGAGTTGCGCACCGATGTCCGGATCGAGGACCTCGAGCCGCGCAAGCCGGCCGGTATTGCGCCGCGTGAACTCCTCGAGACGCTCCGTCCATTCGTAGAAGGCGAACCGCCCGAGCTCGGACAGCTCGTCCATGAATTCCGGACCTTCGGTCGGCGGCACGATCAGGATCGAGCAGCCCGTCTTTCTCAAGAGCTTGGTCGAGACACTTCCGATCAACAGTCGCGACAGAAAGCCGTGTCCGTGCGATCCGGCGATGATGAGATCCGGCTGCTGGCTTTTCGCCAGATCGATCAACTGCTTCGATGGATCGCCGGACAGTACCTTGCGCTCGCATCGCACTGCTTCACCGAACAGCCCCGCGTCCACGACGATCCGGTCGAGCGTGCGCCCAACAGAGCGTACATAGTCGGCCTCCGTGGACGACCACTTGAGTGGTTCGCGATCCGCGGAAAGCACGTGCGCCAGTGTGATCTCGCCGCCCCACTTCATCAGCGCGCCGCCAAGCGCCAGCGCCTGAACGCTCGACGAGCTGAAATCGACCGCCGCGAGAGCACGCTTCGGCAAGCTCTGAAAGCTCTCCGCGACCGCCAGCACCGGCGCGGTACCGACTCGCAGCACCTGGAGCACCATCTCGTCGCCGAAGATCCGCTCGAACAAGTCGTGTCCGCCCAGCCCCATGATGATGAGCCAAGCATCGATCTTCGTCGCGAAGTTGGCGATCGTGGCGGCGGGATGCCCGGTGACGACGTGTTCGGACCAGGGCGCGGAAATCCCAACGCGCTCCAGCTGTTCCTTGAGCCGCGATTGCAGCGCCGCGCGTTGCTCGGCGTCCACGTTCGGCGTCGTGGCGATTTGCACCTCGGGTCCCATCATCGGCATCGGCGCGTGCACGCCGAGCAGGATCACCTTCTGCCCGGTGAGATCCGAGATGGCGCGGGCGGCGCGCAGGGCCGCATCCGACGGCGATGATCCATCGGTCGCCACCAGAAGTGGTTGGTCCGTGATGGCCGCCGGCGCGGCTCGGAGTAGGGCCGATTCCTGGGGGCGTGCACGTTGCAGCATCGCGGTTGCCATAGGTCCTCCGACGAGCATTAGCACTGCGGTTCGGAGGCAAAGTGGCGTTCTACAAGGCCTTCTGGCGTCGGCGTTTCCCTGAGACCGCGTCGGCGATTGTCCCCAAATAATTCGGCATTGCTGGTCGGCCCGGCGCGTACCTCACGTACCTCAGGGCGCGAGCGTAAGCAACGTCTGTCCGCGGCCGTGCCCGATGCGGAGATAGGAACCGCTGGTCCGGCCGCGGAGAATCTGAATCGCCGTCACACCACCGATGCTGTGCGTGAGCTGCTTTCGGTCGCCGTTCCGGGAGCCGAACATGAGATGGACACGGCCATCGCGCGGATCGAACGAGGCGCCCATGAAGGCCACATTGTCCTCGGCGATTTGCGCGCCCATCTCGGGATCGATGACCTCCAGCCGCGCACGCCGCCAAAGATTCTGCCGAGTAAACTCCTCGAGACGCTCAGCCCACTCATAGAAGGCAAAGCGTCCCGAGCTTTCAGGCAGCTCCTTCACGAGCTCAGGCGCGCCGAGCGGCGGAGCCACGAGGATCGAGCAACCGGCCTTTCGCAGGAGTCGCGTCGAGACGCTGCCCACGAGCAGCCGGCTGAGGAAGTTGTGTCCGTGTGAGCCGGTGATGATCAAGTCTGCGCGCAACTTCGCGGCAAGCCCGAGCAGCTCGCTCGCCGGATCGCCGGCGAGGATGCGATGTTCGCAGATCACCCCGTCGGCAAAAGTCCACGTCCGCCGTCTCGCGTTTGAGCGCGCGCCCGATCGAACCGACGTGCACGCGATCCATCGCCGCCAGATTCACTGGGTCGGTGTCGGAGGTGATCACGTGCGCGAGCGTCAGTCTGCCGCCGGCGCGGACCAGCGGTCCGCCCAACTCGAGGGCGCGCTTGCTCGACGCACTGAAGTCCACCGCGCACAGCGCCCGCGAAGGCAGGCCCCGGAAGTCTTCGGCGACCGCGAGAATCGGTACCAACCCAACGCGCAAGACCTGCAGCGCCATCTCGTCGCCAAAAACCTGCTCGAGCACACCGTGTCCGCCCAGCCCCATCACGATCAGGGATGCATCGATCGTTTTCGCGCGCGTCGCGACGGTTGCAGCCGGGGATCCCGTCGTCACCTCCACCGGCCAATCCGCAATGCCGACCCGGTCGAGCTGATCCGCCACCTGGCCCAGAAGTCCGATTCTGCTTTGCTCGTCCATGGCCGGACTCGTCGCGAGCTGCACTTCGGGGCCCATCACCGGGAGCGGCGCGTGCACCGCGAGCACGAGGACCTGCTGCCGCGTCACTGACGCGATCGCCCGCGCGGCGCGCACGGCAGCGTCACAACGCACCGAGCCGTCCGTGGCCACGAGCAGGGGACCGGCTACCGTCGGCTCGCGGGCAAGGAGTTCGGAAGAATCGCTTGCTCGGTTATCCTGCAGCGTTGCGGTAGCCATGGAGCCTCCCGTGGGCGTCCTGTTCAGGAGACAAAGTGCCGGTCCACAAGGACTTCCGGCGTCGGAGTTTCCCTTAAGGGGAGTCGGCGTTTGCACGCCAAAATAGTCCGGCAATGTCGGGCGACCGGAGAATCAGCGCACGATCACCGGCCGCCCGGTATCGCGCGGCCATGACACGCGATGCAGAAGGACGGGTTCTTTGATCGGAGCCGCGCCGCGTTGAAGCCGGGCCCGTGAGGGTTGAATCGGAAACCGCCGCCCACCGCGGAATGACACGCAGTGCAGTCGCGCTCCGCGTGGCACGACGCGCACGACTCGAGGCTCTGGCGCGCGGCCTGTCCGTGTCCCAGGCTGAAGCCGCGAAAAGCGTCGTGGTACCCCTTCGGTCCGATTCGTGACGTCGCGACAAGCCCCGCCTGCTGGTGGCAGCTTTGGCAGAACTGCGCGGGGTTGTGGCAATCGCTGCAATTCGCTTCGCGCGCGTAGGCCGAGCTCGGGTGGCGCGTCAGGAACCCCTGCGCGTGGTAGCGAGACTGCCGGGCACCGTCTGGACGGTGGCACTCGAGGCACGTCGAGCGCACGTGGCAAGTCTCGCACGACCTCGGGCGGGCGTTCGCCTCCGCCCCATGTCGTTCCCTGAACTCCCGCGTGTGACTCGATGGCGCAGCGCGTGTCAACCGCGCGCCGAGCGCGCGTCCCGTGCCGGCGGCCGGCAGTGACGCCACGGCGCGCGGCAGGTCTCTGGCGTGGCAACTCATGCAACTCTCCCGCGCATGACAGGTCGCGCAAGTCGCGGTCGATCGCTGCGCGTCCCGGCCGTGCGCCCGCATGAAGTCGGCGGACGCGTGACCCGCCGGCACGAGCCGCAGCGACGCGTAAGCGGGTGACCGATCGTCGAGCGCCAGCGCGCGAATCACGGGCGATTCCGGGGCGTTGACATGACACGCGATGCAGAGATTGCGCGCGTGGCATGTGGCGCAGCTCGCCGCGACCGCGAGCGGGCCCGAGGTAATGCCAGGTACTTTCGCTGCCTTGCCGTGGCCGCCGAGTAAGAAATCCTTCGCGCCGTGCGACTGAGGCCGGGGGAAGCGCGCGATATCGTCGCGAGTCAAACCCGGCGCGTCGGTCAGTCGCACGTGACAGGTCGCGCATGCGTCGCTCGCGACATCCACGTGGGGCGCCTCGAGTCCGTGACAATCGAGGCATTGTCCGACTACGGCGTTCTGCACGGTCATCCGTGGCGCACCGCGCTCGGTATGACACGCGGAACAGTTTCGGATCAGCGCGCTGTCGGCTGGATTCTTGGCGGCGGCCGCACGACTGTGTGCTTCGTGCGTGAAGCGCCGATTGCCCGGGCGCGGACCCGTTCGCGGTTCCCACTCGATTCGCGGTTTCACCACACTGTCGTGACATGACACGCACCGTGCCGGTTCGGGCCACATCGGCTGGCCCGGTTCGACGACTCCCGCGTGGCAGGTGGCGCAGAGAGGAAAAACGTTGCCGTGCTTGTCGTGGGGGAATCGGGAGTCCAACACGCGAACGGCAGACGGCGCGGCGAAGACAGTCCCGGAGGCCAGCGCCGCGACGATCACCGCCGCGACGATTACCGCCGCGACAATCGCCGCCGGACGCACCCGTCGCCGCGGGCTCATCTTCCCGTCCGTCGAGCCGGCGGAAGCGGCGTACGATCGGCGCCAGAGCCGAACGCCAAACTCAATCCCGCTCGGAGACGGAACTGCGTGAGCGACGACGCGCTCGCATCGGGTCTGTCGCGATCGTCGTTGACGAACGCGATGTCGCACCAGACCCGGCGCTGCGCGGTGAGTTGCCACTCCGTGCGGCCGCCGATCCAGCGACTCGTCGCGTCGTAGTAGCGCAGCTCGAGTGGTCGCGCCATCGTGCCGCCATAGAAATCAAACGAGTACCTCTCGTTGGGCGCGTAGGTCACCGTGCCATCGGCGAACCTTCCCGCAGCGCCCGGACCCCGCTCGAGGCCGTAGTTGGCTTCCAGCGTCCAGGCCGAGCCCCATGTCGCGGTGGCCCCGGCGCTCGCGCGCCATCCGCGATCCTGCAAATCGGGAACGAGCGCGGTGGAGACGTCCGCGCTCTCGTAGCGATAGCGTTCGCCGCGTCCGCGTAGCGACAGCCAGCCAGTCTGCTGAACCTGCGCGGAAATATTCAGCGCATGGTACGGCACGGGGCTGAAGGCGCCCCACAGCGTCCAGAGACTGAAGTACGGACGGTACCGCCGCGCGCCCCCCGACACCGAAAACCGCGGGTGCAAATATGTCAGCGTGGCATCAACGCTTCCAAAGTGTCCCTCGGCAATGTTGTAATCCATTCCGCCGGCCGCGCGAAACGCAGCGGCGCGCGCACCGAACGAGAGCGCCGTGCGCTCAGAGACGAAGTAGTCGTCTTGCGGGTCGATCTCTCGCCGATACTCCGCGCGGACGTCAAGGTCGCGGTGGAGCCACGACGCTTCGGCGCCCGCCACGATCTGCCGGTCGCGCGGCCGCCACTCATCGAGCGGATTGAGCGCGGGACTCAGCGCTGAAAGCGCGGCCGCTTGTCCGAGGCCCCATCCGCTGTACCCCGTGAACGTGAGCGAAGGGTTGTCCCAACGAGCCTTGAGCCAGCCGCCGTCGAAGCCGATCGGCTCGAGGCGCGACATCACGAGCTGACGCCCCGCTCGCGCGACGACCGCCGAGCGCTCGTATTCGAGATACCCCTCGATGAGCTGCGCCGACGGATCGGTCCCGGGCCACACCTGATCGCGGCCGAGATCCGCCAAGACCCGACCGGTCGCGCGCACTGTCAGCCCCTGAACGCCCAAGCCCCACAGGACCATGCTCGCGGAGGTCGTCACAGGAATCCCGCGCAACACGGGGCCCGGCCGCAGGAAGAAGCAGTACTCGCCCGCGCCGCATCGTACCGCATGGCCATCCGGCGTCTCGAATCCTCCGTTCGCGGATGGCACCGCCAACCCAACCGCGATGCTGTCGGAGACGAGACCGCGAAACGACACGGCCTGCGAGCTCGCGTCCACGCGAACACGGTAATTCTGGGCCCCGGCCGGAGCGGTCTCCATCACGAGGATGGACGCGGCGATCAGCGCGCAGCGCCGCGTCATCCTGGCGGAGGCGTGATCAGTTTCGAACGATAGACGTCAGGGTCAGCGAGAAAGTGGCAGACGCTGCACTCCTTCCGGTCGTAGTGGTCCTTCGCCTTCGCCGCGTGGCAGGTACTGCAGAAGCTTCGCGCCGGCGTCAGGCGCTCGACGGTCGTCGCGGTGTGGCACGCATCGCAGCGCTGGTGCGCCATCTCGAGCGTCTTGTGCTCGGCTTTGGGCTCGACGATCGCGTGGCACGACGAGCAGGTACGGTCAGCCGCATGATGTTCGCTGTGGCAATCCTGGCACAGCGCCTGTGCCGGCGAGAGCGTGACCGGCGTAGTATGGCACTCCACGCAGGATCGCGCGCTGTGCCGCGCGTGAAGAAAGTCTACCGGCCGCGGATTGGGCGAACGCCCGGGGACCGTCACCGTCACCGTCGCGTGTTTCGGGCCCGCATACCTCTCCGTTCGGTGGCAGGACGCGCACTTGTCGGCCGCCGGCGCCTGGTGGTGGCAGATGGCACACCCTCGCGGCCGCTCGAACGTGAGGCGGCCGTGTCCCGCCCCGGTCTCATGACACGTGAGGCACGCCAGCTTCGCGTGCCTCGCGTGGGGAAAGCTGTCGGCAGAGGCAGGCGGCGGCCGCGACAGGCGAACGTCGAGGAATTGTTCGTCCGGTATTGTCTCGTCCTGCTCGAACAGCGTCGCATCATCGCCGGAATCAGGCTCGGAACCATCCTCGCGGAGCGACCCGGTCAACACGGAATGCCAGGATCCTGGGTGGGTCTCGGGCGGCGGCGGTGTGGCCGGCGTGCCGACGCGCCGCAGCGCCCTGGTTGTGTCGAACGGGAGGGGTGGCCGCAGCTTTCCCCGGGCCCGCACGCTCACGTGACATCCTTCACAACTGCTCGCGTCAACCTTCGCGGCATGCGGCATATGACACGTGAGGCATTGTGCGCCGACCCGCCGGTGGCTCGCGCCGACGTGGAACGCTTCGTCGCGCCAATTCGCATGACAGCCCGCCGTGGCGCACGACATCGCCGCCGCCGCCGGCGTCTTCTGCGTATGCGGGTTGTGACACGCGCCGCACTTCCCGCCGTGAGGGTCTTTCCCCTCATTGAAGTCCTTGAGGACTTGTTGCATCTCGTGGCACCCGAGACACTCCCCCTTGCCGGGGACCAGCGTGCCGCGCGCCGAGTCCCGAGTGGCGAGCGCGGGAACGTCAGCGGTGAACGCGTGGCAGCTGGTGCAATGCCGCACCGTCTGCGTCGCCATCTTGCCGAGCACGATCCCCGTTTCGCTCGCCTTGTGGCAATCGCTCTGACCGCACGTCTCGTTCACCGGCTTGAATCGATGCACCTCGACGCCGTGACACGAGACGCACTGCATGTCGTCGAGCGCGCTCGAGTCGGACTCCAGATGGACGCGGTGTCCCGCCGTGGCGGCGATGCGCTGCCAGGTGGCGGTGTCCCCCGTGACGTGGCACGTCTCGCAAACCCGATTCGCCACCTTCGCGTGTTCACCAATCTTCTCCGGACGCTCCGCGACCCACAGGTACAGCTGCCGCACGCTGGCGGACAGCGGCTGCTGGTGACAGTCGTGGCACGACAGCTCGGCGTGCTTGTTCGCCTCGGCGCCGAATTTCTGAAACGCCGGGTTCATGACATGACACCCGATGCAGAAGTCGTTCGCGTGCTGCGTGTAATTCCAGGTCGCGGTCCCCGCGCCCGCGGCGGCGGCGAATACCACCACCGCCGCCATCGCGAGCGCCAATCTGACGCCGCGCGTGCGGGAGGCCAGCCACGCCCGGATCGCGGCGCGGCGCAGGAACAGTTGCCGGAGGACGAATATGGCAACGACGGCCCCAACGACAACCCCGCCCATTTGCACCCACGGCGGGACGGTGTTCAGCAGAAACCGGACGACCGCTGAAACGCCACCGGGAAGGGGCGACTCGACGACGATCGAGTCCGCGGGCGGGACGTGCGCTTGCTGAAGCGCCGCCGCCGAGTGGAGAACCTGGGCGACGGCGCTCGCTCGAGTGCCGATCACGACCGAGAGCGCGCTCGGTTCACCTACCGCGTGGTGCGCGGGAAACGTGCATCCCGCTCAATAACCGTGGCTGGCTCACACTGTCCATGCTGGCCTGCACGGTTGCCGAGATGCTGGGCAGCCCGTAGTAGCTCTTCACGTAGTTGATTGTGGCGATCAGGAGCGCCCGGCACAAGAACGGGTTATGCGCGCCTTTCGAGTTATCGGCGGTGGACTGGTTGAACTCGCCGCAGAGACGCGCGTTGAACTCGGCGCCTTCCGCCGGCGTGATGACGTTGTCGGTGTTGCTCCATTCGGCCGAGCTGGAGCCTTTCAGGGTGGCGAGCAGACCGCCGTCGGTCGGCGAAGCCTGGATCGAGCCACTGGCGTTCAGGTCGGTCCAGAGCTGATCCGTGAACGACTTCATCAAGGCGCGGGAGTCGTTGAATACGGTTGCAGCGGCCGTGGCGCTGCCATGACAGCCCGAGCTCGCGCAGGTCTGCCACGACCTCGCCGTCGCCGTATAGGCGCACGTTTTGTCGGCGGTCGGCTTGCCGGTGGCGTCGAGGCACGGGATCGGGCGCATCAGGTGGCCCGTCGCCTGGAACGAGAAAGCGCCGGTCAGCTGGTCGGTCACCGTGAACTTGGCGATGTGGCAGCCCGCGCAAAGTTTGGGGTTCCTCTCGGTGGCGTGCGACCCGAAGATCGTCGCGGTGTCGTACACAAATCCGGGCGGACGCCAGCCGGCGAAGCCCAACAGCACCGCACCCTGCGGTCCGTGTGGTGAGCTCGTCGTGACGGTCGGCTCGGCAATCCGCAGATGGCATCGGACACAGAGATTCTCTTCAGGGTCGGGTGACGTCACCGAGAATCGCAGCTGACTCGGGTTGCTCGAGCCGTGCGGATTGTGACACACGGCGCAGGTCGTCGGCTGGTAGGCCGTTGCCGAATCGCGCTCGGCGTAGTTGTCGTCGACGCCCCACCGCAGCAGCGCCTTGCGGCCGTCGTGACAGCCGGCGCACGTGGCATTCGACGCACGCGACGCGCTGACATTCGCGTGTCTCGAGGCTGCCCACTCCTCCGCGAATGGCTGATGGGCTCCTGAATGGCAGTCGCCGCAGTTGCCCGTGCCGGCCATGCTGAGTCTCGCGAGCGGCCTCACCAGCGTGGCTTGGCCGACGCCCTCGACGTGCTCGAGGCCCGGGCCGTGGCAACTTTCGCACTGGACGTCATAGTACGTCGCCTCCTTGACCGCGTCATGTCCAGCCACCGTGCCGACCGCCTTGTTCCCGTTGCCCGTTACGGTATGGCAGCCGTAGCACGCATCGGCTTTCGCGGGACTTGTGTTCACCGTCGTATAGGCACTCGCGTGCTTGGTGCCCTTCCAGCTTCCCTGGATGTCGGCGTGGCAGTTGCCGCACGTGGTCTGCTTTGACGCCACGTCGTAATACCCGAGGAAGCCTGCCGCGGCGGCAACCGGGATATTGAACGGCGCGCGATCACGGAAGACGACCCTCTCGTTGGAACACCCCGCGATGAAGACCGTCGTGATGAATGCTGTCGTCAACTGGCTGAGCGCTCGGACGATCGATCGTGCTTGGCGCATAGCGTCACTCTCGAGAGAGAAGTGCGAAGCCGTACATCTGCAGTATCAGGCCCAGCCTAAGGAACTCTCCTCGTGAGCTTTCGGACAGTCGGGGGTTGCCCCACATGGCCTGTCAGTAAAACTACCTACGCAGGCATCCAGGGTATCCCCGCATCGTTTAGCGCTTCACGCCGAACGGCGAAGCGTCTGTACGGGAATCCCTGATGCGATGCGGTGAGAACCTCACAGGGAATTCCACTTTACACGATTCCCGGCCCGCGGGTGAGCACGTATGCATGACATCAAACGGGTCCGCGGCAGGGTCACGCCACGGGCCACGATGCTCCCTTTATGCCCTCGCGATGCGAACTGTCGATCGAAGGACGTTCCTCAGACGGATCGCTGCCGTATCGGCGGCCACCGCCGGGTCGGCCCTCGCGCCCGGCGCGCTTCTGCACGCGAACGCCGATCGGACTGAAAACGAGGCAGGTCCGATTTGGAAGAAGTCACCCTGCCGGCTGTGCGGTGTTGGTTGCGGGCTTTTAGTCGGAATCGAGAAAGGGCGCGCGGTTGCCGTCAGAGGCGACCCGGACTCACCGGTGAGCAAGGGACTGGCGTGCGCGAAAGGCTATTACTCGGTGCAGGCGCTCTACGGACGGGATCGGATCACGCGCGCCATGATCCGTCGCGATAACGCCCTGGTCGAGGTGCCGATCGGCGAAGCGCTCGACTTGGTCGCGCAGCGGCTCCGCGAGACCACCCAACAGCACGGCAAGGACAGCGTCGCCGTATACGGATCCGCGCAGTGGACCATCGCGGACGCCTACGTCGCGTCGAAGCTCTTCAAAGGCGGGCTGGGGACGAATAACGTCGAAACCAGTGCCCGGCTCTACGCGGCCAGCGCGATGGCCGGCCTCGAGAGCAGCTTCGGCCTGGACGGCGCGATCGGCTGCTACGAGGACATCGATCGTGCCGACGCGTTCGTCCTCTGGGACGCGAACATCGCCGAGACGGACCCTGTTCTTTTCTCGCGCATCCTGGACCGCCGGCGGCAGGACAGCGGCGTTCTCATCATCGATCTGACGACGCGCACCACGCGCACCAGCTACGCCGCCGACCAGTCCCTGCTCCACGCGCCGCACTCGGCGATAGCGATCGCGAACGCCATCTGCCACGAGATCGTCGCGCGCAAGTTGGTGAATCGCGAATTCGTCGATCGGCACGTGGCATTCAGGCGTGGCAAGACCGCCATCGGGTACGGCCTCTCCGACGACGCGCCCGTGGCCAACGACGCCACATCGGTCACGTGGGACGACTACGTGGCGTTTCTCGCCGATTACGCGCCCCAACGCGGCCAGGAGCTGTCGGGGGTTCCGTCGGAGCGTATCCGCTGGCTCGCCTCGGTCTATGGCGATCGTTCGCGCAAGGTGATGTCGGTCTGGGGCGCCAATGCAAATCAGCACGCGCGCGGCACGTGGCTGAACAACGTGCTCTACAACATCCATCTGCTCGTGGGGAAAGTCGCGTCGCCCGGGAACAGCCCGTTCTGCATCACGGGGCAGCCGAGCGGCGGAAGCGCGGTACACGACGCGGGCACGCTGACCCACACACTCCCCCGAGGTGTGGTGCACAACGATCAGGACCGCGGCCGCGCCGCCGCGATCTGGGGCATTCCGGTGGAGAAGATCGACCCTCGGCCCACCCGAACCGCGCTGGAGATGTTTCGCGCGCTCGATCGAGGCGACATCCGCTTTCTGTGGATTCAAGCGACCAACCCGATGGTCAGCCTGCCGAACCTGAGCAAGTATCGCCGCGCGGCGGCGAAGAGCGATCGCTTTCTGGTCGTGTCCGAGGCGTACCCCACGCCGACGACGGACGTGGCCGACGTCGTCCTGCCCGCGGCGATGTGGATCGAGCGCGAAGGCGTCTTCGCGAATGTGGAGCGACGTACGCAGCACTTCGATCAGATGGTCGCGCCGCCCGGTGACGCGATGAGCGACGCCTGGCAGATGATCGAGGTCGCGCGCCGTCTCGGGTTGTCCAAGCTCTTTCCGTGGGAGCGCCGCGGCCACGTCGCGCAGATTTGGGAGGAGTACCGCCGATTCCACGACGAGCCGCGGAGCGCACTCGCGCCGCTCTCCGAGTTGCGCGGCAAGTCCGGCGTGATGTGGCCATTCGTCAACGGACGCGAGACCAGGTGGCGCTACAACACCGCGCACGACCCGGCGGCCAACGGCGACCGCGGCGCGTTCGACTTCTACGGTCATCCGGATGGACGCGCGTGGATCTGGCTGCGGCCGCACGAGCCACCGGCCGAGTCGCCCAACGCCGATTACCTGTTCTGGCTCAATATCGGACCGGTGCTCGAACACTGGGGTGCGGGCTCCATGACGCAACGCGTCCCGACACTCCACCGCGCGGTGCCGCGCGCATATCTCGAGATGCACCGGGACGACGCGCAGCGGCTCGGCGTTCAGAACGGTGAGACGGTGCGCGTCGCGAGCCGGCGCGGCTCACTCGAAATCCAAGCGCGCATCGACTACCGGTCGCAGCCCCAGCGGGGACAACTCTTCGTGCCGTCGTTCGACGAGACGCTACCCGTCAGACGGTTGATGCTCGATGCCTCCTGCCCTCTTTCCGGGCAGCCCGATACCGGCACCTGCGCGGTGAGCGTGGAGCGACTTCCCGCGAGGAGCGGCAGGTGAGATTCCCCGAGCGGCGCCCATCCGTTCTGCCGATGCGTGTCTTTCTCATCGCCTCGGCGGTCACGGCACTGGGTGCGCTGATCCTCGCGGCCGAGCGCGTGACGACGCACCGCACGGCCGCACCGGCCACCGTGCCCATCCTGGCGCAGGCCGGCACGCCGATCGCCGCCGAAGCGGAGGTGTTCCGCATCCGCCCCGGCATGTTGGCAATCGAGCCAATGCAAGCTGCGCGGCGCGCGGCGCATCCGCGCACGCTGGCGACCTTTCGCGCGCTTCGAGCCTACCCGGGCGCGCCGCCGCGCATCCCGCACGGGCTGACCCCGACGGAGTTTCAGACCGGTGGCTGCAAGACGTGCCACGAGCGCGGGGGATTCTCTCAGCGTTTTGGGGCCTATGTGCCGGTGACGCCGCATTCCGAAATGGGCGCGTGTCTGCAGTGTCACGTGGGCGACGCTGAACTCATGGCCATCCCGCTGCCGGGCATCGATCCCAGCGCCCGCTGTCGCCAGTGCCACGCGCCGAACGCCGCGCGGTGGAGGGATTCCGCGGTGAACTGGACGCCGCTCGACTGGCCGAAACTGACGCAGGTGACACGCGGCGGCAATCCGCCGCCGATTCCGCACGCGCTGCAGATGCGCGGGAACTGTCTGGCATGCCACGCCGCCCCCGCGGGTGTCGCGGAGATCCGGACGGCTCACCCGGAGCGGGCCAACTGCCGCCAGTGCCATGTGGCGGCGGCCACGGGCGCAGACGTGTTCGTCCGCCCGGCGCGACTTGCTGCCGGTGGCGGCGAGGGCGCGCCATGATCCGGCGCCGGGAGATCGTGGCGGCAATTTCGGTCGCGGTGGTGTGGATGAATGCCGCATGCGGAGAACGTGACGGCGCGGCCGACCGCGCAGCGCTCGGCGCGCCGCATGGCGAGCCGACACCAGACATCGCACGCGCGAAATCCGACTCGGGAGTCCTGACGCTGGAGACCACCCGTAACGCGACGCTCCAACCTGGCGCGCTCCAGACGGTGTACGCAGCGCCGGTCGACAACTGGCAGGGCCCGGGGAGCCAGCCGTTCGAAGTCGCGCTCCGTACCGTGGACCCCACGACCGCCCTTTCGAGGCGATTCGGCACCATCACCATGCGGACGTCGCTCCGGGTGCGCGCGCCGGACCTCGGTCAGTACCCGTGCACGTCGTGTCACCTGGGCCGACGCATGGTGCTGGCTGACAAGCGCGTGGTGGGCGCTCACGAGAACATCCAGACAGCGCACCCCGTGCAGACCGGCGGCGCCTGCGCCACCTGCCATGCGGCCGGGAATGTCGAGTTCCTCGCGCTCAAGAGCGGCGAACGTGTTACGCTCGATCACACGTACCGGCTGTGCGCGCAGTGCCACTTCGCGCAGGCTGAGGCCTGGGCGGGCGGCGCGCATGGCAAGCGACTCGACGGCTGGCAGGGGCGGCGCGTGCTCATGGGCTGCGCCGACTGCCACGATCCGCACAAACCCGCGATCGAGCCACGCATCCCATTCCGCGCTCCGCGCCTCGAGCGAATCCGAGGCAGGGATCAATGAGCACTGCGCGAACACCGGAGCCGGTCGCCGTCACCGATGACGGATCGATGTTGCAGAAACGCGTCGACCGGCGGCGCGCGCTGGCCATTCTCCTGGGCGGCGCGGCGGCTGCCTCACAGGCGATGAGCGCGTGCGCGCCGCTCACCACCATGTCGGACGAAGAGCGGGAGATGAAGCTCCTCGCTTGGCGGGAGTACATCAAAGGCAACTACCGCGTCATGACGGAAGCCGAACGGGCCGAGACCATCGCGCGTCTCGAGCGCATCGCGAAGATCAAACAAGGTGCCGACGTCACGATACAGTCGACCGGCGCCCAGCCGGGCGTCGTGTTCGGTTACGCCTTCAACATCTCGAAGTGCAAGGGATTTCGAAGCTGCGTCGAGGCCTGCATCAACGAGAACAATCTCGACCGCCGCGCGGCCACGCAGTACATCCGCATTTTCGAGATGGAGGACGGTATCGTCGATCTCGACCACGCCGACGCCACCTTCCAGCACGAGGTGCCGGCGCAGGGTCACTTCTATATGGGAACCCAGTGCTTTCAATGCGCGGATCCCCCATGCGTGAAGGTCTGCCCCGTCGGCGCCACCTGGCAGGAACCCGACGGCATCACCGTCATCGACTACGACTGGTGCATTGGCTGCCGCTACTGCATGGCCGCCTGCCCGTATTGGGCGCGCCGCTTCAACTGGAGCGCGCCGGAAGTGCCAGTCGCCGAGTTGAACCCGAACCAGCACTACCTGGGCAACCGCGAACGCAAAGTGGGCGTGGTCGAGAAGTGCCACTTCTGCATCCATCGGACCCGGCAGGGCCGGCTCCCGGCCTGCGCGGAAGCTTGTCCGACTGGAGCGCGGGTGTTTGGAAATTTGCTCGATCCGAGCTCGGAGATCCGGTGGGTGCTCGCGAACAAGCGCGTGTTCCGGCTGAAGGAAGACTTGAAGACCGAGCCGCGCTTCTGGTATTTCACCGACTGAGGCGATCGTGCACCTGAAGCCATTCGCGCTGCACGCGCTCCACGCGGCGACCTCCGGGGGCCGGCGCTACCACCTCTGGATGGGCAGCCTGACGCTCATCATGCTCGTCGGCGGGTACGCGTATGGCATTCAGCTGCGGTATGGACTGGGCGTCACGGGACTGAACGATCACGTGAGCTGGGGACTCTACATCTCCAACTTCACATTCCTCGTCGGCCTGGCGGCCGCCGCCATGATGCTGGTGCTTCCCGCCTACATCCTGCAGGACGTCGACTTCGGCCGCGCGGTGCTCATGGCGGAGGCCGTTGCCGTGGCCGCCCTGGTCATGTGCCTCACGTTCGTGGTGGTCGACATCGGCAACCCGCTGGCCGGTTGGCACCTCATGCCGGGCATCGGCTTTCTGAACTGGCCTCGGTCGCTCCTAGCCTGGGACGTGCTGGTGCTGAACGGCTATCTGGCGCTCAATCTCGCCATTCCGTTTTACATCCTGTACAGCCGCTACGGCGGGCGTACGCCGGAGAAGAAGAAGTACCTCCCCTGGATGTACATCGCCGTGATGTGGGCGGTGAGCATTCACCTGGTGACGGCGTTCCTCCTGGCGGGACTGCCGGCGCGGCCGTTCTGGAATACCGCGCTGCTCGGCCCGCGCTTTCTCGCGTCGGCGTTCACCGCCGGCCCCGCGTTCGTGATTCTGCTCCTGTGGTTCATACGCAAGGAGACGAAATACGAAATCGCCGACGGCGCCTTCACCAAGCTCGCGCTGGTCACGACGGTCGCGGCGCAGATCAACATCGTGATGCTTGGCTCGGAGCTGTTCTACAAGTTCTACTCACCGACGCATCACGGCATCAACGCGAAGTACCTGTTCTTCGGCATCGACGGCCACAACGCGCTGGTGCCGTGGATCTGGACGGCGATCGCGCTGAACGTGCTGGCGACGACCGCCCTGATGATCCACCCGTTGCGCCGCAATCCGCGCTGGCTGATGCCTGCCTGCGCGGTGCTGTTCGTCAGCATCTGGATCGAGAAAGGGCTGGGGCTGGTGGTGCCCGGGTTCATCCCGTCGCCGCTGGGCGAAATCGTCGAGTACACGCCAACGCTGGTCGAGCTGGGCGTGACCGCGGGCGTGTGGGCGCTCGGCCTGTTCGTTCTCACGGTGCTCGTCCGCGTGGCGCTTCCCATCGAGCTCGGCGAAGCGCGCAGCCCGTACATCGACGAAACGCGTGTCGCGCAGATCGTGCGTCCCCGCAGCAACCGCGCGAAACCAAAAGACGTGCGCCCCGTGCGCACGAAATAGAAGCAGCGGCCGGCTCGCCGGCCAACTTTCTCTCATGAGGTGATGAACATGACCCGAAAAACTCCGAACGACACCCGCTACTCCTTCGCCGCTCTTGCAGCAGGGCTGATCGGCGGTGCCGGGCTGGCTGGGGCGCTGTTCATCACGGGCGTGCCGCTCCCGCTGGTGGCCGCCGCGGGCGTGGGGGTGTGGATCTTTCTCGCCGCGTCGATCAAGTACACCGACCAGTGGGAGAAAGCGGTGCTCATGCGGCTTGGGCGCTACCGCGGACTGCGAGGCCCCGGGTACTTTGCCGTTTTACCGATCCTCGACCGCATCGCCTACACCATCGATCAACGCATCCGGACCACCGCCTTTGGCGCCGAATCGTGTCTGACGCGCGACACCGTGCCGGTCAACGTCGACGCCATCGCGTTCTGGATCGTCCGGGACGCGGAGCGCGCGGCGCTGGAGGTGCAGGACTACGACGAGGCGGTCATCCTCTCGGCGCAGACCGCGCTACGCGACGCCATTGGCAAGCATGATCTCGCGGAACTGATCCAGTCTCGCGTCGAGCTCGGACATGGGCTCAAGCTGGCGCTCGAGCAGAAGATGCAGAACTGGGGAATCCAGGTGCAGTCCGTCGAGATTCGCGACGTCATCATTCCCGCCGCGCTCGAGGACGCGATGTCGCGCCAGGCGCAGGCCGAGCGGGAGCGGCAGGCGCGCATCATTCTCGGAACCGCGGAGACGGAGATCGCCCACAAGTTCGTGGAAGCGGCCGACGCATACCGCGACCACCCCGCGGCGATGAACCTGCGCGCGATGAACATGCTGTACGAGAGCATCGTCAAGCGCGGCTCACTGATGGTGGTGCCGTCGGGACTGGCCGACTCATTGAACGTCCCGTCACTGATGGGCATCATGGGCGCGGCGGGACTCGTTCCGCGCAACGGCGCGGCGAGCCCGGCAGCCGAGGCAGCCAAGGCGGTCGAAGCGGTCGAGGCGATCGAGGTGGTGGAGCCGGGGAGGAGGGTGAAGGCGGCGGCACCCTAAGTCGCGAGCCGCGACGTCTCCCGTTCCCGGTCAGCGTTGGCGCGCCAGCTCAACGGCGGCGCGAATGTCGGCGTCGTGGTCGGTGTATTCCGGCAGCGCGCGCGCTCGCTCGGCTGATTCCGCGGCCAGGAGCCGCCGTCGGAAGGCCCTGCTCGCGGCCACGTCGCCTCGCGCATCCGCGACGCGCGCGGCGAGCGAGAGGCCAAGCAAGTGCGTGGGATGCTGAGCCAGGATCGTGTCGCTCTGAGCTCTTGCCGTCGGGGCGTCCCCGCTGACGAGCGCGATGAGGCCCATGTCGTAGCGCCGATGCGCATTGAGGGGCGTGAGCGTTGCGATCGCGCCCATCGCCATCGACGCAAAGAACGCCGCGCTGTCCGCTTTTCCCTCGCTCGACAGCCGCATCACCCGATTGAACAGGCGATCGGCTCGCTCTTCCGGCGACATCGACGAAATGTCGGGCGCTTGCGCCGCGCGCGCGCCGAGCGGTACGGTGGCTGCGGAGTCATCGCTCGGTGAGCGCGAGCCAAACTGGAAGATCATGAGCAGGACGAGCGCGACGACTGCGACAGCCGGGACTCCCCACCTCCACGCGTTGGGAGCGCTGGAGGCGCCACTGGCCGCGCGCGCGCCGGCAGGCCGACCCTCGATTGGTGAGCCGCAGTCATGACAGAACCGCGCGTCCACGTTGAGCAGCGTGCCGCATTCACTACAGAATCGGCGTTTTACGCCGGATTTGCCCGTTGTCACGATTCGTCCGCGTTTGCCTTCGGTGTAGTCCATCGCCGGACGAGGACCGCGACGAGCGCCAGGCCGCCGCTGATGAGCGCGACGGGGAAAACATAGAGCAGGATGTTGAGGCCCGTCATGCGGGGTTCGAGCAGGATCCACTCGCCGTACTTCGAGACGAAATAGGCTTTGATCTCGTCCGGTGTTTCACCGGCGCGCAACCGGTCCCGCACGACGGCGCGCATCTGCTGCGCGAGCTCCGCCGGCGAGTCCTGGATGGCTTCACCCTGGCACACGGGGCAACGGAGTGTCGCCGCGATCGCGGCCGTTCGAGCCTCGAGCGCGGAGTCGGCCGTCGAAGTTGACGCTGGACGCGTCCCGGCGTCCTGCGCTCTCGCGGGCCAGGCGGCGCACAGCGCGACAACCATGAGCGCAACGAGCGACTTCACCGGACTGAGTCGCGCCGCGGCGTATCGCCGCCCGCCGCCCTGGGCAGTAGGGAGTCGATCCACTGACGCAGCACCCTCTCCGAAATGGGTCCGAGGTGCTTGTACGCGATACGTCCTTTCGTGTCGACGATGAAGGTTTCCGGCACTCCGTACAGTCCGTAATCGATGGCTGTCCGCGAATTGTTGTCGGTCACGGACGGATAGCTCTGGCCGCCCATTTGTGTGATCCAGCGTATCCCCGCGGACGGCCGATCGTTGTACAGCACACCAATGAACTGCGCCGGCCGGTCCGCGTAGTGACGCGCGGTCTCACTGAGCGGGACATGCTCGTCGCGGCACGCGAGACACCACGAGGCCCAGAAATTCACGACGACCACTTTGCCGAGCAGGTCGTGGAGACGGAGCGTATCGCCAACCGGCCGCGCGAGCGGCGGTTCGCCGGGCGCAAAAACCGCGAGGGCCCACGCTGGGGCATCGCGCCCGGGAAGGGGAGAGGGGATTTCAGCCGGATTGCGGGTGAAGCCAAACGCGAACAGCGCGATGATCGGCACCGCGGCGACCATGGCGATGAACGCGCGCCTCCAGTTCACGGAGCCGCCGTGGCCAGAGCCGGATCCGGTGTTGGGGCACTTTCGGTAACGAACTCCGGTGCCGTCCTACGGTGGCCGCGATGGAACAGGCCGATGACGGCGCCGGCCACGATGACGAATCCGCCGAACCAGATCCACGGCACGAGCGGCTCGACGATCACCTTCACGGTCGCGTTGGCGCCGTTGGCGTCGAACGCCATGAGATTGACGTAGAGATCGCCGCGCAAGCCGCTGCGGACATCCGGCGTCGGGACGGGCTGGTCCGATACGCGGTAATAGTTCATGCGTGGCGCGATGGTGCCGATCACCGCGCCGTCAGTGCCGAGCACCTCCAGCGTGGCGCCGATCACGGATCGCTGTGGTTCCTCGCGACCCCACACGCTCTTCAGGCGCACCGTCTGTCCGGCGACCGTGAGCGACCCGCCCGGCACGAGCGTGGCTTCGCGCTCCGAACGGAACGCGGACGACGCCGTGACACCAAGCGCGACGAATAGCACGCCGATGTGCGCCACGTAGCCGCCGTAGCGGCGGCGATTGCCGCGGATGAGACGCACCAGCGCCGTCGCCCAACTCTCGCCATGTGCGCGGCGTCGAGCGCGCATGCCGATCCAGTATTCCCGCAGGTTGCCG
Source organism: Gemmatimonadaceae bacterium (assembly GCA_040902005.1). Taxonomy (GTDB): domain Bacteria; phylum Gemmatimonadota; class Gemmatimonadetes; order Gemmatimonadales; family Gemmatimonadaceae; genus DASPMP01. Next base: position 258 of record JBBDYA010000010.1, on the reverse strand, counting down.
GTTGCGGCGTACCCCACCAGAGCGAACGCAAGGATCACGCTGATCGTTCGGGCGCCGGCGAGGACCGCGATCGCGCCGAGAATGACGGCGCCGATGGCAGGCGGGAACAACCGTCTGCGCGCTTCAGCCCACGTGCAGCTGCCCCATGGCAGCGCGGGCCCAACGCCCATGAGAAAGATCAGCGCCACCATCGCCGGGACCGCCATCCGGTTGAAGAATGGCTCACCCACGCTGACCTTCACGCCGCGCACCGCTTCG
>JBBDYA010000009.1:0-8513 GCA_040902005.1 Gemmatimonadaceae bacterium | reverse complement strand
GCCCGCCGAGGCGCACGTCGTTCACCCGGTGACCGGCGGACGCGAGCGCGTGACGCTCACCCGCGGAACGTTTGGCGAGGTGGTGCGCGCCATGATGTACACTCCGACCGGCGCGCGCGCGCTGCCGTTGTCGGTGCACGAAGCGTATCGGGGCGACTACTCCGCGCTCGCGACCGCCGCACTGCTCCGCCAGCGCAACATGCTGCGCGAGGGCTGGGTGGGGCTCTACCTCGCGGTGACGTGCGCGGAGGACATCGCGCGAGCGGACGAGGCCGCGACATACGCGAAGAATCGCGGCACCATCCTCGGGGACTTTCGCGCAAAGCAGCACTTCGGCGCGTGCAACGGCTGGCCGCTGCGTCCCGACGGTGAGGAATGGCCCGCCGGACAGACCACCCCTCCCGTGCTCATGATCGTCGGAGATCAGGATCCGGTCACGCCGCCGCGATGGGCCGAGCTGGCCATGAACAACGCGTCACGCGCCCGCCTGGTTGTGGTGCCGCAGGGAGGACACGGCTTTGCCGGCATGTCGGACGCCGCGTGCCTGGGCACCGTGCAACGGGCCTTCGTGGATGGTCTGGTGTCACAGGCGCTGGACACGCGCTGCGTGGCCGCCATGCGACGGCTGCCGTTCCTGACCACCAGGTGACGTCGCCACCCATCGCTTCCCCTTGACGGTCTACAAAAGGATCGATACTCTTGTCGACCGTCTAGGAGAGAGCGATGATCACCCCCGGCGACCGGCTTCAGGGCACACTCGACCTGCTCATCCTGCGTGTGCTGCGCCAGGAATCCACACACGGCTGGGGCATTGCCCAGCAGATCCAGCAGATTTCGCGCGACGTGCTCCAGGTGAACCAGGGGTCACTCTACCCCGCCCTGCGCCGGCTCGAGGAGCGCGGATGGATCACCGCGGCGTGGGGCACCTCCGACAACAACCGGCGCGCGCGCTACTACAAGCTCACCGCGGCCGGACGCAAGCGGCTCACCGACGAGACGGCGAGCTGGCAGGAGTTTGTGCTCGCGGTATCCCGCGTGCTTCACACGGCGTGAGGATTCCCTGATGCTCACTCCCGGCCGTCTGTTCCGCCGCCTCCGCGCGCTGCTCACCACCAACCAGCTCGATACGGAGCTCGATGACGAACTCCGGTTCCACATCGAGATGGAGGTGGCGCAGCGCATCCGCCTGGGCATGGACGAGCGGTCGGCGCGCGCATCGGCGCTCCGCGACTTCGGTGGCGTGTCGCGACACCGGGACAACGCGAGAGACGCGCGCGGCGTGCGCCCCCTCGAGGACTTCCTTCAGGACGTGCGCATCGCCGCGCGCGCCATGACACGCCAGCGCACACACACCGCCGTCGCCGTGCTCACGTTGGCCATCGGCATCGGCGCCACCACCGCGCTCGGCGCCGCCGTCTATCGCGTGCTCATCGCGCCCTACCCGTACGCGCATGCCGATCGGATCGTGACCGTGTGGCAGACGGATACCAGGGCGCCCGACCGGCGCGTTGAAGTCTCGCCAGCCAACTTTCTCGACTGGAAGGAGCGGAGCCGATCGTTCGATCTGCTCGCCGCCGCAGAGCCGTTCGGCATGGACTGGGTAGGGCCCGAGGGGCCCGAGAGCTTCGAGACCGCGCTCGTCACCGACGACTTCTTTCCGGTCCAGGGGTTGCGACCGCTCATCGGCCGCGCGTTCCTCGCAGACGACTTCCGGGACGCGGCCACACCCGTCGTGGCGATGACCGAGACGCTCTGGCGCACGCGCTTCGGCGCGGACAGCGCTCTCGTCGGCCGCACCCTGATCCTGGACAGCATTCCGCGCGTGGTGGTCGGCGTCATGCCACGCGACGCAATGCAGCCGTACGGCGCCGAGCTGTGGGCGCCGAAGATCTTTCGGCCGGACGAGCGGCGTGCCCGGTCGGGCGGATACTGGACTGTCGCCGGTCGCCTGGCACCCGGGGTCACCATCGACCAGGCCGAGCGGGACATCGCCGCGATCGCCGCCCAGCTGGCGTTGGAATTTCCCGCGACGAACCAGAGCACCGGCGCCACGGTCGTCACGCTGCGCGAGTCCATCGCCGGCGGCGCGCGCACGCCGCTCCTGGTCCTCCTCGGCGCCGTCAGTTTCGTGCTGCTCATCGCCTGCGTCAACGTGTCGAACCTTCAGTTGGCGGAATCGCTCCGTCGGCGGCGCGAGCTGGCGATTCGCACCGCGATTGGCGCGGGACGCTCGCGTCTCGTGCGTCAGCTTCTCACTGAAAGCCTGCTGCTCTCGGCGGTCGGCTGCGCCGCCGGGCTTGGCATCGCGTATGCCGGGATTGCCGCCATCCGCGCGTTCGCGCCGACGGGACTCTGGCAGCTCCAGCGGTTTTCGCTCGACGGCACGGCGCTGCTCATCGCCAGCGCGCTCGCGGTGGTCTCCGCGCTCGCGATCGGCATCATGCCGGTGGCTGCCTCGGCCCGCATCCCGCTCGCGGAGTCGCTCGTGGCCGGTGCGCGGTCGGGAGCGTCGGCGGCGCGGCGGCGCCTGAGCCGGATACTGGTCGTTTCGGAATTGGCGCTCGCCCTGGTGCTCCTGGTGGGCGCGGGCCTCATGCTGCGCACGCTCTCGTTGCTCGGCCGAATGGACCGCGGATTCACCGCCGAGGGCGTGCTGGTCACCACCGTGCAGGCGTGGGGGTACTACCCCACATCGGCGCACCGCGCGGAGTATGCGCGCCAGGCGACGGAGCGACTGGCGTCTGTTCCTGGCGTCGCCGCGGCCGGGATGACCTCCGCCCTGCCGCTGGCCTGGCCGATCGGGCTCGAGCGCGCCCGCGTGACCATCGAGGGACAGAGTCCGGTACCGGGTGACGACGCCCCGACCATGCGCGTCGCCGCCGCCACGCCGGCCTACTTCGAGACGCTGCGCATTCCGATCGAGGCGGGTCGCGGCTTCCAGGCCACGGACGCCGCGGGGTCCGTTCCGGTGGCGCTGGTGAACCGCGCCTTCGTGCGCCGATACTTCGCCGATCGCAATCCCATCGGCGCGCGCGTCACCTTCGGATTCATGTCCGCGCCCCTGGCGCGCGAAATTGTCGGCGTCGTGGGCGACGTGCGCCATGAAGGACTGCACGCGGATCCTGCGCCCGGCGTGTTCGTGCCGCACGCGCAGGCGCCCACCGGCGCGATGCACCTGGTGGTGCGGTCGGCGGCGGGCGCCCCCGCGCTGCTCCAGCGTCGCGTGCGCGCCGAGCTGACGGCGCTGAACGGAGCCATGCCGCTCTCCGACCAGACCACCATGGAGGCGCTCGTGGGCAACTCCCTGCGCGAACGCCGGTTTCAGCTCGGGCTCTTCGGCGCGTTCTCCGCTACCGCGCTCCTGCTCGCGGCGATCGGCATCTACGGCGTGATGAACCGCGCGACGCAGGAGCGCAGGCACGAGATCGGAGTGCGGATGGCTGTCGGCGCGCACGCCGGCGACGTGCGCTGGATGGTGTTGCGCAATGGCGGAGTACTGGCGGTCTCGGGGATCGTCGCCGGGAGCGGGATCGCGATGCTGTTGAGCCGGTTCATGGCAGGCATGCTCTTCGGTGTTACGCCGATCGATCCCCTGACGTACGCCGGCGCCGCGGGCGTCCTGCTCGCCACGGCTGTCCTCGCGGTCCTGATTCCGGCGTGGCGCGCGTCCAGGGTTGATCCGGTGCGGGCGCTTCGCGACGAGTAGTCCAGTCGATCGGGGCATCGCTCCTTGAGGATGCGCCTGGGTTGCCGGATCGGGCACCAAGGCGTAGCGTCCTTCGTCGCCGACGGGGTTGGTCGCTCCAGTGGTGAATGCGGGTCCAACCTTTCCCCCGGGATCGATGACCAACGTGCATCCGCCAGCAACGCTTGAAGGATGGTACTCCCTGTGCGTCTGCGCACGGTTCGACGGCCGCGCCTGGCGCTCCGCGAGCGAGGCGACGCGTCAGGCCGCACGCTCGGGCGCGCACGAGGCCCTCGCGCGGCTGTCGGCTCCGGCGAGCGGAGGCTGGACGGAAACAGTCACGCTTGTGGGGTCCACGAGCGACGTCCTGCTCCTGCACTTGCGGCCCACATTCGAGGACATTGCCGAAGTCAGGCGCCTCCTCAGGGGCGAGCCTCTCTGGGACTTTCTCATTCCCACCTTCTCGTTTCTCAGCGTGACCGAAGCGGCGCTGTACGGAGTGTCGACGCGGTTGCTCGAGGAGACGCTGGCGCGCGGCGGAGAAGTGGGAGACGCCACGTACCGCGAAGCGCTCGATCTGCGATTGCGCGAAGAGCGGTTGGTTGCGCACGTGCAGCACCGCCTGTATCCCGTACCGCCGGCAGACATGCCGTACGTGTGCTTCTATCCGATGTCCAAGCGGCGTCACGCGCCGCACAACTGGTATGCGCTCCCGCTCGTCGAGCGTGAGCGCCTGATGCAGGGGCATGGCCTCACGGGACGCCGCTACCGCGGACGCATCGCACAGATCGTGACCGGTGCGACCGGTTTTGAGGAATGGGAATGGGGTGTGACGCTCTTCGCGCGCGATGCCCTCGACATCAAGCACGTGGTCACCGACATGCGCTATGATCCCGCGAGCGCGGACTATGCGGAGTTCGGGGAGTTCTTCGTGGGCCGGCGAAACAGCGCGTCGGAGTGGCTCGACGCCCTCCACCCGTAAGTCTTGACGCGCGTGAGGCCGCCCCTACTTTAGACGTGCCGGCGATCGCTCGTCCGGGTGAACGCCCACGGCGCTCCACTCTCCCTTCCCAGCCGAGGGGTGGTACCAATGGCCTTTCGTGTAGAATCCGTCTATCGCCAGGGAATCACCGCGGGCATCCTCGGCGCCACGGCTGTCGCGGTCTGGTTCCTCATTGTCGACACGATAGCGGGGCGGCCGTTCTTTACGCCCCTGCTGCTTGGCGATGCGCTCATGGGCGTCTTCGACCGCAAGGGGACGGTCCCCATACAAGGCATGGCGGCCTTGATCGGGATATACACCCTCTTTCACTACGCCGCGTTCTGCGTGGCCGGGATCGTGGTCGCCGTGGTCGTGTTCGTGGCGCAGGACACGCCGTCGATTCTTGGCGGCTTCTTCATCGCCTTCATCGCGTTCGAGCTGGGCTCCCTCGGACTGGTCGCCCTGCTGGCCCATGCCTCGACGATGGGCACGCTCGCCTGGTATCAGTTGATCGCAGGGAACATCGCGGCCACACTCGTCATGGGTTGGTACTTCTGGAACACGCACCCGGAACTGCGCCACACGATGGAGCACGCGCTGGATGGCGCGGAAGAGTAGTGAGCCGCGCGGCGCTCAGCGCGGCGACCCAGGATCCAGCGTGCCGTGTGGAGGGCCGCGCACTCCGCGCTTTTTCTTCGCGTACCACCACACTCCGATCACGATGCTTGCGGAGATGATCGGCACGAACACCATGAGCGCCCCCGTCCAGAACATCGCGAGGGACATCGCATCGTGGTTCACTGGTGGAGAAAGCGTTGGAGATTCTTGAGGTAGTAGGCGAGCGCCACGACGGCGAGCGCGAATGCCGCCGCGAGCAGCTTGAGGCCCCAGGCGCCGGACGTGCGGGATGCCTCGAAGGACCACCACGAAAAACCGGCGCAGAACAATATGGCGGTCCCGATCAGGAATCGGTGGAAGTAGATCATGCGACCCGGTCCGCAATCATGAAGGTGAGGATAGCGGGAAGATACACGAGCGTAAAGAGAAACAGGCGGCGGACGCGATACGGCGTTCTCGATCGTGCGGCGAGGACGGCGCGGGCGACAAGCCACCCGGAAAGACCAAGGGCGCCGGCGAAGTAGACGACGCCGGACATGCCCAGCATCGTGGGCACCAGGCTGATGGGAACGAGCGCTCCCGCGGTCAAAACGGCCTGACGAAACGTTGACGTGCCGTCGACGTCGTCGACGCTCAGCATCCTGAGCCCGGCACGCGTGTAGTCGTCGCGATAGATCCAGCTCAGCGCCAGGAAATGCGGGAGCTGCCAGAAGAAGAGCATCGCGAACAGGACCCAGGGGCGCTCGGACAACGTACCTCCCGCCGCCGTCCACCCACCAACGATCGGCAGCGCTCCCGGAACGGCGCCGATGAGCGTGGCCAGCGTCGTGCGCCTCTTCAGCGGTGTATAGACGAGCACGTATGACAGCAGCGTCGCCGCCGCGATGAGGGCCGTCATCAGGTTCACGAGCACCGCGAGATACGCAACGCCCAGGGTACCGGCGGCGACGGCGAATGTGGCAGCGACCCGCGGATCCAGTCGGCCGGCCGGCAACGGGCGACCAGCCGTTCGCCGCATGAGCGCATCGACATCGCGCTCGAGCACCTGGTTGAGCGCGTTCGTGCCGCCGGCGACGAGCGCGCTTCCGATCAACGCATGGATGAGCAAGCCCCATGTGGTGGCCGTCCACGCGGCGAGCGAGGCGGGTGCCGCGAGGGCGAACCCGGCCGCCACTGTGAGCACCGCCATCAGCGTAATGCGCGGCTTGGTGAGCGCGAGGAGATCGACCGGCGCAACCTGTGCGAACGTGAGCCCTACCAACGGAACTCCCTCGTGACCGCGACTACCAGAATCACGGCCAACGGAAGCGGCGCGATGGCCAGCAGGCGCAGCCGGTTCGGCTCATACTTCAGGTGCATGTAATACAGCGCCACGAGCACCGCCTTCCAGACCGCGAGAAGGAGGAGGAGCCATATGAGCACCATCTTTGGCCACGGCAGGAAGGCGACACCCAGCTCGGCTGCCGTGAGCACCGCGAGAAAAACGAAGATGCCGATGTAGTTCGGGTGGGCGTGCTTGGGCTTCTCCATGACAACGCTCCCGCTCAGATGAGATAGACGATCGTGAAAAGAATGATCCACACGAGATCGACGAAGTGCCAGTAGAGCCCGACCACCTCGACTCCGCGATGATCGGCGGCAGTGTACTTCCCCTGAAAGGCCCTCCACGTCACGTACATCAGGCAAATCACGCCGACCGTCACGTGAAAACCGTGAAACCCCGTCATCGTGTAGAACGTGGAGCCGTAGAGGCCTTCGCTCGGGACGAATCCCTTGTCCACCAGGTGCATGTACTCGAAGACCTGCACGCCAACGAACCCCGCGCCAATGATGACTGTCGCGATCAACCACCGTTTGAGTCCAGCGAGGTTGCCGTCCTGGATCGCGGCGAAGGCCTTCACCATCGTGACGGAACTGCAGATCAGCAGGAAGGTGTTGACTGCCGTGAGCGGAACGTTGAGCACTTCGCCAGGTGGCTTCCATGCGTCGGGATGGGCGACGCGGAGGATGATGTACGCGCCGATGAGGGCAGTGAAGAACATGATTTCCGACCCGAGGAACACCCACATCCCGAGTTTCTCGTTGTAGACGCCCGCTCCCTCCTGATACACCCGGGGCGGGGCCATCATATCCTCGTCGGTCGTCGGAGCCGCGTGCGCCATGTCGTCAGGCCTCCCGGTCACGTGTGGGCGGCGGAGCCCGCCGGTTGCGGTGGTAGTTCGCGGTTCTGGGGCAGGAAGTCCTCCTTGACCAGCGGCGAGCTGTATTCGTACGGCCCGTGGAACACGCGCGGGACCGTCGCAAAATTGCCGTGCGGTGGCGGCGAGGCCACCGTCCACTCGAGCCCATTGTCCTCCCACGGGTTATCCGGCGCCTTGGCGCCGACGAACCAGCTGGCGATGAAGTTGATCGCGAAGATGAACTGCGAGGCAAACAGGATGAACGCGGAGATCGAGATGAACGTGTTGATGCCCTGCAGGTGCTGCAGAAACTCGTACTCGTTCGGGTCGAAAATGCGTCGCATGTGCCCCTGCAGGCCAAGCTGGTGCATCGGGAAGAAGACGCCGTTGTAGGCGACGAACGTGAGAACAAAGTGCACTTTCGCCCAGAACGGATTCATCATCCGCCCGAACATCTTGGGATACCAGAAGCTGATGGCGGCAAAGATCGCGAACAGGCTGCCGCCGAACAGCACGTAGTGCAGATGGGCGACGATGAAATACGTGTCGTGGATGTAGATGTCCACCGGCGTCGAGGCCATGAAGATCCCGCTCAGGCCGCCGATGATGAACATCGACACGAAGGCCACCGCGTGGAGCATCGGGACGTGAAAGCGCACCGAGCCCATCCAGATGGTTCCCAGCCAGTTGAAGACCTTGATCGCCGATGGGACCGCGATGAGCATCGTCGAGATCATGAACGAGGTGCCCAACGTGGGGTTCATGCCACTCATGAACATGTGGTGGCCCCACACGCCCCACCCGAGGATGGCGATCGCGAGAATGGCGAACACCATCGACGCGTAACCGAACACCGGCTTGCGCGAACCGTTCGCGATGATGTCGGACGCGAATCCCATCGCCGGCAGGATGAGGATGTAGACCTCGGGATGGCCGAAGAACCAGAACAGATGCTGCCAGAGAAGCGGCTGCCCGCCCTGCGCCGGACCAAAGAAGTGGGTGCCGATCGTCTGATCGAAGAGGAGCATGATGATGGCGCCCGAGAGAA
>JBBDYA010000008.1:0-8609 GCA_040902005.1 Gemmatimonadaceae bacterium | reverse complement strand
GTTGTCTTGCCGGTGCCGGGCGCGCCGGCCACCAGGTTGAACGAGTACTCGGCCAGCCCGCCGCCGAGCACGATATCCAGCCCGGGCACGCCCGTAAGCACGTTCCCGATGACGGAATTGCTGTTGCTCTTTTTCGTGTCGGCCTTCTTCGTTTCGCCCTTCACTTGGAGTCTCTCCGGCGCTGGTCCTGAGGCGCCCCAAGATTGATGATGCGGATTGCCATGTCTTCTCCGATAAGCCGGCTGAGGACCTCGATGAGCGCCTCCATCAAGGCCGTGATCGCCTTCTCCACAGCGGCCAAGCCGTGAATCTCCACCGCGGCTGCGACGCCATCCAGGTGGAGTTCGCGCCCATGCTGGCGCCGAAGGAGCGTCAGGGCGGGGTGGTGAGTCTCCGTGCGCATGAGCCCGCGCTCCAGCAGCGCCGTGCACCCGTCCACTCCCATCGTATCGCGGAGATTGTCCGTGACGCGCCTGAGTTCGAGCGTCTGGGCCACCACACGTGGGGTGTCCTGCGCGCCGCCCGTCGAGCCGGCATCGGGGCGCTGCGGTGGTCGGGCTCGCGGCGTGCGAGCCGGATCCTCGATCATGCGGTGCGGCTCGGCATACTGCCGCCTGTGAAGTGGGAACGGGCGCATTATGGTGGCGACCGGTGCAAGCGCCATCGTGTTGCCGCCGTGCACGCTCCCTGAACCTGAAGGGTAACCCCTTGGGCGTGCCGAAGCCACCGAATGACCTGCCGACGCATGACCCTGCTTGCAAGATCGGGTCCCGGTTTACCCTATTGCTTTCCCATAGGACGCGCCATATCCTATGGGAACCCCATAGGACACGCAATGGCCGAGAAGCTCGACGTCAAGCAGGGCACACTCGCCCTGATGATCCTCAGAACCCTCGACGTGCTCGGCCCGCTGCACGGTTATGGCGTGGCCCGCCGCATCGAGGAGACCAGCAAGCACCGCCTTACCCTCAACTACGGCACGCTCTACCCCGCGCTCGTCAAGCTCGAGCAGGAAGGATTTGTGACCGCGGAATGGCGCCAGTCCGAGAACAACCGGCGCGCCAAGTACTACTCGCTCACACCGGCGGGGCGCAGGCAGCTCGCGCGTGAGGCCCGCGAATGGAACCAGACGGCCGATCTGATCGCGGCCTTTCTCGCGCCGCGCCGGGAGGCACCATGAACGCGCTTCGCGCCGCGCTCGCGCGCATCGCGGGCGTCTTTACCAGGGACCGAGGCGACGACGACCTTCGCGAGGAACTGCTGGCGCATGTCGAGATGGAAACCGCCGAGAACGTCCGTCGCGGGATGCATCCGGACGAGGCGCGCCGCCGCGCCGTGCTCGCGTCGGGTGGCGTGACCCAGGCCGCGGAGGCGGTGCGCGACCGGCGCGGACTGCCCTGGCTCGACAGCATCGCGGCCGACGTCACGTACGCGCTGCGCTCACTGCGACACGGCCGCGCCTTTGCCGCGGTGGTCGTGATCACGCTCGCGCTGGGCATCGGCGCCAACACCGCGATCTTCAGCGTGGTGCGCGGCGTGCTGCTCAAGCCGCTGCCCAATCGCGATGGCGACCGGCTGGTGTATCTGCGGCATTCCAAGGATGGCCCCGGCGCAGACAATCTCACGTTCTCCGTGCCGGAGGTACGGGATCTCCGCAACGGCGTGCCGTCCCTGGCCGGCGTCGCGGAGTATTCGCCGTGGAACGGCATTCTCCAGGGTGACGAAGGCGCCGAGCGCATCACCACGGGGCTCGTCACCGGCAACTACTTCGAGGTCATGGGGCTGTCCGCGGTGCACGGCAGGGTCACGCGTCCGGGCGACGACGGCCCCGGCGTGCCCCCCGTCATGGTGCTCACGCACGAGTTCTGGATGAAGCGCTTTGCCGGCGATGCGGGCGTGGTGGGCACGCAACTGATGCTGGACAAGCGGTCGGTGACCGTGATCGGCGTGCTTCAGCCCGCGCCGTTCTTCCCGGACCGGATGGACGCGCTGCTCAACATGGTGAACAGCGACCATCACCTGAGCGCCATGATGGTGGAGGGGCGCAGTCATCGCATGACCGAAGTGGTTGCCAGGCTCGCCCCCGGCGCCACGCTAGACCAGGCCAGGACGGAAGTGGAGGCGGTGTCCGCGCGGATGCAGGACGAGTTCCGCCAGGCATACAACCCCGCGGCGCATCATCGCGTGGCCGTCATTCCGTTTCACGAAGTGCTTGGCGAGCAGGCGCGGCTCACCCTCTGGCTGCTGATGGGCGCGGCCGCGTTCGTCCTGATCATCTCGGTGGCGAACGTCGCGAACCTCACGTTGATGCGCGGGGTGCGTCGCGAGCACGAGCTCGTGGTGCGCGCGGCGCTCGGCGCGGGGGTGGCGCGTCTGCGCCGGATGCTGCTGGTGGAGAACCTGCTGCTGACGCTCGCGGGCGCCGCCCTCGGCGTGGCGATCGCCGTCGGCGGCGTGCGCCTGCTGGTGTCGCTCGCGGAGCGGTATTCGCCGCGCGCCAGCGAGATCCGTCTCGACGGCGCCGTCTTCGGGTTCATGCTGGCGCTGTCCGTGGCGGTCGCGACGGTGCTTTCGCTGCTCGCGTCGCTGCCCAGGGAAGGGCGGTTCGCGTCGACGATTCTCTCCGGCGCGCGCCGGATGAGCGGCGGCGTGAACAGGCACCGCCTTCAGCGCGCGCTGGTCGTGGTCCAGGTCGCGGTGTCGGTGGTGCTCCTGGCGGGTGCGGGATTGCTCACGCGCACCATGATGCGGCTCGCGGAGGTGGACACCGGCCTCGCAACGGAGGAGGTGCTCACGATGCAGGTGCCCCTGCTCACTACCACCGAGCTGATGTCCGATCCACGCGCGGACGCCGGCGCCAAGGTGCGGTACGAGCAGATGCGGCGGGAGGCGGCGGCGCTCCCTGGCGTGATCGAGGCGGGCATTGGATCCCCGCTGCCGCTGCGCCGGTCCACCATCGTGTTCGACGTCAAGGCGGAAGGGCGGGCGCTTGCGGCGGGCACACCCACGCCGCGGGCTGAGCTGCGCACCGCCAGCCCGGAGTTTTTCCGCGCGGCGGGCATCCCGCTGCTCCAGGGTCGCACGTTCGCCATCACCGATGGCCCCACCGCTGGTAACGTCGTGATCATCAACCGCACACTCGCCGACCTGTTCTTTCCGGGCGAGGATCCGGTGGGGCAGCGCATCGCGTGGACCGGCGAGGTCTTGCGCTTTGCCCCCATCAGCGGCGACTGGCGCACCGTGGTTGGCGTCGCCGGAAACACGCGGGACGGAGGGCTGGACGCGGAATCGCGTCCCGTGGTGTTCATGCCCTTCGCGCAGATGCTGGCGCTCGGGGGCGGGCTGGTGATCCGCGCCGACAGCAATGTGGCGGCCCTGATCCCCGCCGCCACGCGCATCGTGCGGCGCATCGCCCCCACCGCGCCCATCGAGCACGTGATGACCGTGGCGCAGTACAAGGATCGCAGCGTGTCACCGCGTCGGGTGAATGCGGCGCTGGTCTCGTCGTTCGGCATCCTGGCCGTGCTCATCGCGGCGGTGGGCATCGCCGGCGTGCTGGCGTTCTCGGTGAGCGCGCGCACCAACGAGATCGGCATCCGCATGAGTCTCGGCGCCGGCAGCGGCCGCGTGCAGCGGATGATCCTGGGCGAGGGAGGCGTGCTGCTGGCATTCGGCCTCGCGCTGGGCGTCGTGGGCGCCTACTTCGCCGGCCGCGTGATGCAGGGGTTGCTGTTCGGTGTCGCGCCGAACGACCCGGCCACGTTCGTCGGCGTCGCGGTGCTCATGGCGGCGATCGGGATCGGCGCGTGCTGGATTCCGGCGCGTCGCGCCGCGCGCGTGGATCCGGCGATCACCATGCGCGCGTAACGGAGCATCCTCAGGGTGTGGGAGGGAGGTCCAGCGCGCGCTGCTCCGCCGGGTGCGGCGTGGGCCGGCTAGGCCGCCGATCGAGATTCAGCCCGGTGGCCACCAGGGCCACGTGCGAGAAGGCCTGCGGAAAGTTGCCGAGGAAGCGCTTGGTCACGGGATCATATTCTTCTGACAGCAACCCCACGTCGTTGCGCAGCGACACCAGGTGCTGGAAAAGCCGGCGCGCGTCGTCATGCCGGCCGAGCATGACGTACGCGTCCGCGAGCCAGAAGCTGCACGCGAGGAACGCGCCTTCTCCCGGCGGCAACCCATCGTCGGTGAGTCCCGTGTCGTAGCGTAGCACCAGCCCATTCACCACCAGGCGCTCCTCGATGCGCGCGATGGTGCCGCGAATGCGCGGATCGGATGGCGGGAGGAATCCCACCAGCGGTAACAGCAGCACGCTGGCGTCCATGAACGACGAGCCATAGGACTGCACGAAGCTGTTCTGCTTCACGTCGAATGCGCGCTCGCACACCTCCGCGTGGATCGTGTCGCGCAGTGCGCGCCAGCGCTCCACGGGCCCGGCGAGCCCGAACCGATCACACGCCTTCACGGCTCGGTCCATGGCCACCCACGCCATCACCTTGGAGTGCGTGAAGTGCTGCGACTCGGCGCGCACCTCCCACAGCCCGCGATCCGGCGTGGACCACACTGTTTCCACGTGATTGGCGAGCGCCTTTTGCAGGTGCCACGCCTCTTCCGTCTCGGCGATGCCGCCCAGGCGCCCCTGGTGCAGTGCGTCGAGCACTTCGCCGTACACGTCCAGCTGGAACTGCGCGTGCGCCGCGTTACCCACGCGCACGGGCAGCGAGTCGGCGAATCCCGGTAACCAGTCCACGGTCCATTCCAGCAGGTGCCGCTCGCCGGAAAGCCCGTACATGATCTGCGCCTGCCCGGGACTGCCCGCGGCCGCCCGCATCAGCCAGTCGCGCCACGCCCGCGCTTCGTCGAAGTAGCCGGCATCCATCAGCGCCAGCAGCGTGAGCGTGGCGTCACGCAGCCAGCAGAAGCGATAGTCCCAGTTGCGCGGGCCGCCGATGTGCTCCGGCAGGCTGGTGGTCGGCGCGGCAACGATGCCCCCGGTGGGGGCGTAGGTGAGCGCCTTGAGCGTAAGCAGCGACCGGCGCACCGGCTCCTGCCACTCTCCCCGGTACGTGCAGCGCGCCGACCACTCGCGCCAGAACGTCTCGGTGGCGGCCAGCGCCGCGTGCGGCTCCACGGAGCGCGGCGGCGGCTCGTGCGACGGCCCCCACGTGAGCACGAACTCCGCGCTCTCGCCCGCGCTCACGGAGAAGGTGCCCACGGTCGTCAGTCCGCTGCCGTGGAGCGGCACGGCGCTGTGCAGCACCACCATGTCCGGTCCGGCGATCGCGCGAATCGCGCCGTCGTCCATCCGCGTGACCCAGGGGACGATGGAACCGTACGAAAAGCGCAGGATCAGTTCCGTGTGCATCTCCACCCGGCCGCGGAGGCCGCGCACGATGCGCACGATGTCGGAGTTGCGTCCGCGGATGGGCATGAAGTCGATGACGGCCACCGCGCCGTCATCCGTCTCGAAGGTGGTCTCGAGAATCAGGCTGCCGTCGGTGTACCGTCGCGACGCGCGGGCGGACGTGTCCGTGGGCGCGATCTGCCAGCGGCCGTGGTCGCGAGTGCCCAGCAGTGATGCGAAGCAGGCGGGGGAATCGAAGCGCGGCCAGCACAGCCAGTCGATCGAGCCGTCCAGCGAGACCAGCGCCGCCGTTTCGCAGTCGCCGATGAGCGCGTAGTCCTCGATGCGCCGGGTCATGGGGTGGGGGGGGGATCAAACCGCGCTGAAGATAGTGACCTCCGGCGTCACGCGCTCCACCGGCCAGTCGAATCGCGCCCCGATCCACGTCATCGTCTGCGCCGAGTAGAAGCACACGTGTGTGGGATCCCGCCGGTACCACCATGCGCCGAACGGTCCCGCGGTGTCGTACGGCCGCGTCATCACACCGATGATGCCGCCGGGGTGCACGAGCGCCCCAAAGCGCTCCAGCAAGGGGAGGGGATCGTGCACGTGCTCGATCACCTCCGAGCAGGTGAGGAAATCGTAGCGGCTCTCGAGCAGCGCGCTATCGGGGCGAAAGTGCGGGTCGTACGACGCGGTGGGTCGGTCGCTCCGCGTGAACAGGTCGCCCAGCGCGGGCACCTGTCCGCATCCGTAGTCCAGCCCGCGCGCGCCCCCTTTAGTGCGCGCGATGACGGGATGTGCGAGGCGCGCCAGAAAGGCGTCGTACGCCGGGTCGTTCAGCCGGTTGTCGTGCAGCGCGTATCGCGCGACTTCGTCTTCGTACGGAATGCGATGCGCGCGTTCGAGAAAGACCAGGGCGCAGGAACCGCACTGCCGATATGCGCGCGTGTCCGCGAAGTACGGTGCGGCGTTTTCACCGCACAGCGGACACGGCTCGGGTGATATGCTCAGAACAACGTGGTGCGCTTATCCAGCCGGCGGCCGAAGCCGAAGGATTTGCCGGGCTCGAAATGGAGCCGTACCGCGCCGGCGTCCACGGTCCCGTACACCCGACCCTCCTGCCCATCTCCCTTGAGGCTGATGAGTTCTCCGCTCAGCCCTTCCATGTCGTCCGCGGTGAATTGTGCATCGATGTCCTGCGCCGGGAGGCGGATCTCGAACGGTGTCGTCACCTTGTCCAGGCGACGCTCGCTCCTGGCGTTCTGCAGCGTGATCACGCCGCTGAAGGTTTTCTGGCCAGATCGCGGCGAAGTCACCCGGATGATCACTGAGTCGCGTGACTCCATGACCTGTTTCTCCTCAGACATTGGCGACTGTGCCACGACCACTGAGTGGGCGAACAGCAGGCATACGAGTGAGAGTCTCATCGGGGTCTCTGCGAAAAGGGAGTGTATCGTTACAGCGTAACGGCGGACGTGACGGCGGACGTGACGGCGGTCGTGACGGCGGTCGTGACGGCGGTCGTGACGGCGGTCGTGACTACGGGTGTTCGCCGTTATGTCCGCTGTTAAGTCCGTAGTTACGTCCGTAGTCACGTCCGTAGTCACGTCCGTAGTCAAGTCCGCCGTTATCAGAATCATGGATGAATGATGCTGAACGCGCCAGACGCAAATCGAGCCTGAACCACTAGCCTTCGAGCAACAGTGGGATGCGCTCGGCCAGTCCCTCCATCTGCGCGGTGCGCTCGCGTACCCAGCGCGGAAGGGTGGCACGGGCATACGCGACCGGCGCCAGCCCCAGCACCCCGAACGCGGTGACCAGCGTCACGCCCGCCGAGCCGATACCGAAGAACAGGCCGATGAACAGCAGGAGGACGGCCATCATCACGAACGAGATGCTCATGGCAGCGAGTTGTTCCGCGAGTCCCTTCGTCGTCTGCATCCGCACCCGGTAGCCGCGAGTGTCTGGTTCCACGTGCACCTGAAGATTGCCGTTGGTCCACGACCGGAAGTGCCCTTGAACTTGCATGCGTCCCTCGGCGCCAAACGTCTCGCGCAGGTCCACCAGCAGGCGGCTCCATTCTTCCTCATCGAGCTGGCGCGCGATCGGAACGGTTCGCGTCACCGATATCGGAACGCCAAGCACGGTCCGCGGCGGGCGGGGAGCCGGACGGCGCCCCAGCGCGCGTGCCGCGTCCGCGATGCGCGCCGGCGCGATTCCCACTTCCGTTCCGATTTCCTGAAGCTGCGCCAGCGTGAGCCCGCCCGGGTCGGGCGCCGGCATGGACGGCCGCGACGCGTCACTTGCCGTCGCGCGCTCCATGATCTCGGCCACTTCCCGCTCGTCGTACCGGCGCTCGTCGGTCATCCGCGTTAGAGACTTCTCACTTCAGCGGCGGCGTCCAGCCAGCCGTCGATCTCCCGCGAGAGCGCGCGTGCTTCCTGTGTTGCCGACGACACGTCCGCCAGCGCGGACTGAAGCCCCGACGCGCGGAACTTGATCAGGTCCAGCCGCAGGTTGCCGAGCGCCAGTCCGGCGTTCTCGAGCTGCCGCACGAGCGTGGCGCGACGGTCGGCCAGCGACTCGAGCGTTTCCCGTTGCCGTTGCAGTAGCGCGGCGCGTCGCTGGCCATCGGGGGAGTCACTGTCGCGCCCCACCTCCGCGATGCGCGCGTTCAGCTCGGTGAGCGCCCGCGGATCGAACCCTTGATCCAGCCGGTGCAGCATCTCGGCCACTTGCGCCACGCGCGCCACGAGCGCGTTGGCGGTGGGTGCCACGTCCGGGAGCAGGGCACGATCCGCCTTCGGCAACTTTGCCACGAGGTCGAGAACGGCTGCCCGATCCTCGGCCGCGCGACGGATCGCGGCGCCCAGGGGGCTTTCCAGGATCTCGCGCGGTGCCAGCTTGGCGAGCTGTTGCTCACCGGGCGGCGGTGCCGGCTTCGGGATCACCCACTTGGCGCGGGGCATCAGGAACACGCGTCGCAGCTTCAGGCCAGCGGCGCGCAACGACCTGCCCCGCAGCCACAGCTTGCGCGTCATGTACATCGGCACGAGGGGCCCGAACACCAGCGGCACGATCTCCGCCTCGGCGACGGCCACCAGGCCGAGCATGCTGCCGAAGTAGGCCGCGAGGGTGAGCGCGAGGTAGCCGCGCGCCGCCTTCACGCGCTCGTACAGGTTGATGCGCCCGTGCCAGAGCCGGATGTCCGTGCGCTGCTCCGACGTGAGAGACGCGAGGTGTTCCGGCTCGAGCACGACCG
>JBBDYA010000007.1:5520-8748 GCA_040902005.1 Gemmatimonadaceae bacterium | reverse complement strand
TACCGGTGTGCAGGCGGACCGCGCCGAAGGCGCCCCGAGAACCGACCGGGGGTCGCAACACATTGCGACCCCCGCCGAGAACAGGGCACCGCGACCCCGCCGAGAACATCTTTCAGCGTCAAGCGGTCGCGATGAGATAGTCCAGCCGCTCGGCGACGTCCGGCGCCGAGTCGTCCCAGTAGTGCGTGTGTGCGCCGAGCCCGATGCACATCTCCGAGTAGATCACCTCGCGCCCGCCGCGGCGCACCACGTCCCAGAACACCAGCGGCTTTTGCGGATACGTGCCCGCGTCCGCGCCCGACGCATTGCGGTTGTACCACTCGTACAACCACATCGAGCGTCCCACGTAGTCGCCGCTGCGGTACGCGCTCTCCCAGCGCGCCACGCCCAGGTGGATGGGGTTGGGATCGCTCGAGCTGCGCACCGGCGGCGCGTCCGACCCCTCCGCGAATGGTTCCTCCCCGTTGTCGGGGATCGCCCGCACCCACTTGTACCGGTGCGGGAAAAAGCGATTCAGCAGTTGCCGCAGGGGATTCCCCATCGTGAAGAGATGGATGGGAATCGTGGCCCGCGCCGGATGTGACGGCGGACCGAAGCCGAGCGGTGCGAGGGCCGCGTCGCCGCCGCCGCGCTGCCGCTCGCGCTCGAGAAAGCGCAGCAGGTCCACGGTGATCAATGCGCCCAGGCTGTGCGCCACGATCACCACCGCGTCGTACCGCCGCCCGTCGGGCTGCTCCGCCGCCACGTGCCGCAGCAGCGACACGTACCGCTCCGTGATGCGCGCCCTCGGCGTGGCGTTCGCCGGCGTCGCGCGCAGGTAGTTGTCCACGTCCAGCATGACGTCAAGCGCGGAGCCGCCGACCTTGACGACGATCGCGATGATCAGCACTGCGGAGCCGGCGATCATCGCGCCGGCCTGCGACAGCATCGCCGCCGTGGCGTTCGTGAGCCATTGAAGTACCGGCTCCAACGGAAGAAGCACGTCCTGCTGCCTGCGGCGGTCCACGACTGAGAACACGAGGGGCACGCCGAAGACCGCTATCCACAGCAGGAGCGTGACCCACGCGGTGGAGTCCAGGCCGCGAGACAGCCAGCGTCCCATTCGCCGCGACTGGTCGTTGGTGCAGTAGATCGGTGCCTGGGTCTCCGCCCGGATGGACGGAATGGCCATCCAGAGCAACAGGAAGAACGCCACGCCCGCGATCGCCAGCGCGACCGGAGCGCCGCTGGTTACGCTCAGCACCAGCAGGGCGCGCAGGTAGTCCTGCACCGTTTGCTCCCCCTCGCCCGGCGGCACGGCGCCGACGTCCGCCTTCGATGCATCACCGCCGACGCTCACGCTCGGCGGAGGACCGTCGGTTCGCGCGGCCGCGGCGGTCAGCACCGTGCTCTTCTCCTGAGCCGCCATCGCGCAGCGCTCTGTCCGGTGCTGGAAGTCTTCGGCGTTTGCGTGCGGCGGAACGAGCTTCACGACCGAGGCTGGCGTGTGCAGCACCGTGACGTTTGGCCACACCGATGGCCGGATGCACTCGAACACGTGCAGCTTGTCTCGGCCATAGGCGAACAGCCCCGACCAGAGCGCGATCGTGACGAACAGGAACGCGCCGGCGGACAGCGCGATCGCGAGCCGTCCCGTGCGCACCGCCGCGCGAACGCGAGCGCGCGTGGGCGGGTCCTGTACCCGTCGCACGGCCACGATGCCAAGGACGAACGCCACGAGCGCCAGCACGAAGACCACGGCCCAGGACGCCCGCAGGCCCAGGAAGATGAACTGCGTCGTCCAGAGCGTGGCCACCTCGAGCCGCTGTCCATCCGTCCACGCGAAGTTCGTGGCCACCGCCAGCGTCACCAGGAAGAACAGGAACGCGAGCGCGTACGCCGTCATCCCAACGGCTTTCGCGCCGCGGCGGTACGGTTCGTACGCGCTCACCACCCACCACGTCAGGAGGCCCACAGCCAGCCACCATACGATACCGAGCGCCACGTGCCCCAACGTCTCCGGGATGAGCAAGTATGCGACGCCCCCCGCGATTCCGGCGGTGGCCACCGGGAGCAGTGCCCACGTCGTGGGTGATCGCGGCACCCGGCGCCGTCCCATGACGTACGCTCCCCACGCGCTGATCGCGGCGGTTCCCAGCACGCCCACCCACTTCGCCGCCGCGGGTGTGAGACGCGCCGCCGGCAGGGCGGCCAGGCTCGCGCCGAACATGATCACGTTCAGCAGCGGGATGGGGAGCGTGAGCGCGCGCACCGCCCAGCGTTGCGCGTTGTTCAGGTAGTGGGCCGCGGAGCCCCCGGGGCCCCTCGATACTTCTGCCGCGGCGTCGTCCACCGCCTGTCGCCCGAGTGTGGCGAGATGGAGGAGGATCTGGTACACCGCGCCGATGAACGCGAGTGGACCACTGCCCAGGCGCGACAGGTCGGCCCAGTGCACCTCGTACACGTGTACCTCGCGCTGGCCGGCGTTCGGCGACGAAGGCGGTGTGGAGGCGCCGCCGCCGGGAGGCGCGCCACGCCGCTCGTCGGCGTCCGGCGCGCCTGGCGGAACGTCGCCTGGCTCGCGCGCCTCGCGGCGGCCCTCGAGCCGGCGCGTGGGATACGCACGGTCGCTTCCGTCGCCGCGGTAGCCCTCGAGCTGCATGCGCATGAACTCGTGAGCCAGCGCGCCCGCGCGATCGGGGGGGGGACGAAGCGGTTCCACCTCCTGCTGCTCCAGCTCTGCCGGTGACGCATGCTGCGCGCGCGACAGGTACTGTCGCTGCTCGGCGAGGAACTTCACGGCCATCGGGCGCTTCGGTTCCGGCGCTACCGCCTTGCCCTCCGGGGACACGTACACCGGCTCGAGCGGAATCTGGAGCTCGGTGGCGGTGAAGGCCGTGTAGCGCGGTGGCTGGTCGGCCTCGCGCCACTTGCGGCCGAGCGTGCCGAGGAGCGCCGCGATCGCGGCGGAGGACGCGTTGGGCTTCTGGTCCGCGACGCCGTGCACGGCGATGACTGCCACTCGGCGCGTGGTCATGATGTGCTTGGGCCAGGTCCGGGCATGCGTGTTGCCTCACGAAGAGGGCCGAAACGACGCCCGAAGATGGAGTCAGGCCGGCCCGTCGCGCAATATGCCAGGCCGCGGATCATGAAAAAGTATTAAGAATCGGGGAGGAGCGTTCTCGGTCGGTACTCGGCGCGCCTTCGGCGCGGTCGGCCTGCACACCGGTAGAGCTCTGCGTGGTGTGC
>JBBDYA010000007.1:0-5510 GCA_040902005.1 Gemmatimonadaceae bacterium | reverse complement strand
CTCTTGCGACCGCCGCCGAGAACGTTCTGTCTTGCGACCGCCCCCGAGAACGAAGCAACACGGCCGCTACCGAGAACAGCTACCCGCCAGACGTCCCGATCGCCGCCAGCTCCTTCGGTCCCATCAGCCAGCGCATCGCGCCCTCACCCTTCTTGGGACGCCGGCCGAGTGCCAGGAGGCAGGCGCCTCCCTTCTTGAACTCGATGTTCGCCACGTGGCTGCCTGCAGTGAGCCAGGACGCGAGGACGCTCAGGTTCGGCTCGTGTCCCACCACGATCACCGCATCGTGTCTCGGCTGGTCGCGCATCCACCGCTCGAAGTCTTCCGGCAGCGCCTCGGGCTCCAGGACCGGCGTCGTCACCACGCTCGGCAGCTCGTACTCGCGACGGATGACATCCGCGGTCGCCGTGGCGCGCAGGTAGGGACTGCTCAGGATCACGTCGGGCTTGGCGAACATCGTGCGCAACCCCTTCACCGCGTCGCGCATCTGCTCATGTCCCCTGGGTGACAGGGGGCGCAGGTGATCGGGTTGTCCGGTGCGCGCGAACGAATCGGCGTCGCCGGCGTCCGCGTGCCGAACGAGCATCAGCTTCATGAAGGGAAAATACCCAGCCCGGGCTGGAATGCCCGCGGGTCCATTCCCAGCCTTGTTATTGCCTGCGCACGGGGCAGAATTACCTGTGTGACCGCCCCGACCCATAAGCCGACACCGGAACCCAGCACCGGTCGCCGCATCGCCGCGATCGACGTCGGATCGAACTCCATCCGACAGATCATCGCGGACGTGCGAGCCGATGGCGCCATCGAGGTCGTGGACGAGATGAAGGTGCATCCGCGGCTGGGGCGCGGCATGGACACGACCGGTGCGATGGATACCGAGTCCATGGACCTGGCCATCGAGGGACTGTCACGGATGGCGGTGCTCGCCAAGCAGCTGAAAGCCGACCGGGTTGAAGCGGTGGCCACGAGCGCCGTGCGGGACGCGGCCAACGCCGAACTCTTCCTCGCACGCGTGCGGCAGGCCACCGGGCTCAGGCTGCGCGTCCTGTCCGGGGAGGATGAAGCGCGCCTGTCCTTCCGCAGCGCGCTCGCGCATTTCGACCTGGGGTCCGGCCGCTCCGTGATCATGGACATCGGCGGCGGCTCGATGCAACTGTCGCTGGTGGCGGACGGGGTGGTGGACGGGCTGTCGTCGCTTCAACTGGGCGCGATCCGCCTCACGGAGCGCTTCCTGTCCGGTGGCGACGGCAGGGGACTCAAGCGCCTGCGCAAGCACGTTCGCAAGTCAATCAAGCCGCTGCTCTCGGCGCGCGACTTTCGCGGTGCGCGCGTGATCGGCTCCGGCGGCACCTTCACGAACCTCGCCGGGATACACCTCACGCGGCAGGGGATGTTCGCGGCGAGATCCGTGCACGGCACGGTGATTCCACGCGTGGAGATCGAGCACATCCTGGAGTGGCTGGTCACGATGACCGACGACGAGCGCCGCAACACGCCGGGTCTCAACGCGGACCGGGCGGACATCATCGTGGCCGGGATCGCGGTCGTCGCCGAGCTGCTGTCGCGGGTGGACGCGCGCGACATCACCGTGTCGCGCTACGGCATCCGCGAGGGACTGCTGCTGGAAGCCGCCCACGTGGCTCCCGTGGTCGCGGACCCCGGCGAGGCGCGCGAGCGCTCCGTGCGCGAACTCGCCGAACGGTGCCACTACGAGGCGAAGCACGCGCTGGCTGTGCAGGCGTTCGCGCTCCGCCTGTTCGACGCCCTGCGGGATCACATGGGGCTCGACGTCGCGGACCGCAAGGTGCTTTCGGACGCCGCCCTCCTGCACGACGTGGGCTATCACATCAACTACGACCGGCATCACAAGCATTCCTATCACCTGATCCTGCACGCCGACCTCCTGGGCATGACACCCGAGGAGCAGGTGATGATCGCGAACGTGGCGCGCTACCATCGCGGCTCCCGTCCGCGCCGCAAGCACCTGAACTACGGGGAGCTGGACAAGCCGCTGCGCGAGCGGGTCAGGAAACTCTCGGCGATCCTGCGTGTGGCCGACGGACTCGATCGCGGACACGCCGGCGCGGTGGAGACGGTGAAGGTCCGGTGGCTCGAGCGGGCGCTGCGTGTGTCGCCGGTACCGGCAAAGAGCGGCGCTGCCATGCGGCTGGAGATGTGGGGGGCGCAGCGGAAGTCGGACCTGCTGGCCAGGGTGCTGGGGAAACCGGTGGAGATCGTGGGGCCCGACGGGAAGGTGTTGTCGTCAGAGCAATAAACGCGGATTTAAGCGGATTTCGCGGATTTACGCGGATAGCGCGGAGTACCCGTGTTCACCTTGCGCACGTACTTGGCTTCAGGTCCGAAGTTGACCAGCAGGCCCACCTCGATGTTCCCCGCCTTCAGATAATTCAGCAGTTGACGGTGGTCGGCGTTGGAGAGCGCGATGTTCGCCTTCACCTCGACGATGATCTGGCCATTCACCAGCATGTCGTACCGGTAGTAGCCCACGGGCACGCCACGATAGACGATGCGCACCGGCACCTCGCGCTTGACCACCAATCCCCGCGCGCCCAACTCCACCGCCAGCGCGTTCGCGTACGGCGCCTCGAGATAGCCGTACCCCAGGTCGTTGTACACCGCATAGAAACCGCCGATCACTTGCTCGGTCAGTTCCGAATGCAATAGTGGTCCGGTCGCCACAACTACCCTCCTCGCCAATACCATCCGCGTCAATACGCGCCATCCGCGTCAATCCGCGTGATCCGCGCAGATCCGCGTCCCTTATCGTATTGGCGAAGCCTCTTCCCTACCTCACCAAATCATTGCGTGGCGGACCCTTGTCTTCCGCCCCCCCCCACAGCCCGGCCCCCGTGCCGCCCTCCACGATCCCCCACGAATTGACGAGCAGCATCTCGTGGCTGGCGCGCGTGATTTCCGACGGCACGCGCTGCGTCCACTCCCCGTCGGCGTCCAGCTCCCACGCCTGCCGGTTGTCCGCCAGGTACATCTCGTACAGCGCGCACAAGCGCTCGTGCAGCGCGGCGCTGCTCACGGGGGCGATGGCCTCCACGCGCCGATCGAAGTTGCGTGGCATCCAGTCCGCCGAACCCAGGTAGTGCTCCGGGTTCCCATCGTTGGCGAAGTAGTACAGCCGCGAGTGCTCGAGAAAGCGTCCGATGATGCTCACGACGCGGATGGTCTCCGAGAGCCCCTCCACGCCGGGGCGCAGGCAGCAGATGCCGCGGATCAGCAGGTCGATGCGCACGCCGTCGCGCGACGCGGCGTACAGGGCGTCGATCACCGCCACGTCCACGAGCGCGTTCATCTTCGCGATGATGCGCGCCGGCCGCCCCGCGCGCGCGTGAGCCGCTTCGCGCTGGATCAGTTCGATGAACCGGTCGCGCAGGTCCGCGGGCGCCACGAGCAGCTTCCTATAGATGCGCTGCCGGGAGTAGCCGGTGAGCGAGTTGAACAGGTCGCTGACGTCCGCGCCGATGGACGGGCTGCACGTGAGCAGCCCCACGTCCGTGTACTGCCGCGCCGTGCGCGAGTTGTAGTTGCCGCTGCCGATGTGCACGTACCGGCGCGTGCCGTCCGCCTCGCGGCGCACCACCAGCGCCACCTTCGCGTGGATCTTGAGCGCCGCCGACCCGTACGCCACGTGAATACCGTAGTCCTCCAGCGTGCGCGCCCAGGTGATGTTGTTGGACTCGTCGAACCGCGCCTTGAGCTCCACCAGGACCGCCACCTGCTTGCCCCGCTGCGCCGCGCGGATCAGCGAATCCACGATCGCCGTGTCGCCGGAGGTGCGGTAGAGCGTCATCTTGATCGCCAGCACCTGGTCGTCGTTGGCCGCCTCGTCCAGGAACCGCTCCACGCTGGCCGAGAAGGAGTGGAACGGGTGGTGCAGCAGCACGTCCCCGTCGCGGATGATGTCGAACACCGAGCGCTCCAGGTCGCGCAGCTCCAGCGGCACCGAGGGCTGCAGCGCGGCGAGCTTCAGCGCCGGCAGGTCCAGTGACGCGAACGCGCTCAGGTCTCCCAGGTCCAGCAACTGCCCCGCGTCCACCACGTCGCGCTCACTGAGCTGCACCAGCTCGTCGCCCTCGGAGCGGAGTTCCTCCAGCAGCAGCGCGCGCATGTCTGCCGGCATCCCGGTCTCCACCTCGATGCGCACCACCTCGCCAAAGCGCCGCTGGAACACCTGCTCCTCGATCGCCGCCAGCAGGTCCTCCGGCTCCTCGGCGTCCTGGATCTCCAGGTCGGAGTAGCGCGTGAGGCGAAAGACGTGATAGTCCAGCACCTCGTAGCCCGGGAAGAGCGCGCCAAGATTGCTGCCGATCACCTGCTCGAGCGGCACGAAGTGCGTGGCGCTGCCGCTCACCGGCACCCAGCGCGGCAGGCTCCTGGGAACTTTCACGCGCGCGAGATGCTCGGTGCCCCGCTCGGTGTCGCGCAGCCGGACCGCGAGCGAAAGCGTGAGATTCGAGATGTACGGAAAGGGGTGACCCGGGTCGAGCGCGAGCGGCGTGAGCACGGGGAAGGCTTCGCGCTCGAAGTAGTCATCCAGCTCGCTGAACTGCGCCGCGGACAGCGACTCGATGTTCACGAGGCGCACGTCGTGCTCGGCCAATCTGCCCCACAGGTCCGCCAGGCAATCCTGCTGCGTCTCCTGGAGCGCGCTCACCCGCTCGCGGATGGCGTCCAGCTGCTGCCTCGGCGAGAGTCCGTCCGCGGGCGCCTGCGAGACGCCGGCGGCCACCTGCCGCTTGAGCCCCGCCACCCGCACCATGAAGAACTCGTCCAGGTTGGTGCTGAAGATCGAAAGAAACTTCACCCGCTCCAGGAGCGCGGTCCGCGGGTCGGTGGCCTCGTGCAGTACGCGCGCATTGAAGTCCAGCCAGGACAGCTCCCGGTTGAGATATGGGCGCGGACTCTGGTCAGAGGACTGCGAACTGCCTGGATGCGCGAAAGCCGTCATGGGTGCTGCTGGGGGGGTAGTGAAGCTCTTCCCGGCCCACATTGCGCGCAATCCATGCCCACGTAACAGTCGCGTAAGCGAGGCTTTCATTAGGCGTTTTGGCGTGACAGCAGGCAAGTCCACAGCAATCCACAGCTGTGGATTGGGTGTGACTAACTCTCTTTGCCCGGAATCTCGGGGTACTCGCGGCGCGGTAAGTAGTTGGCTATGTTGCGGTTGCGGCTGAGGAGGGGCGAAACGTCAACGGCCGAGGACGCCTAAGTCATTTGTTCGCAATGTGTAACGAATGACCAGGGGTCCGGTCATGTTCGCGCCTCATGTTCGTGATGTATCCATCCGAAGTGGCGCCCGAGTAACGAGTTAACACACGTCTGGCGTGGAATCACGAGTGGGGATATCATCCGCGCCCACCACCACTGTACTCGACGCGCGAGACCGGGTTGGACGAGCCATTCTTATCTATCTATAGGAAGGAGCACCGCCATGACGCACCCCCCCCCCCCCCCCCCCCCCCCCCAACCCCCCCCCC
>JBBDYA010000006.1:45053-53124 GCA_040902005.1 Gemmatimonadaceae bacterium | reverse complement strand
GCGAGATCCGCGACCTGGAGACGGGCGGCATCGCGATCAAGGCGGCGCTCACGGGCCACCTGGTGCTGTCCACGCTGCACACCAACACGGCGCCCGAGACGGTGACGCGCCTGCTGGACATGGGGCTGGAGCCGTTCAACGTGGCGTCGGCCCTCAACCTGATCCTCGCCCAGCGGCTGCTCCGCCGCATCTGCGGCAACTGCAAGGAGAAGTACGACGTCACGGACGAGGAGCTCGAGGCGGCGAAGGTCAAGCGCACGACCAAGCTCAAGGAGTTGCGCTTCACGCAACTGGCCATCGACAACGCCAAGAAGAGCGCCACGCCCGAAGCGCAGCCGTTCCTGACGAACCTCACGATCGAGTCCACGATCGGTGAAATCCCCTTCTTCAAGGGGAAGGGCTGTGAGAAGTGCGCCGGGACCGGCCTCCGCGGCCGACAGGGCGTCTACGAGGTCATGGCGATGTCACCCGCGGTGCGCAAGGTGGTCATGTCGAATGCCGGCGCCACCGAAATCAAGGAAGTCGCGATCGAGAACGGAATGCTCACGCTCCGAATGGATGCGTGGATGAAGGTGATGAAAGGCATCACCACCATGGAACAGATGATCCGAGAGACCGCCGTCTAATGACCGCACCAACCGCCGCACCGCCGGCTCCGGGCGCCGCCCCGTCGAGCCTGAACCTGAAAGCCCTGCTCGAAGAAATGATCGAGAAGGGTGCGTCCGACCTGCACATCACCGCGGGCGAGCGGGCGAAGCTGCGCGTGGATGGAGAAATCGAGAGCTCCAAGATCGAATACGTGCTGCAGCCGAAGGACACGATGCAGATCGCGTATTCGGTGCTCACGGAGAATCAGAAGAAGCGCTTCGAGATGGAGGACGAGCTGGACTTCTCGTTCGGTATCCAGAACCTGGCGCGCTTCCGCGGCAACTGCTTCAAGCAGCGCGGCTGCATCTCGATGGTCATCCGGCAGATTCCCTTCAACATCAAGAGCTTCGACGAGCTGAAGCTGCCGAAGGTGATCGCGGATCTCTCGGACCGGCCGCGCGGGCTGATCCTCGTGACGGGCCCGACCGGTTCGGGGAAGTCGACCACGCTGGCCGCGATGATCGACCGCATCAACAAGGGGATCAAGGGTCACATCATCACGATCGAAGACCCGATCGAGTTCATTCACAAGCACCAGTCGTGCATCATCAACCAGCGCGAGGTCGGCGCGGACACCAAGAGCTTCGGCGCCGCGCTCAAATACGCGCTGCGGCAGGATCCGGACGTTGTGCTCGTCGGCGAAATGCGCGACCTGGAGACGATCCACGCGGGCATCACCATCGCCGAAACCGGCCACCTGGCGTTCGCCACGCTGCACACGAACTCGGCGGCCGAGGCGGTGAACCGCATCATCGACGTGTTCCCCTCGCACCAGCAGTCGCAGGTGCGCGCCCAGCTGGCGTTCTGCCTCGAGGGCATCATCACGCAGACGCTGCTGCCGCGCGCCAAGGGGCGCGGCCGCGCCATGGCGGCGGAGATCCTGGTATGCACCCCCGCGATCCGCGCCCTCATCCGCGACGACAAGATCCACCAGATCTACTCGATGATGCAGTCCGGAAAGAAGTGGGGAATGCAGACGATGAACGACGCGCTCTACCAGCTCTACATGAGCCGGGAAGTCGCGTGGGAGGAGGTCGTGCGCGCGTCCACCGATCCGGTCGAGCTCGCGCGCATGTGCGGCGTGGCCCTCGAGTCCGACGGCACCGCGCCGACGACGGCACCCAAACCAGCGGCACCCACCGCCGGCAAACGATAGCAGTCACTCAGGAGAGGGGAGAGCAGGAACATGCCCGCATTCACGTACACGGCTCGCGACGCCAGGGGCGAGCTGAAGAACGCGACGCTCGAGGCGCCCTCGCGCGAGGAAGCGATCAACCAGCTGAAGAAGCAGCGGTTGAACGTCATCAAGATCGATGAACAGACCAAGAAGAAGAAAGGCGGCAAGGTGGCGATGCGCGACATCGTCATCTTCACCCGCATGTTCTCGACGATGATCAACTCCGGCCTGCCGCTCGTGCAGGCCATGGGCATCCTCGCCGAGCAGAGCGAAAACCCCAACCTCCGGGACATCACCAAGCAGGTGGTGTTTGACGTCGAATCGGGCAACACGGTGTCCGACGCGCTCAAGAAGCACCCCACCGCCTTCAGCGACCTGTACGTGAACATGGTGGCCGCCGGTGAGGCGGGCGGTATTCTCGACACCATCCTGATGCGCCTCGCGGTGTTCATGGAGAAGAACGACGCCCTCGTCCGCAAGGTGAAGGGCGCCATGATCTACCCGGGCGTCATCATGACGGTGGCTGGCGGCGCGATCCTTGTGCTGCTGATCTTCGTGATCCCCACCTTCCAGCGCATGTTTGCGTCGGCGGGCATCGCGCTGCCGCTTCCGACCCAGATCGTCATCGGGCTGTCGCAGGCGCTCCAGTCGTACTGGTACGTGCTGGTCGCCGCCGTCGCCGTGGCGGTGTGGAGCATCAAGAAGTACTACGCCACGCAGGGCGGGAAACTGGTGATCGACCGGTTGATGCTGAAGGCGCCGGTGCTGGGCGACGTGCTGCGCAAGTCGGCGGTGTCGCGCTTCACGCGCACGCTGGGCACGCTCATCGGGTCCGGCGTGAGCATCCTGGACGGCCTCGAGATCACGGCAAAGACCTCGGGCAACCGCGTCATCCAGGACGCGATCATGGAGTCGCGGTCCTCCATCGCCGGCGGCGAGACGATCTCCGCGCCGCTCAAGAAATCCGGCGTCTTCCCGCCCATGGTCGTGTCGATGATCAACGTCGGCGAGCAGACGGGCGGCCTGGACGAGATGCTCAGCAAGATCGCGGATTTCTACGACGAGGAAGTGGACGCCGCCGTCTCGGGCCTCCTCGCGCTGATGGAGCCGCTCATGATCGTGTTCCTCGGCGTCGTCGTCGGCGGCATGGTCATCGCCATGTACCTGCCGATCTTCGACATGGTGAACGCCGCGGGATAGGGAAGAAGTGGTTGTCATCCCGAGCGCAGCGAGGGATCTGCAGTTCTTGCGGTTGAATTGCAGACTCCTCGTCGCGATGCGACTCGGAGTGACATTCCGCACCCTGCCATGACCGCGATGGAATGGCGCGTGCGCGTCGGCGACGACGAAGTGTCCGTCCTGTATGAGGCCGCCGACGGGGACCCGCGGGCCACCTTCGTCTGCGCGCACGGCGCGGGCGGCAGCATGCGCGATCGCAGCATGACGGCGACTGCGGCGGCGATGCGCGCCGCGGGGATTGCCGTCGTCCGGTTCAACTTCGTGTACCGCGAGAAGCGCTCCAGCCGACCCGATCGGATGCCTGCGTTGACGGCGTGCGTGGCCGCGGTCGCGGAGCGCGCGCGCCAGGAAACCGCCGCCGGCCCGCTCGTCCTCGGCGGCCGATCGATGGGAGGACGTGCAGCCTCGATGCTGGTCGCCGACGGATACCCGTGCGACGGCCTGCTGCTGCTGGCGTATCCGCTGCACCCGGCGGGTGACACCGGGCGGCTGCGCGATGCCCACCTGCCGGCGATCGCGCCGCCGGTCCTCTGCGTCAACGGCACCCGGGACGCCCTCTGTCGTCGTGACCTGATGGACGGTGTGCTCGCGACGGTGGGGGCGGGGTGGACGATGCACTGGGTGGAGGGCGCCGACCACAGCTTTCACGTCCTCAAGTCATCAGGACGCACGGACGCGCAGGTGATGGACGAGATCCGGAACGCTGCGCGCGACTGGGTCACGGGAGTCGCGGGTCCCTGAGCGATGCATGGCGCCCGGCGTTCCGGCCGCGCAACTTGGAGCCATGGGCAGCTCCGGGCACAACGAGCGACAGCTCGCGCACCTGCTCGCGGACCATCAGGCCGCGGTGCGCGAATTCGTGGACCGGGCGAACGCGCTTCCGGGTGAGCGATGGCTCCTGCCGAGGGCGGAGGGAAAATGGACCCCCGCCCAGGAAACGCGACATCTGATCTTGTTCTACGAGGCCCTCGCGGGCGATCTGAGGAACGAGCGACAGATGCGCGTATACGGCACGCCATTCAAGCGTCGCATCTGGCGCTGGTTCGCGCTGACGCAGATCCTCTGGCGCAAGCGCATTCCGGTGGCCGTGCGCGCGCCGCGCGAGGCCCGCCCCGAAGGGGAGGACGCTCCGCGCCACGAGCTGCTTGCGCTGTTTCAGGACCGCGCCGGCCAGTTCGACGATCTCCTGGCCGAAAACTGGCGCCAGCGGCCGGACCATCGCGTGATGCATCCCTGGTTCGGCGGCCTCACGCTCGATCACGCGGCACGGCTGTCATCCGTGCACACGCGGCACCACGCGGCGTTCCTGCGCGTTCCCGCATCGTCGTAGGCACGCGGAGCGCGCCAGCTTGAAAACACGCCCGGCATGGCGCATGTTGCCGAATGAACAAGGCGCTGCTCTGGATCGTCGTGGGACTGGTGCTGCTGGGCGGCGTCGGCGTCGGCGGACGGATGTATGCGACCCGCCTGATGGACTCGCGGGCCGTCACGCCGAACGTGATGGGCATGGTCACGCCGGACTCGGCGGGGCTTCCCTTCGCGCGCCTCGCGTTCGAGAGCGGTGACCGCACCCTGATCGGGTGGTGGGTTCGCGCGCCAGACGTTGCCGGCGCCACGCCCCCCGCAGTGCTGTTCTTCCACGGCAACCGTTCCGCGATCTCGGACTACGTGCCGCTGCAGAAGTTCTTCCACGGGCAGGGCATCAGCTCGTTCGTGTTCGACTACACGGGATTCGGCGCCAGCGGCGGCTCGCCGTCGCTGGCGCGCGCCGTGAGCGACGCCGGCGCCGCCGCGCGCGTGTTCGCCGACAGCGCCGGTCCGGAGGCGCGGAAGGTGGCGTTCGGCAGCGCGCTGGGATCGACCGTGCTGCTCCAGGGCATCGACAGCGTGCAACCGCACGTGAGTGGGGTGATCGTCGAGGGCGTCGCGGCGTCCGTGCGCGAGGCGGCGGTGCGCGACGGGCACGTGCCGCCGTTCCTGGCGAGGTTCCTCGTGGACATCGCGGACAACGTGCGAGCCGCGCGAAACGTGCGCGTCCCGATCCTGGCCGTGCACAGCTACGCCGACAACCGCTTCCCGATCGAGGACGCGGAGCGCGTGCTGGCCGCTGTTCGCAGCCGCAGCGCACTGGTGCGCCACCGTCGTCCCGGGCACTCGGCCATTCTCGCGTCCAGCCGGCCATGCGACTGGGCCCAGGTGCTGGATTTCGTGAAGGCCGGAACGCTGCCCGCCGCAAACCCGGACACGGTGGACGTGTGCGTCGCCCTGGAGGAGGCCGCGACGGCGCGGGCCGATTCGATTGCGCGGATCAACGCAGCGGCCGCGGCGGCCGTCGCCGAGCGCCGAGCCGCGATTCAGCGGGGTGCGTCGACGAAGGCCGCGCCGCCGGCCGCCAGGCGGCCGTAGGCGGTCGTTAGCGGCCTGGCGTCAGCTCGACTTGAACCCGTACTTCGCCGGGTCCCTGCCGATCTTGGCAGCCGCGATCATCTTCGGGACGTAGTCCCGGGTTTCCTGGGGCAGGCGATTCGCGATGCGATAGTAATCCGCGTCCGTGCCCTTGATGCTCCCGGTCTCTTCCTTCATGATGCGCGCGACTCGTCCCTGGCCCGTGTTGTACGCCGCGGCCGCGAGGTACCAGGATCCGAAGCGGGCGTGCAGTTTCGTCAGGTACGTGAGGGCCGCATCCGTGGAACGATCCGGATTCGTGCGGTCATCCACGCCCCGTCCGATCCGCAGGCCGTACTCGCGGGCGGTGGGCGTCATGAACTGCCACAGTCCGCGTGCCGCCACCGGTGACTTCGCGGTCGGATTGAAGCCGGACTCGATCATCGCGAGATAGATCAGGTCCTGCGGCATTCCGCGGTCGGCGAGCTTTCCGGAGATCATCTTCTCGTAGCGCGGCATGCGCTCGAGATACGTGGCGTAGCTGCCGCGCATCGTCGTCGTGAACTTCTGGATCCACAGATCGACGCGCGGGTGCTCCAGATCCGGCAGATCCAGGCTGGTGGCGCTCAGGGCTCTGGTCAGGTTGACGTTGGCTCCGAGCGTCGGCCCATCCGTACGCACGAGGTTTGCGACGGCCGCTGAGACTGGCAGCTCCGGCCTGTCCTTACGGACGAGTCCGGCAGCCGTCAGCATAGCGACAGCACTGACACTTGCTGCCCTCATATTCTTGCGCGAGAGCACTCGCGAGATCGTCGTTTTGGTCATTGCACTCCTCCCAGCTCAAGCGAATGCTGCTCGTCTTCCGGCGATGATGGATGATAGGGTGCCCAGGAGCCGTCCGATCATCGATGCACACGGCCGTCACGAACGGCACACCCGCGTCACGGGCGGCATGCGCGCAGAGTCTGGCTGCCGTAAGCTGGGGCTATGACTGATCAATCCGGCATCGATTCAAGCGGACGCGAGCGGTACCCGCTGCGCGCGCAGGATGTGGCCGCGGTGGTGTCGTTCTGGGCGCTGCTGGCGCTGGTCTCCGCAGTGAGCCGCGAGATCGATCCGCGCATTCCGGGAATACCCGGGAGCGTATGGTCGGCGACGGTGACGGCGACGTACGTGGAATACACCCTCTGGGCGGTCATCACGCTGCCGATCTGGTGGCTGGCCAGCCGGTACACCATCGAGCTGGGCCGCCGCTGGGGCCGCCTGCTGGGTTTTCTCGCCCTTGGGGTCGCTATAGCGATCGTCATGGATGGGCTGCTCCAGGAGGTGCGGGGGCAGCTCATGGAACCGCTGGGACGCATCCGGCGGCGTCCGCCCCCGCCGCTGGTGGGGCTCGGCATCCTGGACGACCTGATCGTGTACCTGGGCGTGCTGGCGGCGGGTGTGGCGCGGGACTACATCCTGCGGTATCGGGCGCGTCTCGAGGATACCGTGCGCCTGCAGGCGCTGCTCGCGCAGGCCCGGCTCGAAACACTGCGCTCCCAGCTCAATCCACACTTCCTCTTCAATACGTTGAACGCCGTCTCGGCCCTGGTGGAGCGCGACCCGAAGGGAACGCGACGCATGATCGCGCGTCTGAGCGACCTGCTGCGATACACGCTCGAAGAGAGCACGGCGCACGAAGTGCCGCTGCACCAGGAGCTCCAGATGCTGAGCGAATACGTGGACCTGATGCAGATCCGCTTTCAGGGAAAGCTGGTGGTGACGTTCGACATCGAGGCGGGGGTGCGCAGCGGCCTCGTGCCGAGTCTCATACTGCAACCGATCGTGGAGAACGCGGTCGTGCATGGCGTGACGCAGCTGTCCGTGCCGGGGCGGATCCTCGTGCGTGCGCGTCACCAGGCAGACGACCTGGTGGTCACCGTCACGGACAACGGCCCCGGTCCCGGCACGGGGCAGGGCATCGGGCTGTCCAACGCGAGCGCGCGGTTGAGCGCGATGTACGGGCCGGGGGCGAGCGTGACGCTCCGGCCGGCGTCCGAGGCTGGAACGGTGGCGGAGCTCACCCTGCCGTATCACGAGGTCGCGATCCCGCTACCCCCCGGAGTCGCGTGAGGGGGCGGGGGGGGGGGAACGGGCCGGTGCGCGAGGGCAGCCCGCTACGCGTGCTGATCGTCGACGACGAGCCGCTGGCGCGCCAGCGGATCGGCGACATGCTGCGCGGCGCGTCCGGCGTGGAGATCGTGGGGGAGAGGGACAACGGCGCGGCTGCCGTGGACGCCATTCGCGAGCTGGGGCCGGACCTGGTCTTTCTCGACGTGCAGATGCCGGGCAAGACGGGACTCGACGTCGTCCGCGACGTGGGCGTGGATGCCATGCCGCTCACGATCTTCGTGACGGCGTACGACGAACACGCGCTCGAGGCGTTCGACGTGGCCGCCCTCGACTACCTCGTGAAGCCGTTCGACGACGAGCGATTCGAGCAGGCGTTCCACCGCGCGCGACGCATGATCGAGCTGCGGCAGGTGGAGCGTCTGCGGACGCAACTGCTGTCGGTGCTCCAGGGGGGGGGGGATGGGCGGGCGCGGCGGGCGGGGCCGCCGCCCCCCCCCCCCGGGGGGG
>JBBDYA010000006.1:0-45043 GCA_040902005.1 Gemmatimonadaceae bacterium | reverse complement strand
CCCCCCCCCCCCCCCCCCCCCCCCCCCCCCCCCCCGTCCCTCGCGGACGGTCGCAGCGAGTACATGCAGCGGATTCCCGTGGAGATGCGCGGCAAGGTGCGCGTGGTGCCGGTGGGTGACATCGACTTCATCATCGCCAGCGGGCCGTACGCGGAGCTGTATTCCGGCGAGCGGAAATACGTGATTCGCGAGGCGATGCAGAACCTCGAGGACCGGCTGGATCCCGACACGTTCACTCGGGTCCACCGGTCCGTGATCGTGCGTCTGGATCTCATCGAGACGCTGCACAAGGGCGCGGGCGGCGACTACGAGGTGCAGCTCAAGAGCGGCCGGCGCTTGCGCGTCAGCCGCTCTCGATTGGAAGCGTTGGAGAAAAAGCTCGGGTTGTCCGGGTGAGCTTCCTTAGGATCCTTAGCGACCAGACTTGCCCGGGCCGCGCTTGCCGACGCGCTCCGCGCGCTGGGCTTCACGCGCATTCAGCTCGGCGACGTTCTTGTCGAACTGCACCCGCTGGTCGGCGGTCAGGATGCCGCGGATCGCGGCGGTGTGCTGCGCGCGCTGCTGCTCCATGACCTGACGGTTCTTCTGCATGGCCGCGCGAACGGCCACCGTGTCGCCCTGCTGGCGCGCCCCCCCGCCCCGCATGTCGCCACCGCGCGCCTGCCCCGGACGATCCGTGGCCATCTGCTCGCGCTGCGTCTTGCGCAGCTGCGCGATCTGCGCTCGCTGTCCTTCGGTCAGGGTGATGCCCTTGAGCAGCAAGCCGTCGGGTCCGCCGCGGTCAGAGCGCATGCCCGGACCCCGCTGGTCGCCGCCGCGTTCGGCGCCGCGTTCGCGCCCCTGCTTCTCGCCCTGCTGCGCGGCCGCCGAGCCGGCGAGCGAAAGCGCCAATCCTAGTCCAACGATGATGTTCTTGCGCATGGTTCTCTCCACAAGGCACCTCACCGTCGCCGCGTCGGAATGGCGCGCACTCGACCGAGGTGTTCTGCCCTGTAGTACGGCTGCCGGGGGGCGCGGGTCCGGTGCGTGTTACGAACGGCACCTGGGCGGCACGAACGCCACGCGGGTCGCTACAAGCCCCGGATGCGCGCGGAGAATGCCGGGTCGCCAATGAAGCGGCGGGCCCGGTCGTTGATGCGATACTGCTCGCGCGCTCGCGCGATATCCAGCTCCGTGTCGATGAGACCAAGCCGCAGCGCCACCTCGTCGGTGTAGCCGGGCAGGATGGTCTTGAGCCCGGATGGCACCTTCCTGGGCGTGATGCGGTTCACGTGCGCGACCACGTTCGACGTGCAGTTGTTGGTCAGGGTGTTGTAGAACTCCGGCTGCTCGCGCAGCTGGTTGGCGCGCTCCAGCATGCCGACGAACAGCGCGCGCATCTTCTCCGGCGTGGTGCGCACGGGGTACAGGTGCACCGGATCGCTGCCGAACGCCGCGCGCTGTCCGATGAGATCCCGCTCGTCCCCTACCACGTAGATCAGCTCGAACCGCTTGAACAGCCCTTTCACCGCGTCGTATACCTCGCCCGGTTGCCGCCGCGCCTCCACCGAAATGGCCACGTATTCGCCGTCCGAGAATCCGAAGCTCACGAAGCTGTGTGCCGGGCCGCGCCAGTTGCGCGAGAACGGCGTCAGCACGTACCACACGGACGTCAGGGCGTTCAGGTCGTACGTCCGATCCGCGTAGGCGGGCTGGAACTCGCCGCGCGCGGTATAGGTGAAATTGCGGATGTTCCGGATCGCCACGGTGTCGGCCGTGAACGTCGCGCTGGCCATCTCGGCCTGCTCGGGAATCCACTGCCGGTCGCTGCTGGGCCGGATGGAGTACCAGATCACCAGCGTGACCGCGAGGACGCCCGCGATGAGGAGCCACATGTGGGGTCGCAGTCTGGCGAGAGAGTGGCGGAGGGTCATCCCAGGAATCGGCGGGCGAGTTGCTCGAGTCGTTCATCACCGCTGGCCTTCGCTTCCCGGAGAACACGGCGCACGTGCGCGGCAAGTGCCGGCTCGCCCCACAGGTAGCCCGTGGCCTCCTCCGCGCTCGCCGTTTCGCCCGCGCGGG
The DNA here is from genome assembly GCA_040902005.1 of Gemmatimonadaceae bacterium. GTDB lineage: Bacteria > Gemmatimonadota > Gemmatimonadetes > Gemmatimonadales > Gemmatimonadaceae > DASPMP01. The sequence continues at coordinate 42,982 of JBBDYA010000006.1, read as the reverse complement.
CGGCTTCCAGCAGGACGGAAGCAGCGACGCGATCGAAGTCCGGAGCATTCCGCTCCGGCAGGTGATAATCGCGGCGCGGTCCGCCGCCCCCCGCGTCTTCGTTCACGAACGCCCGTGACATGCCTTCCAGTGTAAGCGCGGGCGCGGGCGCCCACTAGAGAAACGTGCGGTGGGTCACAGGCCGGGGAATGACGCCCCGGCGCACCCGTTCGTCCTATTCGCGGCGACGGCGCCGCTGATTCGGCACGGCAATCCCTTCCCTGTGGAGAACCAAATGCGTCACGCACGACTGGCAGGTCTCGCGGTACTCGCCCTGGCCCTTTCCGCTTCAACGGCGTCCGCGCAGCGGGCAGGGGCGGCAGCGAGCGGCTACTGGGAGTTTGGAACCGATGCGGCCCTGACCCTCGGCCTGGACGACCCCCGATTCGTATCGCTCACCATCCCCGCCTTTCTGGTGCGCGCCGGTTACTTCACCACGCCCACGGTGTCGATCGAGCCGGTATTCAACTGGTTTTCAGTCGGCAGCGAGGGGGCGACCGGTTTCTCGGCATACACGATTGGAGTCGGCGTTCTGTTTCATCGCAGCGCCGATCGGACGATGCAGCAGCTCTTTCTGCGCCCGTTCCTCCAAATCGCGGACGGGTCGGGCGGGGGTGACGCGGCGCTCACCGTTGGCGCCGGCGTGGGCGTGAAGCGCCCGATCCTGAACGGCCGGGCGGCCGGCCGCGCCGAGGCGAATGTCTCGTACAACGATGCGTCGGAGCGGCTGAATCTGAACGCGCTCTTTGGCGTATCGATCTATTCGAGGTAGCGATCCCTGCGGCGATAAAAAAACGGCCCGCGCGAAATGCGCGGGCCGTTGTCGTACCGAGTCGTGCGACGAGCTACTGAATGGCGCGGAGCGCGTTCACCCAGCCACCTCCGTAGTACTTGTCATTCCCCGGCTTGCCGAGATCCAGCGCCGACTGCTCCAGTCGTGTACGTACCTGCTCCGGATGCATGCGGCCGCCGTTCTTCTCGATGATCAGCGCGGCGATGCCGGACACCATTGGCGCGGCCATGCTCGTACCGTACGCCCAGTTGTATGCGCCAGTCGATGACGCACCGCCCCGGACAGTGCTGAAGACCATGTCGAACACCTCGCAGAAGCGCTGGATGCCGCCCACGACACAGAGTTGATCCACGCCGTCCACCACGAAGAGTCCATCCGTGCCGCCCGGAGCCGCGAGCGTCACGAGTGATTTGCCATGGTCCGTGTAGTACGTGGGACGCTCGAAGTTACTGGCGCCCAGCGCCCAACCGTGCGGGCCGGTCGCCGAGACCGAGATCGCGTAGTCATTCTGCGCCGGCGTCTTGAACAGGTTCTTCTCGTCATCGTAGTTCAGGCCACCATTGCCCGCTGATACGATGATCGTGGTTCCACGCTGATGCGCGTACTTCATCGCGCGATCCACCGCTTTCTTCAGCTCGCGAATGTCCGCCTTCGTCTCCTTGTCCTTGTCATCGAGTTTCGCCCCAAGGCTCATGTTGATGATGTTCGCGCCGGCGCCGCCCTCGGATTGCGGCGTGCCCGCGTACATGATGCCATTGATGATCCAGCTGAAGGCGCCCGACCCATTGTGCAGCACCTTCACGCCGATGAGCGTGGCGTTCGGCGCGATGCCGATCGTGCCGAACGAGTTGTCCGCCGCCGCAACGATGCCGGCGACGTGCGTTCCGTGCCAGAACGTGCCAACGTCCTCGTTGTACGCCCCCTCGGCGAACGATTTCGATGCGGCCACATCGAGGTTCGACGCGAGATCGATGTGGGCACTGTGAATTCCGCCGTCGAGAATTGCGACGCGGACGCCTCGACCTGTGTATCCGGCGTTCCAGGCTTCGGGGGCCTGTACCGCGGCCGGAGCCCACTGGAGCGGGTACAACCCTTCGTTGTCGCCGATGCTGGCTACCTCGGCCGAGACGTCTGCGCTTTCGCGGGCCGCGGTGGGGCTGACCCACTCGAGAACGTGGTCGGGAGTCACGGACTCGATGGCGCCGTGCTTCGATAGCGACCGGCGGAAGTTCGTGGACGAGGATTGCGCGTACGCAACTCCGATGTCCGGATGGCTGGAAACGAGTACCCCGCCCGCCGCCGCGACGTCCGCCGCGAGGGTCGAGGGAAGCTTCTCGGACTTACCAATGATGACATAGCCGTCGCCGGCACCCTGAATGGACCGGGTAACGAGATGCGCCGCGGCGGATGGAATTGGCGAAACGGGCGGTTCAGCGCACGCGGCAAGGCCGATCACGCCAAGGATGGCGATAGAGCGAACGCGATTCATGACTGGAGTGCTCCTGAGGCGGGCTGGCGCCACATCGCGCCATCCCTAACACTAAGGCAGGCACGGCGGTGACGCGAGGGAGATCTACTGCTCCGTGACCATGGGCGGCCGGACGGAAACGCTGCGGTGCGGTACATCACCTCGCAAGGAGGACCTCCATCACATCAAGCCGCTCGTCGCCCAGGCGGAGTCAACAGAACCCGACCGCGCGTCTATTGCCGCTCGAAAAACTCCCTCTGCAGTTGCCGGATCAGTGGAATGCAGATCAGGACGGACACGAGGTTGGGAATCGCCATCAGGCCGTTGAGCGTGTCGGCCACGTCCCAGACCAGGTGCAGCGAACCGATCGCGCCAAGGTAGATGAACACCAGCCACGCCACCCGGTAGGGAACCGCCGCCCGCGCGCCCAGCAGGTAGACGACTCCCGTTTCGCCGTAATAGCTCCAGCCGATAATCGTGGAGAAGGCGAACAGCACGAGACTGCTGGTCACGACGATGTCACCCCAGGCGCCCGGCAGCCCCAGTTGAAAGGCGCGCGCGGTGAGCGCCGCGCCGGTCGGCCCATCGTCCCACGCTCCCGTCACCAGGATCGCGAGCCCCGTCACCGTGCAGATCAGAATGGTGTCGACGAAGACCTCGAAGATGCCGTACATGCCCTGGCGAACGGGATGGTCTGTCGTGGCGGTGGCGTGCACGAGCGGCGCGCTGCCGAGACCGGCCTCGTTCGAGAACAGTCCGCGCGCGACGCCGAACCGCATGGCCAGCATGATCGTGGCGCCCGCGAACCCGCCGGTCGCGGCGGTGCCGGTGAACGCGCCCTCGAACACCAGGCCGAGCGCGGCCGGTATCGCTCCGGCATTCAGCAGGATGACGATGATGCCGCCGGTGAGGTAGATGACCGCCATGTAGGGGACCAGGATGGCGGCGAACGCCGCGATCCGCTTGATGCCGCCGACGATCACCGCGCCGGCGGCGACCACCAGCGCGATCCCAACGATCATGGGGGAGAGCCCGAAGCTGGCTTCCAGGCTCTGCGCCACGGAGTTGGCCTGCACCATGTTGCCGATGCCGAAGGCGGCGAGGGCGGTGAACGCCGCGAAGATGCCGCCCAGCCAGCCCAGCCCCTTCTTCTTCAGCGTGTACATCGCGCCGCCGCGCATCACGCCATTCGCGTCGCGCTCGCGATAATGCAGCGCCACCACGATCTCGGAGAACTTGGTGGCCATGCCCAGGATGCCCGACACCCACAGCCAGAAGAGCGCGCCCGGTCCGCCCAGCATGAGCGCCGTGGCAACGCCGGCGATGTTGCCGACGCCGACCGTGGACGCGAGCGCGGTGGCCACCGCCTGGAACGGGGAGACGCTGCCTTCGCCATGCCCCTTGTGGAGGATCTTGCCGAGCACCTCACGCAGCGCCGTATGCAGGTGGCGGAACTGCACGGCGCCCGTGATGATCGTGAGCAGGACGCCCGTGCCCATGAGCAGGATGAGCATCGGCGGTCCCCAGACGATGCCGTTCAGCCAGCCGTTCCACTGCGTGATCGTGTCGACCATGGGTGGGGTTGTGGTGTCGGTTTCGGGTCAGCAGCTACCGGTCAGTTCGCTTGTCGGCCATGCGCGCGACGGACTGCTTTACCAGCTCCGTCAGCACGTCGATGTCCACGTCGTCGAGCTTCCGGATGTACAGGCACGACTTTCCCGTCTTGTGCTTGCCAAGGCGCTTCAGCAGTGACGGGAATGTGTTGACGCTGGGCATGAGGTACAGCGTCAGGTCGCTCTTGCGTGGTGAGAAGCCCGTCACCATCCACTCCCCCTCGCGCCCACTGGCATACGAGTAGTGATACGTGCCGAACCCCACGATGCTGGGCCCCCACATGCGCGGCTGTGCGCCCGTGGCTGTTTTCATGATCTTCGCGACGGTCTCACATTCTCGCCGGCGCTCCTTCTCCTGCTTGGCGAGAAAGCTGCTGACGCTGACCTTCGTGGGCTTCGTCTTGAGCGCTGCCTTGGCCATCTCGGGCTCCCGTGCGTGCTACGGCCTGTGCGTGGCGATGATCGTGAGGTTCCTGTCGAACACGCGAATCGCGTCCAGGATCGTGGTGATCGCGCCCGCATGGAAGTCGGGCATCAGGCGTTCGGTGTCGTCCGTGGGACGGTGGTAGTCGGGGTGATCCTCGACGCCGAAGTAGACGAATGGAATACCGGCGCGATGGAATGACGCGTGGTCCGACTGGGTGGTCCAGTCGTCGGCACGCGGTCCGCCGGGATCGTCGTGTCCCAGGCGCAGCGTCACCGGCGCGCGCGCCGAGACCGAATCGAGGTAGGGACGCAAAAATGCGTAATGCGACGTGCCCGCGGCATACAGCTCGCCGTTCGTATTCCGCCCCACCATGTCGAGATTCACGTTGAGCACCATCGCAGCCGCGGGCACCGGGGGGGGGGGCGAGGCCACGAATCCGCGCGAGCCCAGCAGGCCGCCCTCCTCGCCGTCGAACGCCGCGAAGATCAGCGAATGGGCCGGCGGATTCGCCGCGAACCAGCGCGCCATCTCGATCAGCGCAGCCGTACCGGACGCGTTGTCGTCCGCGCCGTTGTAGATCTCCCCGTTCCGGATACCCAGGTGGTCGTAGTGTGCGGTGACCACCATGTACCGGTCGGGATTCACGCGCCCCCGAATCATCCCCACGACGTTGATGGCGGTGCGCACCGCGCTGTCACGACCGCTCCGCACATGGACCGGCAACTCGAACCTCCCCCCCGTTCCGAGCGCCTGGAGCCCGGCGCCGGCGAACTCCCGCACGAGATACGCGCGGGCCCTGGCGTTCCCCGGCGTGCCGATCAGCCGCCCTTCCATGGAATCGGCCGCCAGCACCGAGACGTGCGCCATCAGCGCGTCCGCTGCAATCACCGCGGTGGTGCCTCCAGTGGCGGGAACGGCCGCGGGCGCGCAGCCACCCGTGGTCGCGAGGAGCGCGGCCGCCAGCATCGGGCGCGCGCGGCTCAGGGAGCGGAATGTCATACGCCAAGATTTAACGCAGCCACGCGGATGCAGAAAGAGCAGGGCCGCGCGGGTCGTGGGACGAGCGGGTCCTGCTATCTTGAGTCGGACCCAGCCATCGGGAGAGCCGGAATTTGACACCTGTCGTGCGTGCCCTGCTGATCGCCAACGTGGCCGCGTTCTTCGTGCAGTACACGATGCCTGTGCTGGCGAACTGGTTCGTCTTCGTCCCCCGGCTCATCCTGTACCGCCCGTGGTCGGTGATCACGTACATGTTCCTCCACGGCAGCCTGACGCACATCGGGTTCAACATGCTCGCGCTTTTCTTCTTTGGCCCGCGGGTGGAAGAGCGCATCGGCTCGAAGCGCTTCACGATCATGTATTTCCTGAGCGGCGTCTCGGGGGCGATGCTGTCGTTCGTCTTCTCGCCCAACTCGCCGATCATCGGCGCGTCGGCCGGCGTGTTCGGCGTGATGATGGGCTTCGCGTACTATTGGCCGCACGCGGTGATCCACATCTGGGGGATCATCCCCGTGCCGGCGCGGATGCTCGTGATCCTCACCACGCTCATGGCCTTCTGGTTCGGCTTCGGGGGGCGCGGCGGCAACGTCGCGCACTTTGCCCACCTGGGCGGCTACGCCGGTGCCTGGCTGTACCTCAAGTGGCTGGACCGCGCGCGCGGGCAGTTCAGGAAGAAGGCGACGGACGCGCCACCCGAGGCACTGAAGCGCGCCGAGGACTACAAGGCGATCGATGTCGCCAGCGTGCACGCGGTCAATCGGGACGAAGTCAATCGGATCCTGGACAAGATCAACGCGCAGGGATTGAGTTCCCTCACGCCGCAGGAACGTCTCTTCCTCTCGAACTTCGTCCCCATGGACGACCGGCCGCCCCAGGTACAATAGGGCGGCCGGTACGCTGCCAAGGAAGCTCTGAAGAATGTCATTCCGAGTCGCGCAGCCACGAGGAATCTGCAATCAATCCTCAATAAACTGCAGGTCCCTCGCTGCGCTCGGGATGACAGCCCACTTTCGCTACGGCTTCGTCATCGTGAAGCCGCTGACGTGCGCATCGGTGTTGTGGCCGAAGCGGATGCCGTACACGCCGTCGGTGGACTTGAGTCTCCGGGGGCCGATGGCCGCGGCCTTGTCGTAGCTGCCGACCACATAGCCATTGACCGCGCATTCGATCTTGTCGCCCTTCACGGAGAGCGCAATCTCCTGCGTCACCGGCTGCCCCTTGCCCGCGGCCTTGTTGATCGCCTCATGGGCCTCCGGACGATTGCCGTTCAGCCGGAACGTGGTATCGGCGCCGAACCCGCGCACGATGAAGGTCCCGCTGCCATACGCCATGCAGTACAGGTAGCTCTGCGTGTCGGTGCCCATGTCGCTCCCGCCGATGAACACGCCATACGGGTGCGGATGGTTGTTGAGGGACATGTACTCGCGCTCGGCGAAGGTCGCCTTCACGGTGTAATCGCCGCTCGCGGTGTTGGCGGGATTCCAGTAGGCCACGGAGGGGCCGGTCGTCACGTGCATGCCGCTTCCCATCGTCACGAGCTTCGCGTTGTCGATGGTGTTTCCGCGGGCCGCCTCGCTGGCGTCCACCTTGCCGGCCCAGCCGGCGATCTTGATGCCGCCGTCGGCGACCTTCACGGACTCATCTTGCGCGCTGGCGACGCTGGCGACGCCGAGCACGAGTACTGCCACTGCGAATCGATTCAGACCGCGCATGCGAAATTCCTCGGAAAGGTGGGGGGTGTAGGCTGCTTCACCCTACGGCGGGTGGAGCCGTTTGTCGAGTCGAGTATTCAGTCTCGGGCGAGCGAAGCCGGGATGAGCCCCCGGTCGCCGAACTTCTCCCGTACCCTGTCTACCGCCCGCGCGAGCGTTCGGTCCCGATCCGTTTCCGACAGGGGATCCGGGTCCCGGTCGAATAGCGCGAGCTGATCCGCCGTCGGGTCCTGGGCCAGGGACGAGAGGGCAACCCCCAGCAGCCGGGCGGGCACGCGGCGGGCTGAGCGGAGCTTGACGAGAAGGGCGCGCGCGACGCCAAGGATCACCCGGTCCGACACGACCGGCTCCACCAGCGTACGCCGCGCCGAGCGGTTGCGAAAGTCCATGTCGCGGATGCGCACGGTGATGGTCCGCGCCGCGACGCCGTCGCTCCGAAGGTCGAACGCCGCGCGAGTCACCAGCGCCAGCAGCTCGCGCTCGAGTTCCTGGTCGTCGTGAATGTCCTGGGCGAACGTTTCGTCACGGCTGATGCTCTTCGCCTCGCCGTGTGATTCGACCGCGGAATCGTCCACGCCGCGCACGCGGTCCCAGAGCCAATCGGCCTCGCGTTCGCCCAGGTACCGGTGCAGCGTCGGCAGGTCGTACTGGAGCACGTCGGGAACCGTGATCATTCCGAGCGCGGCCAGGCGTTCCTGGAACTTCGGTCCCACCATCGGCAGCTCGGCGAGTCTGAAGGTGCGAAGGAACTCCTGCTCCGCGCCGGGTTCCACCGCATGCACGCCGTCGGCGCCGGCGCCCGGCTTTGGCTTGGCGCGCTCGACGGCGAGTTTCGCGACCAGCCGGTTCGTGCCGCCGCCGATCGAGACGGAAAGCTGGGTGGCGCCGCGCACGGCGTCGCGAATACGTCGCGCCGTGGTCGCCAGCGGCTCGTGGTGGTACACGCCTTCCGTGCCCCCCAAGTCCATGTACCACTCGTCGATGCTCGCCCCCTCGACCACGGGGGCATACTCCTCGAGCACGGCGCGGATCTCCGCGCTTTTCTCGGAGCAGGCGCGACGCGGCACGGGCACGCACATCGCGTCGGGGCACAGGCGCAGCGCCTGCGAGATGGGCATCGCGGAGCGCACGCCAAACTTGCGCGTCTCGTACGACGCTGAGCACACCACGCCGCGGCTCTCGCGCGTGCCGCCGACGATCAGCAAGGGGGTTTTTCCGGCGCCCTCAGGATCCACCATCCGGGCGACCGCGACGAAGAACGCGTCGGCGTCGGCGAGCAGGATCCGGCGGGGGACGGGCATCCCGGCAATCTAGGTTCCCTAGCCCTCGGCTATGAGGTGCCTTCTGCGGCCAGCCGCGACAGCACGATGGCGACGAGACGCTGGATCGTGGGCGCGTCGCCGTGCACGTGGCCGCCGGTCATCCAGATCTGCTCCTTGGGCTCGGACGCGCCCCGGAAGAGGGCGTCAACCGAGGCGCGTGGCAGTCGCTCGTCGGATTCCGCGTTGACCATGATGAACGGGCGCGGAGTGATTGCCGCCGCCCAGCGCTCGGGGGCCAAACGCGGACCGGCGATGATGACGTTGGCCACGGCCGCGGTCACCGCGCGCAGCGGCCCGAATCCGATCGAGTGCCTCATGCTCGCCTCGAGCGGCCCGTACGACCCGCCCGATCCGTGAATCGCCCAGATGCGGCTGAACCGGGGATCGAGCGAGCCCGCGATCGTGACGAACGGTGCGCCGAGGCTGACGCCCACGCCCTCCATGCGCGTCGTGTCCACGTCGGCGCGCCGAAACAGGTAGTCCGCGACGAGCATCAGGGCGGGGGGCGTATCCAGGAACGCGCCGCGGATCGTCGGGATCTCGCGCAGGAAGGTGGTGGCGCTCGGCCTGGGGTTGCCGGCGAACGGGTAAGACATCGCCGCGACGATCACGCCGGGCGTGGCGCCCACCATCCGGGCAGCCTCCGCACCCGTGAAGTGCCCGCCGAGTATCACCATCGTCGGCAATCGGCCGCTGCTGTCGGCCACTTCGCGCCGCACGTTCAGCTCCACCGTGAGTCCGCTCGTGGCCACCAGACGAACCCGCTGAAGCGTGGAGGTGCCCTCGACGATCGGGGCGCTCTCCTCGACGACGGCCAGCGTGGAGCGACGCTGTTCGAAGCGCGCGCGCGGGTCGCGCAGGAGATACATCCCGAAGGCGGCGGTACCCGCCACCATCACGGCGACGCCGATCAGCAAAACTCTGCGAGTCACTATGGCTTGGTCCGTTCTGTCAAACTGAGGAATCGGCGGTATGCCGGTGACCTTTCCTTCATACCCGCCGCGCGCACAACCGTGCCCCGAGCTCGGAGGGAACTCGGCACCGCCTGCCGTTCACGCGCTCTGCATCGCGCGTGCCGATGCGGTAAGTTGGTGGGCAGGGCCGCTTGCCGACGCGCCGCCTCAGTCGTAGCGCCCGTCACCAGCGTCGCACCAGCGACGACGGTCGCTCCCCCCCCGCCCCCCCCCCCCGCGCCCGCAACCCCCCCCCCCCCGGCCCCCGCCCCCCCCCCCCCCCCAAACCCGCCATGCTCCCCGATCTTCGCTACGCTCTCCGCAGCCTGTCCCGCGCCCGCGGGTTCACCATCGCCGTGGTGCTGACGCTCGGACTCGGCATCGGCGCCAACACCGCGATTTTCAGCGTGGTGCGCGGCGTGTTGCTCAAGCCGCTGCCGCATCGCGACGGCGACCGGCTCGTCTACCTGCGCCAGTCCATCAACGGCCCCGGCGGCGACAACGTCCTGTTCTCGGTTCCCGAGATCACCGATTTCCGGGAGAGCGCGACGTCGCTGGGCGGCATCGCCGAATACTCCCAGATGACGTACACGCTGCAGGGAGACGACGACGCCGTCCGGATCAGCGTCGGCCTGGTCACCGGGAATTACTTCCAGGTCATGGGGCTCTCGGCGGTGGCGGGACGCCTGCTGAACTCCAGCGACGACGGCACCGGGGTGCCCCCCGTGATGGTCCTGACGCACGAGTACTGGATGAACCGGTTCGGCGGCGACCGGGGAATCATCGGCACGACCGTGAAGCTGGATGGTCGCGCGGTGGAAGTGGTCGGCGTGATGCAGTCGGCGCCGTCCTTTCCGAACCGCATGGACGCGATCATGAACATGGTGATCAGCGAGCACCATACGAGCGCGATGATGGTGCAGGGGCGCACGCACCGCATGACGGAGATGGTCGCGCGGCTTGCCTCCGGCACCACGGTCGATCAGGCACGCACCGAGGTGGCGTCGATCCGCACGCGCATCCAGGATGAGTTCAAGGAAGCGTACGACCCGGGGTCGGGGTATCGCGTCTCCGTCATTCCCTTTCACGAGGTGCTTGGCGAACGCGCGCGGCTGACGCTCTGGCTCCTGATGGGCGCGGCGGCATTCGTGATGATCATCGCCGCCGCCAACGTCGCGAATCTCACGCTCATGCGCGGCGTGCGTCGCGAGCACGAGCTGGTGGTCCGGGCGGCGCTCGGCGCCGGCATCGGGCGACTGCGGCGGCTGCTGCTCGTCGAGAACCTGGTGCTTGCCGGGATGGGCGCCGTGCTGGGCCTGCTCGTGGCGGTTGCCGGCGTACGCCTGCTCATCTCACTCGCGGAGCGGTATTCCCCGCGCGCCAATGAAATCGCGCTCGACGGCATGGTCCTGGGCTTCACCCTGCTCCTGAGCGTCGCGGTCGCGCTGCTGCTCTCCTTCGTTGCCTCGCTGCCGCGCGAGGGCACGCTGGGCAGATGGATCTCCGCTGGCGCGAATCGCATGAGCGCGAGCGGCGCCAGGCAGCGGCTCCAGCGCGGGCTGGTCGTGGCGCAGATCGCGGTGTCCGTCGTGCTGCTGGCCGGCGCGGGATTGCTCACCCGCACCATGCTCCAGTTGGCCGAGGTGAACACGGGGCTGGCCTCGGAGGAAGTGCTCACCATGGAGGTGCCGCTGAACGTGCCCGGTCGCAGCGACGCCGCGACCAAGGAGCTGTACGAGCGCATGAAGCTGGAGATTGCTGCGGTGCCCGGCGTGAGCGAGGTGGGCGTCGGCTCCACCATGCCGCTGCGGTCCACGGGGTTCCAGCTCGACGTAAAGGCGGAGGGGCAGACGCTCGCGCCGGGAGAAGCGATGCCGCGTGCGGAGTTTCGCACGGCGAGCCCGGAGTATTTTCGCGCCGCCGGCATTCCGCTGCTCCGGGGCCGCGAGTTCTTCACCACGGACCGCCAGGACGGCCAGCGCGTGGTGATCATCAACAAGACGCTCGCCGACAGGTTCTATCCCGACCGGGATCCGGTGGGGCAGCGCATCGCCTGGACCGGCGACGTGCTGCGCTTCATCGGCGTGAGCGGCGACTACCGCACCATCGTTGGCGTCGTGGGCGACACCAGGGACGGCGGACTGGACGCCGCCCCACGGCCGGTGGTGTTCATGCCGTTCACGCAGGAGCAGGCCTGGTCGGGCGGGATCGTGATTCGTGCTGCCGCGGATGCGTCCGCCCTCGTGGGGGCCACCACGCGGCTGGTGCGGGGCATCGTACCCACCGATCCCATCGAGAACGTGCTGACCATCGGCCAGATCAAGGACCAGAGCATCGCGCCGCGCCGGCTCAATGCCGTGCTGATCTCGTCGTTCGGCATTCTCGCGGTGCTCATCGCGGCCGTCGGCATCGCGGGGGTGCTGGCGTTTTCGGTGAGCGCGCGCACCACGGAGATCGGCATTCGCATGAGCCTGGGCGCGGACAGCGCGCGGGTGCAGCGGATGGTCCTGATGGAGGGGGGCGTGCTGCTCGTGACCGGACTGGCGCTCGGCGTGGCGAGCGCGTTCTTCGCCGCGCGTCTCATAAAGGGGTTGCTCTTCGGCGTGGCGCCGCACGATCCGATGACGCTCGTGTCCGTCGCGGCCCTCATGCTGCTCATCGGCCTGGCTGCCTGCTGGCTCCCGGCGCTGCGCGCGGCAAAGATCGACCCGGCGATCACGATGCGAGGGCAGTAGCATCACCTGATGGTCGTGCACCTGCTGGACGGCACCTACGAGCTGTTCCGCCATTTCTACGGCCTGCGGCGGTTCACGAAGGGGAAGCCGGATCCGCCGTTCGGCGCCGTGGTCGGGGTGCTGCGCACGGTGGTGCAGATGCTGGAGAGCGGGGCGACGCACATGGGCGTCGCCACCGATCACGTCATCGAGTCGTTTCGCAACCGCCTGTGGCCCGGGTACAAGACGGGGGAGGGCATGGAGCGCGCGCTGTGGGCGCAGTTCCATCCGCTGGAGGAGGCGCTCGCCGCGATGGGCGTCGCGGTCTGGCCGATGGTGGAACTCGAGGCGGACGACGCCCTGGCCTCGGGGGCGCGCCTCGCGGCAGCGGACCAGCGCGTGGACAAGGTGTGCATCTGGACGCCGGACAAGGACCTGGGCCAGTGCGTCCGCGGCACGCGCGTGGTGCAGGTGGACCGTCGCGGGGACCGGATTCGCGACGCCGCCGTCATCCGGGAGAAGTTCGGCGTCGAGCCGCCGTTGATTCCCGATTTTCTTGCGCTGGTGGGCGACGCCGCGGACGGCTATCCCGGCGTACCGGGGATCGGCGCGACGACGGCGGCGCGCCTGCTGAACCGGCACGGCCCCATCGAAGCGTTTCCGGCCGAGGTGCTCGGCGCGAAGCGTGAGGTCGCGCTGCTGTTCAAGCGCCTGGCGACACTGCGGGATGACGCGCCCCTGTTCCGGAATGTGGACGAACTGCGTTGGAATGGCGCGACGCCGGCGTTCGCGGCGTGGGCCGAGAAGATCGGTGAACCGCGACTTGTGGCGCGATGCCGCGCGATTGGAGGGACGTGACGGCGGACTCTGACGGCGGACTCTGACGGCGGACATAACGGCGGACATAACGGCGGACTTCCCGGCGGACGTAACCGCGGGACGCCACCGGCAAGTCCGCCTTTACGTCCGCCCTTTACGTCCGCTCTTTAGTCCGCCGTCACGTCCGCCTTTACGTCCGCTCTTTAGTCCGCCGTCACGTCCGCCGTCACGTCCGTTTTTGAGTCCGCAGTCACGTCCGGCCGTTCCGCGCGCAAGCGCTATCTTGCCTCCCATGTCCAGCGGTCAATCCGGTCGCGCGATCGACGTGTGCGGGGTGGGGAAGCGATTCGGCGCCCGATGGGTGCTGCGCGGCGTGACGCTCGACGTGCAGGCCGGCGAAGCCGTGGGGCTGATGGGGCCGAACGGCAGTGGGAAGAGCACGGTGCTGCGGATCGCCGGAACTCTGCTCCGACCCAGCGCCGGAACGGCGTATGTGCACGGGCTCGATGTGGTGCGCGACGCCGGCGCCGTCCGCGCGCACGTCGGCTACCTGGCGCACACCCCGGGGTTGTACGACGACCTGACGGCGCGCGAGAATCTCGTGTTCGCGGCGGACATGCTGGGGTTGGCGCATGCGCCGGTCCACGGCCTGATCGAGCGCGTCGGACTGGCCCGTGTCGCGGACGACCGCGTGCGCGGTTTCTCGGCCGGCATGCAGCGCCGGCTCGCGCTCGCGCGGCTCATGCTGCGGAACCCGCGCGTGCTGCTGCTGGACGAGCCGTACGCCAATCTGGACGCCGAGGGCGTCGCGCTCATGAACGCGACGATCGGCGACGTCGTGCGAACCGGCGGCGCGGCGCTTGTCGTCCTGCACGAACTGGCGCCGGCCGGCACGATGCTCGATCGCACCCTCACCCTCGCGGACGGACGCATCGAGTCCCCGCAGACCGCGGGAGCGCACTGATGGCGTGGCGGGAGGACTGGCGGCGTGTGCGCGCCATCGCGAAAAAGGATCTCACCACGGAGCTGCGCGCCAAGGCGGGATTCAATGGTGTGGCGTCGCTAGGCGTGACCATCCTCGTCCTGCTCGGGCTGGCGCTCGGTCCGAATGCGGACGCGCTGAACCGGGCGGCGGTCGGCGCCGTGTGGCTTGCCACGCTGTTCTCCGGCGTGCTCGCGTTCAACCGGTCATTTCAGGTGGAACTCGAGAGCGGCGCGCTCGAATCACTGCTCCAGTATCCCGGGCCGCGGTGGACGATCTTCGCGGGAAAGCTGCTGGCCAACCTCCTGTTCGTGACGCTCATGGTCACGATCGTCGTGGCCGTGGGTATCGTGTTGTTCGGCGTTCGCATTCCGGCGGCGTGGCCCTCGCTGGTCGGCGTCACGGCGCTGGGCATCGTGGGGCTGGTCGTGCTGGGCACGTTCTACGCGTCGATGGCCAGCCGAAGCCGCGCGCGCGAGGTCCTGCTGCCGCTGCTGCTCTTTCCCATGCTGGTGCCGGTGCTGCTCGCGGCGACGACGGCGTCCAGGGCCCTGTTGGGCGCGGATCTGATGCACGAGGCGGGCGCCTGGATTCGTCTCCTCGCGGCGTACGACCTAATTTTCCTGATTGCCACCTTCCTGGCGTTCGAACATGTCATTGAAGCCTGAGGGCAACAGTCGCTGGCTGCCGCTGGTCAGTTTCGGCGCGCTGATCGCGGCCCAGACGCATGCCATCCTGACGTCGCCCGCCGATGCCGACATGGGGCATCTCCAGAAGATCATGTACGTGCACGTGCCGGCGGCGTGGATGGCGTTCATCGCCTTTTTCGTCGTGCTCGTCTTCAGCCTCCGCTATCTGTGGCGGCGCAGGGAGAACGACGACCTGCTCGCCGCGTCGGCGGCCGAGGTCGGAGCAATGTTCACCGGCCTGACCCTCATGCTCGGCATGCTGTGGGGCCGGCCGGCCTGGGGGGTGTGGTGGGTGTGGGACGCGCGCCTCACCTCCACGCTCGTCCTGTTCCTCATCTTCGTCGGCTACCTGGCGCTGCGCGCGTACGTCGATGACGCCGACCAGCGGGCGCGATGGAGCGCGGCGGTGGGCGCGATCGGCGCCATCAACGTGCCGATCGTCTATATGTCCGTGCTGTGGTGGCGAACACTCCATCAGCCCCCATCCAGTCCGGCCACGCTCGACCCGGCGTATACACTCGGGTTGCGGCTCAACGCAATCGCGCTGCTGCTGGTCACGGTCTATTTTATCCGAAGGCGCTACCAGATTGCGCGGCTCGAGCGAGCCATCGAACACGCCGCTGAAGCGGCTGCCATGGGGGGGGGGCGCTGACGATGATCGCGTCGAACCAGACGTTCATCATCGCGGCGTACGCGGTGATGTGGATGGTCCTGCTTGGCTATATGGTGCGTCTTGCGCGCGCGGCCGGACGGGTCAACGCCGCCGCCGCGCGTTCGCGGCAGGAGCACGTCAAGGAGAATGAGTAGATGAAACGCGCACCGGTGCTCTGGGGTGCAGGCGCGATCCTCGCGGTTTTCGCCTGGTTGCTGTTCGGAGGCCTGCAGGAGAACGTGGTGTTCTTTCTCACGCCACAGGAGTTGCTGGCGAAGGGCGCTGACGGTGTAGGCGTGCCCGTGCGCCTGGGCGGGCAAGTGAAGCCCGGCTCCGTGGTGTGGGACGCGGAGACGCTCGACCTGCGCTTCACCGTCACCGATGGCGCGCAGGAGATGCCGGTGCGCTCCACGGGCGCTCCGCCGCAGATGTTCCGCGACGGGATGGGCGTCATCGTGGAAGGACGCGTCGGTGGGGGCGGCGTGTTCCAGGCGTCGGAGCTCATGGTGAAGCACTCGAACGAGTACCGCGCGCCCAAGCCCGGCGAGGAAGCGCACGAGAAGTACAAGACGCTCATCAAGCAGTCCACGCCGTGATCGGTCTCCTCGCGCACAACGCGCTGCTGGTGTCGGTCGCCACGGTCGCGCTGGGGGCGATCCTGACGCCGATCGCGATCCGGACCGGCCGGCGCGAATGGCTGCAGCTGGTGTACGGCGCGGTCTACACGAATTTCCTGCTCGTGAGCATCGCCACCGGGCTGATGATCGTGGCGCTCGTCACGCACGACTTTTCCGTCTCGTACGTGGCGGCGGTTGGAAGCCGCGCCACGCCCCTGCTGTTCACGGTCATTTCGCTGTGGGGCGCGCTCGAGGGCTCGATTCTCTTCTGGGCGTGGGTGCTGGCCCTCTACGCCGCGGCGGTCGTGTGGTTCCACCATGGCCGCGCGGGCAACCTGGTGCCGTATGCCACGATGGTCCTGCTCGCCACCGCGGCGTTTTTCGCGGTGCTCCTCGTGGGACCGGCCGATCCGTTTCGTCCCGTGTTTCCCGTGCCGCTGGACGGGCCAGGGCCGAACACACTGCTGCAGAACCACGTCCTGATGGCCGTACACCCGCCGCTGCTGTACCTCGGCTACGTGGGCATGACGGTGCCCTTTGCGTTCGCCTTCGGCGCCATCGTGTCCGGCGAGGCGCAATCGAACGACTGGTCCTACCTGTCACGGCGCTGGATGCTGGCGTCGTGGGGGTTCCTGTCGGCCGCGATCATCGCGGGCATGTGGTGGTCGTACGAGGTGCTCGGGTGGGGCGGGTACTGGGCGTGGGATCCGGTGGAGAACGCGTCGTTTCTTCCGTGGCTCACCGCCACCGCCTACCTCCACTCGGTGATGGTGCAGGAGCGGCGCAACATGATCCGGCTGTGGACGCTGAACCTGTGCATCTCGACATTCGTCCTGACGATTCTCGGCACCTTCCTGACCCGATCCGGAATCCTCTCGTCGGTGCACGCGTTCACGACCGGCACCATCGGCTACTACTTTCTCGCGCTCATCGCGATCGTGCTGGTGCTGGCGCTGGTGCTGGTCGCGGGGAACTCGGAGCACCTGCGTTCCCGGGGGAACCTGGGCGGGGCGGCGTCGCGTGAGACCGTGTTCCTCCTGAACAACCTGTTTCTCACCGCCGTCACGCTGACCGTTCTGGTGGGCACGTTGTACCCGCTCATCGCCGAAGCGGTGCGCGGCGTGAAGGTCAGCGTGGGTGAGCCATTCTTCAACCGGATGACGATTCCGGCGATGGTGGCCTTGGTGTTTCTCATGGGAGTGGGCCCGTCGCTGCCGTGGGGAAGTACGTCGTGGCCCGAGGCGCGCAAACGGCTGCTGCCGCCCCTCGTGGCCGCGGTGCTGCTCGCCGCGGCCGGCGTGCTGGCCGGCGCCCGCAGCGTGTACGCGATTCTCGCGTTCGCATGCGTCGGGTACGCGGCCATGGCCAACGTGCGCGAGTTCTGGACCGGCACGCGCGCCCGGCATCGCGCGCATGGGGAAGTGTGGCCCACGGCACTGGCGCGACTCGTCGGCGGCAACCGGCGTCGCTACGGCGGCTACGTGGCACACATCGGCATCCTGTTCGTCGCCCTGGGCGTCACGGCCTCCTCGACGTTCAGGTCGGAGCGCGAGGCCACCCTCCGGCCGGGCGAAACGCTCACCGTGGCCGGCCACACAGTGCGACTGAAGAACGTGTGGGGACGCGAGGAGCCGCAGCGCTCGGTGATCGGCGCCACGATGGACGTACTCGGGAACGACGGCGCGGTCATCGCGTCCGTCGAGCCGCGCATGAACTATTACCACGTGTCCGACCAGCCGGTGCCCACGCCGGACGTGCGCAGCAGCATCAAGGGGGATCTCTACATCAACCTCCAGGCATTCGATGCAAACGGCGCCCACGCCACGGTCAAGGTGATCGTGGAGCCGCTGGTGCCGTGGATCTGGTTTGGTGGGTTCGTCATGGTGCTTGGGGCCGGTATCGGCATGTTCCACGGCGGGCGGCGCAGCGCGGAGGCACGAGCCATCGCGGGCGGCGCGCTGCCCGCGGCGCCGGACGTCGCGCGGATGGGGGTGGGGGTGGGGGTGGGGGTGGGGGTGGGGGTGGACGCATGAATTGGGGGCGCGCCACCGTCGCCGTGCTCACCGCCGTGCCGGTGATCGCGCTGTTCGCCTTTGGCTTCACTCGCGATCCGGGTGAGATCCCATCGCCCCTTCCGGGGAATCCCGCCCCGGATTTCTCGCTCGCGGTCTTCGCGCCCGGCGAGGGAACGCTGAGCCGATCCGTCGGAGACAGCATTCGCCTCCGTGATCTCGCGGGCAAGGTGGTGGTGGTCAATTTCTGGGCGTCGTGGTGCGTGGCGTGCCGCGACGAGCACGTCGCGCTCAGCGAAACGGCCCGGGAGTACGCCGACCGGCCGACGCAGTTCATCGGCGTGCTCTACAACGACCGCCAGAATCTCGGCCTCCGCTGGATCGAGGGCATGGGCGGGCAGAGTTATCCGTCCGTGACGGACCGGGGCTCGCTCACGGCGATCGATTTCGGGTTGTACGGCGTGCCCGAGACGTTCATTGTGGATCCGGCCGGGCGCATCGCGTACAAGCACCTCGGACCGATTTCCGCGAGGGTGCTGCGCTCGAAGATCGATTCCCTGTTGCCGGCGGCGATGCCCACCGGCATGACACCGCGCGACTCGGCCCCATGAGACATGCATCACTCGCGCTGATAGTCACGGCGTCGTCCCTGGCGCTCGGCGGCGCCACGACTGCGTTCGCGCAGGATACCGCGGCCCTGGGCGCGATACCTCACGCGGCGGCGACGCCGACTGCTGCGGACGACGAACTCGAGGCGAGGACGACCGCCGTGGCGTCCACGCTCCGCTGCCCGGTGTGCCAGGGCGAGTCCATCCAGGATTCACCGGCCGAACTCGCCCAGCAGATGCGCGCGGTGGTTCGCGACCGGCTGCGCGCGGGCGAATCACCGGACGAGATCAAGGCGTATTTCGTCTCCAGGTACGGCGAATGGATTCTGCTCGAGCCCGCGATGTCGGGGCTCAACATCGCTCTCTACGTGCTTCCGGTGCTGCTCATGGTCGGCGGACTGGCTTTCGTCGCGTACCTCGTACGGCGATGGACGACGCCGGAGGCAGGAATACAATGACGCAGGCGAACTCCACGCCGCCCACGCCGAAATTCTGCAATGAATGCGGTACGCGGTTCAATCCGGACGCGCGCTTCTGTCATGAGTGCGGGCTGCCCATGCACGGGGGGGGGGGGCCGCGCGCCGCCACGCCATCTGCGTCGGCGCTCGCGCCCGCGTTGCGGTGGGGACTGCCGGCGATCGCGGTATTCGCGCTCGTCGCGCTCACCGTGGCCGGGTTCGATTCGCGCGAGGCAGAGACGCGGCAAGGCCCCGCGGGCGCGATGCCGCTTGGCGCGAGGCCCATGCAGGCGCCGGACATTTCGTCCATGTCGCCGGAGGAACAGGCCGATCGGCTGTTCAACCGTGTCATGCGGCTCTCCAGCGAAGGGAAGGCGGACAGCGCCGCGTTCTTCGGGTCGATGGCACTGGGCGCGCTCGAGGTCCTCACGCCGCTGGACGCCCACCGGCGCTACGACATGGGACTCGTGGCGCTCGTCATGGGTGACGCAGCGCGCGCGGCTGCGCAGGCCGACACCATTCTTGCGCGCCACCGCGACCACTTGCTGGGACTCTCGCTCGCCGCGCGCGTGGCCGACGCGCGCGGGGATGCCCCGGCGGCGGCCGCCCTCCGCCGGCGACTGGTCGCCGCGGAACCGACGGAGCGGGCGCGCGCCCTCCCCGAGTACGCCGACCACGACGCCGATATCCGCGCGGCCGTGGAGCTCGCGCGGCCACGCTGACCACGTCGCCAGTCGACTCCAGTCGCCTACGCCAGCGGCGCGGGCTTCGACCCTGGCCCCCCCCCCCCCCCGGCTGGGGCAACGGTGCCATCGAGGCCCTCCTTCGGCACGAGTCCGCTCGCGCCCGCGACACCAAGCAGCGAGGGCACGTTCAGCGAATCGGCCAGCCCCGACGGCACGACCATCAGCGAGCCGCGCTTGACGATGCTTTCGTACAACATGTTCATGGCGCGCAGGTTCAGCGCGACGGGATGGTCGCGGTACGCGTCCGCCGCTTCGACGAACTTGTGCGCGATCTCGGTCTCCGCGGTGCCGAGGATGATGCGGGCCTGCCGCTCGCGCTCGGCCTGCGCCTGACGCGACATGGCATCCTCGAGCGCGGCCGGGATGATGACATCGCGGATCTCGACCGACTGCACCTCGATCCCCCAATTCTGCATCTTGACCTCGAGCGCCGCCTTGAGTCCGTGCCCGAGCTCGACGCGCGACTGGATCAACTCCGCGAGGTCGTGCTTGCCGATGGCGTCGCGCAACGCGGTCTGCGCCGACAGAATCACCGCCTCGTCGTAATCCTGCACCTCGAGGGCGGCGCGCTCCGCGTCGCGGACGATCCAGAACGCGATGGCGTCGACGTTGACGGGCACGGTGTCTCGCGTGAGACATGATTCCGCGCCGAACGCGGTGGTCCGGATGCGCCGATCGATGGTGTACGCGATCCGATCGAGGATCGGGATGACGGTGAAATAGCCGGGGCCGCGCAGTCCGCGGTAGCGGCCGAGCCGCATCAGCACGGCCTTTTCCCACTGGTCCGTGTACTTGATGGCTGCGGCGAGGAACATCCACAGCGCGACGCCCGCGACCGCCACGAGCGGCAGCGGAGCGCCCACCAGGAACAGCGCGCCGGCCAGCCCGGCGCCGCCCACCAGCCCCGCGGCGAGCGCGGCGACCGAGTAGCGGGTGTCGTTCGGATTGTGTCGCGTCATGTCGATCACCTCTCTGAGGGAATGCGCTGGCGGCCGCCCGCGGCCGTGGTCCCCCTGTTCGCACGGGGCGCGTGTCCTTCGGCTTGGACCGTCTGCTGCGCGGACGCACGATCGTCGTGACCCGTGCGTCATCGATGTAGGGACTGCGGGCCTCGCCCAGTTCGATGGGCAGGGCCACTCGCACGAGCACCGTGAGCACGAACATGCCGAGCGCCCAGATGCCTGCCGTGACGCCCAGCTCGACCAGGCTCGGCGTGTACTCGACGATCTCCCCGAGCGGTGACGGGATGAACCCCGGCACCACCAGCCCCAGGCCCTTCTCGACCCAGATGCTCAAGAACAGCACCGCGCAGGCGGGCATCAGCCACTGCGGATTGCGGCGCAGGGGGTGGATCATCAGGGCGGTCGTCGCGAGCACGTTCAGGCCAATCGCCGACCAGATCCACGGCACCAGCGCGGTGTGGCCATCGAGGCCGAAGAAGAGGTACTTCGCGTTGATGCCGTGGTGCGTCGGCGAGTAGAACTTGTAGAACAGCTCCGAGCCGAGCATCACGATGTTGATCTGCGCCGCCACCGTCGTGACCACCGCGAGCTTGGTGAACGCGCCGTCGGCGATCTCGTAGTTCGTTTCGCGCCGGATGAACCACAACAGAAGAATCACGAACGCCGGACCCGCGGTGAATGCCGAGGCGAGGAACCGGGGGCCCAGCAGCGCCGTGTTCCAGAACGGCCGCGCGGGCAGTCCCGCGAGCAGAAATGCCGTCACCAGGTGAATGCTCACCGCCCACATGACGGCGATGTACATCCAGGGGAGGTACTTTTTCTTGTCGGGTGTCCGCCCGCTGTACCGGGTGTAGAGGATGTAGAATGGGATGGCGAGGTTGAGCGCCAGGTAGCCGTTGAGCACCAGGACGTCCCACGCCAGGAGCGACCGCGGCCAGTTCAGGTAGCCGATGCCTGGCATGAGATGCCAGCCGCCCAGTGGGTTGCCGATGTCCACCACCACGAAGGTGAGGCACATGACCAGCGCGGCCACCGCGACAGCCTCCGCCATGAGCACGGCGCGACTGAAATCCACGTCGTGGAGGATGTAGGCGGGAAGCACGAGCATCATGGCGGCCGCCGCCAGCCCGACCAGGAACGTGAAGTTGGAGATGTAGAGTCCCCAGCTCACGTGGTCGTTCATCCCGGTGACGCCCAGACCGTAGCGCAGCTGAATGCCGTACGCGTACGCCCCCGCGAGCATGATGAGCGTCAGGGTGCCCATCCACAGGTGATAGCGCCGTCCCCCGGAGGTCGCCGTGTGCAGCGCGTGTCGCGCGAAGGGTCGAAGGTGCACGAGGGCCTCAGTCCGTGTAGTACCAGAACCGCGGTTCCGTCTTGAGATCTTCCTTCAACCGGAACACGCGCTTGTTGGCGAGCACCCACCGGATCTCCGAATTCGGATCCAGCAGGTTGCCGAATACCCGCGCGCCGGTCGGGCATGCCTCCGCGCACGCCGGCAGCCGGCCCTGGCGCGTGCGATGAATGCAGAAGTGGCATTTCTCGACCGCGCCCATCTTGCGCTGGCGGTTGCCCAGGTAGTGCTGATTCGGATTCACCAGGGCGGCGGGCACCTCCGGCTCGCTCCAGTTGAAGCGGCGCGCCCAGTACGGGCAGGCCGCCATGCAGTAGCGGCAGCCGATGCACCAGTCATAGTCGATGACGGTGATGCCGTCCGGCTCCTGCCAGGTGGCGCCAACGGGGCAGACCTTCACGCACGGGGGATCCGCGCACTGGAAGCACTGCGTGCCCATGTAGAAGTGTCCCTCGGCAGGCACCTCGTGCTGGAACGTGGCATCGGCGTGATCGAGGTCGATCACACCATCCGCCATCTCGAAGATGCGGATGTACTGAGTCGCGGCGCGCCGGTCCAGGTTGTTCTCGTTGATGCACGCCTCGATGCAGCTGCGAAACCCCTTGCACTTCGAGATGTTGAAGGCGTAGCCGAAGACGACACCCGGCTGGGCGCCCGTGGACTGGATCGTCACGTCGAGGCCGCGCTTCACCTGCGCAAGGCGTTCGAGGCGCGCGATGGTCTCCGCCCGTTCGGCCTCCGTCATGAACTGATAGTTTCCCTTGATGTACTCCCGCCACGCGAGCAGCTTGACCTCCCGCTCCTCGTCTGACATGGCGCTGATCGGCGCGCACGCGCTCACGGCCTGCGCGCCGGCGGCCATCCCGCCGAAGAGCACGCCCAGCGCCCGGCGTCGGTCCATGCGCTTCTGCATCACCGAGCCGTCGTCGGTCTCGTTCGGCCCCGGGGGGGGAGCCGGGCGTTCGATCGTCATGGCGAGCGGCCTCCAGCGCGTTCGAGCTGCGGCGCGCGGAATGGGATACGCGGTTCCAGCGCGGGCTTGTGCGGATCATGGCAGTCGGCGCAGCCCATCAGCACGCGACGACCCTGCCAGCCGTCGAGCCGCTTGCCGTGGGCGCCACCCGCCCACGACTCCGCTTGCGAGAAGTGGCATTGCGCGCACAGCCGGTAGGTGTGATCCAGCGTCTCGCGCTCACCGCTCCTGAGCGCCAGCAAGTCGACGTTGCCTGGCGCATGACAGGTCGAGCAGACGGCGCCGGTTTGCGCCGGGTGCACCGGCCGGATGTTCTCATGTGCGCCGGCCGCGCGCCGGTCCGCCAGGATCGTGTTCCCCAGGTGGCACGACGTGCACGGGTACTGGTTGAGGTCGGGCGCGCGCGTCCGCAGCGACGTTCGCAGCGTGATCATCCCGAACCGGCGCGAGAGTGCGGTGGTGGGATCGGCCGTTCGGAGCGTGACCTCGAATGGCCGCGCGCCGGGCCCGCTCCAGTGTTGCACTGGCGCCGCCAGCACGGTCGCGAGCGCGCCAGGTTCGCGCGTCGCATTGGCCAGCGTATCCATCATCGCTGCCGCCGGCGCGATCGCGCGCGCGGTATCGGTGACCGACGCACGGCGGAGATCGCCGCAGCCCACGGCCGTCGCGAGCAGCGCCACACGCCACATCGTCGCGGCCCCACGGCGGCGCATCACGGCGCCCCCCCGCTCTGGGCAGCCGTGGGCGGCGCCGGACGGACGAACACCGCGCCGTTCGGCGCAGCCGTCACGTGGCACTGCCGGCAGTTGGCTCGCTCCGGGTGCGAGGTCCGGATCTCCGCGACGGCGGTTGGCGGCGCGTGACAGGCCAGGCAGTTGCCGCGCAGGTGCAGGGTATGCGGAATCGGTGGCGGGCTCTGGCCGGGCGTGGTCGTCACCGTCTGGGGCCACTCCAGCGTGGTCCACGCCGACGACTCCGTCCAGCGCGTGGCGCCCTCCGCGTGACACTGCCGGCACCGTGCACTCGGATCGGTGCTCGGAAGCCCGATCGCCATGAGCGTGGCGTCGCCCACATGGCACTGCAAACACGCGCCCATCTCGGGGTGCGGCGTGATCGGCACATAGGCCCCGAACCGCTGCGAGTACCCCCCGCGCTCGTGGCACGTCGTGCAACCGCCCGTGCGGAACTCCGTAGGCGTGAGCCCGTGCGGAATGCGCGGCGGCGCGCCCGGGTACGCGCGCAGCGATCGCCACGTGGCCAGTGATCTCGGATGCGCTGCTCGCCGCGGGCCAAGGGCCGGTTCGATCGCCAGCATCCCGGCGGCGGTGCGAAACACCTGCGCCTCGGCGGCGATCGGCACGTCGGGAGACGCCAGTAACGCCACGGGCGCGGCGCGCGTTCCGGCCCCACGTTCCGCTGCCACCCGCTGGGACGCGAACGCTACGGCGACGATCGCCACGGCCGCCGACACGAGCAGGAAAACGCGCATCGGCGAAACGCCGGATCCCCGGCCGCGAGACGTCATGCGCTACCCTTCTGCGCGATCCGCTCTACGCGAACGGCGCACGGTCCCAGGTCGGGTTGTCCGGACAGGGGGCACGACGCGTCGGACAACAGGCGCCGGACTGGCAACGATTCGTCGAACGACGGCACGAAGAGCTGGCCGCGCTGCGGCTGCGAGCGGTAGTCGATGCGCGCGTCGATCTCGAGCGCGCCGCGGCGGCTCACGAGGCGCACGACCTCGCCCTGACGAATGCCCAGGCGCCGGGCGTCGTCGCGGTGGATCTCGACGTACGCACTGGGCACCGCGCGATGCAGGGTGGGGATCCGCTGCGTGAGGGAACCGCCGCCCCAGTGCTCGAGCACGGGACCGGTGCTGAGCCAGAACGGATACTGGCGGTCCGGTGATTCCGCCGGCGGCTCGTGGGGTCGCAGCCAGATCCGCGCGCGGCCGTCCGGATACCCATAGAAGTCGAAGGCGCCGCGCGCGCGGCTTGCCGCCGGATCGTGCGCGGTGTTGTACCGCCACCTGGTTTCGCGACCATGCACGAAGGGCCACATCACGCCGGGTTTCGCGCGCAGCTCGTCGATCGGCGGGAGCGCGCTGCGCGGATCGATGTGAAATCGCCGATACTCCTCCCAGATGTGCGCGACGTGCCCGCGACGATCCCAGGGAAAGAGCCGCGACAGTCCCAGCCGGCGCGCGACCTCGATCATCTGCCAGGCGTCGCTCATCGCGTCGCCCGGTGGCGCGACGAGCTGCTCGAAATGTTGCGTGCGCCGCTCGGCGTTGGCGTAGATGCCCTCTCGCTCGATCCAGAGCGCGGCGGGAAGCACCACGTCTGCCAGGTCCGTCGTCGGCGTGGGATAGGCCTCAGAGACGACCACGAAGCGATCGTCGCTTGCCAGCGCGCGACGGTACCGTCCCATGTCGGGCAGGCTCACCATCGGATTGGTCGCCTGAATCCACAGGAAGCGGATGTCGCCCCGCTCGAGCGCGCGAAGCATGCCCAGGGCGGGGTGCGCGGGGCGCGCGTCGATCCGCTCCACCGGCACGTCCCAGATCGTTGCGGCCCGGCGGCGGTCCTCCTCGCTGGTCACGACGCCGCGCGGCAAGGTGTGCGTCAACGTCCCCGCGTCGTGCACGCTGCTGCCACCGTTGGGTTGCCCAACGATGCAGAACGCGCTGTTCCCGGGCGCCGCGATCTTCCCGACCAGCAGGTGGATGTTGTAGAGCAGGTTGTTCAACCACGTGCCGCGCGCGTGCTGGTTCGCGGTCGGTCCCCAGACGGACATCACCCGGCGCGTCGGGTCGCCGTACACCGATGCCAGCCACTGGATGCGCTCCGCCGGTACGCCAGACAGCGATTGCGCGCGCGCCGGCGTGGACGAGTCGAGGAACGCCTTGTACTCGCTGAACGAAACGGTGGTGGCCTCGTCAACGAGCAGCGCGTCATCGGGGCGGCCGTAACCGATGTCCGTACTGCCCCGCGTGAAGGCGACGTGTCGGTCCACGAAATCGCGGCGCTCCCATCCGCGGGCAATGATCTCGCGGCAGATGGCGTTCGCGATCGCCATCGCCGAGTGCGGCGCGTGCAGCAGGACGTGATCCGAGGCGTAGCTGGTGCGCGTGGTGCGCGTCGTCAGATCGATGATACGCACGGCAGGGTCGTTCCGCCGACGGTCCAGCATGCGCGAGAAGAACACCGGGTCGGTTTCGGCGAGGTTGGCGTCCCAGATGACAAATGCGTCGGCGTGGTCCGCGTCCTCATAGCAGCCGATCGCGCCGTCGAGGCCGAAGCTGGTCTCGAGCCCCGCCATCGCGCTTGCCCCATACAGCCGCGTGCTGGTCTCCACGTTGTTCGTGCCGAGCCCACCCTTGAACAGCTTCGAGGCGACGTAGGCGTCCGGAATGGTCCACTGCGCTGAGCCGTAGACAGCAACGCTGTCCTTGCCATGCTGTCGAACCGTCTCCCGAAGCCGGCTGGCGACCAGGTCGAGCGCCTCGGCGATCGGCGCCTGGACCAGCCGACCATCGCGACGGATCAACGCCCGGGTGATGCGATCGCGTCCGTACAGTGCCTGGATCGAGTAGTAACCTTTCGCGCACGCGAGCCCACCGCTCACGGCCGACGTGGGATCGCCTTGCACGGCGACGGCGCGACCGCCCTCGATGGCCACCCGGAGTCCGCAACCGACGCCGCAGAGCCGGCAGGGCGCCTTCTCCCAGACGGGAGCCGACGAGCTCGAGTGCTTCGACGTTGTCGCGGACCCGGCGAGCATGCCGGGAACCGCGGCTGTGCCCGCCGTGGCGGCCGCCATCTCCTTCAGGAACGACCTCCGATCGACAGTGCTCATCGCATTCCAGAGGGGTGACGCGGCGCGGTTCGTGGCACGACCTCTGCCGCACAGGCCGGACGGCTGATCGTTACGTCGGCGGTGCCTGGCCGGACATGGTGGAAAGCTCGGAAGAAGCAGGGCGGTTCTCCCGGCACCTTGTCAGGTATTGCCCTACATGCATACACACTGTTGCGCCTTAGGATTATTTCTTGTCGGCCATGTGGGTGCAACTCGGCCAGAGGCTTCCGGGAAGTCCCTGACAGAGCGATCGTTCATTGGGCCGTTTTATTGAGCCAGGCCGAATCCCGGCCTGGTCGCACAGATGTCCGTTTCGCACGCCTCTCGAGAGGGACGCTATGCGCAATGCGCGCTGGACCACGCGGGCTGGATTGACGACACTGGTCGTCGCGACGTTCCTGAACGGCTGCACGGATGAGAAGATTGTGTTCCGCGATCGGGCGCCGTTCAATCAGCCGGACGCCGCCGCCGCCGGATTCCTCGGCTACTATGACGCGGCCACGAAGCAGACGACGTGCGGAAACTGTCACGCCGGTTTTCAGGGAAGCTGGCAAGGCACGGCGCACGCGAGTGCCTACACGACGCTGAACTCAAGCACGGCGGCGGCGGACTTCTGTTACGCGTGCCACACGGTCACGGGCAAGGGGAACGTGGCCTCCGGGACGACTGCTGGACACGATGCGATCAAGGAAGCGACCTACTACGACGTGCAGTGTGAGAGCTGCCATGGACCCGGCCTTGAGCACGTAGAGGGTGTCGGTCAGGGTTCGCTCGTGCGGCCACTCGCGAAGCTCAGCATGACGGGCACCGGCAACTGCGGCGACTGCCACTCGGGAACGCATCAGCCGTACGCCGAGGAATGGGCAGCCTCGAGACACGCGAACGTCAGCGCGTCGCGGGCAGCAAACGCGAGCTGCGCCGGTTGCCACGACGGCCGCAAGGCGCTTGCAAAGTGGGGCGTCGATGACAACTACATCGAGCGGGACGACCCGACCGCGTATCAGGCGACGACGTGCGCGGTGTGCCACGACCCGCACGCGAAGAACAACCCCGGGCAACTGCGCTTCGCGGTGACGGCCGCGGATCCGGAAGAGAACCTCTGCATCCGATGCCATCTGCGCGTGGGAGAGCCGACGGTGTCTACCAGCTCACCCCATGCGCCGCAGGGGGCGATGCTGCTGGGCTTCGCCGGCTGGCGGCCGCCGGGGTTCACCTACGACACCGCTCGCATCTTCGGCTCGCATGCCACCACGGCGAACCCCAAGCTCTGCGCGGGATGTCACGTCGCCAAATTCACCGTGACCGATCAGCTCACTGGGGCATTCTCGTTCCAGGCAACGGGTCACCTCATGCGCCCGGTGCCATGCCTGGACGCCGATGGCAAGCCGATAGCCGACAAGACGTGCGCCTACACGGCCACGGCGCGGTCGTGGCAGACTTGCACCACCGCGGGCTGTCACGCCAACGCCAGTGTGGCCGCCACCATCTTCAACGACTCCCGCGCGCTGATGAAGTCCTTCACGGACCAGCTCTGGTTGGACTCGAACGCCAACGGCTCGATGCAGGCATCGCCCACGGACGCCGGACTGCTGCCCACGGTGCGGGCGAGCACTCCGACGGAATGGAGCAACAGCGACAATACGATCACGCCAGCCGAGGGCGCCGAGTTCAATGCGCGCCTCTGTGGCGAGTACGGGCAGTCCACCGCCGACAACTCCAAGGGGGTCCACAACCCGTTCTTGTGCCGGGCGCTGATGATCGCCACGATCGACTACATCAGGAGTTATTATGGGCTGCCTGCGTCCGCCGCGGAGCAGGCCCGGCTGGACGGGCTGAACAAGGAAGCGTTCTACAGCGCAATGCATGTGGTCCGCACGCCGTCAGGTAGGTGACTCGATTACGTTATAAGTTGTGATCGGCACGCAACCCGGCGTCGCCGCCGGGGTCATGCAACCGGCAGCGGCGCTTCAACAAACGCACGGCGCGACCCTCGACACGGTGGTCGTCGAGTCGCCACTCCCCGGCGGAGTCGCGGAGGTCGTCCGTTTCCTGTTGAACACGGTCCCGTCGTGGGTGCAGATGGGCGGGGTCGTCGTCGGCGCCGCCGTTGCTCTCATCGTCCTCCGGTTCCTGTACCGGCGCCGCGTTGAGATCCGCGCATGGCTGGTGTCGCGCACCCCTGCCGTTCGATTCGCGCTCGCGGCCGCCGGTGTCGCGCTGCTCATCGGTACCGGCATCATGGGCGCTGCCACCTGGAACTATACGCAGCACTCGAACGACTTCTGCATCGGGTGTCACGTCATGAACCCCGCGTTCCAGAAGTTCGCCAATCTCGAGAACAAGCACGCCGAGCTGTCGTGCCACGCGTGCCATCAGCAGCCGCTGACGGCCAGCATGCGGCAACTCTACCTCTGGGTGGCGGAGCGGCCGCAGGAGATCGGCGAACACGCGAAGGTGCCGGATCGCGTGTGTGCCAGCTGCCATGTCACAGGCGACACGGCCACCTGGCAGCGCATTGCGGCGACGGCGGGCCACCGCGTGCATCTGGAGTCGGACTCCAGCGCCCTCGCCGAGCTGCAATGCGTGTCATGCCACGGCGTCGAGGTGCATCGATTCCAGCCAGTCGCCGCAACGTGCGGCCAGAGCGGTTGCCATGAGCCGGAAGAGACGGGGATCGTGCTCGGCAAGATGGCCGGCCAGACCGTTCGCCACTGTACGAGTTGTCACGGCTTCACCGCGGACGTTCCCGCACTCGCCACGCGCGATTCCGCGCGCGGAACCCTGGTGCCCGGCAGGGCGGAGTGTCTCGGGTGCCACGAGATGCGCCAGGTGCTGGCGGACTTCAACGAGGACAGGGATCCGCACGGCGGCACGTGCGGCATGTGCCACAACCCGCACGTGCAGAAGAGCACCGCAGAGGCGGCCGCGACCTGCGCCACATCGGGGTGCCATTCCAACTGGCAGGACGAGGCGTTCCATAGGGGCGCCAGCCATCGCAACGTTGGCCGGCAGTGCGTTCTCTGCCACGCGCCGCACGCCGCCAAGGTGGACGCCAGCAGCTGCGAGGCGTGCCACCTCACCGTGCGATCCCGGAGCCGGCTGCGCCCGCCTCTTCCCTTCGACACCAGCAGCGCACTGCGCCGCCCCACCCCGCCGTCGGCAGCCCCCCCCCCCGCACCAGCGCCGCATGCCCTGTCCCCGCCGCCGCGTCACTCGGTCATCTCGGGATCGGCCCGGGGCGGCGGTCCGTCCCCCCCCCCTAGCGACGCCGATGATGACGCTCGGTTCGGGCACGCCCGGGGGGTAGGGGGGGGGGAAGAGAGCGCTCGCGCCGGGCCATACCTGCCGGCCGCACCGGCCGCGCTGGCCGACACGTTCCCCCACGCGAGGCACACGCGGCTCGCGTGTCTCGTCTGTCACCAGACGGGGGACGGCCATGGCCGACTGACGTTCGAGCCGCCGCGCGGTTGCGCAATCTGCCATCACCAGGCGCCGACACCGGCCCGGTGCGCCACGTGTCACCGTACCGCCGAGTACGTACCACCACAACCGGCGGTCATCACCGTGACGGTCCCCGGCCGATCACCGGCGACACGACCGATAGACTTTCTGCATGCGCGCCACGAGACCCGGTCGTGCATGGAATGCCACACCACTCCGGTCACCCTGGTGCCGCCGCGCACCCTCTGCCAGGATTGCCACAGCGAGCATCACGCCGTGGGCCGAACGTGTTCCGCGTGTCATGCGATCGCCGATCCGCGCGTCGCGCATACCACCCTGGAGGTGGCGCACCAGCGCTGCGACGCGTGCCACACGCCGGCCACGATCGCGGGGCTCACGCCGGTGCGGGCCTTCTGCGGCACCTGTCACACGGCGAAGGCGACGAACCATTACGACCGCCAGGAATGCAGCGTGTGCCACTTCCTCACTGACCCCGACGCGTACCGGGCGAAACTCACCATGCCGATCCCGCGATGACGCAGTGGCGCCGACTGACGATCGTGTCCCTCGTGGTAACGGGGACCGCTCCGGTCTCGGCGCAGAATTATCGCGTTCGTCTGGATGCGGGCACCCAAGCGGTCTCGTTTCGCGGCCTCGTCGCCGACAGCATCGCGGTCGGAGCGGTGGTGCCCTCCACCAGCGGCGGATTGCAGACCCCGGATGGCTACGCGGTGCGGTGCGGGGCAGGGGAGTACTGCCACTACTTCCGGCCGGGCCCCGAACTGCGCGGCGTGCCGGTGACGACCTCCGCGAGCATGGTCATGTGGGGGCTGGGCGTTCCCGGGCTGACGCTGCGCGCAACCGGCCGGCTGCTGGCGGACCTCGGGCGCGATCGGGTGTGGCCCGGCGTGGAACCGGCGGGTCAGCTCATCGAGGGATACTTCGAGTACCAACGTCCGGCATTCACGGGGCGCGCCGGTCGTCAGCTGCTGTCATCGCGACTGGAGCGGCTGGGGTTCGACGGCGGGTGGCTCGGCGCTCGCTGGGACAAGGCCTCGCTCGACTTCGCGGCGTACGGAGGCTGGGGGCTCGGGCAGGCCGCCGCGCTGCCGGTGACGAGCCCCGCGCTCAACCCGCTCGACGAGTGGCGGCCGCGCGACCGGCAACTCGTGGCGGGCGCGGAGGCGTCGTGGCGGCGCCGCGATGTGGACGTGCGCGCGGAGTACCGCCGGGAGGTGGATCCACAGGACGACTACTTCGTCTCCGAACGCACCGCGATCTCGCTCGTGGCGCGCACCGCCTCCGTGCGGGCGGCCGGCGGACTGGATTACAACATCGCGGAGGGTCATCTCGGGTCGGCGGACCTCACGCTCACATACCTGCAACCGCGCTTCGCCGTGTCGGGCGGCGCGCGGCGGTATCGTCCGTATTTCAGTCTGTGGACGCTGTGGGGCGCGTTCAGTCCCGTGCCCTACAACGCGCTGAACGCGTCCGTGGAAGTGCGGCCGTCCGGCCGGCTCTCGTTGCACGGGCGCGGCGAACGGTATCGCTACGAGTCAGCGAACGTGTCCACCGGGCTCGTGCCCCTGCTGGAGGATCGCGGGTGGCGCGCCAGCGTCGGTGCTCGCGCCACGGTGGGGTCGCGCTGGGTACTGGACGGCAACTATGGGCTGGAACACGGGCCGGGCGCCGCGGGTCGGTTCGCCGATGGTGCCGTGACCTGCACGCTCGGCGAGCGATTGTCGGTGGATGTGTACGGCGGAACGATGGCGCGGCCCCTCGAGCTGCGGTACTACGACGCGACGAGTCACTGGATCGGCGGTCGCGTGGAGTGGAAGCCCACGGTGCAGCGGCGCGTGTGGAGCGACGTGGCGTTCGTCGACGATCAACGCGAGCGGCCCGACGCGAGTGCATCGTCGCTGTCGCAGGTGCGACTCCGCGCCGGCGTGAGCCTGGCGTTCGGATCCGGTGCCGATCGAACCCCCTTGCCGCCCGCGCGCAGGATGGGACGATGAATCATCGGTGGCGTGTGCTCCCGGCCGTGATCGTCGTGGCGCTGGTCGCCGGCACCGTGTTCGCCGCGCCGGCTGCTGTGCGCCAGGAACGCGCCGGATTCCCTCACGACAAGCACGAGAAGCTGTTTCCACTCTGTGCCACCTGTCACGCGGGCATCGTCGAGCCCGGGCAGCCGCTCTGGCCGCAGCCGGCGCAGTGCGCGTCGTGCCATGACGGCGAGGTGAAACCGCGCGTCGAGTGGGAACCGCGGACCGGCCCGCGCGGGGGGAACCTGAGGTTCACGCATGACGGGCACCGTCGCGCGTCGGCCGCCGCCGATCCGGCCGATAGCGTGCGGGCCCGAACCTGTTCCTCGTGTCACAACGAGCCGGACGCGCCGCGGATGACGGTGCGCCACGCCGTGGTAGGGCAGTGCCTCGACTGCCACGGCCTCACGGGGTCGCACGTGGACGTTCCGGCTGAAGCCTGCGCGACCTGTCACGTGCGGCTCACCGACGCGCCGGCGCTGACTCGCGAAGACATCCGGACCTTTCCCGTGCCGGCGTCGCATCGTGAGCGCAATTTTCTGGAAGGTGGCCACGGCCGTGCCGCGCGGGTTCCCGGCGCGCACCCGGGGGCCGTCGCCATCGCCGCCAGCTGCGCCACGTGCCACGCGCGCAACCTGTGTCTCGGGTGCCACGTGAATGCCCCCGAGTCGCCCGTGATTCGCGCGCTGGCGCTCGACGACCGGTCACCCACCTACGCGTCAACGCAATCGGCGCCGGCGAGTCATGCGTCCGCGGGCTTCCTGCGGCAGCATGGCAGGGACGCACAGCGGGCGACGGCCACCTGCGCCACCTGCCACGCGCGGGAGAGCTGCCTGACCTGCCACGTTCGGGACGTGCCACCAGCCGTGGCGGCCCTGCCGGCAGGGTCCTCCGGGCGCGCCGCGGGCGCGCAAACGACGCGCGCCGCGCCGGCGAGCCACACGCTGGCGTTCCGCGAGGGACACGGGCCGGAGGCCAATGCCCGGCCAGCCTCGTGCGAGACGTGTCACGCGCGCTCGACGTGCCTCGAGTGCCATCGGCCGGACGGCGGCCGGCAGAGCCTCTACCATCCTCAGGGATTCCTCACGCGCCATCCCAGCGCGGCGTATGCCCGCCAGTCCAGCTGCAGCGATTGTCACAATCCGGCGCAGTTCTGCCAGAGCTGCCACCAGCAGGCGGGACTCGTGGCCGCGTCGCGTATCGGCCAGAAGGGATACCACGATGCCTTCCGCGGCTTCAGTCTGGGCCACGGACAGGCCGCCCGGCAGAGCCTCGAGACGTGCGCATCGTGCCACGCCGAGCGTAGTTGCACCGCGTGTCATTCCGCGGTGGGCGGTGGGTTCCGGTTCAATCCGCACGGGCCGGGATTCAACGCCGCGCGGATGCTGGAGAAGAACCCATCGGTGTGCATCGCCTGCCACGGCACCGCCATACCCGGCCGCCCAGGCGGCTAGGCCATCCCGTCGCCTGGGTAAAGCTCATCTCTCCACCAATGTGCTACGTGGTCCTGGCGGGGCATCGCGACTGAGTCGGCGAGGTACTTGTAGAGATGCTTCATCTCGGCGAGCGTGAGGGGTGTGTGGGCTTCATCCCCGCCCCCGGCGCGCCGTAGCGGATCTTGTGCTGGACTTCTTGCGGCTTGCCGCGAGGCGCTTCCCTCACGGGGCAAGCCGGTGTCCCTGCGATCCGCCCGCCTGGTTGTCGAGGCGATGAGCCTGAAACCAGGCGTGCCGCCATTGACTCAGCGGGCGAGGACCAGGACCACACCAAGGGTGGCATAGGCCCCCGACAGGTCCATCATCACGAGCTCATCGGTACTCGGCACAAGGTACTGCAGCACGTCACCTGAAGAGTCGGTGTACCCCGCCCCGATTTTCTGGAGGCGATATCCCACTCGACCGAGGATCGCCACGCGCCCGAGATAGTGCTCGACACCGGCGCCGAGCTGGTAGCCGAACGTCGGCATCGGCGCGAGCGTGTGGCGTGTCGAGGTCGAAATCGAGAGGGAGCCCTCCTTCACGAACCCGATGCCCATCGCCGGTTCCAGGGCCACGTAGGTCGAGGACGAGACTGGGCCAAGGCGCAACTGGATGGGGAGGGCAAGGAAGACGATGCTCGGCGTGGCGTGGAATTGTGTTTGCGCAGCGGCCGATTGGCCATTGAGGGCGCGCGGCGAACCGAGGTAGCCGCCGAACCCGACTCCGATACGAAATGGGGAGCCGTCGGTGCCGAGGAGGAGCCGCACATCGATCTGATTGAAGCCGGGCGCCGTGTCAGTGAGTCCCTCGCCCGGGGTGGTGATCTCTTCGAACCACTGGTCCACGTTCCCGATCGCGTAACTGTTCGTCATGCTCATCTGGAATCCAAGCTCCAACTGGACTTTGAGCTTCGGAGCCGGAGCCGCGGCTGCCGGGGGCGTCGCCGGCGCTTGCGCCGAGAGCAGGCTGAGCGGAGCGAGGAGGAGGAGCGCAAACGCGCACGCGAGCCTCGCCAGGCGCGTGAGAAGCCGATCGCTGACCGGGTGCACGGGGTGCCTTGGAAAAAGAGGGAGGATGGTCGAGCGAGCTCGCAGCTACTGTGCCAGCTCGTAGTTCAGGGCGAAAGGATGCTCCAGGCCGTGCCCGACGGCGGAGGTGCCGTCCCCCAACAGGCCGGTCAGTTCTCCAGTGGCGGACCCCGGGATCACGGAATAGGACTCCTTTGCCTGCCCGTCTTCAAAGGCGCCCGTGCGTTGCAGTACGAAGCTGCCGGTCTTGCCGGCAATCCGGCCGCCGATCCGCTCGAGTCCGACGAAGGTAGCCGAGCCGTTGCTGCGATACATCATGAGGTACTCGACTTGCCCGTCCCCCTCGATATCACCGGTATAAGTCCTGGTAACGCTGGCTCGAGTGAGCTTGGGCAGGTCCTGGCCCTCGCTATAGGGTTGTTCATCCCAGCTCGTGATGGCGAACCGGGCACTGGCGCGCTGCTTCATCTGTCGTCTCCGCGTGAGTAGGCACTCAGGCTTTCAGCGAACCCCGGAACGCCCGCCCTGCATAGTAGGACTGCGCGCCGTTGTGATACACGAAGACCTGACCATACCGGTAATCGCCGAAGATCGCGCCGCCGAGCTTGCGAATGTCTGACGGTGACGCGAGCCAGCTGGAGGTCTTCGTGTCGAATGGCCCGAACGTCTGCAGCTCGCGATACTCGGCTTCCGTCAGCAGCTCGATGCCCATGTCGGCGGCCATGCCGACGGCGCTGTCCTTTGGCTTTGCTTCCTTCCTCGCCTTCAGCGCCTCGGGATCGTAACAGAGACTTCTCCGGCCCGACGGGCTTTCCGCTGAACAGTCCATGAACACGTACTGCCCCCCCTCCTTCGCGTCGCGGCCCACGACGTCCGGTTCTCCGCCGGTGCGCTCCATTTCGTTCAGTGACCACAGCGCGTCGGCGTTGGAATCGAGCCGTTTCTGGACGCTCGCCCAGTCGAGACCCTCGTGACGCTTCGGGTGCTTCCCGAAGCGCGCCTGCAGCGTGGCGAGCAGCTTCTTCTGCTCGGCGGCTTTCAGGGCAGGTGCGCGTTTCATGTGTGTCTCAGCTGAGGTCGGCGACCGGGCGGGCGCGCGTGCAGCGCGCGCCTATCATAGACCGCCCGTCAGCAGCAGGCAACCGGGCGACCTCCGGTTCGGAAGTAGGACGAGAGGCAAGCTGCCCGGCGCCAGCATCGGCACCGGGCAGCGTCCTGCCACGTGCGTCTACGCCACTTTCTCCAGCACCGGCGTCGTCGCGCCCTCACCATCGCCGGCGGCCGACGTCGGCCGAACGCGCTTGGCGCTTCTCCACGCGGCCAGCAACACCGGATCCTTCGCCAGCCTCGGCGACAGGATTGCGTTCAGGAGACGCACTGCCCGAAGCCCATGACGGAGCAGCCGCTTCACCGCGGCCGTGGCGGCGATGTGCTGCCGCCGATACTCCACCTTGGCCCTTTGCACCTCCGCGACGGCGGTCGCCGCGGCCTCCAGCTGCTCGATGAAGCCCGCCGGCAAGCCGCGCCGGAGAAATGCGTCCTTCTGTTGTTCCGCCGCCACGACCATTGCGCCCGCGGCCGCGAGCAGCGCCTGTTCGGACGTCGGCGGTTGTGTCAGCCGAAAGGCGCGGTCCAACCCCGACCCGCTGAAGATCTCGCGAGCCACCTGCGCCAACGGCTTCATGTGGTCGAGATACAGCGCCTGCCGGACCATCTCCGTCGACTTCACCTGCGCGCTAGCGAAGCGCATCCCCCTGGCCTGGTCCACCGACTCGGCGAGCAACTGCCGGACGACCTCGTCCAGCTCCTGCACCTGCTCACCCAACTCCGGCGCGCTGAGCGTCGGATGCTGCCTGAGAAATTCCTGCACGCGCTGAAGCGCACTCAGCGTACTGCGTCCTTCCCGGTTCATGACTCCCTCCTCTCGAGTGTGAAATGTGGATTTCCTTCCCTGGTGAACCGATTCCGGATTGTCCGGCGTGCACTCCGGAGTGTCCTGAGTCGGTTGTCGGCGTGTCGGAACCCGTGCCGTGGCCAACGAGGCGGATTTCGATGTTGCCGCTCTGCCATCCGCGTCTGAATGCGCGCGTTCTGACGCGTGGTGACCCGGCGTCGGGTCGTCCGGAACCGATTCCGTGCGCCGCGGAAACGATTCCGGGTGCTGCGAACTGCATTTCGGTGTGTGGTGAAGGCGTTCCGGAGTCTCGGGAATCGATTCCCGGATGTGGGGAAACGATTCCGAACTCTGGTGCGCCGACGTTCTCAACATTCCATTCGATTCGCTCTCCTGGTGAAACGATTCGCTCTCCTGGTGAAACGATTCCCGGCTCCGGGGAAGCGATTCCGGTTGCGGTGCCGGAATTCCGTGCAACCTCATTGCGATGTGTGTGGTCCCTACTAAGCAATTCGCTGGAGAAGCCGGCAATGATGGTGGCCCGCGCAGCCGCGCTTCCTGCGTGTCGTGTCGAGTCCCCTCTACCCATATCAGCGTCTATATCCGCAAAAATGACTAATTCAGGTCTTGTTCGGTTTTGGCTGAGCGGGCCTTCGCTGCGCGCAACACGCAGTTACTCAGGCAGTTACGGCCACTCCAGGCGACAGTCACCAGGCCCCCCACTTGCGGCCAATGCGTATGGTCATATGTTGGGCGTGCGCATGAAATGGAGGACACATGGCACGCCGGCGGGCGAAGAACCTCTTCCTCGCGCCTGCGGTGGTGGAGCGCGCCGAACGGTTCTGCGAGATGGCCGGGACGAACCTGTCCCAACTGGTCGAGGACTTTCTCGGTACCCTGCCCAGGGAGGGAGCCGTGATGAGGCTCAGGTCGCCGCTCGTGGCGCGCCTGCACAGGGCGCGGCACGATGGAATGATCGACGGATCAGACGCGTTTGCGGCCTACGTCAGCCGGCATCGCAGGCGACTCGAGGATCGCGGCAATGCGTATTAGGCGTCCACCTCGCGCCGACTATCAAATCACGCCGACGCCCATCGTGGTGGGCGCGGACGTGATCATGGATCTCGTGGGAATCGGGGGCAGGCGCGGCAACGGCGCAGAGGAGCTGTTCGAGGCGATCGCGGCGGACGTCGAGAGCGGCACCATGCGTGTTCCGGCCTGGATTTCACCGCTCACGGTACCGCTGCTCTACCACCTGTCGGACTCTCGTCCGCGCTCCGCCGTTTCGTTCGGGGTGGTGCAAGACCTCCTGCGACTCGTGCGCGTGGCGCCGCTGGACAACATGGACTACCTGTCGGCCCTGTACTTCAGTGACGTGGACTTTGAGGACGCGATCCAGTTCGTGGCGTGCCGCCGTGTCGGCGCGCGGTACTTCGTGACGTCAAAGCACTTCGACGTGAAGCGGGCACCGGCGGAGCGTCGGACGCCGATGGCGGTGGCGCCACTGTTCCGGGCGGCGTCGCGCGAGGCGGCAGCGAACGAACCACCTGCGTCCGGGGCGGACATATCGTTCGGAGGCTAGTGCGCTCCCGGCCAGTGTTACCGATGTCCTTAGACTGAAGTGTTACCGATGTTCCCGACTGTTCACGCGCCGGTCGCTTGCGCCTTGCGGGTGGCTTGCGACCGATGCGTTGCGAGAAGTACCACTCGTGCCCTTCGGGATCGGCAACACCATACCGGCGCGTGCCGAACGGATTGTCCGCAGGCTCCTGCAAAATACGAGCACCGGCCGTTACGGCGCGGCGAAAGTGGTTGTCAATACCGTTGCGCACGGTCATCACAAGACACTGTGTCGCCTGCCCGAGAGTCTTTGGATTGCGGTAGGCGGTTGTTGGGCAGCCCATCATGACCACACTGCTCCCAAGGCGCATGCCAGCGTGATTCAGCTGGCCCTCCTTGTTGCGTGTACTGGCGCCGAATGATCGAAAGCCGAACGCCTTGGACAGGAATGTCCTCGCCCGGCCCACGTCTTCGTAATAGAGGTAGGGGATAAGAGACATGGCTCCCTCCATGACAACCCTGTAGTCAGCCTAACGCGCCGGAGTTCACCTGCCGGCGCTTCCAACAAAATGCGGCTCGCGAGGTCCGCGAGCGAGCCGCCGCCACAGAGCGCCGGTCAGGTGCAACTCCCCGTTAGGCGTCTCAATTCACTAGCGGCGAGATTTCAGCGAGAGTCGACGAATCTGCGCAACTCGCCGAACCAATTGTCAACAACCAGCACCGGGCCGGCGACCGAGTTCGCACTCAGGACTCTCTTCGCCATAATGAAACGTTGCCCATCGAGGGAAATATCCCAAGGCGTGTAGGCATCACTGGGACCACCATAGAGAGCAGACCCGCGGTCGAATAGCGGCTTCTTGTCGCCGATTGTGCCGCGATCGAGGATCTGAACGGCCGTCATGTTCCCGGCACTGGTCATGTAGAACAGTTCCCGACCGTCGCGTGACCAAAGAGGAGAATAGCCGCCGGTGACAGATACTTGCCGTTTGATCCTTCCCGCTTCCGGGAACGAGCGGACGTATACCTCCAACCTTCCCGTCTCGTTGGACTGATATGCAATCCACCGGCCGTCTGGGGACAAAGAGAAGGCGGTTTCGACGAACGGCGTTGCGATCAGTTCCCTGACGGTGTCGGGGCTGTTTCGCGGTTTGGCAACAATGTCGCGATTGAATTCGTTGCCGCCGAAACCGACTCGAGCGACGATCCAGCGCGCATCATTCGAAATACCGAACTCCGCAACATGCCGATCGTGTTCGAGAATCACACGTTCGTCGCCTGATCCGTCCGCAGACACCTCGAATGCCGCCATCCGTCCGTTCGCCAGCGAGATGAAGGTGAGTGATCGCCCATCCGGCGCCCACCGCGGACGAAAATGGGGGCGCTGGCTGAATGTCACGCGGGAGAGCGGCCCGTCCGGCAGCTCTTTGATCCAGAGGTCATCGCCAGATGAAGTCCGCAGCCCAACGGCGAGGCGACGGCCATCGGGCGAAAGCGACCAGCCGCCTTCCGACGCCCCGGGACTGAAACTGCTGAACCGGAAGGTCCAGCCGGTGTCGACGGGCAACTCGCGACCGGACCGATCGATCCACACCATCTGGAATTGCGGCGCGAAGGTCGAAGGACCGCGGCGTGTGATGAGGGTGCCTGACGCGGAGATGTCGAACGCGGCTCGCGCTCCGCGAACGTGGACTGAGTCGAGAACAGAGACGGGCGTGTTCGACATGGTGAGACGGCGCAGATCGAAAGCGGCAGCCTGAACGACGCCGTCACGTCGCAACATCAGCAAGTGGCCCGTGGGCGCGTAGACAGCGCGAGCGACTTCCTTCTCGAGGCGCGACGCGGCACCATCAGACAGTCGAACGACCCATAGATCCTGTTCGTTCTCGCAGGTCGATCCGTGGCATCGAACGAAGAGCACACCGCGCGCGTTTGGAAGGGGGACCAGGTGAGTCAGAAATCCCGAATCCGATTGGAAGACCTTCGTTCGGACTCCCGCCGCCGTAATCCGGCGGAGCTGCTGATTGTCCTCGTGGACGTACACGATGCTCCCGTCGTCGAGCCAGGCAATGCCAAGCCACTGAAAAGGGGCGGCAGAATCTCCAACGACGACCGGCGGGCCACCCCGAAGCGAGAGCTGCTTCACAAGGCGATCCTGGACGAACGCAATGGACCTTCCGTCAGGCGAAAACGTGAAGCTGCCGGCTCCACTCGTGCCCGCGAGAGGCCGGGCATCAAAGCGATCACGCGCCTTGATCCAAAGCTGCGGCGGTGTGACCGGTGCAGCGCGTGCGGCAAACAGAAGATAAAATCCATCTGGAGACACCCTCATCGGAAAGTCCACGTCGGGTGTCTGCGACGGCGGCAGCGCCAACGTGTACCTGGTAGGTCCCGAGTCGGGCGAGTCGCGCAGCGACGCGTTCACCAGGCCAACCGTGGCCAAAGCGCCAGCGGCAATTACAATGCGCGTAGACGTGAACCAGCGTCGCAGCGCCTGGACTGGTGAAAGCGCGTGAGGAGGCGTCGTCAATGCTCGTGCAAACTCTGCTGCATCCGAGAAGCGGTCGGCCGGCACTTTGGCCAGTGCGCGAAGCACCGCCGCTTCGACGTGAGGTGGAACGGTGCGACGCTGGGTCACCAGCGATCGGGGATCCTCAGCCAGCATGCGTGCGATCATTGCTTGAGGCGTGCCGCCGACGAACGGTGGCTCGCCTATGAGCATCTCGTATGTGATGCAGCCAAGCGCGTAAATGTCGACTTTCGAGGTTATCTGACGGGTTGCGGTTGCTTGCTCCGGCGCCATGTACTGCGGCGTTCCAAGGGCAAGGCCGGTCGCGGTGAGGCGTTGCTCGCCGCTGGTATGCGACAGCGCGAGCGCGATCCCGAAGTCTGCCACGATCGCTCGCGAGTCCTGAAGAAGGATGTTCTCGGGTTTGATATCCCGATGGATGATGCCATGACGATGCGCGTAGTCGAGTGCGCCCGCGACGTCCGTCGCGATTCCAATGGCTTGTTCAATCGATAGTTGGCTCTCGCGCTGCAGAAGGCCGCGGAGGGACTCTCCGGCGACGAAAGGCATCACGTAAAACGCGACGCCATCCACCTCACCGGAATCATGCAGCGGAAGAATGTTCGGATGCTGGAGGTTGGCCGCGGTCCTAATCTCGTTGAGAAACCGCTGCACGCCGACATTGGCCGCGAGTTCAGGGCGTAAAACCTTCAACGCGACCTTGCGGTTATGCCTGAGATCATGCGCCAGATACACATGTGCCATACCGCCTACCCCCAGCTCGCGTTCGAGGCGGTAGCGGTTGGACAATGCGCGGGCGAAGGCGTCCATCAACTAGCCGTAGAGGGGCACTGCGTCAGACGGTCGGCGAAGGTACTGCAGTAGCTCATATCCGTCCACCACGAAGGGCAAAGCGCCGAGAATGCCGGTCACCGATGCAGCGCTGGTTGTCCTCTGAAGCGTTTCGAGCGTACGCCTAACGCCAATTAGAACGTCAAGAAGGAATGTGAATGGCCGAGAGCGGTGCTGCAACCTCGTCTAAGATTCGCCCCGGTCAGGGTCCGTATCTCCCCGCACCACCCCAACTTGGCGCCTCAGTGCCCCTGAAGGCATTGCGTGCGAAGATGCGGGAAGGGTCGCATCTGTCCCAACGTCCGCCGGACTCCGCACCCCTCGGCCGCCCTTGTTCAGCACATGCGTGTAGATCATCGTCGTTCGCACGTCCGTATGACCCAGTAACTCCTGCACGGTCCGGATGTCGTACCCGGCGTCCAGCAGGTGGGTCGCAAAGGAATGACGGAAGGTGTGACAGGTCGCGCGCTTCGTCAGCCCGGCGTCCCGAACGGCCTCGTGCACCGCCCGCTGCACCACGCTCTCGTGGATGTGGTGACGATGGCGATCGCCAGCGGCGTCCCGATACACGCGCGACGCTGGAAAAACCCACTGCCAGCCCCATTCCCTCGCCGCGTTCGGATACTTCCGGCCAAGTGCGTCCGGCAGGGGAACGCCCGGGCCGCCACCCTTCATATCCAGCTGGAATAACCGCCGCGCCCGGCGCAGCTGCGCCTCCAGCTCCGGCACCACGCTGCGGGGCATCATCGTCCGTCGATCCTTGTTCCCCTTGCCGCCCCGGACCGTGACCTCCTGACCCGCAAAGTCCAGGTCCTTCACACGGAGCGTAAGGCACTCCATCAGCCGAAGCCCGCTCCCGTACATCAGCAGCGCGGCCACGCGAGTCGGTCCATCGAGGTGCGACAGCACGCGCCACACCTCGTCCCGGGTCAGCACCGCCGGAAGCCGCCGCGTTCGCCGAGCGTGCACCACCTGGCGCCCGAGCGACAGGGGAATGCCGAGGACGTGACGGTACAGAAAGAGGATCGCCGCCAGCGCCTGGTTCTGTGTCCCCGCTCCCACGGCGCCGTCCACCGCCAGCGAAGTCAGAAAATCCGCCACCTCAGGCTCCGCAAGCCCGCGGGGATGCTGCATCCGATGATACTCCACATATCGCCGCACCCAGCCCAGGTAGACGGCCTCGGTCCGTCGGCTGTAGTGCCGCATCCGCAGGATCCGCCGCATGCGGGTGAGAAGCCGTTCGTCGGGGGCAATGCCGATCATGCGGCAGCATAACGCGCGCGATGTGCGAGGACGTCACCAAAATGACGCGTGCGCCAGCGTTTCACCGCGGCAATAAAGCAAAGCGGCCCGCGCTCCTCGCGCGGGCCGCCGCACCCACCTAGCGTGCGCTTCTTGTCGAACGGCCCCC
>JBBDYA010000005.1:0-53180 GCA_040902005.1 Gemmatimonadaceae bacterium | reverse complement strand
CGACT
Source organism: Gemmatimonadaceae bacterium (assembly GCA_040902005.1). Lineage (GTDB taxonomy): Bacteria > Gemmatimonadota > Gemmatimonadetes > Gemmatimonadales > Gemmatimonadaceae > DASPMP01. The sequence continues at coordinate 53,175 of JBBDYA010000005.1, read as the reverse complement.
TCCGTGATCCAGCGGTCCACCTTCTCCTGCCACCCGCTCTCGCCGAAGGCCAGCCGTCGCACATCCTCCCTGGCCAGCTGGTGCCGGAACCAGGTGCGCTGCCGCTTGGCGTACTGCCGCGTCTCGATGACTACGCGTTCGAGCGCCGCCGTGCTGGTGATTGCCCCCCCCACCCGCACCAGGTCCCGAACGGCGTCGTAGCCGGAGGCGTGCCACGCCGGCGCGTCCTCCGGCACCAGGTCCATCAGCCGGCGCACCTCCTCCGGCCACCCGGCATCGAACATGGCGGACGCGCGCGCCACGATGCGTGACGGCAGTTCCATGCCGGGATCGACCAGAAGATAGCTACCCCGCCACTCGGTCGGCCGCGCACGCGTCACGTGCAGGTGGCTGAGCCGCTCGCCCGTGAGGAGAGCGATTTCCACCGCGCGCAGCAGCTGGGCTCGTCCCAGGTGCGCGCGGTCGGGATCGAGGGCGGCGCACCAGCGCCTCAACTCGTCGGTGGACTGGGCATCGAGCACACGCTGCACCGCCTCCCGCCGGTCCGGATCCAGCGACGGCTGCTCCCACAGCGGCTGGAAAAGCGCGCCGATGTAGAATCCCGTGCCGCCGACGATGACGGGCTGTCGCCCTGCCGCGATGGCGTCGTGGATCGCGGTCCGCGCGAGCGAGCCCCACTGCGCCGCCGAGTAGCGCTCCGTCGGCTCGGCAACGTCCACGCCGCGGTGTGGCACGCGCGCCTGGTCTTCCGCCGAGGGCTTCGCGGTGCCGATGTCGAAGCCGCGATAGATCTGGCGCGAGTCGGCACTGATGATCGTGATCTCGCGACGCAGCGAAAGCCACATCGCCACCGCATTCTTTCCCGACGCGGTCGGCCCGCAGATGACAGGGACCGTCACGCAGGACACGGGCGCCTCAGCGGCGGCCGAAGCGTCGCTCGAGTTCATCCCACGCAAGTTGCACGATGCTGGAGCGGCCGTGCACGTCGTGCGCGGGGAGCTTGCAGTCGCGCAGCGCGAGGAACAGCGCGCGCATCTCCGGTGGCGCCAGCGCGTCGCCCGCCTTGACCGCGGCCTTGCACGCGACCGTCGCCGCCAGGCGCTGATGTCGCGCGGCGGACGACGCGACCCGATCGCCGGTGAGCGCGGTCAGCGTGTCACGAAGGCACCGCTCCGCATCGAAACGCGGGTGCGGGGCGGGCACCGCGTGCACGATGAGCGTCTGTCCGCCAAACCCCTCGAGTTCGTAGCCGAGGGCCCCCAGCAGGTCACGATGCGCGTCGAGCGCCTCTGATTCCGCGCCGGTCAGAGCGAGCGTCAGCGGAAAGAGCAGTCGTTGCGACGGGCTCGCCCCGCTCTCCAGCGCACCCATGAACTGCTCGTAAAGCACGCGCTCGTGCGCGGCGTGCTGGTCGATCAGCACGACGCCGGTATCGGACTCGAACATCAGGTAGGTGCGGCGCAGCTGGATCAGCGGAGGCACGGAGTCATCCACGCGTCCGACTCCACCGCGGCGGCGGCGGTGGGGCCCCCCCCCCCCCCCGGGCGCGCCGCCGGACCAATCCGCGCGCGGCGCCCAGATCATCGGGGCGCCTAGCGACGCCGCGCTGTCCGGCGTGCCGAGCGCGCGCCGGATCGCGTGTTCGATCGCCCGCTCCACCGTCCATCGATCGCGAAACCGCACCTCTGCCTTGGCGGGATGCACGTTGACGTCCACGACGTCTGCGGGCACCACGATGTCCAGAAAGAGCGAGGGACGGTGCCCCGACGGCAGCGTGGAGCGATAGGCCGCCTCCGCAGCGCGCACGAGTCCATGGTCGCGGATCGCCCGGCCGTTCACGGTGAGATGCACGCGACGCGAGGACATGCCGACATCCGCCGGCCGCTCCGCAAGGCCGCTGACATGAAACGGCCCACTCACGTCGTCCACGTCCACGAACCGGGCCGCATAGTCCGCGCTCCAGAGCGCGGCCACCCGCTCGCGCAGCGACTGTGCGATCGCCAGCGACAGCACCTCGCGCGTGTCGTGCGTGAGCGTGATCCGCACGTCGCGGCGGGTGAGCGCCATGGTGCTCACCACGTCCAGCACGGCGCGCCATTCGCTGCGCGCGCTGCGAAGGAACTTCTGGCGCGCCGGCGCATTGTAGAACAGCCGGGTGACGTCCACCGTGGTGCCGCGGCGCCGCGCCACCCCCTCCACCTCCCGGATGGTGCCGCCGGCAGCGATCACGCGCGTGCCGGCGCCGTCTTCCGCGGCGGTCTCCACCGCGAAGTGGGACACCGAGCAGATCGCCGGCATCGCTTCGCCCCGAAAGCCGAACGTGCCCACCCCAACGAGATCCTCGGCCTGACGAATCTTGGACGTGGCGTGGCGCTCGAGCGCGAGCAGCGCATCGTCGCGCGTCATCCCGATGCCGTCGTCGCTCACCCGAATGCGCTGCCGTCCCCCCTCTTCGGCCAGCACGTCGAGCGCGGTGGCTCCCGCGTCGAGCGCGTTCTCGATCAGCTCCTTGACGACGGATGCGGGGCGTTCGACCACCTCGCCCGCCGCGATCTGGTCGGCCACCGCGGCGGGGAGCACCGCGATGCGCGGACGCCCATCCGGAGGACGGCCAGGTGTCTGCCGCGCGGAGGGGGGGAGGGGCGTGGAAGACATCAACGACTCGGGCGGCTCGGATCGCACCATCGTGGCAAGCTAGGCCCGGCGCGGACCGTTCTCAATCGCGCGGAATGCGGCGAGCGTCCACCAAGTACAGTTGTGAGGCGGCGATCCATCCCTCGCGGTCTCCGCGCGCCTCCACACGCGTCCACCCGCCCCGACGCGCCGCGATCGTGACGATTTCGCCGGTGGCGAGCGCAGGGCCACGATCCATGCCCATCGCCGGATCGGAGCTGAGGGCGACGGCACCGCGCACGATCCCCAGCCGCGCCCCGGCGATCCGCGTCTCCAGCTCGACCGCGAGCACGCCGACGACGAGCGCCGTGCCCGCGAGCGGCAGCGGCCAGCGCGACATCCAGCCGAACTGCTCGCGCCACCGCGGCGCGTGCGCCAGGAACGCGAGCGCCCACGCCGCAACCCAGAGTCCCGCGAACAACCAGACCGACGCGTTGCGCGGAAGCGACGGCACCCATCCGGGCTCGGACGGTGACGCGGCACCCAGCAGGCCCATGCGATCCTGAAGGTCCACCGCGCCCGGCTGGATCGCGAGCGCCTGCCGCCAGCCGAGCACCGCCGCCGAGGTGTCCGCGAGGGTCCAGCTCGCGGTGCCGAAGTTGGCCCAGGCGTCCGGCGACGCGGGCTCCGCCGACACCGCGGCGGCGAATGCGTCGCGCGATGCATCGTACTGGGCGCGCAGGTACGCGGACACACCGCGCGAAAAATGGGTGGCGGCGGTATCTGCCGCGGCGGCGTTCGCTGCCAGCCCGAGCGACAAGACGAAGAAAGCCAGCGGCACCCAGAAGGGCAGCTCCGAGCGCGCCAGCGCTTCCTCGTCCACGGCACGCGCAACGGCGCGCGCGGTCATCCCGGCCCCGCGCGGCACGGAACCGGATCTCGCGTACGCGGCGGAATCCAGCTCGCGGAGGAGCGCCTCGGCGTTCGCCGCGGTTTCCCTGGACACACCGGAGCGCCGCAGGGAACGATCGAGGGCACCGGGATGCGTGAAGTCCTCGGGGTTGCATCCCAGGCGAAGGGCGAGCGCGCGCACGAACTGTCGACGCAGCCGCACCGCATCATCGGACGGCCGTGCGCCAAGCAGCGCGCGCATCGGATTCTCCGTGGCGCCCTTCCGGCGTTGGGCGACCCGGCGCCGCGCGCGGGAGACGATGGCTGGCACCGGGATCAGCGCCATCGCGAACCAGAATGTCGCGCGCGACTGCAGGGGCGGCCACGCGCGCCCGCCGTAGCGCGTGCGGATGTCAAGCACCGCCTCCGCGTCACCGGTGTCCGAGGACGCCAGCGCACCGCTCCCGATGCGGACGCGGCTGGCCGGCGCCACCGCGACGTCATAGCGCCGGCGGGACGGATCGAAGTATCCGTAGCGCACCGGGGGCACGTCGAACTCGCCCGCGATGCGCGGCGTGAGCACCCAATCGAATTCCTTCACGCCCCCGATCCGGGCGCTGCTCGAGTCCATGCTCACGCGCTCGTCCGCGGGCACGAGCCCCGCCCAAGGCATGCGCACCGCCGGTCGCGGGAAGAGCTTCACGTTGCCCGCGCCCGTGACGCGCACGGTGAACAGCATGGGGTCGCCCACGCGCTTGTCCGTGGAGTCGAGACTGGCGTCGACGCGCACGCTGCCCACCGCGCCCGCATATTCCGGCGGCCGTCCCGCCGCCGGCGGCTCCACCGCGATGATCGTGACGCTGTCGGTCTGCAGCTCATGGCTCTCCTCCGCGCGATACATGAGCGGCGAGATGCTCATGTTGTAGACCAGCTGCGCGGGGGGAATCGCGAGCCGGCCGGCGGTGAGGGGGAAGAGCGCGCGGCGGTAGACCAGCGCGTCGAAACACGTCGACCCCGACTGTCGCGCGACCAGTGGCATCGCGGGCAGGTCGTACGCGAGCACCGCCTGCATGTCGGGCGGGTAGAAGGTGGGATTGCGACGCAGCCGCTGCCGCACCTCGGCGTTGAGGAAAACCGCCACCTCGTAGGTGGCCTGCTGCCCGATGAACACGGTGTCGGTCCGGGCGCTGGGGTCGGCCAGCAGGCCGGGCGATGCGCTGGTGTCGATTCGCGCGCGCGTCACGACCGCCGGCGCAACCCGTCCACGCGGCTCGCGCACCGTGAGCGTGAGCGGGCGCGACACGACGCGAGTCCCGCCGACGCGCGCCTCGAAGGGCGGGATCGTGTACTGCCCGACCCGATCGGTGGTGATCGTGTACCGGTACTCGGTGACGAATGACTGGGGCGACCGGCGCTGGACGCGCGGCGTGGTCGTGCCGCGCAGCACATCGAACGGATGGAACGACGGCGTGACGAGGCGCGGAATTCCCCGATCGGGCGCGCTGATGGCGACCGACACTTCCACCGCCTGGCAGGCGTTCACCGTGTCCGGTGCGTGCGCCACGATCGCGAGCTGCGCGATGACGCCAAGGGCGACGAGCACTACCAGTCCTTCCCGCCGGGCGGGGGCTCTACCCTGCTGCGCTGTTGCCGTCTCGCCTGCACGTCACGCTCCTCGCGGGCCGCGCTCCCCAACAGTTGCTCGGCCTGCTGTTCGCCAAGGCCGCCGCTCGGCCTGGGCTGCTGTTCACGCGACGGGCTCTCGTCGGACCCGCCTCCCCCACCCCCTCCACCGCCGCCACCGCCCTCCTTCTTTCTCAGGGCCAGCTCGTAGTTCCACTTGGCATCCATGTCCCCGGAACGCAAGAGCAGCACCTTCTTGTAGGCGGCGAGTGCCGCATTCAGCGGCTCCTCTGCCTGTTGCTCCGGCAGCGCCAGCCCCCGCTTCAGGTGCGCCAGCCCCAGGTTGAAGAGCGAGCGATACCGCAGCTCGGGATCGGTCGATTCGGCCGCGCGCTCCAGCACCTCGGCCGCGCCGGTGAGTGAATCGGCGGCGAGCAGGGCCGTTCCATAGTTGTAGAGCGTGGGCGGGGTGCGATCGCCTGCGTCCACCAGCGCGCGAAACATCGCCGCCGACCGGGGATACTGTTGCGCGTGATACGCCCGCGCGGCCGCGGCCGAGCCGGACTGTCCGGCGCAGCCCACGAGCAGGAAGAGCAGCATCGCCGCCACAGGGGCGGCGGTGGACGCGGCCGCACCCCGTTTGCGTCGGCCGCGCCGCTCGTTGAGCAGGGTGTCCACCAGCAGCAGCAGTGCCGCGGGAAGCAGGAACCATTGATATCGCGGCGTCTGGGTTTCGCCGCCGAGCGTCACGCGCTGCTGCCGACGCAGTGACGCGAGCGCGGCGCGCACGCGAGTCGCCTTGTCCGTCAGCTCCGAGGGAATGAAGGTGCCCTTGGCCGCCTCGGCCGCGGCCTGGAGGAAGTCCGGCTGGTAGCGCGTCACGACGATCTGACCCTGGTCGTCGCGCTTGAGTGTGTTGACGCCGCCCTCGCGAACGGGAATGTTCGCGCCGTCCGTCGAGCCGAAGCCAACGGTCACGAGATTGATCCCCTGCTCGCCCGCCCTGCGCGCCTCGGCGATGACGTCCTCCACGTCCTCGAACGCTTCGCCGTCGCTCATCACGACGAGCGCCCGGTCGGCCGTGCTCTTCGTGAGCGAGAGCAGGTCGGTGCCCTGCCGGATGGCGCGCGCGAGCGAACTGCCCGCCTGGCCCACCACGGACGGATCGAGGTTGTCCAGGAAGAGATCGAGTGCGCCCGCGTCGATCGTGAGTGGCGAGAGCACGTAGCTGCGCCCGGCGAATGCGATGAGCCCCACGCGGTCCCCGCGCGACATCGCCCGCAGGCGACGCACTTCCTGCTTCATCTCTGTGATCCGGTTGGGGCGCGCGTCGGTGGCCATCATCGAGAGCGACGCGTCGAGCGCGAACACCATGTCGATGCCACGCGACCGGACGACCGTCTGCTCCGTGCCCCACCGCGGGCCGGCAATGCCCACGCCGAGGAGCGCGCCCGCGACCGCGAGGCGGGCCGCGCGCGGCTTGAGCGATCCCGTGGCGTTGGCGGGGAGCAGGCGCTTGACGATCTCCAGCTCGCCAAAGCGCGCGAGCCGATCACGGCGACGCCCGGCCGCGCGCCCCAGCAGCCAGATGAAGGCCACCGGCAGCAGGAGCGCCAGCGGCAGCAGCCAGAGGTAGTCGAAGGAGATCCTCATGCGGGCAGCGGCCCCCGGCGCGCAAAGAGCGTAATCTCGGCCGCGAGCGCGAACAGGGCGAGCAGCAGCGGCCAGCGATAGAGCTCCGTGAAGCGGACGTACGTGCGCGTCTGCACGGGCACGCGCTCCAGCCGGTCGATCTCGTGCGTGATGCGGTCGAGCGCCGCCGCGTCGCGCGCGCGGAAGTAGCGTCCACCCGTGAGCCGCGCCACTTCGGTGAGCAGCTGATCGTCGATCTCCACCGGACGCATCTCGTACCGCAAGCCAAAGAGGCCGCGTCCCACGGGCACGGGTGCCATCCCCTCCGTTCCCACCCCGATCGTGTACACGCGGATGCCGAGCGCCGCCGCCGCACGCGCGGCGGTGCGGGGATCGATCGAGCCGCGGTTGTTGACGCCGTCGGTGAGGACGATCACCACGCGTGACGCGCCCGGCGCGTCCTTGAGCCGGTTCGCGGCGGTGGCAATCGCGGTGCCGATCGCGGTGCCATCCTCGAGCTGGCCGGGCTGGAGGTTGTTGAGGGCCGCCAGCACAACGGGGTAGTCGGTGGTGAGTGGCACCTGCGTGAGCGCCTCGCCGGAGAACGCGACGACACCAATCCGGTCGCTGCGCCGCAACGACACGAACTGTTTCACCTTCTCGCGCGCGACCTCGAGCCGGTTCTGCGGCTGGAAGTCCTGCGCGAGCATCGAGCTGGAGATGTCGAAGGCGATCACGATGTTGATGCCATCGGAGGTGACGTCCTCCGCGCGCGCCCCGGACCGCGGACGCGCGAGCGCGACCACCACGCCCAGCAGCACGAGGTTGCGCAGCAGGAAGAGCGCGCGCGTGATGCCGCGGCCCGCGCGCGGACCGCTGGCAAGCGCGCTCACGCGCGAGAAGACGATCGCGGGGCGCTTGCGGCGGCTGCGCCACAGCCACCACGCGGGGAGGGCGAGCAGGAGCGGAAGCGCCCAGGGGGACGCGAACTGCACGAGGCCGACGTCGATCATGCGGCCGCCTGCGCTGGCGGCTGTGAGGCCGCGTGGTCGTGCTCGACGATCCCCCGGGCGTCACGCGCGAGATTGCGCGCCCGCTCCTCCACGAGCGAAAAGCCGGCAAACTTGGCCAGATCAGCTTCGTGCAGCACACGCGACAACTGCTCTGCCGGCACGGTGGGATGGCGCCGGATCATCGCGACCACCTCGCGGCTGGTGAGCGCGAGCGACAGGTCCGGATAGCGCGCCACGAGGTAGTCGCGCAGCACTTCCACGGCGAGCGCGGCGAATCGCGTGCGTTCGCCCGCGTCCACCAGGCCCATGGCATCCAGCCGGTTGAACTCGCGTTGCGCCTGCGCGTACGGATCGAGGACCTCGGCGGCCCGCGGGCGACGGCGACGACGCCACCACCACCAGAGCAGGGCGCCGATGATGGCGGCGGCGAGCAGCGCCGCAAGCAGCCACCAGGGGAACGCTCGCGGCTCCCAGAGCGGCCGCGCCGGCTTCGGCACGCGCAGCGTGCTGTCCGCCGGCAGCACGCTCCGAACGAACACCTCGAGACCGCCCAGCGGAATGCGGCGCTCGCCCCCCGTCCAGCTCACCACCACGTCCGGAAGAATGATCGGTTGGGTCTCCACATCCCAGGCCGACACCCGGTACACTGCGGTCTCGTCGCGCGCCTGGATGCTGTCCGTGATCTGGATGACGCGGGGATCGCGCGCCTGCACCGTGCCGGTCGAATCAGGCTGCTCCGGGAAGCGGATCGTGGCATCCACCGGCGCGCGCACGCGCACGCGAACCTCGAAGGCCTCGCCCACAGTGACCGTGTCGTGCGACGTGGTGACGCCGTACCGCACCGAGTCTGCCGGCAACTGCCCCCCCCCCTGCGCGCTCGCGGCCGCGGGGCCCAGCAGCAACGCCAGCGTCCAGAGCCGCTTCACCGGCGGCGCCTCGTGCGCGTTTCGCGCGCGCGGAAGAAGCGGAAGAGCGGCTCCACGATGCTGCCGTCGGTGCGGACGGGCACTTCGTCGATGGCCAGCCGGCGCAGCAGCCGCTTGCGCCCGTCGCGCTCGTCGGCGACGTGCCGGGCGAACGCCGCGCGCACCTCGGGATCGCTCGTGTCCACGTCGATCGTCTCGCCGGTTTCCGGATCGGCGAGCCGGGCCAGCCCGATGTCGGGGAGCGTCAGCTCGCTCGGGTCCTCCACGGTGACGGCCACGACATCATGCCGCTGCGCCAACAGCTTGAGCGGTCGCTCGATGGCGGGCGAGATGAAGTCGGAGACGACGAAGATGATGGATTTGTGCGCCAGCATCTTGTTGAGATACTCGGTGGCGCCCGCGACGTCGGTGCCGCGTCCCAGTGGCTCGAAGACGAGCAGGTCCCGGATGAGGCGCAGCGCGTGCCGGCGTCCCTTGCGCGGTGGCACCACGTGCTCCACCCGGTCGGTGAACAGCAACGTGCCCACGCGATCGTTGTTGCGAATGGCGGACATCGCGATCACCGCCGCGAGCTCCGACGCCAGCTCGCTCTTGAACCGGCGCTGCGTGCCGAATCGCTCGGACCCCGAGAGATCCACCGCGAGCATCACGGTCAGCTCGCGCTCCTCGATGTACCGCTTCACGTACGGGCGGCGCATGCGCGCGGTGACGTTCCAGTCGATGCTGCGCACCTCGTCGCCCGGCTGGTATTCGCGGACCTCGGCGAACTCCATTCCCTGCCCCTTGAACACGGAGCGGTACTCGCCGGAGAAGAGCGAATTCACAAGCCCGCGGGTGCGAAGCTCGAGCAGCTTCACCTGACGGAGCACCTCCGGCGGCACGCGCGAAACGGGGGGCCGCGGCGTGGTCACGCCGGGCACGTCCGGCTGCGATCCGGGATCGGTGTGACCGCGCCAGGACGCGGTGCGCATGACCCCGCTGGGGCGGTGGGTCACGGACTCTCGATCTGCGCGAAAATCCGCCGCACGATTTCGTCGCTGGTGACCTCTTCCGCCTCGGCCTCGTACGTGGTGAGCACGCGGTGACGCAGCACGTCGGGGCCGATGGCCTTGATATCGTCCGGCGTCACGAACGACCGGCCGCGGAGGAACGCATGCGCGCGCGAGGCCTGCGCGAGCGCGATCGTGGCACGGGGGCTGGCGCCGAACTCCACCAGGGGCACGAGGTCTTCCAACCCGAACTGTTTCGGCTCGCGCGTGGCGTGAACGATGTCCACGATGTAGTCCACGATGCGGTCATCCATGTACATCTCCGCGATGCGCTTGCGCGCGTCGAGAATCGCCTTGGGCGATGCGACCTTCGCGATGTCGATCGGGATGCCGCTGGCCATGCGGCGCATGATTTCCTTTTCCTCGTCGCGTGTGGGGTAGCCCACGCGCAGCTTGAGCATGAAGCGGTCGACCTGGGCCTCGGGGAGCGGATAGGTGCCCTCCTGCTCGATCGGGTTCTGCGTGGCGAGCACGAGGAAGGGCTCTTCCAGGATGTGCGTGGTGCCGCCGATCGTGACCTGCTTCTCCTGCATGGCCTCGAGCAGCGCCGCCTGCACCTTGGCCGGCGCGCGATTGATCTCGTCCGCGAGGATGATGTTGGCGAAGATCGGCCCCTTCTTCACCATGAAGTTTCCCGTGGCCTGGTCGTACACCTGCGTGCCGACAACGTCGGCCGGGAGTAGATCCGGCGTGAACTGGATGCGCTGGAAGGTGGTGTCGATCGTCTCGGCGAGCGTACGCACCGTGAGCGTCTTGGCCAGCCCCGGGACGCCCTCGAGCAGGACGTGGCCACCGGTGAGCAGGCTGATAAGCAGGCGCTCGACCATGTAATCCTGGCCAACCACGCGCAGGGCAACCTGGCGGGTCACGTCGTTCACGAGTCGCGAGTCAACGGTGGATTGCGCCGGCTGCGTGTTGGTGGCCACGGTGCTCCGGGGTTTTATGGGGTTCTCAGCGTCCTACAAGAATAAGACCGTCCGGCGCGCCCGGGTGTTCCCGCGCGAGCGGCTTCCTACCGGCGACGACGCCCAGGCGCGGACTTGCCCGTGAGGTTCGCGATCTGGAGACGCTCCTTCTGCGTGAGTCCGCGACTCTCGCCGGGCCCGAGCTTGCCGAGTTCCACGGGACCGTAGCGCGTGCGGATCAGCCGCTCGATGGCGAGCCCGAGCGCCTTGCACATCCGCCGCACCTCGCGCTTGCGCCCCTCGGCAATCGTGATCTCGAACTCGTGCAGCCCGTTGCCCAGCGAACGGGTGGACACAGCGACCGGTTCCACCACCCCGTCGTCGAGCTCCACCCCCTGCCTGGCCTCGCGCGCCGCGCTCTCCACGTCACCGCGGACGATGGCGACATAGGTGCGTCGCACCTCGAAACTGGGGTGCGTGAGCGCGTGCGCGGCCGTGCCGTCGCTGGTGAGCAGCAGGACGCCCTCGGTCATGTAGTCCAGCCGTCCCACGTACGTGAGGCCGGGCGCGTCCTGCACGAGGTCGAACACCGTCTTTCGCCCTTCCGGATCGGACCGCGTCGTCATGACGCCTGCCGGCTTGTTCAGGACGATCCACACCGGCGCGGCGGGCGTGCTCACCGGCTTGCCGTCCACGCGGATCTCGTCGCGGTCGGCGTCCACGCTCTGTCCGATCGTCGCGGTCTTGCCGTTGACGGTCACCCGACCGGCAGCGATCAGCTCCTCGGAGTGGCGGCGCGACGCGATGCCCGCGCGCGCGAGCGCGCGTTGAAGCCGCATGGGAGGGTTCGATCGCATTCAGCCGGGCAGAGTAAAGGTCGATGGCATTCAGCCGGGCTGAATGCCATCGGACGCTCCGTCCCCTTCCGCGGTCAGCGCGATCCCATCAACACGTGCATCGGCGTGATGCCGCAGGGCGATCGCCAGTTCATCCGCGCGCGGCAGCTCTTCCAGGTGCCGCAGTGCGAAGTGCTCGAGAAACAGCGGCGTCGTCCCGTACAGGAGCGGGCGGCCCAGCCCCTCCGCGCGCCCCACCACGTCGATCAGCCCACGCTCGTGCAGCGATTTGAGCACGCTCCCCACGTTCACGCCGCGGATCTCCTCCACTTCGGCGCGTCCGATCGGCTGGCGATACGCGATCAGCGCGAGGGTCTCGAGCGCCGCCGCCGAGAGCCGCTGCGGCCGCGCGGCGAGCTGCGCGCGCTCGATCGCCTCGGTGTACTCGGCGCGGGTAAGGATCTGCCACCCCCCGCCGATTTCCACGAGTTCCACGCCATGCCCCTCAGTGTCGTAGTGCAGCCGGACCTCGTCCAGCGCCGCGGTCAGTTCGCCGGACGACGCCTCCGGCTCCAGCGCGGAGAGTTCTTCGACCGAGACCGGGCGCGCGCTCGCGAAGAGCGCCGCCTCAAGCAGCTTCGCTAGCGGGGTCACTGGGATCTCGTGAGATCTCGACGTTCGCGAACGGGCGCGGCTGCGCCACGTGCAGCTCGCCTATTCGGGCCAGTTCCAGCAGGCCGAGCAGCGCTGAGAGCACCTGCCACGGCTTCGCGTCGGCGCGCACGACGTCCGTCCACTGGAGACGGGCCTTGAGCGCGAGCAGTGAGCGGATGATCTCGATGGCCGCCGGCACGTCAAGCGGACGCGCGACCACGTCGTGCATGTTCGGCTCGTACACCGCGCGCAGCACCCGGTCCACGGCGCTGAGCAGTTCCGACAGCGAGAGCGCGAGCGGCGCCTGCGGCGGCGCGGGCTGGTCCGGCAGATACGCGCGCGCGAACTGGTTGCGCCGCTCGTCCGCGCGGTGCTCCATCAGGGACACGATCTCGCGCATCTGCTGATACTCCAGCAGCCGGCGCACGAGCTCCGCTCGCGGATCCTCCCACTGCTCGCTCTCGCCGCGCGGCAGGAGCAACTGGGCCTTGATGCGCAGCAACCGCGCCGCCATCTCGAGATAGTCCGCCGCCTCGTTCAGTCCCAGCGTCCGGATGCGCCGCAGGAACTGCTCTGCGACGCGCGCGATGGGAATGTCGTAGATGTCCACCTTCTCGTCGCGGATGAGCGAGAGCAGGAGATCGAGCGGGCCGGAAAACGCGGTGAGCTCGACCACGAACGCGCCGTCGTCGCCGGCGCTCTGACGGCCGAACCCCGGCGGTACGTAGCCGGCATTCGACAGGGGCATGTCCGGCGGGAAGGTGGTCACCGGAACCAACCCCCGACGGACGCATGGAAGAAGCCGTCCACCGACTGGAGCAGCATGAGGCGCAGCGACAGCGCCGGACGTAGCCACATCTCGAGGAACCCGCGACCGTAGACGAGCATCACGATGAGAATGATGAAGCCGAAACGGCCGGCCTGCTGATAACGCACGGCCCACGACGCAGGCATGAGATACTTCATCACGTGCGATCCGTCGAGCGGCGGAATCGGGATCAGGTTGAAGGCGATCAGGATGAGATTGATGCCCACGCCGAAGATCATCGCCACCTGGAGCACGCCGACCGTGGTGCCGAGCGCCGGGACGAACTGTCCGACCAGCCCGAAGACGGCGATCAGCAGGGTGCACGCGAACGCCAGCACCAGGTTCGTGGCCACCCCCGCGAGCGAGACGATGATGTCGCCGCGCCTGAGGTTCCGGTAGTTCATCGGATTGACAGGCACCGGCTTGGCGCCGCCGAGGATGATCTGCCATCCGGACATGTACCCCATCACGAGGGGCATGAGGATGGTGAGAAAGGGGTCGATGTGCTTGACCGGATTCCACGTGAGACGGCCGAGTTCCTTTGCCGTCGGATCACCCTGCCTGAGCGCCGCGAAGCCGTGCGCATATTCGTGCGCGATCACGGAATAGAGGAGAACGGGCGCAACGAAGAGGACCGTTGTGAGGGTATCCACGTGCGGAAAATAGTAGCGCCGAACACGAGCGAAGTCAAAGCGCTGCCTTGACATCCGTCACTCTGATTTCTAGCTTTGCAACGCTTCCGGACGCAGCGCGCCCGCGTTTTTTTTGTCGACGGAAGCACCCAGATAATACCGAGATTTGGAGAAAGAGTTCGTGCCCAATATTGCGTCAGCCAAGAAGAACCTTCGCAAGTCCAGAGCGGCCGAGATCCGCAACCGGGCGCAGCGCTCCGCGCTTCGCACCGCGCTCAAGAAGGCCAAGGTCGCTGGGTCGAACGACGAGACGCGCCGGGTCGCCACGCAGCTGCTGGATCGGGCCGCGCGGAAGGGGCTGATTCACCGGAACACCGCGGCGCGGCAGAAGAGCGCGCTCACACGGGTGGCCAGGTAGTCGCGGCGATGGTTCGAGATGGGGCGCCCGGTCGGGCGCCCTTTTTGTTGGCGGCTGGGGAACCTAGACGTTCGTGAGCTCGGCCCCGCAGCGCTCGCAGTACCACTCGCTCGGATAGTTCATGGCGCCGCACTCCGGACACTTCAACGTCTTGGTCTGCGCCACGCCGCCCCCCCCCCCCCCGGAGCTCTTGAGCACGATGGGGTTCGAGTCCGTCACGTTCATCGCGCTCGACTCTTCTTGCGACACGAGCTTGTCCTGTGGCTTCGGCTGCGTGACCAGCGACTCGGCCTTGGGTTTGGGCGGCAGTTGCGGCGGTTGCGGCGGGGCGGCCTTGGGTTCCTCCGGCTCGGGCGCCGCTGGCTTCGCGGCCATCGGCGGCTCGCTGGATCCGGAGGGCGTGGCCCCCACCACGGACTTCAGGAACTCCAGCTCGTCCACGTCCGACGGCTTGGGCACTGGCTCCGGCGCCGGAGCCGTGTCGGCGTCGACGCCATCCTCCTCCGCGTCTCCCGGCGATGCGTCCCCCGCGGTCGCGTCCGCACCCGACAACATCTCTCGAATCCGCTCGAGGTCCTCGGTCGTAACTTCCTTGTCCTGCTTGATCTTCGCGAGTTCCTTCTCGGACTTCCTCGACAGGGCTGCCCACTCGGCGTCCGAGACTTCTCCCACGTCGAAACGCAGCTCGGCTTCCGCCAGCGCCTCGCTCACTTCTTCCTGCGCGGACTCCAGCTCCAGGAGCCTGGACTCCAGGCCGGCCGCGTGCTCCTGCATCGCAGCCTGGTGCTCGGTGAGCTTCTCCAGCACGGCGTTGAGCCGATCGGTGTAATCGGACTTGACCTTCTCATACGCCTTGGCGGACTTGGACCCGCGCTTGGCCTCGAGGTCCGCAAGCCACTTCTCGTACTTGCCCCGCTCCGCCATCAACTGGACGACAGCCGCAAGCGGCGACGCCTGGTCGGCGCCCTGATTCCTGTGTCGGCGGCTGCCGGTCGGTCTCTCGGTCAGGGTATGGCTGCTGGTGAAGGGTTCAGCGGTACGCGATTCGGCCGTCGATGATGGTGTAGTGCACCTTGCCGGCCAGGGTCATCCCCTGGTACGGCGTGTTGCGTCCCTTGGTGCGGAACTTCGAGGCGTCCACCACCCATTCGGCGCCCGGGTCAAAGATGGTGACGTCAGCCGGCGACCCACGCCTCAGGGAACCACCGGGGAGATGGAAGATCCGTGCTGGAGCGCACGACATCTTCTCCACCAGGAGGGGCAGTCCGATGATCTTCGTCTTGACGAGCCACGTGATGTTCACCGCGAGTGCCGTCTCCAGGCCGACGATGCCGTTGGGAGCGTCCGCGAACTCGCGCTCCTTCTCGTCATAGTGGTGCGGCGCGTGGTCGGTGGCGATGACGTCGATCACACCATCCTTCACCGCCTGCTGGAGCGCGGCAACGTCGTCTGCGAGCCGGAGCGGCGGATTCATCTTCGCCTGGGTGTTGTAGTTCTCCACCGCGTCTTCCGTCAGCGACAGATGGTGCGGGCAGACCTCTGCGGTGACACGGATGCCGCGATCCTTGCCCCACTTGATGAGTTCGACCGAGCCACGGGTGCTCATGTGGCACAGGTGGATATGCCCGCCGGTGCGCCGAGCCAGGAGGATGTCCCGGATCGCCATGATCTCCTCGGCTTCCGCGGGAATCCCCTTGAGCCCCAGTCGCATGCTGGTGGGGCCCTCGTTCATCGCCCCTCCGCTGGCGAGGGTGGGTTCCTCGCAATGGTCGGCGACCGGGACATCGAAGGTGCGGGCGTACTCGAGCGCGGTGCGCATGAGGTGCGCGCTGACCACCGGTCTGCCATCGTCGCTGACCGCGACCGCGCCCGCGCTCACCATTTCGCCGAACTCCGCCAGCGTCTCCCCCTTCTGGCCGACGGAGATCGCGCCGATGGGATAGACGCGCGCCATGCCCGCGCGGATGGACTGGCGCACCACGAATCCCACCGCGGCCTGGTTGTCGGTGACGGGATCGGTGTTGGGCATCGCGCACACCGCGGTGAATCCGCCCGCCGCCGCCGCGGCCGCGCCCGTGGCAATGGTCTCCACGTCCTCCCTGCCCGGTTCCCGCAGATGGCAATGCACGTCAATGAATCCGGGCGACACCACCAGCCCCGCGCAGTCAATTACCTCCGCGCCCTCGGAGTCTTTCGCGGTACGCTTTCCGGAGCCTGTGGCCAGCCCACGCCCGATGGAATCGATCTTCCCATCGACGATCGCGACGTCGGTGATCTCATCGAGCTTCTGCGTCGGATCCACGACCCGCCCGCCCGCAAGGATCAGGGTGGTCATGGCACGCCGCCCTTTGCCTTTTCGGCGAGTTCCGGCTTGCCGCCGCTCAGCAGGTACAGGACGGCCATGCGCACGGCCACGCCGTTCGTCACCTGGTCGAGTATCACGCTGAAGGGTCCGTCCGCCACGTCGGAGTCGATCTCGACGCCGCGGTTCATCGGGCCCGGGTGCAGGATGAGGATGTCGCGCCCGGCGCGGTCCAGCCGTTCGCGCGTAACTCCAAACACACGGTTGTATTCCCGAAGGCTCGGGATATAACCGAGCTGCATTCGCTCGAGCTGCAATCGCAAGATATTCAGCGCGTCTGCCCACTCGATCGCGGCCTCGATGCGGTCGAACACGTGCACGTCCCAGTCATCGATGGCATTGGGCAGCAGCGAGCGCGGGCCACACACGCCCACCTCGGCGCCCATCTTCCGCAACCCCCAGATGTTGGAGCGCGCCACGCGCGAGTGCAGCACGTCGCCCACGATGCACACCTTGATGCCGTCGAGCGTCTTGAAGTGGTCGCGCAGCGTGAGCAGGTCGAGCAGTCCCTGCGTGGGGTGCTCGTGCGTGCCGTCGCCCGCGTTGATCACGTTGCTCTCGATGCGGCTGGCGAGGAACTGCGCGGCTCCACTCGCGCCGTGGCGGATCACGACCATGTCGATGCGCATCGCCTCGAGATTGCGCGCCGTGTCCACCAGCGTTTCGCCCTTGGACACGCTGGACCCGCTGGACGCGACGTTGACCGTGTCCGCGGACAGCCGCTTCTCGGCGAATTCGAACGAGACGCGGGTGCGCGTGCTGGACTCGAAGAACAGGTTCACGATCGTCGCACCGCGCAGCGTGGGCACCTTCTTGATGGCGCGCTCGCTGATCTCCTTGAACGGTTCCGCGGTATCGAGAATCAGCTTGATCTGTTCGGACGACAGCGGCTCGAGGGCGAGGAGGTCCTTTCCCAGCGCAGAGCCCGGCTTCATGCGCCGTCCACCCGGGCGAGCACAACCTCGTCGCGCCCATCGAGCTCGCTGACGAAGACGTCCACGCGCCTGCCGGGGAGCACCTCGACCTTCTTCCCCACCACGTCTGGCGCGATCGGCAGCTCCCGCCCCCCACGGTCGATGACGACGGCGAGCGCGATGCGGCGCGGCCGGCCGAAATCCGCGAGCTCATCGAGCGCGGCCCGCACGGTCCGGCCGGTATACAGCACGTCGTCCACGATCACGACGTGCCTGCCGTCGACGTCCACCGGGATGCTGGTGGCGCCCACCACCGGCCGGGGTCCCACGGTCTGGAGGTCGTCGCGATAGAGGGTGATGTCCAAGGCCCCCTGCGGAACGGTCACCTTTTCGCGCTCGGCGATCAGCGCCACCAACCGCTGTGCGAGGGGGACCCCGCGCCGCTGGATCCCCATGATCACCAGCCCCTCGGTCCCCTCGTTCAGCTCGACAATTTCATCGGCCATGCGCCGCAGTGTTCGTGCGAGCGCGCGGGAATCCATGAGAGGCGGCGGTGGTGCCATCAGGGGAGGAATATAAGGTACGGCCCGTGACGGAGGCCAAGTGACCGGCGCCCACGGCCGGAATCAGCCCGCGAACGTGACGGCGGCGCGAATGCGCGGCACCACGCGGACGCGCGTGCCATCGCAGAGAAATGCGCGAGGCGCCGTGTCGATGTCGCACCGAAGCGGCTGTCCCGACGGCAGGCGCACGGTGCAGATCCAGTGATCGCCGGCGAACGTCGCGGTCTCGATGATGGATTCGCCTTGATCGGCATCCTCGAGCGAGCAATCCCCGGGGCGAATCGGCACCCGCACGGCGGTGCCGTCCGGATGCGACCGCAGGTCGGTGAACGCACCGATTTCCGTCATCACCTGTCCGCCACGACACTCGCCGGGAAGGAACGTCGCGTGTCCCACGAACGATGCCATGAAGGCCGTGACCGGTGTGCGATAGACCTCCTCTGCCGTTCCCGCCTGCTCGATGGCTCCGTTACGCATGAAGGCGATGCGATCCGCCAGCGAGAACGCCTCGTGCTGGTCGTGCGTCACGAGCACGGCCGTGGTGCCGGTGGCGGTGAGAATCCGCCGGACGTCGGCGCCCAGTGCTTCGCGCCGAAGCGGATCCACATTGGACAGCGGCTCGTCGAGCAGCACGAGCGGAAACTCGGGCGCCAGCGCGCGCGCGAGGGCAACGCGCTGCTGCTCGCCGCCGGACATCTCGTGCGGATACCGCTCGGCGAACGCGCCCAACCCGCACAGCTCGGCAACCACACGCCAACGCTCCGCGCGATCCCGGGGCGCGCGCCGGCGCAGTCCGAACTCCACGTTCTCGCGCACGGTGAGGTGCGGAAACAGGGCTCCGTGCTGGAACACGACCCCGACGTGCCGGTCCTCGGGCGGGAGCGAGAACTGCGTGGACGAGACGACCTCGCCATTCAACGTCACGGTCCCGTGATCCGGCTGCTCGAATCCCGCGATGAGACGCAGCACCGTGGTCTTGCCCGCGCCGCTCGGTCCGAGCACGGCGCAGATTTCGCCACGCCCCACGGTGAGCGACACGCGCTCCGCCGCGGGCATGCCTGCGCCGCGATAGTGCCGCGATACGTCGCGCAGCTCCAGCATGGGCGTCGTCACAACGTGCCTCCGAGCGGCACGTGAAACCGCGCGAGACGTCCCACCGCCACAAGCACCACGCTCCCCACCACGACCATCGCGAGCGACGGTGGCGCGGCGTACACCCACAGCGACTCGGTAGTGGCCTGCCACACGCCCACGGCCAGCGTGTCGAATCCGAACGGGCGGATGAGCATGGTCGCCGGCATTTCCTTCATGGTATCCACGAATACCAGCAGCGCGGCACCCAGCACCGACATCCACAGCAGTGGGCCGTGCACCTCCACGGCCTGTCGCATCGGCGAGGCTCCCAGCACGCGCGCGGTTTCGTCGATCGACGGGGCGATGCGGTCCAGCCCCGCCCGGATGGGCAGGTATGCCACCGCGAGAAACCGGACGACGTACGCGAACAGGAGACCGGCCGCCGAGGTCACGAGCAGCGGCGGCGTGCCCGCGCCGAGCGCCGCGGCCGTCGCTCCCGTGGCGCGATCCACCACGGCCAGCACGCCCAGCACGCCCACGGCGATCACGGACCCCGGGATGGCATAGCCGAGCAGCGCCACGTGCGACAACCGGTCGAGAAACGCGCGTCGCGCCAGCCGCGCCGCGTACGCGAGCGCGAGGGCGGCGGCCACGCACACCACGGTGGCGGCGCCGGCGGCGATCGCGGAGTTCCGCGCCTGCGGCAGGAACCGTCCCATCACGTCCGCGTCACCCAGCGCCGGCACGGACCAGCCCACGAGCACGAGCGTGGGAAGCGCGAAAGCGAGGGTGAAGACGGCGGCGCATACCGTGGTGGCCATCCAGCGCGAATGCCCTCGCAACTCCCGCGGTGATGCGAACGCGGAGGATCCCGAGGGCGCAAACCGCGCCCCGCCGCGACCCCACCGCTCCAGGGCGATGAGTCCCGCGGCGAAGAGCAGCAGCACCGTGGCGAGCTGCCCGGCGGCCACACGATCGAACATCCCGAACCACACGCGATAGACCGCAACGGTAAGCGTTGAATGGTTGAAGATGGACACCGTGCCGAAATCGGCGAGCGTCTCCATCAGCGCGAGCGCGAGACCGGCCGCGATCGCGGGACGCGCGAGGGGCAGCGCGAGACGACGGAACGCGGCGATGGGGCGGAGGCCCAGACTGCGCGCGGCATCAAGGTACTGGGTGCTGCGATCGCGGAAGGCCGCGCGCGCCAACAGGTAGACGTACGGGTAGTGCACGAGCGCCATCACCACGGCGAGCGCCCCGAACGACCGTGGCTCCGGCAACCACGCGGCGGAACCGAAGGCGGCGCCCGCCAGCGACGCCGCGGGTCCGCCGTAGTCGAACACGGAGATGAACGTGAATCCGATCACGTACGCCGGCATCGCCAGCGGCAGCACCAGCGCCCACTCGAAGAAGCCGCGCCCCGGAAAGCGATGCGTGGCCACCAGCCAGCCCAGCCCGATGCCCAGGACGGCGACCATCGCGCCGACCGCGACCAGCAGCGACACGGTGCCGCCCATCAGTGCCCACAGCCGCGTCTGCGCCAGGTGTGCCCAGACGTCCGCGCGCGGCGTGAACACGTTCCACACGACCGCCACGAGCGGCAGGGTGACGATCCCCGCCAGGACCGTGGTGACGATCAGCCAGCGCCGCCACGCTCCCGCGCGCGGCGCGCGCCGTTCAGCGGTATCCGGCCCGGTCGGCAAGCTTCACCGCGACGGCCTGGAACTGCCCTGCGGCTGCGACCCCGATCGTCTGCGGCTTGAACGCGCCCCACGACCGAAGCACGTCGAGCGGCGCCACCACCGGATTCGCCGGGTACTCGAAGCTGGCGTGCGAGAGCGCCTCCTGCGCCGCCGGTGTCGACAGATACTCGAGCAGGCGCACCGCGTTGGCCCGATTGCGCGCCCAGCGCACGACGCCGCTCCCCGAGATGTTCACGTGCACTCCCTTGCCGTCCTGATCGGCCCAGAACGGGCGGACCGGCAGGTCGGGACGCCGCGCGAGCAAGCGGCCGAGGTAATAGGAATTCGCGATGCCCACGTCGCAGCGTCCCGCGGCGATCGCCTCGAGGATCTGCGTATCCCCGTTGATGTACACGGGATCGTTCGCTACCCAGGCGCGCACCATCTGCTCCACGTGCGGCTCGCCGTGCACCTTGATGAACGAGGCGAGCAGCGACTGGTTGTAGGTCGCGGTCGAGGTGCGCAGGCAGAGGCGTCCCTTCCATTTGGGGTCGCCGAGCGCCGCGTACGTGGACAGCTCCGAGGGCGCTACGCGCTCCGTGCTGTACATGATGGTGCGCGCGCGGACCGCCACCGCGAACCACCGATGCTCGGGGTCGCGCAGGTGCTCCGGAATGTTGGCCGTCAGCGTCGCGGATTCCACGGGCTGGAGCAACCCCTGCGAGGCCGCGTACCAGAGGTTGCCAGCATCCACTGTCAGCAGGACGTCCGCCGAGGTGCGCGCGCCTTCCGCCTTGAGCCGCTCGATCACCTCATTGTTGTTGCCACTGAAGAACCGGACGGCGATGCCCGTCGTGCGCGTGAAGTCCTCGAAGACCTTCTCAGCGCCATAATGCGAGCGCGACGAATAGACCACGACCTCGTTGGGCACGGCCTGCTGGGCCGGCGACGCCGACGGACCGAGCACAACCGCGGCAATCGCAGTCGTAAATGCGGGGCGAAAGCCGAACATCAAATGCAGCCTGGAAGTCATTTTGAGATTCAGGTAGGGCGCAACGCCAGGAAGGTGATTTCGCTTCGGACCCGGCTCCACACGCGACGCTTCAAGTAACGCAGGGTCAGGCACTTGACGCAATCCCGAGGCAAACTCTCGGATTTTCGTGGACTGCGCGCGACAAGTCAAGAACCGGCGCGTGTGACGCGGTTGACGGGACGTGCGTGCGGCCACAGCTTGGCGTGCTGTCAGACGCCAGCGCCTCGAGCTGGCCAACCCCGTGCCTCCGGCCGAAGTCCATTCACGTCATGGCGATACCCGCGGCAACGCGCCCCTCACGCGAACTCACGTTCACCGGGCTCACCGCCCTCGGTGGCGGCGTGCGAAGCAAGGGCGCCATCACGGTGGAAGCCGTGCGATTCGTGGGATCGTGCGCCCGCGCGATCGCGACGATGTCCCCGAGTGCGCGGCGCATGTTCGGACGCGTGCTCATGCTCCAGGTGCGCTTCACCGCGGTGGACGCGATGATGATCATCTCGGGGCTCGCCCTCCTGATCGGGGCGCTGGTGATCGCACAGGCGCATGCCCAGGCCGTGCGATTCGGCGTCTCGGAGGCACTGGGACAGCTGCTGGCCACGATCATCGTGCGCGAACTTGGCCCGCTGTTCGCCGCCATCATCGTCGTGGCGCGGTCCGGGACGGCGATCGCGTCCGAGCTGGCCACGTCACGGGTGATGGGCGAGGTCACCGCGCTCGAGGCGCTGGGGGTGGACCCGGTGCAGTATATGGTGATTCCACGCCTGGCAGGATGCGCCATCTCGGTGGCCCTGCTCGCCGTGTACTTCGACGCGCTCGCCATCTTCGGCGGGCTGATGGCCACCTCCCTGCTGGCCAAGCTTTCCCCCGGCGACTATCTCGAATCGCTGCGCATGGGACTCTCGCAGTGGGACGTTCCGCTCGTGCTCCTGAAGGGAACGATCTTCGGACTGGGCACGGCCGTCGTGTGCTGCTGGTCCGGGCTGCGCGCGGCGCGCACGCCAGCGGCCATTCCGCAGAGCGTGACACGCGGCGTGGTGATCGCGATGGTGTACGTCTTTGCCGTGTCGGCCCTGTTCACCCTGGCGCAGGCGCTGCTGTGATCGACGTCAGTCTGGTGCAGGGGGAGCGTGGCGCCACGCGCTGGTCGCATCCGGTCTCGTTCCAGGTGCCGCGCGGCACGGCGCATGTGATTCGCACGCGGTCGGCGCTCAGTGCCCCACTCTTCCGTCTCTGCCTGGGGTTTTCGGAGCCGGTCAGCGGACAGGTGGTCGTGGACGGACGCGAACCGTGGCGCCTGGGACGCGCCGACATACGCGCGCTGCGCCGCGACATCGGCAGCGCGCTGGAGCCGGACGGTCTGGTGGCGAACCTCACGCTGCGCATGAACCTGATCGTGCCGCTGATCTACGCGACGGGCCTCCAGTTCGAGGACGCGCTCGATCGGTCCGAAAAGATGCTGAGCGTCATGCATCTCACGATGTGGGCGGACCTTCGTCCCGCGGCACTTCCGGCAGAGGTGCGACAGACCGCCGCGCTGGCGCGGGCGCTGGCGCCGCGGCCCTCGATGCTGATGCTGGACAACCCGTTGCCGTCGGTGGACGCGCGCGAGACGCGCCGGCTGTTCTCGCTTTGCAAGATGCAGGTGGAGACGATGCTCATTGCGACGCACCGGAATGATGGTATCCTCCACGAGTTCGCGGACGCGACCTCGGTGTGGGACGATGACGGTTTCAGGATGGCGGCATAGATGAAGTGGGACAACACGGACTTTCGGGTGGGGCTGATGGTGCTGGGCGCGCTTCTCCTCGGCGTCGTGAGCTTCATGTGGGTGGGGCGCGTGTGGGGCCGGAACGTGGCACCCCTGTATACGGATGTGACCACGGTGGAGGGGTTGGGCGCGGAGAGCCCCGTCATCCTCAACGGGTTCAACGTGGGCCGCGTGAGCGAGGTGCATCCGCGCATCGCCGAGGACGGCCGGCTGGTGTTCCGCGTGCGCATGGACCTGGTGTGGAAGCTGGAGAACGACGCGCCGATGCCGCTCGTCCAGGGATTGCGCGCGCGCGTGGTGCCGCCCACGCTGGACATCGGCCGGGGGCAAATCGTGCTGGAGATGCCGAAGGAGCCAGGCGCGCTGCTCACGCCGGGTGACGTGATCCCGAGCGTGCAGCAGGGGGGCACGACGAACCGGATGCAGCTCGTGGTGGACAGCGTGGGGCGCGACCTGCGCCTGGTGATCGCCAGCGTGGAGAAGCTGGTGGCGTCGCTGGACGCCACCGTGGCGAACGCGACGGCCACGATGCGGAGCGCCAATGCGATGATCGCGTCGGTGAACCGGGATCTGCCCGAGGTGATGGGGGGCGTGCGCTCGAACCTGGCGTCGGCGGATTCCCTGCTCCGGGATCTGCACTCGATCACGCCGGTGACGGTGGCGACGCTGGACTCGGTGCGTGCGCTGCTGGGCGATTCGCGCGCGGCAATCGCGCGCGCGACCGGGTTCCTGGACGAAAGCCAGCCGCAGATCACGAGCACCCTGGCGAACCTGGATCAGGCGTCGGCGGTGCTGACCAATCTCCTGACGGAGATTTCGCGTCGACCGATCAAGGCGATCACGGGGGTGCGGCCGCCGCCGCCGCCCGATGTGCGGCAGGCGGCAACGGCCAACGGGTCGGTCGTCAAGCCGTAGTCACTGCCCTCCCGCCGGCGCGCGCGGACCCGTTGTCCGCTACGGCACCAGCAACGGATAGGGATTCACCGCGACACCGCGAGACCAATTCACGGATGGGCGGCCGCGGAGAATGCCGAAATGCAGATGCGGCGTTCCGATGGGTGCGTTGCCGGTGGTGCCGACGTACCCGATCACCTGCCCGCGCTGCAGAGGCATGCCGTCGCGCACTCCGCTCGCGTACCGGTCCAGGTGGCCGTACAGCAGAATGAAGCGGTCCGTCGGATCCGCCGCGTACACCATGAGGCCACCAGTCTCGCTGTCGAAGAGGCGCATCAGCGTGCCGTCGGCTGCGGAGAGCACGGGCGTGCCGCGCGGCGCCCGGATGTCGATCGCTTCGTGCACTCGCGTGCCCCGCGCCTCGGAATACGTATCCAGCAACTGCCCCCGCGCGACGCCGCGCACGGGAACGTGCAGCAGTTTCCGAAGCGCGGCGAGCTCCGATGCGGTTGCAATACCAGTCGTGTTGGCGGCCGGGGGCGCGGGTTGAATCGTCGGCGCCGGCGGCACGGGCGCGAGCGCCACTGACGGTGTGAGGCCCGGAAGCGGAACCGAGTCCGACGCGGCGGCAGCGGCGTTGAGCGAGTCGTCCACCGCGTCGAAGGCGCTGTCCACCGCCAGATGACTCGACGCATCCCGGCAGCGCGACACCGTGATTGCGCGCACCACGATCGAATCGGGCCACGCGGCCAGCGCGCGACCCGTGATCGGCGGGTCGTCCTCCGCGGGAAGCAGGATTTCGCCCCAGCCGGACAGCTCGAACGTCGTACCGCAGCGCCCGCGGTCCTGCAGCAGCACCGCCCGCGAATGGCTGGGTTGCGACACGCGCATGCCGCGCTTGTTGGCGAACCGCGCGACGCTGGTGCCGACTTCGATCGAATCCCACGTCAGCAGGCCCGGCGACGTGAGTCGGAGCGCGACGACGCGCCCGCCCTCGTGCAGCGCCAGCACGGGGACGCCGATGAGCACGAGACGCTTCGCGGAAAGTGTATCCACCCAGCCCACCATCGGCAGGATCACGGTGGTGTCGGATACGGCCGCACATCGCACGCGCAGTGAACCAACCGATTCATCGAGGAAGAGGGGTCCGACACTGGTGTCGGTGATCGCGGCTCCGTTCGCGTCGCAGTCGGGATTTTCCAGGGAGCCGTCGGGCTGGCAGGCGGCCAATGCCATCACGCACGCCACGGTCGTCGCGAATGCCCTCATAGACGGCAGTCCACGCAATTAACGAGCCCTGCGGCACTTGACGCTACGCGCGCGGAGTGAACGTTCCGTGCACCATGCCAGCATCGAAATCAGACACTCCCCCCCCCCTTCCGCTCACCATCCCGCTGCCCTTCGAGCGCGTGTCGGTGGACGAGACCCTGATCAGGGGTCACGCGTTCTACACCGAGATGAACCGGCGCAGGACGACTCGGCACTTCTCATCCGAGGCGGTGCCGCGGGAGGCGATCGCGCTGGCGATACAAACCGCCGGCACCGCGCCCAGCGGCGCCCACCAGCAGCCCTGGACGTTCGTGGCGGTATCCGACGCCGCCACGAAGCGTCACCTCCGCGCTGCGGCCGAGCGCGAGGAACGCGAGTTCTATCACGGACGAGCGCCGGACGAATGGCTCGAAGCGCTGGCACCCCTGGGCACT
Source organism: Gemmatimonadaceae bacterium (assembly GCA_040902005.1). Classification (GTDB taxonomy): domain Bacteria; phylum Gemmatimonadota; class Gemmatimonadetes; order Gemmatimonadales; family Gemmatimonadaceae; genus DASPMP01. The sequence continues at coordinate 27,179 of JBBDYA010000005.1, read as the reverse complement.
GACGAGCACAAGACCCACCTCACCGACGCGCCGTGGGTCGTGGTCCTCTTCCGACAGGCGTACGGCCTGCGCGCCGACGGCGACCGCCGGACGCACTACTACGCGCAGGAGTCGTGCGGCATCGCGGCGGGCCTCTTCATCGCCGCCGTGCACCGCATGGGGCTGGTGACGCTCACGCACACGCCCAGCCCCATGACGTTCCTGGCGGAGCTGCTTCAGCGTCCCGCCAACGAAAAGGCGATGCTGGTCATGCCAGTGGGCTACCCCGCGGCCAACGCCCGCGTCCCCGACCTGGCGCGGAAGCCCCTCCACGAGATCGCGGCCTGGCGCTGACCGTCAGCGGACCGCGCACACGCACAATGCCCATCGCCTCGCTCGACGCCCGATTGATGGATCCCCCCCCCCCGGCGCGGCCCACCCTGTCCGGTTGGCGGCGCGGGGTGGTGGAGTTTCTCTACTTCGGCATCAAACAGGCACGGGCCTGCCTGTTCGCGGGTCTTTTCTTCGCCGCGGTGTTCGGCGTGCCGCGCGGAGGACTGTTCGGCATTCCCCGCTACGATCTCCTGCTGCTCATCGCCCTGGCCATCCAGGGATGGATGGTCTGGGCGAAGCTCGAGAGCTGGGACGAGTTGAAAGCGATCACGCTTTTTCACCTGATCGGTTTCGCGCTCGAGGCGTTCAAGACGTCCGGCAGCATCCAGTCGTGGAGCTATCCGGACGCCGCGTACTCCAAGGTGCTCGGCGTGCCCTTATTCGCCGGATTCATGTACGCGGCGGTGGGCAGCTACATCATTCAGGCGTGGCGGCTCTTCGATCTCCGCATCAGGCACCACCCGCCATACTGGATGGCGGCCGTGGTGGCGGTCGCGATCTACGCGAACTTCTTCACGCACCACTACGTCCCCGATTACCGGTGGTACCTCGCCGTGCTGGCGCTCGGGCTCTACGCGCGTACCTTCGTGCAGTTCCGACCCCGGGACCTCGACCGGACAATGCCGCTGCTGGTGGCGTTCCTGCTGATCGGCTTCTTCATCTGGCTCGCGGAAAACATCAGCACGTTCTTCGGCATCTGGAGGTATCCGCATCAGCTCGGGGCGTGGACCACCGTTCACTTCAGCAAGTGGAGCTCGTGGTCGCTGCTGGTGATCATGACCTTCACGATCGTCGCCAACCTGAAACACATCAAGGAACGCATACACGTCCCGGCTTAGCGAGGCCGGGCAGGATCCCGATGATCGATACAGTGCCCCGCCCTGAGGCGAGTCTGCCGGAGTTCCTTGCTGCGCGCGCGCGCCACGCGTCGGACAGCGAGTTGACGGTGGACGCGGTCGGTGGGCTGGTTGCCACCATGCTCGTGATCGTGTGGCGAGGCCCGGGATGGGAGTTGCTGCTTGCCGTATCCACGTGCGTCGGTGCCTTCGGAACGTGGGGCATCGCGGACCGCGAACTGGGCGAGCAGCCAGACGCCCCTCGCCGTCGCGCCATCATGATGCGTGCGCTCAGGATCCTGAGCGCCGGAATCGGGTTTGCCGCAGTCGCGTTCCTGTTGATGGCGCTGCTCGCCAGATCATTGGGTCGGATCATCAGCTAGGCATCGCTTCACGGCGCGCACCGTTGCATCTTCGTCGCCATGTTTCAGTTCCTCGAGCGATCGCCACCCGACCTGCGCGACACTGTGCGCTGCGTATGGCTGCTCCGAGCCGACGGCGGCGCCGGCGGCATCATGCCAATCGTACCGGATGGGTCGGTCGAGATCGTCCTGAACCTCGGGGACGTCATCCACCAACTGTCGCCCGCCCACCCGGCGCAGGCGCAGCCACGGGCGATGCTCGTGGGCCAGCCCACGGGCCCCGTCGTCATCCGTCCGTCTGGTGACCTTCATCTTGTTGGGATCCGGCTGCAACCATGGGCATCCCGCGCGTTCGTGCGTGCGCCGGCGGCGGCGCTCAGAAACCAGTCGATCGACATCGCCGCACCGGAATACGGCGGGTTCGCGAGTCTCGCGGAACACCTGCTTGCGGCCGCGGATGACCAGACGCGACTCGACGTGACCACAGCCTGGCTGCGCGCGCGACGATCCAACTGGACCGGTCGGGTCACGGCGGCGGCCGTGCGCATCATCCGCGATCGGAGGGAGCTGCCCTCGATGCGCGCGCTGGCGGGCGAGCTTGGCGTGACGACGCGGACGATGCAGCGGGCGTTCGCGCACGACGTTGGGCTCGGTCCCAAGACGCTCGTCCGGATCACCCGGCTCCAGCGCGCCATCGGCCTCGCGCGGACGCACGACGCACTGCCCTGGGCGGCGATCGCGGCGCGTTGTGGCTACTACGACGAGTCGCACCTGAATCTCGACTTTCAGGCGCTGGCCGGTTGCGCCCCCTCGCAGTTCACTCCGCGTGCCGAATCGCTCACGGAACTGATGCTCGAGTCTCGCGGTAGATAGTGTCGCTGTCGTATTTTTCCAAGCACGCGCGCAGCGACGCGCGCAGTTTGCTGCGCCCAGTTTGCCCCCCTCCCCCTCCCCGAGCGTCTCATGTCGCGCACGTCCATCGTCACCGCGGTCGGTGTCGCCATCCTGAGTGGCAGTCCGTCCTTCCTTTCCGCCCAGGCGCATTCGACCGGCGACGTGCAATGGCTCACGGGCTGCTGGGAGCGCGCGTCCGCCGCGCGGCGCACCGTGGAGCGGTGGCATCCGCCGGTCTCGGGAGCAATGCGCGGCGAGAGCCGGACGTTCGCGGGCGGCGCCGAGACCGCGGGCGAGCGTCTCCGGATTTATCTCTCGGACGGTACCCTCGTGTACGCGGCGCACCCGTCCATGCAGGCACTCACGGAGTTCCGCGCCACCACGGTCACGCCAGCGGAACTCGTGTTCGAGAACCCGGCGCACGATTTTCCCCAACGCATCGTCTACTCGCGACGTGGCGCCGATTCGCTCGTGGCGCGCATCGAGGGGGATCGCGCCGGACGGCGGCAGCCGATCTCGTTCGCATTTCGGCGCATTGACTGCGCGGGATTCGGTGACGCGCCGGCGACGGTCGCGGAGGACGCGCTCCGGCCGTTCTACGGCGATCTGCGCGACCGGATGCTCCAGAACCCCGCCGCGCTTTCCGCCTGGTTCGTGAGCCACGCCGACTCGACCCTCACGTACGTGAACTGGACAGGCGCGGGATACCTGGCGCGAACGTCCAACTATCAGACCCTCCAGCGCGCCGCACAGGCATCAGCGAACACGAATGCCTCCGCGCTCACCGACTACACGGTGGACGTGACCATCCGGAATATCCTCGTGCGCGGTGACACGGTGGAGGCGCTCGTGCTCACCACGCAGTCCGCGAAGGTCGTGGACGCGGCCGGCCGGTTCGTGGCCGCCGGCGCGTCGTACACGCGGCAGGCCACGCAGCGGCGGGTGGACCGATGGGTGCACCGGGACGGCGGATGGCGGCTGGCCGCCACGTCGTTCGTGGGCGACGACATCCTGATCGACGGGCAGTCGATGCCGCGGTGAGCCGCGTCCGGCTCATGTCGTGGCCGGTTCCCCCTCCCCCCCCGGCGCTCCGCTGCCCAACTCCTTTCGCCGGAGCAGGCCGGCCGACACCAGCGCGAAGAGCAGCCCGACCGGCAGCGGCTCCAGAAAGGTGAGGGCCACGTTGATGACGGGGTTCCTGTACATCTCCGCGAACCGAGCCAGTTCCGCCCTGCGCGCCTCGAGTTCCGCCTCCGTCGCGCCGCGGCTCCGCTCCCCCTCCAGCAGGTGCTCCTGGTACGAGGCAACGAAATCGGAATCCGTGCCGAAGTAGATCACTTCCCAGGTGGCCACGTAGCACGCCGACGCCACCAGCACGATGAGCGCGCCGACCGAGAACGCGCGGCCGAAACTCAGCGCCCCCCCACTCACGGTGTCCCGGTATGACCGCACGCCGAAATAAATCAGCAGGAAGGCGAGCACCATCGACGTGTAGCCGATGACCTCGAGCCGATCAATGCCGATGGAGGCGTGGAATGGCATGGTGATGACCATCATCAGCGACAGGATGCCGCCCGCGATCAGCCCGTACGTCAGTACTGTCCGTTTCATGTCGTGCGCTCCAGGTGGGTGGGTTCGCCCGCAGAGTAGCGGCGAGACCGCCGGTTGCGCGTCACCCGAAAGAACGAATTTGCGTTCGTTCTTCGCAAATCATCCTTTCAGGGGATGAGTCGCTCCGCCTTCGCGATCCGGACGGCCTGCGTCCGGCGCCTCGCGTTGAGCTTCTCGAACACACGGCTGGCGTGCGTCTTCACGGTGTTCTGCGTGACGAACAGCCGGTCCGCGATCTCCTGGTTGCTCAGGCCGGCCGCGATGAGCTCCAGAATCTCCCGCTCGCGCGGCGTGATCCCGAGCTGCTGAAGGCGCGCCCCATCCAGCACGAAGGGCTCGCCCGAGCTGGCCGGCGCCGCGCCCGCGACCGCGGCCAGCCCGGTCTCCGCCGGTCGCGTGAGTCGCCTGCCCAGCCACAACCCCACCGCGGAAAACACGAGCGCTACCAGCCCGCCGTAGATCTCCAGCGAGTGCTCGACGACGAGAAAGCGGTACTCGATGAACTTGAGCCCCGCGATGAGCAGGCCGCCAGTGATGCCGTACAGCAGGACCGTCCGTTTCATCCGGAACTCAGTCAGGGGGGGGCGCCAAGTGGTTGGACCAGGGGGGCACGCGGAACTCCGCACGAATGAAAGGTGCGTCGGCACGACAGAATTCGCACGGTCCCAGGCGCGACAGGTGGCCTCCCTGCTGTGCCTGCGTATCTTGGCAGATCATGGTCGCGCCGTTCGCGGCTCCCCGCGACCAGGTCCGGTCGCCGGCTCGACTCACACCTCCATACCCGCGAGGTCCCGTGGCAACGCTCCCGTCCTTCAGTCAGCGCTCGCGCGACCACAGCGCGGAAGTGCGCGGCTGCCTCGCCGCCCTGCTCCTGGCCGCCAACACCGCCGCCGCACAGTCCACTGCATTGATCGGCGGCACCGTCGTGGATGGGACCGGACGCCCCGGGATCGCCAACGCGGTGGTGGTCGTGAGCGGCGATCGCATCAGTTGCGTGGGGACCGTCGCGCAGTGCCCGGTTCCTGCCGGCGCGGAGCGGGTGGACGTGTCCGGACGCTTCATTACGCCGGGACTCGTGGACGCGCACGTGCACTTCAGCCAGACCGGCTGGGTGGACGGGCGACCCGACGGCATCAGCGCGCCGGCGCTGTATCCGTACGCCGAGACCGCCCGCGCGCTGCGAGCCAACCCCGCCCGGTGGTACCAGTCCTACCTGTGCAGCGGGATCACCGCGGTCTATGACGTGGGCGGCCACCCCTGGACCACGGCGCTGCCGTCTCGCGCGGAAGCGGATCCGATGGCCCCGCGCGTTCGCGCCGCCGGTCCGCTGATCACGCACGCGTCGCGGTCCGCGCTCAGGGTGGATGACGAGATCTACACCTTCCTGCCGATGGCGACGTCCGCCGAAGTGCGGACCAGCGTGGCGCGACTGAAGGACATGGGATCGTCCGCGGTGAAGGTCTGGTACCTGGCGCCGTCACCCGCGCGCCGCGAGGAGCTCGACGCGCGCATGCTCGACGTCGGCGCGGCCGCCCGCGCCGCGGAACTGGACCTGATCGTCCACGCCACCGGACTGCGCGAGGCCAAGGTCGCGCTGCGGGCCGGAGCCGTCCTGCTCGTGCACAGCGTGGAGAACCAGCCCGTGGACCAGGAGTTTCTCGACCTGCTCGCGGCAAACCGCGCCGTCTATGCGCCAACTCTGGTGGTGGGGCGCAACGCCACGCGCGCCAGCGTGTCGATCGCCCTGGGCGTGCGGTTTCCGGTGGATGACCCACTCGGCTGCGTGGACTCGAGCACCGTGGCCAAGGTGGCCAATGTGGATCCGCTGCGCGCGCTGATTCCGGAGGACCGCCGCGATCCCGAACTGGCCTATCGGCGGCTGGAGGGCGTCGGGGCGCGCGCGGTCGTGATGGCCGAGAACGTGCGGCGCGTGCACGCGGCGGGCGGCATCGTCGCCACCGCGACGGACGCCGGGAATCCGCTCACCCTGCATGGACCGTCCATCTACGCCGAGATGGAGGCGATGCAGGCAGCCGGGATTCCGGCGGCCGACATCGTGGTGATGTCCACACGAAACGGCGCCCGTGCGATGCGGCGGGCCAGTGACTTCGGCACGCTCGAGACGGGAAAGCTCGCGGACCTGCTGGTGTTAATGGAGGACCCACGCGTCAACGTGCGCGCCTTCCGGTCGCTCACCCACGTGATGCGCGGCGGCCGGTTGCACCGGCAGTCGGCGCTCGCGCACCGCGTGGTGGATCGCTCGCCGGCAGCAGCGGACCGGTAGCGCTCTCGATCCAGTCCACGTGCCGCGTGCGGGTGGCCTACCGCGGCGAAGTCAGATCGTCCGGAGCGAGTTCGCTTCCGGATGGACGCAGCACGCCACCCACGATGATGGCGGTCAGCTCCTCGCGGCTCGCGACGTCTGCACCCGCCTGCGAGGCGAATTCGTAGGCGAGCGCGATGTCGCGCAGGCGATCCCTGGACAGCGCGCGGAGTTCCTCGAGCAGAATGCCTTGTCCCTGCTGGTACACCTCGAACGGGTTGAGTACCGGCTTCGGCCGTACGACGTCGCCCAGTCCGCTCGGCGCTCGCGCCGCCAGTCCGTCGAAATGCGAGTCCCTCCCGTCGGCCATCGCGTACTCCATCCACATGGGTTCAGGCCGGCAAGATGCAATGAAGGAGCCACCACGACCTCATTCGACCTTGTCCGGATCGAGCATCGAAAAAGCGCTCTTCCAGCGCCCGCAGTGCCTTCTCCGTCTTGTCCACCAGGTCCTCCGGCGTGCCGGTGTCACAATCTAGTTTCCGTCAACGGCGACCATCCCTTTCACCAGAAACGACGGCAGGCTTCGTGTCTCCCACCATTCAACTGCTCCAAGTCACGCTCCAGGCGCTGTCCGCCTTCGCGATCGCGGGTGGGCTGCTGTATACCGCCATCCAGTTCCGCGAGGCGCGCAAGGCGCAGGGCGTGGCGAACTTCGCGAAGCTGGTGGAGATGCAGTACCAGCTCCGCAGAATGCGCGTGGACAATCCGTCGCTGGCGTCGGTGCACCACCTGGACGTGGCCCACCTGCGCTCGGACCGCGAGATCCAGGAGTACTTCCTCAACCTGATGCAGCTGTCGCTGTTCGAGATCGCCTGGTACGCGCACCGGCAGGGGCAACTGCCTGAGGACTACTTCCAGTCGTGGGAAAAGCGCATGCTCCAGCTCACCCGGGAGGAATCGTTCCGGAAGATGCTCGAGAGCCCGGCGATGAAGATCCTCCACGACGACTTCGACACGTATTTTCGCACACTGGTGCGCCCGTCCCCGTGAGGACCAGCTGACGACCCCGTGCGCTTTTCGCGTCCCCGATGCAACTTTGGGCCATCCAGCGCACGCCCCCCCCCCGAGGGAGTAGCCATGAAACCGTTTCGCGTGATCCCGCTCGTCGTCGTCGCTATCGCCGGTATCGCGGCGTCGGCGTCGCGCCTTCCAGAGGCACGCGGTGCCCGCCTCGCGGACCCTACGTTCGCGCAGGACGTGGCCCCCATCTTCTACCGCAGCTGCGCGAGCTGCCATCGGCCGGGTGGGCTGGGTCCGTTTTCCGTGCTGGACTACGACAGCGTGACGCCGAACCTCCGCCGAATGAAGGCGATGGTGACGGCCGGACGGATGCCGCCGTGGCAGGCCACCGGTCCGCGCGGCGTGTTCCTCAATGACCGGCGACTCACGGACGAGGAGAAAGCGACCATCGCCCGCTGGCTGGACACGGGGGCCAAACCGGGCGATGTGAAGCACCTGCCGCCACGCCCCCGGTTCGCGGACGGCTGGGAGATCGGCACGCCGGACGCGATCGTCCAGATGCCGGAGGCGTACGTCGTTCCCGCGTCGGGCACCATCGAGTACCAGTACTTCGAGGTGCCCACCGGCATCGCCGAGGAGAAGTGGGTGCAGGCCATCGAGATCATGCCGGGATCGCGCGAGGTGGTGCATCATGTGCTGGTCTACGCCAAGGTACCGCCGGCACCCGACGCCCCGCCCCCCGCGCCTGTCGCCCGACCCGCCGGCACGCCGGCGCCTCAGCCGCTCTTCATCCGCAAGCGGGAGCACGCCATTCCACGCAGCCCGGCCCGCGTGGACTCCGCGCACCCGCCGCCGCGCGTGCTTGGCGCGCTCATCGGCAGCACCGCGCCGGGCACGAACGTCGTCGCGTTCCCCGCCGGCACCGCGATGCGGCTGCGTCCCGGCACCGTGCTCACCTTCCAGATGCACTACACCGCGCACGGCCACGAGATGACGGACCGCACGTCCATCGGCTTCCGGTTCGCCAGCGAAATGCCCGATGAGGAGATCCACGCCGCCGCGTTCACGAACGGCGCGTTCACGATCCCCGCCGGCGTCAGAGACCATGCCGTGCCGGCCGAGATCGGCGTGACGCAGCCGGTGAAGATCTGGGGACTGCTGCCACACACGCACCTGCGCGGCACGCGCTGGCGGTACACGCTCGAGCGCCCGGATAGCACGTCCGAGGTCGTGCTGGACGTTCCGCGCTACGACTTCAACTGGCAGACGTACTATCTGTTCGCGACGCCGCTGGAGATCCCCGCGGGTGGCCGCCTCACGTCCATGGCCTGGTACGACAACTCGGCGTCGAACGAAGACAATCCGGACCCGGCCGCGAACGTGACGTGGGGCGATCAGACGTGGGAGGAGATGCAGTACACCGGGTTCCTGTACAGCGTGCCGAGTCGTCGACTGAGGCCGCGCCCATAGCCGACCGCCCGGTGGCGACGCACGTCGTCCTCGTGCACCCCGAGATCCACTGGAACACCGGAAACGCCGGGCGCACGTGCCTCGCCGCGGGCGCCACGCTGCACCTCGTCGAGCCGCTCGGCTTTTCGCTGAATGAGCGCGAGCTGAAGCGCGCCGGCCTGGACTACTGGGAGCACGTGGACCTGCGCGTATGGCCGGACTGGAATGCGTTCGAGCGCGCGCTGCCGTCCATCGGCCACCCGTGGTTCTTCTCGACCAGCGCCACGCGACCGTTCTGGGACGCGCCACTCGGCGCGCCCAGCGACGTCGCGCTCGTCTTTGGTCGCGAGACGGGCGGGCTCCCGGCCGAGCTGCGTGAGCGGTATCCCGACCGGTTCGTCTCGATGCCGATCCACTCGCCGCATGTCCGCTCGCTCAACCTGTCCACGAGCGTGGCCCTGGCGGTGTACGAGGTGCTGCGGCAGCGTCGCGCGCCTCCCTGACGACGGACGCGCGCCGTGATGGCGAATCTTACGAGTTCCTCAACGCCTCCGCCGGATCGAGTCGCGCTGCCCGGCGGGCCGGGAGGAAACTCGCCAGCGCCGTGATGGCGAGCAGCACGATGGGCACCACGGTCAGCACCAGTGAGTCCGTGGGGCTCACGCCGAACAGCAGCGCCTGGAGCAGACGCGTCCCGAGAAACGCACCCAGCAGGCCCAGCGCCACTCCGAGCAGCGCGAGCCGCGCCGACTCGCCCATCACCATCCGCAGCACGCGCGACACCGACGCCCCGAGCGCGATGCGCACCCCGATCTCCGCCCGGCGCTGCGCCACGAGGTACGAGATCACTCCATACAGCCCCACGGCGCTGAGCAGCAGCGCGATGGCCGCCGCGATGCTCAGCAGCGCCATCACAAACGACGTCCGCGCGATCGAGCGGTCCACCACCGTCTCCATCGTCACCGGATTCACCATCGGAATCTGCGCGTCCATCTCCGTCAGCACCCGACGGATGGGGCCGATGAGGTCGTCCGGCTGGCCGCGCGCCACCTTCACCGCAACGACCAGCCCGTTCAGCATTCCCCAGCGGTTCTGCGCCGGGTAGAGCGGACTCGCGGCAAGAAACACCGCTTCGGTGGGCGGCTGATCGAGGCCGCCCGCGCGCAGCTCCGGGACCACGCCCACTACGCGATACCACCATGGCGAGTCCGGCCCATTGGTGCCTATTCCCTTCCCGATGGCATCCTCGCCGGGCCACAGTCGGCGCGCGAGTACCTCCGTCACCACCACCGCCTGCGTCTTTGTCGATACGTCGCCCCAATCGGGCGCGCGACCGCGCACCGTGATGCCGAGCGCGTCGAAGAAGCCGGGCGTGGCAGGCACCGTGTGAACGCAGGGCGTGGGCTCCCCCGACGCATATGGGCGGTTCTCGCGAAACACCACCGAGCACCCCGTTCCATAGTCCCGGAGCGGCAGCGCGCCACTTGCGCCGATCGCCACCACCCCAGGCAGCGCCCCCACACGCTCGCCGAACTCGCGATGAAACGCCGCCGCCTGCTCCATAGTCTCGTAGGACCGATACGGCAGCGACACGCCGAGGGTGAGCACGCCCGAGGCGTCGAGTCCCGGCTGCACGTCGCGGAGATGCATGAAGCTGCGGATCATCAGCCCCGAGGCCACCAGCAGCATCATCGCGAGCGCCACCTGCGCCACGACCAGGGCATGCCTGGCCATTCGCTGCCGACGCGACGCGCCCAGCCCACGCGCACCGTCCCGCAGGGTGTCCACGTCCACGCTCGTCGCCCGCGGCAGCGGCATGACACCCAGTGAGATGCCGGCCACCACCGCCAGCGCCAGCGCGAACAACAGCGACGAACCATCCAGCTCCACGCCGACGAGCCGCGGCACGTTCCTCGGCGCGATGGCGAGCATCGCGGCGAGCCCCACGCGCGCGAGCACCACGCCCAACGCGCCGGCGGCGAGCGTGAGCATGAGACTCTCCGACAGGTAGTGCACCGCCATGTGCCGCCGGTCCGCGCCGAGCGCCGCCCGCACGGCGGCGTCGCGCCGGCGCGCCTCCATGCGCACGAGAAACAGGTTGGCCACGTTCGCGGCGGCGATGACGAGCACCAGCGCCACCGCACCAAAGAGGATCCAGAGGGCGCGGCCGATCGTGGGACCGAGCACTTCATCGTGCAGGGGGGTAACGCCGGCGCGGAAGTTGTAGCTCTCCATGAAGCGCTGCGAATACACGTCGGGGAACAGCGCCGAGAATTGCCCCGTCATGGTGGACAGCTCGCGCTGCGCCGCGTCGGCGGTCGCGCCAGGCGCAAGACGCCCGACGCCGGCGAAGGCGTGGTTGTTCTGTCGCGTTGCCGGATCGAGGTTCAGCGGCACCCAGAGGTCCACGCCAAAGGTCGTGAGGTCCGCGGATGACGCGAATGCGCCGGGGCGCGGCAGCGTCAGTCCCGGCTGCGTTACGCCGATGATCTCGAGTGGAAACGCGGACGTCTGGATCGTGCGGCCCACGATGTCCGGGTCCTCGCCGTAGTAATGGCGCCAGAATTCGTACGAGAGCACCACGGTGCGGAGCGCCAGTCCCGGCAAGTCGTCCTCCGCGGTGACGAGGCGCCCCAGGTGCGGGCGTGCCTGGAACACGTCGAAGAGGGACGCGGTCACCTGCGCCATGCGTACCTGCTGCGCGGGCTGCCCCGGTTCCGCCACCGAGAGCATCCCCGAGCGATAGACGCCGAGCGCCTCGAGCGTGCTCGCGTGTTCGCGGAAGTGGAAGTACCCCACGGATGCGAGCCCCCACTGCCGCTCACCGCTGCCGGGCGCCGAGGTGGGGTGCATGACCGACACCAGCGCCTCGGGGTTCGGATACGGGAGCGGGTTGAGCAGCACCCCCTTCACCACTGAATAGATGGCGGTCGTGGCGCCGATGCCGAGCGCCAGCGTGAGAATCGCGATCGCCGCGAACCCCGGAGCGCGGGCGAGGAGCCGCGCGGCGCGTGGTACTTCACGGCGCAGGGTGTCGACGAGTTCGATGCGGTTGCGGATGGTCATGGTCTGTGCGTCCACGTCACGGGTGTGTCGCGAATAGCTGTCGTAGTCGCCGAAGCGCTTGCGTGCTTCGGCCTCGGCTTCGTCGCGCGTCATGCCGCGCGCCATGAATTCGCGCACGCGCTCGTCCAGGTGGAAGCGCAGCTCGTCGTCCACGCTGCGCTCGAGGCGCGCGCTGCTGGCGGGAAGGCGGAACACGCGCCGCAGGAAGGGCTCGCGCCGCACGTCAGCGCCCTCCCCCATTGCCCTCGAAGGCCAGCACGTGGCCGACGGCCAGGGCATAGCGTTGCCACTTGGACATTTCCGCGGTGAGCTGGCGGCGGCCGAGTGCGGTGAGGCGGTAGAACCTGGCGCGGCGATTCTGGTCGGTATACCCCCATTCGGCGTCGAGCCACCCCTTCTGCTCCATGCGATGGAGGGCGGGATAGAGCGCGCCCTCCTCGATCTGGAGTTGTCGGCGGCTGCCGTCCTCGATCCAGCGGACGACGGCGAGACCGTGCATGGGTCCCCATGCCAGGGTCCTGAGGATCAGGAGGTCGAGGGTGCCGCGGAGGAGTTCGAGGTCTGGTGTGCGAGGCATGGTGTGTAACCTAAGGTTCTTAGGATACGACACCAGTTGGGCGGAAAAGGTTGGTTCACGCTCGCCAGATCGTCGAACCATCCACGTCACCCATCCGCGCTCGCCCGGTGAGGGCCATGGCCTGCTCCAGCTCCCGCCGCAGGATCTGTACGACCGCCTCCACTCCCCCGGCGCCCCCCACTGCCAGTCCGTAGACGTACGGCCGGCCGATCAGCACCGCGCTCGCGCCCAGCGCGATGGCCTTCAGAACGTCCGTGCCGCGGCGGATGCCCCCGTCCACCAGCACCGGGACGCGGCCGCGCACCCGCTCCACCACGCGCGGCAGCGCGTCGATGGCAGGCGGCAGCGTATCCAGGTTTCGCCCACCGTGATTCGACACCACGATCGCCGCGGCGCCGGACTGGATGGCGAGCTCCGCGTCGTCCGGATGCAAAATGCCTTTGAGGATCACAGGAACGCCGGCGCTGTCGCGGATCCACGCGATGTCCTCCCAGGTGCATGGGTTGTCTCCCGGCTCCACCGTTCTATATGGAAGGCCCGCCGGGAACTCGAAGCCGGACCGCGCCTGCCGGTCGCGGGCACCGCTCGTCGGCGTGTCCACGGTCACGCAGAGCGCGGTGCAACCGGCGTCCGCCACGCGTGACACCAGGTCGCGCGTCGCCGAGCGCTCCTGCATGTAGAGTTGGAACCAGAGCGGCCGCACCCCCGCCGCGATCACGTCCTCCACCGGCCTGGACGTGTAGCTGCTGAGCACCATTCCGGCCCCCGCCGCGCGCGCGCCGCGCGCCGTGGCCACCTCGCCCTCCGGATGCGCGAGCCGCTGCGCCGCGATGGGCGCCAGCAATATCGGATGTGGCAGGTCGCAGTCGAGTACGCGCACGCTGGTATCCACGCGGCTCACGTCGTTCAGCACGCGCGGACTCAATTGGATGCGCGCGTACGCCTCGCGGTTCCAGCGCAGCGTGTGCTCGTCCGCGGCGCCGCTCTGGATGTACTCCCACGCCGCGGGCGCGATGCGCTCGCGGGCCGCGCGCTCGTAGTCGTCCAGCGCTATGAGCGGAGCCGGGTCGGCGCTCGGTGCTGTCACCGCGTCTTCTCGTGCAGGAGCATTCACGCGCCGCGAACCAGGTAGAGCGCCGATAGCGTGACGAAGAATCCGTAGAACACGGCCATCGTCACCAGCGCCGCGCGCCGCCACATGGGGGGACGCAGCTCTGGCGGCAGCAGCGTGGTGTTGATGTACAGCAGGTGCAGCGACGCGATCACGAACACGGCACCCGCCACGTTCGCCCCGATCTGCAACAGTACGATGGGCTGCGCGAGCCGCAGCGCGATCATCCCCCAGATGGCCACGGACGCCAGCACCGTGTAGTACACCGCCCGCACGTCCCCGCCGCGCCAGCGTCGCACACGACGGCTGCCGGTCCAGAGCATGTCGGTCACCGCGCGCGTCATCGCTTCGAGGCTGTCGAGCTGCGTCTTGATCAGCAGCCACGCGCCGAGGAATGCGATGAACCCCGCCAGAAGAGGACCGGCCACTTCTCCGACGGCCACGGCCAGCGCCGCGGCGATGCCCAGCCCGCGGATGTCCTCGCCGCGCGGGAGGAAGTGCACGTAGAGAAGCGCGGGAAGCGCGATGCCGAGCATTGCGCCGGTGAAGAAGACCCCCCACTGGTCCGCGCACACGATGCGCCACCAGCCGTGCCAGCGCCGCATCCCGTCTTCCGTCGGGGCGAACATGAACCCCGTGTGCGCCAGGTTCACGCGCGTGCCGCCGACCGCCGCGGGGATGTACCCCACGCGCTCCCCCATGCCGTACCCCTTGTCGCGCGCCCAGTTGGAGAGCGTGATGTTCGCGACGCCGCCGCCCCCCGCATATCCCACCAGCGCGGCGAGCAGGATAAAGTCCACGCCACTGGGCAGGAAATCGAAGCGCGCGTTCGAGGTGTCGTAGCCCACGAACCCTGCCCCCGCGGAGAGCCAGGTGTCCACCGGCACGAAGACGATCGCCAGAACGAAAAACCCGCCCAGGATGCACGTCACCATCGCCCAGTTCAGCAGCTCCAGCGTGCGCTCGATCCGGCGGCCAAAGAGCAGCACGGTGACAGACACGAGAAAGGACGCGACGCCGATGTAGTACACGATGGACGCGTCCGGCGCCGTGGCGAGCCGCTTGGTGAACAGGAAGAAGATCGCGCCGGCCGCGGTGGCCGCCCATGCGGGCCATCCGGTCTGGAGGAAGTACAGCAGCGCGTACACGATGGCCCACCCTTTCGCGGACGGCCGCGTGCGCATGAACCCCGTGAAGGCCGGCTCGCCGGTGGCCACGGTGTAGCGCATCAACTCCAGGTTGAAGATCGTCTGGAGGAAGATCGCGACGCCGGCGACCCAGAGCAGCGACAGCCCGTGGCGGACGAACGTCGCGGGGCCAAGCAGGAACTCGCCGCTCCCGATCGAGAGTCCCAGGACAATGACGCCCGGTCCCACCACGCGCAGCCACCCGGTACCGGTCGGGCGCGGCGGCTCCGGCAGCTCGGCGCTCACCCAAGCGTCGAGCCCGGAGCGGCTTTCAGGTGGGACGGTCGCGTGGTCGCCCGCGGGCGGTGTGGTGCTGGTCACGCGCAAGAATGGGCGTCTCCGGCGGGGCGCGACAGAGGCAGTGCGCCTCTCGGGAAGCTCTGAAAAATAAGGGGCTGGGGCGAGGTGTTCCGGCCGGCGCGAGCATAGTACCCAATACTTGGACGACTGACACGAGCCGACATGCCCATTGAGATCTGTCGCGTCCAAGTATTGGTACTGGCTCGCGCCGGCCCGAACACCTCGCCCCAGCCCCCCTTTTTTTCAGAGCTTCCCTGGGCCTGCGCCGGCGCCTGACGCGATCCGCCGCCCGTAAACTTACCCAGAAACGATATGAAACTTACCGATAGTCGGTAACGTAGATATTGATAGTCGAGATTCTGCGCCCTGTTCGCCCATACATTATGAAGGAGCCCAACCCGTGCCCCAGTCCTCTCCCGGTGCCTTGCCGCTGGCCCGAAAAGTCCTGCGCGCGCTCGTCGTCCTGAACGTGGGGTACGGGCTGGCGATATTCGCGCTACTGGCCAGCAGTCTCATCGCGCCAGACGCCGTGTTCGCCGCCCTTGGTGTTCGGCCCACCGCTGACGACTCGTGGCGGCTGGTGGCGATGCGCCTGATCATGGTGGTCGGCATCGCGTCGGTGCCGATCGCGCACCTGATCCTGAAGCGACTCCAGGCCATCATCGAGACCGTTCGCGCGGGCGATCCCTTCGTCACGGGCAACGCGGCGCGCCTGGAGACGATCGCCTGGGCG
Organism: Gemmatimonadaceae bacterium; assembly: GCA_040902005.1. GTDB lineage: Bacteria > Gemmatimonadota > Gemmatimonadetes > Gemmatimonadales > Gemmatimonadaceae > DASPMP01. Next base: position 11,395 of record JBBDYA010000005.1, on the reverse strand, counting down.
GTGCTCGGGCTCCAGCTGCTGCATCTCGTGGTGGGAGCGATCGCCGGGAGCGCGTCCACCGACGCGCAGCCGCTGGACATCGACTGGAGCTTTTCCTTCACGCCGTGGATCGCCGTGCTCCTGCTCTTCGTGCTGGCGCGCGTATTCGATCATGGCACGCGCATGCGCGCGGATCTCGAAGGGACGGTCTGACCATGGCCATCATCGCCACGCTCGACGACGTGCTGCACGCGCGTCGCATGACGCTCACGGAGCTCTCGGAGAAGGTCGACATCACCCTCGCCAACCTCTCCGTCCTCAAGACAGGCAAGGCGCGAGCGATCCGCTTTTCCACCCTCGAGGCGATCTGCTCGGCGCTCAACTGCCAGCCCGGCGACCTGCTGCGGTTCGCGCCGGACAGCGGCGACGAGGATTCCGAAACGTCCCCGGGCTGATCCCAACCACCGCCACACAAGGAAAACCCGTCAATGCGAATCTCACTGAAATCATTCACGTCCATGTTCGCGCGCGACTACGCGCGCTGGGAAGGCGTGCGTCCGATCAACATCCTTGCGCTGCGCACGTTCTACTTCCTGATGGCAGCGTTCGTCGCCACGGACTCCTGGCGAGTCCTCATCACGCACCAGGGGCCGTGGGACCACGTGAGGGCCGTGGCTTTCTGCGTCTGGGCCACGTACCCCACGCTGGCGATCCTCGGACTCATCCATCCGCTCCGGATGCTGCCGATCATGTTCGTCACCATCGGGTACAAGACGCTCTGGCTGGTGTTCGTGGCGTATCCGCTCTGGCGCGCCGGCACGCTCGCGGGTTCGCCGGCGGAGGAGATGGCCAGGGTATTCGCATGGACCCCGCTGCTGGTGGCCGTCGTGCCGTGGAAGTACGTGTTCGACACGTACGTGCGGTTCCCGCGGCGTCCGACCGGTGCATCGTCATGAGGCGGTTCCTTGTGACGTCATCACGCGTACCCTTCCACTGGTACATCTTCCTCTCGCGCTCCATTCCTGACTTCTCACATCGATCATGCTCACCATGATGCGCCCCTTCCTGCTGGCTCTCGCACTGACCTCACTCGTTCCGACGCCGGCGCACGCCCAGTTCACCGAACGCGTGCAGACCGGCGCGCGCGTGCGCGTCTGGATCCCCGAGGCGTATCTGCAGGAACAGGGTCCATGGCGACGCCTGCAACTGCGCGCCACGCTGGCGGGGATGTCGGACGACACCCTGCACCTGACAGTGCCCGGTACGCTCGGCGCCCTCGCCGTGCCGCGCTCAGCGATCCGGCGACTGGACGTGAGCAAGGGACCGCCGTCCCGCGTGGAAAGCGCGGTCGAACGGGCGATTGGATTCGCCCTCGCCGGCGCGATCAGCGCCGCGGTCTCGAACGACCCGGCCAGCACGGAATGGCCCCACTACAACCGCACGTGGCGCGCCGCCGAGGTGGGCGCAAAGTTCGGAGCCGCACTGGGCGCGGTAGTCGGGTTCGTCCTTCCCACCGAGCGCTGGCGGCGCGTCCGGCTGCCGCGCTGACCCCCTGGGGCGACTTACGCGAGCAGCGCGCGCCGGAGCGCAACGGCGCGGGCGGCGGCCGGGCCGGGCGACCTGGGCGCGGGACGCTCCGGCTCGGCTTCGATGCCCACCACGACCACCGTCGGCCCGCGCGCCGCGAGCACTCGCCCGGCGGCGCCGGACCACTCCGTCGCGTCCACGAAATGGTGCACGTTCGCGATGCCACTGGCGCGTGCCAACGCCCCGAAGTCTGGCCGCGCCGGCAGCGGTTGCGCACCGGTCACCTCGTAGACGCCGTTGTCCACGATCACGACGCAGAGGTTCGGCGGCGCCTGCGCGGCGATCGTCACGAGTGAGCCCAGGTTCATGAGCATGGACCCGTCGCCATTGCACACGATGATGCGCCGCTCCGGTTGCGCGAGCGCGATTCCCAGTCCGAACGACGTCGCGTGTCCCATGCACGATGGCACGAACACGAGGTCCAGCGGACGCACCGGCCCGAGATCCATCCACACCTTGGCAGCCGCCATCGTGGTGACGACGACATCGTCCTCGCGTCTCACGCCGCGCACCGCGGTGAGCGCGTCATCGAGCGAGATCATGACCGTCCCTCCGCGATGAGCGCGACGCCCGGGATGGACGCGGCCTGACATGAGCGATAGTGCTCCGCCATCTCGCCGAGCTGCCCCGCCTCCTTGATGAGCCGCACGTCCAGTTGCCACGCGGCGAGGATCGGCTCGGTGAACACGAGCGATGTGTCCCCCGGCAGGTTCTCCTGGTTCAGGTAGCTGCGGTACCCGATCATCGCGTAGATCGGGAGCTTCCACTCGTGCAGCGTGTTGCGCAGCGCGTCGCCCGACTCGAACAGGCCGGTGCACTGGATGAGCACGAGCGGCGTGGCGCCGCCGAGGTACAGGCCGCCGGCGATGGTCCAGGCCTCGCCCTCGCGGCAGACGCGCACCAGGCGGATGCCGGCGCGCTCGATGTCGCTCTCCCAGCGGCCCATGGTGCCATCCGGCACGGTGACGACGTGGGTGATCGCCATGGAGCGGAGGACCGCGGCGACACCGGCGCCCGTGATCATGCGCGGCAATCTAGCCATCAGGTCTGCCGCCGACATTCCCCATGGACTCGCCGCGATCGGAACGTATAGTAGGCGGCACGCGTTTGATCGTTGGAGTCACACGGACTCCACGTGGCTAGGTACATCGAGATCGGAGATCGACATGAGCCAGCGAACGAAGCGGATCGCGGCGGTATTCGGCGTCGCGGGGATGTGCGCGGTGCTGTGGGGCTTTGCGTCGCATTCCCGGACGGCGCTCCCGGGTGATCTGCCCAAACCGCTGGGCCAGATGACGAGCGACGAATTGTGGGCCGCGGGCAACGGCCTTCGCTTCGACAACGGTCCCGTGCAGGGGCGCGAGTGCCAGAAGGGCGCGTGCATGGGACGCGTGGACGCCGTGAGGGACCAGCAGCCTGGAGCCGGCACCATCAGCCCCAACGGCACCATTGTGGCGCGACTGGTGAATCTGGGACGGCCCTCGGGAGGCGACGATGACGGGCCGGAGAACCGCTACGGGATGGGGCGCGGCGGCAACGCGGAGTTCTACATCATCGCGCTGCGCGATGGTGAGAGTGGATGGCGATGGACCGTGCGCGAGGCGATCAGGAACAACGCCGGTGCGCCGCGCGAGACGGCGTCGGGATCGTGGGTCACGTGCGCGCACACGCCGTCAACTCCGGGCCACCCGAAGGGCAGATCCGAGTTCGCATCCTGCTCGACGCAGGCAGGCGACGACGCGGAAGCGTCGGCGAGCGGACCGCGCGCGCCGGCGGATCACTCGCACTCGTCCGCCGTTCCGACGACGTACAATCCGCGTGACCCCGCGTGGTTGACGTGCACCGACGGCTGCTGCACCGCCGGCCAGTAGCGCGGGAGTCCGCGGACGACCGCTGATGGTCTTCGGTTTCCTGAAGAAACGCCGGCGGGCCCGTCTCCGAGCCGCGCCGGTACCGCTGGCGTGGCGGGCCATCGTCGAGCGCACCGTGCCGATCTTCGCGCATCTCTCCCCCTCGGACCAGGGCGAGCTGTTGGGACATGTGCACGTCCTGCTGGACGAGAAGCATTTCGAGGGGTGCGGCGGCCTGGAGCTCACGGACGAGATCCGCGTGACGATCGCCGCGCAGGCCTGCCTGCTGCTGCTGCACCGGGAAACGGACTACTATCCGCGGCTGCGCTCCATCCTCGTGTATCCAAGCGGCTATACCGTGCACGAAGAGCGGGCCATCGGCGACGGCCTGTGGGAAGAATCCGGGGAGGACCTGCTCGGTCACACGGAGGAACACCTCAGCGCTCTCGTGCTGGCGTGGGATTCGGCGCGGCATGGCGCGACCGAGGCCGGCGATGGCGAGAACCTCGTGCTCCACGAATTCGCGCACCAGCTCGACTTCGAGGACAGCTCCACCGACGGCACGCCCATGCTCGCGAGTCGCGCCGAGTACCTGGCGTGGGCGAGAGTCATGGGTGAGGAGTTCGAGGCGCTGCGACTGGCGGAAGCATCAGGACGGCGGACGGTGATCGATCAGTACGGCGCCGAGAATCCGGCGGAATTCTTCGCGGTGGTCACGGAAGCGTTTTTCGAGCGCCCGCACGCGCTGCGCCGCCGTCATCCCGAGCTGTACGAACGGCTCGCTCGGTTCTACCAGCAGGATCCGGCGGTGTTCGTGCCCGAAACGCGCGGCGGCACCGCGCGCTGACTATGCCCGCGCTCGGTTGCCCAGGAAGACACTAGACTCCAGTCCATGACGCGCCGACATCGGGGAAATTCGTTGCGCCGTGCATGGCCCTCGTCACGCGCGGTGAAGGCGCTGGTGCTGGCGGCGACGAGTGCCTGCGCGCCAGCGACACCGACGCCGACACCCGTGCCGCCGCCTGCGACTCAAATGCAACCGGGGTTCCCTCCCGAGGCTGCGCGCTGCGATGCGCGGTGGAGCGACGCGCACGACCTGCTGAGCACCGACGGCAGGCCGGCGTACATCGAGACACCCTCGCTCGCGGTCGTTGGCGACACGCTGCTGCTGGCCGGCACCCCATCCTTCTTCTGGGCCACGACGCACACGTTCGATCCCGCGCCCGGACCGAGCCGCGCGGACACGGTGGCGTACTTCGACCGGCTGGGGCGCAACTTCTCCAACGTGGGCCTGGCGCTCGACCGGAACATGCGCGCGTCCGGGATTCGCTTTCCCGCGCGACTGCGCGGGCTCGTGGAGCGCGCGGCCGTGGCCCGGGACTCCGCTGGCGGCGTCCACCTCTACTGGATGAATCCTCAGGGAGACTCCACCGCGCTCTGGCACGCCCGCCGCGAGGGCGCGGACTGGACCGTGCAGGAGCGACTGTTGTCCACGACTCGGCTGCTATGGCAGCCGGGGGGGGGCGACGTGCGAGCGGGGGTGGGGGGAGGGCGTGACGTCCACGTCGCCGTTCCCTTCGTGCGGTCGGGCACGGGCGCCGGTGTCGCGTATCTGCGCACCGGCGCGTCGGTGAGTCGCACCGTGCTGCACTTCCATGGTAGCCGACCGACACACGCGTCCGTGCTTCCGTATGCGCGTGACTCGGTGCTCATCGCCTTCACCGCCACGGACGTCGCCAGCGTTACCCATCTCTTCCTGATCCGCGCGTCGGCCAACGACACCGCCTTCCCCGCCGAGCGTCGCATCCATTCGTCCGCCGCACGCTTCGCCAGCTTCCCTCGGCTCTTCCATGAATCGTCGGCGAATGGCGGGCGCTTCGGCGTGCTGTGGGCGTCGGCCGCATCATCGGCTGGCGGCGCGGACAGCCTGCATGTCATGCTCTCGTCCGACGGCGCGATGTGGACGTCACCCGCTTCGGTGGCACACCCAGCACGCGTGGGGCACCTGTCGAGCGTCACGCCGGCCGCCGGCGGAATCCAGGGCGTGACGTACTCAACGAGGGACGGCGCTCCGATCGTCTGGTTCGACTGGAGTGACGGCGCGTGGCAACGCGTGGAGCCGCTGCCCTTCGCGGACGTGGCAAGCAGGCCGAGCCTGATGTCCGCGCGCAGCGATTCGCTGCTGCTCATGTGGGGGGTGGAGCGGCCGTCGCGCTTCCGCGCGCCCGAAGTGCAGAGCGCGCCCGCCAGCCGGTACGCCTGGCGCGTCACGTCCTGCCCGTAGTGCCGGAGCGATTGCCCAGGACGATGGTGGCACGGCCGGCATGAACCCCGACCACACCTCCCTGCTCGCCTAGGCCGGGTCTCCGGGTGACCTCCCCCGGGAAAACCGGGAGAGGACTCCCATGTGGCCGGGCGGCCTCGGCCGTACTCTGTCGCCATGTCCGTTCTGATCGTGGACGACAACGAGCGTATGCGAGAGACCATCAGGGAAGTCGTGCAGCACCTGCATCCCGACGTCCACCAGTGCACCGACGGCGCGAGCGCGGTCGCGCTCTACGACCGCGTGCACCCCGATTGGGTGCTCATGGACATCGCGATGGACGGCGTGAGCGGCGTGGAAGCGACACGCCGCATCCGCGCGTCCCATCCCAACGCGCGCGTGGTGATCGTGACCCATCACGACAGCGCGGCGTACCGGCGCGCGGCCCACGAGGCCGGCGCGTTCGCGTTCGTGCCGAAATCCGATCTCACCAAGCTGCTCGACGTGATCGAACTACCCTCCAAGGAGACAGTATGAACAGCATCCGGTCCATCCCCTTTCGGACGAAGGCCCTCATCGCGGTAGCCACCCTCCTGGCATGTAGCGATGGCGGTCTTGCTCCCGACGCCCTGGAAAATGAGTTCGCCACGGTGCTGACAGCGGGCGGCAACATGTTGAGCGAGGCCGTGAACGCCGACGCCACGCTCCTGGAGGGCGAACCCGTCGAAACCGACCTTGGCGGCGGCAGCTATCAAGTCTGCACCAGCCGGCGCGTGAGCGCGATGCGTGCCGGCGGCGGTCCCGCCGGCTTTCCCCTGTTCGACCCCGCCGCCGGGGTCATTTACCCCGGCTCGCTGCTCCAGGGGGCGACGCTGAGAAAGGCGCCGCCGGATCCCGTCGCCGTTCGGCGCGCGCCGGGCGTGGTTGCGATCAACATCGTGAACGGCTCGCAGGGGGTCTACCGCGAGGTGTCCGAGGTCACGCAAGCGCAGATCGTCCAGGCCATGAACGACATCGTCGCCAGCAACACGGGAGTTCTGCCGGCGAACTTCACCATGTCGGTCCATGACGCGCGCTCGCGCGAGCAGTTTTCTCTCGGCCTTGGCGTGGACATCAACACGGCGTTCGTGAGTGTCGAGGGCAGGTTCAACATGCGGACGGACAGGCAGTACAGCCGGCTCCTCGTGAAGCTCACGCAGTCCTACTACACGATGAGCTTCCAGTTGCCGGCCGCGTACTCCGACCTGTTCGCGCCCGAGGTCACACCGGCCGACCTTGCGCGACAGGTCGGCGACGGAAATCCCGCCACCTACATCTCCGACGTCACCTACGGGCGCATCTACTATATGCTGGTGGAGAGCACGTCGAGTCAGCTCGAGCTCAGCGCGGCGCTGGAGGCGAGCTTCGACAGGGGGCTCGTGGACGGCCAAATCAACGCCGAGTTCGACCTCCTGAGAACACAGAGCGAGCTCAATGTGTCCGTGTTCGCCCTGGGAGGTGAGGCTGGCGCCACGATCCGCACGTTCGGCGAGACAAACCTGGCCGATCTGGTCGAACTGTTCGCCGAAAGTTCGGACATCCGAACCGGGGTCCCGCTGTCGTACGTGGTGCGCAACGTCGTGGACAATCGCATCGTCGCCACGCAACTGGCTACGGAGTATGACGTGGTGGACTGCCAGACGTACTCGGACATGTTTCGCAACCCGGCGTTCCGGTTTGACGCCGTGCCGGCCAACCTGAACTCCGACCCCTTCACGCTCGTCAACGGCGACACGCCGCAGTACCTGTCGTCGTGGGTCGAGTCGGTGAGCGGCACCCTCACGCCGATGGAAAGCCGCCCCAAGATGTTCGAGTGGATCTCCAGCTGCTTGGGTTCGACCAACATCAACACCACCAAGGTAAAGAACGCCTATGCCGGGATCGCGATGCCCGCGGCCGACGGGCCCAACGGAAACGGCTTCGTGCGCTACCATCAGCACCGCACGCCGGGGCTCGACGGAACCGCACACCCCTTCTCCACACAGGACTCGGTCATCCACGTGTTCCCCTGGCATCGGTTCGACGGCCGGGCACTCGAGGATACGAGCTTTACGATCTTCGCGGTGGTGCGCTCGACCGCCGACAGCGCGACGCTGCACCATTCAGGGGGGCACGTGTTCCTGTTCACCAACGAGCGCGCCGACTATCACGCAGGAGCGCGCCAAACGATGACCATCGGGTTCAACTGGACGGGAAACATCGAGATGCATTTCCGCTCCTACGGTGGCGTGCAGCGCAGGGCGCCCAACCGGACACGATGGGCCGTCTATGCGTTCCGTTTCAGCACCCTCGAAGGGATGAGTGTGTACGTGGACAACGTCAGCCAGAAGACGGCGAACACGCTGAAGGACCCACTGATCGCCTTCCGCGGAGCGAGCATCGGCTTTCACCAGGCGCGCCACTTTACGAGCATTGTCAGCGCCAACCTGAGCGAGGATCGTTGCTGGCGATACGGCTATGGGTCGCCACAGCCGGCGCTGGACATCGCGTTCCTCGAGGCCTTCAGCGTGGCGGCGAGCGACACGCAGATCGGCGAACGCATGAGCGAGCTGGCGACGCGGTTTGGCATCTTCTAGGCCGGCCGGCGACGCGGGCGCTAGAACAGGCGGCTGCCGCGAAAGACGATGAGGTACCCGTGCAGCAGCGTGGGCAGCGCGCCCACGTGGGCGGCGCCGGCGATCGCGAGTCGCGACCGCCGGCCCGCCTGAACCAACCGCCGCATCATCTTAGGAACTAGGAACTAGGAACCAGGAAACTGACAGAACGGAAACCGGGCTGGCCCGCCCGACGGCCGTGTAGCACCCAGACAGTTCTCGCCCGACCCGGACTCGCTATCGTTCTGCGATGAACATCATTGCCGCCTGCGCAATGGCCGCCGCCGTGGGGCTGCCGTTGAGCGCGCAAGGCCCGGGTGGTGGACCGGCCCCGACACCAGCCACCCTGCCAGCTTCATCGCCGCCGAACACCTATCACGGTCGCACCGGCCAGCTCGACGTCAGGATCCCCAAGGTGCAAGCGACGCTCACCATCGATGGCCGGATCGACGAAACCGCGTGGAGCGCCGCGTCGGTGCTGACCGGCTTTTCGCAGTACCACCCCGTGGACCGTCAGCCCGCGGCAGACTCCACCGAAGTACTGGTCATGTACACCGACCATGCCATGTACTTCGGCATCCGCGCGTTCGAACCGCATGGCAGCGTCGCCGCCACCATTGCCGACCGCGATCGTATTTTCGGTAACGACAACGTCGAGCTCATTCTCGACACGTTCAACGACCGGCAACGGGCGCTGGTGTTTTCGGTCAACCCGCTCGGCATCCAGGGCGACGGGACGTACGCCGAGGGCAGCGGCACGGACCGCAATCCGGACTTCCATTTCGAGTCGAAGGGTCGCGTCACGGACTACGGCTTCGAAATCGAGGTGCGCATTCCGTTCAAGAGCATCCGGTACCAGCAGACGCCCACGCAGCAGTGGGGCGTCCAGGTGATTCGGCGCGTGATGCACTCCGGGCACGAACAGACGTGGACGCCGGCGGAGCGAGGCCGACCCTCCTTCCTCGAGCAGAGCGGGCGCTTGCTGGACCTCACGAACCTCAGGCGCGGCCTCGTGATGGACGTGAATCCGGTGATGACGGCAACCAACACGGGTGCGCCGATCAGCCCGGCGGATCCGCAGTGGCGTTACCGTGGCCAGGCTCCGGAGTTCGGCGGCACCGTGCGCTGGGGCGTGACGCCCAACGCCTCGCTCAATGCCACCGTGAACCCGGACTTCTCGCAAGTCGAGTCCGACGTGGGCCAGACGATCTTCGATCCACGCTCGGCGATCTCCTTTCCGGAGAAGCGACCGTTCTTTCTCGAAGCGAACGAGAACTTCCAGGTTCCGAACTCGCTCATCTACACGCGTCGTATCGTATCGCCGCAGGGCGCGGCCAAGCTGAGCGGCAAGATCGGCGGCACCAATGTGGGTGTGCTGTCGGCGGTGGACGACGGCGCGGCGTCTGTGCTGGCCGACGACCCCATCTACAACATCGTCCGCCTGCGGCGCGATGTGGCGCCGGGCTCGAACGTCGGCATGGTGTACACGGACCGGATGGAGGGCGGGGACTACAACCGCGTCGTGGGGTTCGATTCGCGGCTACTCCTGGGGAGCCGCCACGTGCTCACCAGCCAGGTGGCCGGCAGCTTCACTGGCGTGGGTGGCCTGAACGGGGCCGGCCGGCCGCTGTTCGACTTCACGCTCAGCCGAACCGGCCGCGAACGTGGGTTCAACGCCGTGTTCGAGGGCGTGCATCCCGATTTCAACGCGGCCAGCGGGTTCATATCACGGACCGGTGTTGTTCGCGGCGTGTTCCAGCCGCGGCGTACGTGGTATCCGCGGAACAATGCGGTGCAGTCCCTCTCCTTCACGTTGATCTCGGACAACACGTGGGAGTGGGACCGCTTCATGGATGGCACGGAGCCGAACGACATCAAGATGAACACCAACACCACCGCCATCTGGAAGGGCGGGTGGAGCACCACGCTCTATACATGGACGGAGACGTTCAAGTACCCGGCGTTCCTGTATACCAACTTGTTCGTTGAGCGACGCGATGCAGGCGGCGCGGTGATGGACACCGTTCCGTTCACCGGGACGGACCGGCTGACGAATATCGGCGTGATGACCGCGGTTGGAACGCCGCAGTGGAAGCAGTTCTCGGGCAGCGCCGAAATCATTGGCGGGCAGGACGACAACTTCGACGAATGGTCGTCGGCATGGATTCTCTACTCGACGCTCAATGCGGACTGGCGGCCCGACGACCGCATTCGCGTCAACGCCCGCTGGCTGGAACAGCGCGTGTATCGCAAAACCGATGGATCGCTCGTACGCATTCGCTCCATTCCGCGGCTCAAGCTGGAATACCAGGTGGCGCGGCCTGTCTTCATGCGCGTGGTGGCGCAGTACGACGGACTCAAGGTGGACTCGCTGCGCGACGATTCGCGGACGGGCGACCCGATCCTCATCCAGACCTCGACCGGATTCCGGCGCGCGACGGCCATCGACCGCGGCAGCCTGCGCGCCGACTGGCTGTTCTCCTACCAGCCCAGCCCGGGGACCGTGTTCTTCCTGGGCTACGGGGCCAACCTGGGCAGCGCCGAGTTCAGTCCCACGGACCTTCAGCGCACGACGGACGGGTTCTTCGTCAAACTGAGCTACGTGCTGCGGATGTAGGGTTGCGACTGCGCCGCTGGACTCGGCGCGGCCGCCGAGCGTATCCTTCACCTCGTGACGATCATCGACGAACTACGCGTCGACCGCGCTCACATGCAGGCAGCATTCGCGGAGCTCAGACGCGACATCCGCGACGCCGACCACCGGGTGACCGAAGGATTCAGGGCGCTCGATACCAGGATCAGCGACGTAAAGGCCGACCTGATGAAATGGTCGTTCGTGTTCTGGTGCGGGGCCGTACTTGCCGTCGCTGCGCTCGCTGGAGTCCTGCGCGCCTGAGCAGTCCTCTCACCCCCCCGCGAACGCCCGTGCGCTTCGCGACGGGCTCGCGCCAGTCGCCGAAGTCAAACGCCCGTTTCCCGGCGGCGCCGACGTTAGCGACGTTGCGCACGTGCTGATCTTGACCTGAAGAGTGGGTCGCGACACATTCTCCCCTAACCTCGTGCAGGGAGAACCATGGCACGCG
>JBBDYA010000004.1:0-9641 GCA_040902005.1 Gemmatimonadaceae bacterium | reverse complement strand
AATCGCGCTCGGCCGAGCGCCGAGCGCCATCCGGATGCCGATCTCCTGCCGGCGACGCGTGACGAGCAGGGCCACGACACCATAGATGCCGATCGCCGCGAGCGTGAGCGCGAGACCCGCGAAAAGCGCCAGCAGGAACATCGTGAAGCGGGCTTCCGCGAGAGCATCGCTGGCGACGTCGCGGAGCGTTCTGATGTCCGATAGCGGTAGCTCCGGATCGAGCGCACGCACTGCGTCGCGGACGTGCGGCAGAACGCCGAGCGGGTTGCCCGCCGTCGCGATGACGAACGTCATGCCGCGCGTCGGGTTCGCGCCTGCGGCGGGCCACTGGGCGTGCGGCACGTACATCTCTGCCCGAGCGGTTTCGGTGACGGCGTTGTGGCGCACCTCTCCGACGATGCCGACGACCGTGATCCATGGACGTGAGTCGGTGCCGAGGTGGAAACGCTTGCCCACCGCGTTCTCGTCTGGCCAGTAGCGGCGCGCCATGGTTGCGCTGATCACTCCGACAATCGGCGCGTTTTCTGTATCGGTGTCCGCAAAGAAGCGACCGTCCACGAGCCGCATCCCCATGGTCTCGAAGTAGCCGGGAGTCACCACCTGCCAGTCACCATTCGGGTTCTCACCGGGCGCGCGCGCCTTGCCTTCGAGGGTGATGGACCAGTCGCCGATGGTACCCGTGAGGGGAAGCAGCCGCGTGGCGCCGACCGACTGCACGCCGGGCTGCTCGCTCAAGCGCTGTCGCAGGGTCGTGACGAAGCTGATGACGTCTGACGCGCCGCCGTACGTCGTCGCCGGAAGGATCGTCCGCACCGTAAGCGCGTTGCGTGTCGCGAAGCCCAGGTCCACGCTCCGCAGTTCGATGAAGCTGCGAACGAGCAGCGCTGCTCCGATGAGCAGGACGACCGAGAACGCCATCTGCGCCACCACGAGTCCGTCGCGGAAGCGCTGCCGGGCCTTGCCGACGGTCCCGCTGCGTCCGCCCTCCTTCAGCGCGCGATTCATGTCCGGGCGCGAGAGCTCGAGGGCCGGAGCGAGCCCGAACAGAATGCCGGCGATCATCGCGAGCGCCATGGTGAGGGACAGGACGGAGACGTCGAGCCCGACCTGGTCGAGTCGCGGAATGCCGGCCGGCCGCGCGGCGACCAGCACGCGCACCGCGCCGTGTGCCAGCGCGACCCCCAGGACCCCGCCGATCATGGCGAGCATCGTGCTCTCCGTGAGCAGCTGGCGGACGATCCGAATGCGGGACGCGCCGAGCGCCGCGCGCACCGCGACCTCGCGGTGCCGCTCGTCCGAACGGGCGAGCATGAGATTGGCGACGTTGGCGCACGCGATGAGCAGGATGACACCCACCGCCCCGAGCAGCACCCCGAGCGCATAGCGTACGTCCCCGAGGACGAGCTCCTTCGCCGGAATCGCCGCGCGACCCGTCAGCTTGCGATTGCTCCAGTCGCCGTCGCGCACCCAACGCTCCTCGAGTGCGTGCATGGCAGTCGTGGCCGATGCGGTCGTCGCGCCCTCGGCGAGGCGGGCGACGCCGATAAGGCTGTGGTCGCCCCATGATGTCCAGAACCCCGCAGCCGGGTCCAGTGGATACCAGATCTCCGTCGGCCGATCATCGCTGAAATCGAGGGGCAGCCGGAACGAGACTGGCAGGACGCCGATGACGGTACGCGCCTCGCCGTTGAGCTGAATGGTCCTGCCCACCACGTCGCGATCTCCTCCGAACCGCCGCTGCCAGAGCCCATGACTCAACACCACCTGATTGGCGATCGCTTCGGGCGTCTCGCCCACGGCGAACGTGCGGCCGGCGACCGCGCTGACCTGCAGCGTCGAGAACAGGTTTGGCGTCACCGCCGCGACGACGACGCGTTCCGGCTCCTGCCCGCCGGTGAGATTGGCGGAGCCCGACGTGTACGCGGCGACGCTGCTGAAGACGTCTGCATCCTCGACGTAACTCCGCACCTCCGGGCCGGAGAGCCAGGTCGTCTCTCCCTTGTCCCGCGCGCCCCAGAGCATCACGAGACGATCAGGGTTCCCGTAGGGAAGCGGCCGGAGCAGGACCGTCTTCACGATGCTGAAGATCGCCGTGTTCGCGCCGATCCCGAGCGCGAGGGTGAGCACCGCGGCCGCCGCGAATCCCGGGGCGCGCAGGATACGACGCAACGAGTGGGTCAGGTCTGACATGGGCTCGGGGGTGTATGTCAGGATTGGACATCCGGAACAGACACTCCGATTGAAGCGGACATGCGTCCGTATGCCGGCTGCGCGGCGGTTCGCACTTCCGCAAGAGACCCTGGGCGGAGGGAATCGCAGCGAGCACCCGAGGCGGCCGACGCCTGACGGCGCCAGACGCTCGGGTGCGTGCCCGTCACCAGGCGGGCGGTGCGCTATTACTTCGGCAGCTCCTCCTTCGGCGGATCCTCCTTCGGCTTGTCATCGCAGGTGGGCATGCCCTGCTGCCTGGCGACACCGATCGGGCGGATGCCACGGAAATCCCCGAACGTGCCGAGAAAATTGCGGCCCATCTCCGCCTCCTCGGCCGCGTCGGTGCCCTTGGGCTCCTTCTCCTTCTTCTCTATGTAAAGGTTGACGTAGCAGAAGCCTAACTTGGGGTGGTCGAAGACGCTGACGAAATCGGTGGCGGGTGCGCGCGCACCGACGGACGCGGCAAGCCCCACCGCGACGACGGCGGTGAGAATAGCGCCCTTCGCGCTGGTGAGAACTCTCGGAATCTGCGACATCGTGACTCCCGGAATGGAACATCAGATGCGAGCGACAAACATCTGATGGCTGCCTGCCGTAGTGGCGCCGACGAAGACGCGAAGTGTGGTCAGTCCGGAGCGTGCCGCCGGTGCATAATCGGCGTGATGTCGCCCTCGAGGGCCATCGGCACGGTCACCGAGAACTCTGTCCCCAGCCGGCGCAGTCCAGTCTCGAGTCTGACGTTGACCTTGCGATCCTGGGCGGGGCTTTCGCACACGATCAGGATCCGCGCGTGCCCGTCCTCGATGACGAGTCGGGCTGTCCAGCTGGCGCGACGCCGGCGGGCCTGCGAGTTCTCCGCGACAAGCAACGCACTGACCTTCGTGAGTGTCTCCTCGCTCACTGGCGCCAGTAGCTGATAGACATAGGCCCACTGGATCGGCGGTACACTTCTCTTCATCACGGGGTCCGCGCGTCACGCGCGCCGCCTCCAGCCGTCCTGTATGGTGGGAGCCGAACCTGCACCGGCTCCCATGTCCTGCACGGGGCCATCCTCATTTTCAGATGGCCCCACCTCACTCCTGGAGCGACCTAGCGGATGCGCCTCAACTCCACGCGCCGGTTCTGCCACGCGTCCCCTTCCCTGTTGTTCGGGTAGATCGGCTGCGTTGAGCCGTAGCCGCGCGCGACGATGCGGTCGTTGGCTACTCCGCGCGACACGAGATAGACTCGCACGGCTTCGGCGCGGCGCTCTGACAGCGCCATGTTGTAGTCGTCCGTCCCGATGGCACTGGTGTGGCCGGCGACTTCGAAGCGCACGGGCCGCCACTGCGCCTCGAGCAACTCGCGCGCGACGCGGTCCAGGATGTCCTGGGAGCCGGGAGCCAGTTCGTCTGCGTCGAACATGAAGTTGACGCCATCCAGCACGAGCGTGTCGCGCAGGACGACAACCGCCGGCGCTGGCCGCGCAAACGGTACATAGATGCGCACGGTATCCACCCGCGTCATCGCCATCGCACAGGGGCCGCAGGGTGCGGGCGGCGTTATGCGACGGAGAAAGTCGAATGCCGAAAAGCCGATCATGATCGCGGGATTCATCACCGTCTTCTTGTCCATCGGCACTTCATTGAAGTGCGCCAGCGGGATCTTTCCCTCGATCCGGACCGCGAGGTTGTTGCGGATCATGCGACGGATCCCGACGCCGGCGTGCGCCCCCCACGTGGAGTGCGTGACTCGGCTGTTTCGGCCATCGATCCGGGTCAGCTCCGTTCCGAGAAGGAAGAAGGGGGCCGTCTTCGCGTTCAGGTTGGTGGTGAAGGTCATCGCGCCAGACGTCGTCGTGTACGCCATGCCGGAGCCAATGGCGCCCGTGCCCGCCACGCTGAACCCGACCTGCGGGGTGAAGTTGTAGCCAAAACGCGCCATGATCTGGGGCGCCCCGCTGCTGGGGGTGGCACTGCTGGCGAACCGGGTTTCCGGTGCCCCGCTGCCGAGAAAATCACGCAGCGACTGGTCCATGAGGACGTACCCGCCGCTGACCGTCAGCTCGTAGCTGCGACCGCGGGTTGCCCCAGGCTCGCCCGACTGCGCCATCGCCTGCGCGGGCAGGAACGCCGCGAGCGCCAACGCGTATTTCAGCTGTCTGCGATACATATGCTCTCCCGATCTCTGTCAGTGTGCACGCTCGTGGTGGGTGGGGGACGGTGACCGGACTGGCCGCCGCTCCCACCCACCGCGTCCTGCCTACGGCGACGGCAACGTGATGGTGTTGTTGGTACCGAGGGTCACGGCACCATTGCGAGCCAGCGCGCGCCCCAACAGTGTCGCGTTGTCATTCAGCGTGATGCTCGTGAATGCGATGATGTTCCCTTGCCACTGGCTCGAGACCCCGATGGTGGCCGAGCTCCCCACCCACCAGTACACGTTCTTCGCCTGCGCCCCATTCTGCAGGACCACGTTCCCGGCGGTCGTGAGCGTGGACGGCGCGCGAATCACGAAGAGCGCGTTCAGGTCCCCGTTGCCGTCGAGCGTGACGGTGCCGGTCACACCGACCGACGATCCGGAGCAGTAGACGCCCGGAGCGAGCGTCGTCCCGCCAAGATCCGCGGTGATGGTGGTACCGCACGGCATGGCAGCGAGCGCCAGGTACGCCGTCGTGAGGTCACCCTGTGCGATCTGCGCGTCCGGCGTTCCGAGTCGTTCTTGACCGGTGATCACGCAGGGCGGGAACCCGCTGTTCGCGGTACCCGGCCACACGCTGGCATCGGCGTTGATGGTGCCCCCGGTCACGCAGGTGAAGGTCGAACCGGCCAGCAGGCCGTGCGTCTCGGCCGCGCCGAGCGATGGTCCAGGGGTCGGCGACGACGTCACGTTGGCCGAGGCCGCACCAATGACCGAGCCGCTGGTGGCCCTGATCGAGTTCGTGAAGAGTCCAACCACGTTGCCCGCGGTGAACAGCCCCGTGGCGCTGATGGTTCCGCCACCCGGCGGCACCACGGACCATACCATCCCAACCGGTATTGGAACCACGACACCCGTGTTGTCAAATCCCGTGGCCGTCATCTGGACCGAGCCGTTCACGACGACGGTCGCTGGATTCGGTGTGACGGAGATGGACGCCAGCGTTCCAGACGCGACGACGTCCACGTGCGCCGGCCCGGAAATGCTGCCGACCGTCGCGCGAACGGTGTCGAACCCAACACCCACCGCGCCGGGTGCGGTATAGACGCCCGACGGCTGCAGGATGGTGCCACCCGCATCGCCCGCGTCAACCGTCCACACCGGCAGGATGCCGACGATGTTGCCGTTCGCGTCACGGCCCACGGCGGCGAACTGCTGGTTCGCGTCCGTGCCGACCGACACCGGGTTGGGTGTCACGGTGATGGTCGCCAGCGGGCCGGCGTTCACCGTCACGGTCGCGAATCCGCGAATGGTGCCGGTGCCGCATGCGGCTGTGCTGCACGCGCGAATGGTGTTCGCGAACGTGCCGGCGACCGCGCCCGCCGTGAACAGTCCCGTGGCGGGGTCGATGGTTCCGCCGCTCGCGACAACCGCCCACGTTGGCGTGAAGGCGACGAGGTTGCCGTTGGCGTCGCGCCCCACGGCGGTGTACTGCTGCGTCTGCCCGATGTCGAGCACCACCGGGTTGGGCGTGACGGTAATGCTGGCCAGCGGTCCGGTGCTCACCGTGACGGTGCCGGACGCCGAGATCCCGCCGATGCTCGCCACCACCGTATTGGTGAACGTCCCGGCGGTATTGCCGGCGGTGAACAACCCGGCACTCCCGATCCCTCCGCCGCCGGCCGCAACCGACCAGTTCGGTAGGTTGGGGAGCACGTTGCCCGCGACATCGCTGACGACCGCGGTGAACTGCTGCGTGGCACCCGTCGCGAGCGTGACCGGCGTCGGCGTAAGGACGATGCTCGCGGGCGGACCGGCGAGCACTATGGCTGTCGCGCTCCCCGAAATGCTGCCGACGGTCGCGGTGACCGAGTTGGTAAAGGTGCCCGGCACGGTGCCGGCGGTGAACACCCCCGTTCCACCGATTGTGCCGCCACTCGCCGCGGTCCAGGTCGGGTTGATGCCAACCACGGTACCATTGGCATCCCGGCCGATCGCCGTGAACTGCGCGCTGGTTCCGATGACGAGCGTTTCGGGATTGCGCACGACCTCGATGGTCGCCAGTGCGCCGACCCCCATGGCATTGTGCTCGCACGCCGTGACCGCCAGCGCAAGGAAGGAAACCAGCGAAACGAGTCGCGCCGCGTTGTTGCGGAGGGCTGACATTGTCATCACCTGTGCTGAGTTATCGGAAGCGTCAGGCCTGATCGGCCCGGTCCCAATGCGGAACCCTCACAGGTTACCCCCGGCCCCTCACTGCTCGTATCGGACGAAAGGATGAAAAAGGGATGAGGAAAGGATGAGAGTTACGCCCGCTCGCTGCGCCGCCGCCACTCGTGCGCGTGCGCGGCCAGCTCGAGGCGGCTATGCAGCGCCAGCTTCTCCAGCACGTTGTGTACGTGACTCTTGATGGTGTAGGTGGTGAGATTCATGCGGCCCGCGATCTCCTTGTTGCTGAGACCCTGCGCGACCAGGCCAACGACCTCTCGCTCGCGCGACGTGAGTCGTACCGCGGGGCCCGCGACCGACTCGGGGCGATCGACCACGTGCCTGGCCAGGTGGTCGAAGACCGTCGCCGCCAGCGCGCCGGGGAGCACCTTGTCCCCCACGCCCACGGAGCGGATCGTGGCCAGCAGTTGCTCCACCGTCGCGTCTTTCATGATGAACCCGGACGCTCCCGCCTCCACGAAGGGGACCACATCCTCGCTCTCGGCTGAGACATCCATCACGACCACCCGGACACCCGGCGCCGCGGCCCTCACGGTCGAGAGACGCGCGCGGCGCTCCTGACTCTGGCCGGCCAGCGAGGCCCCCATCAGCATGATCTGCGGCCTGCGCTCGATGGCGGCGGGCACGCACGACTCGAGATCCCCGGCTGTTCCCACGACGACGATGTCCGACTGGGCACTCAACACCGACACAAGTCCGTCGCGCAGCACCCGGTGATCCTCGACCAGCAACACCGTGAGCGGAGCGGACGCGTCTGCAAGGACCTTCGAAGAGGCGAGCGTGCCTTCAGCGACCAGTTCCATCATACTGCAACCTTACGAACGAGAGCGCGGGGGGGGGACTGCGTTTTCCCTGGCGTTCAGACGTTCCCAGGGGCTCTCCGCGGACCATGTTTTGGCCTGTCTACCAACCGGACAGAGCAAGTTCGGGTCCGTGATCAGATCAGGTGGCCATCGGCTTGCGCCGGTCGCCCGCGGGCGCGGCCTTCACCTGGTGGAGCGAAGCACGGTCACCCGTGCAGGGCGTGCTGATCCGTTGGCCCGCGCCGTGCGATGCGATGCGCGCCATGCCCGGAATACCCAGCAAACTGGCCATGGGGTTCGCGATTGTGCTGCCCGCGATCGCCGCGGGCTGTCTGGCGGCTGCCCCCCTGCATGAGCCGGTACCGGAGCAGATCGAGACCACGCTCTTCCTGATAGGAGACGCCGGCGAGCCCGATCCCCGCGAGATCGGCGCGCCGCTCGAATCGCTCACCGTGCTGGCGGCGGCCGCCCCCGAGCGCACGCTCATCGTCTTCCTGGGCGACAACGTCTACCCGGACGGCATCCCGGAGGAGGGGCACGCGGAGTGGGCAGATGCCAGGCGGCGGCTCGCGGCGCAGGTGCGCGCGGTGCCGCCGGGTGCCCGCGGGATCTTCGTGCCGGGCAACCACGACTGGGGCGGCGAGCTGCCCTTCGGGCTCTACTCGCTGCGGTTGCAGGAACAGGCGATCGCGTCGCTCGCGGTAGGGGTGGGGGCGGGGGAGGGGGGGGGCCGCGACGTGCGCATGCTGCCCAGCAATGGATGCCCCGGACCGGCGACGGTGGACGTGGGACGCCTGCGAGTCATCGCGATGGACACCCAGTGGTGGCTGCACTCGTTCATCGTGCGCGACTCCAGCACGACCTGCGTGACGCGAGTCGGCGCGGTGACCGCGGACCTTCGCCGCCAGGTGGGCACCGCGGGGGACGGACGCGTCGTGGTGGTGGCGGGCCATCATCCGCTGATGACCGGGGGCGAGCATGGCGGCTACTGCGGCATCGCGGGCCCCTTTCGTCGGCTGGGCGGCTTCAGCCAGGACGTGATGTCCGCCGCGAACCGGACGATGCGCGACTCGCTGGAGAGCGCGATGCGTCCGTTCCGTCCCCTCGTGTACGCTGGCGCGCACGATCACAATCTCCAGGTGCTGCGCGGCGGGCGCGCGGTGCGGTACTCGCTGGTGAGCGGCGCCGGCTCCTCGGCGAAGGTGACCTGCGCGGTGCGGCTGCGCGAAAGCCACTATACCAGCCAGCACCGACCCGGATTCATGCGCCTGGACATCATGCGCGATCGCGGAGTGCTGCTGCGCGTCTACCGGTACACGGATGCGGGCGAGGGGGGCGTGGCGTACTCGCGCTGGCTGGAGCCGCCCGCCCGATGACGCCGCGTGTGCTGCCCGGGCGCATCGCACGCATCGCACGCATCGCACGCATCGCGCTGGGCGCGACGCTCGTCGCGTTCCCTGCCGTTGGAGCGCAGACCCCCGGCGAGTTGCACCTGCGCCGGTTGCTCGCGGTGCCCCTGGGCGCACTGCCGCCGGCGGCGATGCTCATGCCGGCGAGCCGAAACCACAACTACTGGGTGGGCCGAGTGGCGGGGGGAGCGCGGTGGACCGGATCTACGACGGACCTGGCCGCCTTCGCGGGGAGCGTGGATCTCCAGTGGCGCGGCGGGTCCTCGTTCGGCGTCACGGCGGGCTACCAGTCGCCGGGGTGCGAGCAGCCCGTGGGAGACTGCCCAGGGCATCCCATGTTCGAGGCGCGCGGGCGCGTGAACCTCATCACCGGAGGCCCCACGATCGCCGCGCTGATCAAGGATTACAGCGCGACCACCACATTCGGCACCGAGATCGGTTTTGGGTACGCGCCGAACGCCATGTCGGGGCGCAACGCGTGCGCCGTGGACGTGGGCATGCCCGTGTCCCTCTCGCTCTTCCAGCGAGTGCGGGTGGTGTCCTTCCTCGCGCCCGGGTTGGTGTGGGACGTGCGCTGTCCGGTGGACGGCAGCGTGGGCACCGGCGCGAGCGCGCTGGTAGGCGCCGGCATAGGGTTGCAGCAGCTGGGGCATCGCGGGGTGGACGTGACTCTCGCGGTCCAGCGGATATTTCGCCGCGGCGCGGGGATGCAGATTGGATTCAGCGTCACATATGTGCGGCTGCCGTAACGCACCTACTGACGTGACGGCGGACGTACCGGCGGACGTACCGGCGGACGTACCGGCGGACGTACCGGCGGACTTAGCGGCGGACTTAGCGGCGGACTTAACCGCGCCATAGATCCATAGTC
>JBBDYA010000003.1:0-1464 GCA_040902005.1 Gemmatimonadaceae bacterium | reverse complement strand
CATCGGGTTTCGGTGTGCAGTTGCAGGCCGACCGCGCCGAAGGCGCGCCGAGAACTTACCGCGGCCGAAGGCCGCGGGCCGAGAACCAGTTCAGGATTCCCAGCTCAGCCCGGCACGTCCGAAATGTCCGTAGTTCGTGGACTGCCGGTAAATCGGACGCAGCAGGTCCAGCCGCTCGATGATCGCGCGGGGACGGAAGTCGAAGGTGCGCACCAGCTCCGCCGCGGCGCGCGGATCTCCCGTGCCGAAGGTGTCCACGCGCACGGAGACCGGTTCGGGACGTCCGATGGCGTACCCCACCTGCACCTCGGCGCGGCGGGCGATGCCCTCGCTCACGATCTTCCGGGCGACGAAGCGGCAGAAGTACGCACCGGAGCGGTCCACCTTCGACGGATCCTTGCCGCTGAACGCGCCGCCGCCGTGCCGGCCCATGCCGCCGTAGGTGTCGACGATGATCTTGCGGCCGGTGACGCCGGCATCGGCGCTCGGTCCGCCCTCCACAAAGGAACCCGTGGGGTTCACGAGCACCTCGATGCCGTCGTGATGCCACGCGCCCAGGACGTCGGGTGAGAGCTGGCGGGCAACGTAGTTCCTGATGGTTTCCTGAGATACGTCCGGACTGTGGCAGGTGGAGACGAGCACCGTCTGCACGCGGACCGGCACGTTGTGCTCGTACTCGACCGACACCTGCGTCTTGGAATCGGGACGCAGCCACGTCTGCTCGCCCTTCTTGCGCGCCTGCGCCATGCGGTGTGCGAGCTTGTGCGCCAGCAGGATGGGCAGCGGCATCAACTCCGGCGTCTCGTCGGTGGCATAGCCGAACATGATGCCCTGATCTCCCGCGCCGCCGACGTCCACCCCCTGCTTGATCTCGCCCACCTGGCGCGTGAGCAGACGCGTAATCGTCACGCCGTCCGCGTTGAAGGCTTCGCTGGCATCCGTATAGCCGATCTCGCGAATGGCCTGGCGCGCGACGGCATCGTAGTCCACCTCGGCGGCGCTCGTGATCTCGCCGGCGAGCACCAGGTTGCCGCTCTTGACCAGGACCTCGCAGGCCACCCGGCTCCGCGGGTCCTTCGACAGGTGCGCGTCGAGAATGGAGTCGGCGATGTAGTCGGACACCTTGTCAGGGTGCCCTTCGCTCACGGACTCGGAGGTGAAGACGTATGACGTCGCGGTGGGCTGGGTAACGCTGGAGACTGAAGAGGCGGCGGTCGCGGTGGCGCTCATGCGTGGCTCCAAAAAGAAACGGCCCCCGACGTTGTGTCGCGGGCCGCAGGCAGCCACGACTTAGACGGATGTGGCGGCGCGATGGCCGTTGCGCGGTCCGTCAAATCGGGAGAAATCACCGCGCACCGGGAAGCTACATGTGGGCCGGTGGAGTGCAAGCCCCAGGGCGTTCTCGGCCGGCGTGCTGCGCGGCGTGCTGCGCACGCATTCTCGGCCGGCGTGCTGCGCACGCCG
>JBBDYA010000002.1:0-1468 GCA_040902005.1 Gemmatimonadaceae bacterium | reverse complement strand
TGCGCGCCGCACTTCATGCGCCACCTGCATCGCGCCGATCCCGACTCGCCCATTCTCAACTATTCCACGCGGTGTCCGTGCGGGGTGCAGTACTGCCGCATCACCCCGGACGGCAAACTGACTCCCTGTCCGTATCTCCCGGCGCATGCCGGCGACCTGCGGCGAGACTCGTTCGGGGACATCTGGCGTGAGTCCCCGCTCTTTCGCGAGCTCCGCTCCGCTCCGTTAGGCGGCAAGTGCGGACGGTGCGAGTACCGGCAGGTGTGCGGCGGCTGCCGCGCGCGCGCCTTTGCGCTGGAGGGCGATGTATTGGCCGCCGATCCCTCCTGCGCGTACGAGCCCGATGGAACCGTCGCGGTCATTGCCAGCGCGCGTCCGGTGTCCTACGGCATGGCGGCGACGGTGACGATGACGTGGTCGCCCGACGCCCGCGCTCGCATCGATCGGATTCCCTCGTTCGTGCGCGGGGTCGTCGTCTCACGGCTGGAAACGTACGCGCGCGAGCGCGGCCTGCGCGAAGTCACCGTCGATCTGCTGAGTGAAGTGCGGCGTGCGATGCCGATCGATTTCTCCAAACGCCTTCCATTCTTTGCGAGCGATGACTGAGCTCTCGGTGCTCCCGCTCTTGCAGGCGGCCGCCGACACCGCGGGCGCGTACGGACATTTCCCCGGCATCGGATCCCGCGGCGCGGTGTGGATCGCCGCCGAGGTGCACCTGATGTTCGCCGCGTTCGTGCTCGGCGTTCCGATGTTCTCGGTCGTCACGGAGCTGATCGGCATCGTCCGCAAAGACGAGAAGTACGACAAACTCTCGAAGGAGTTCACCCGGCTGCTCGTCTTTGCCTACAGCGCGACCGCGCTGTGGGGCGGGTTGCTGCTCTTTCTCATCACGACGCTCTATCCGCGCTTCTGGAACCACATGGCGCAGATCTTCTCCCTCTCGATGTGGATCTACGCCGGCCTCTTCTTCGTCGAGTCCTTCACGCTCTACCTGTACTACTACGGGTGGGACCGTTGGAAGGCGGGGCGCGCCAAGTGGGGACACCTGGGGCTCGGCGTGCTGCTCAACGTCTTTGGTACCACCGTCATGATCATCGCCAACGGGTGGCTGACGTACATGATGTCTCCTCCGGCGGGCGTGACGGCCGAGACGCTGCCCGAGTCGGTGGGACTCTGGAACGCGATGGCCAACATGACGTGGATGCCGATCAACATTCATCGCCTCATCGCCAACGCCGTCTTCGGCGGCGCCATCGTCGCCGCCTACGCGGGATATCGCTTTCTCGCGGCCACGACCGACGAAGAGCGCGCCCACTACGACTGGATGGGCTACGTCGGGAATTTCATCGCCATCTCCACCTTCATCATTCTTCCATTCGCGGGCTACTGGTTAGGCCGGGAGATCTACGAGTACAACCAGCAGATGGGCATCACGATGATGGGCGGCTTCATGAGCTGGCTCTGGATC
>JBBDYA010000001.1:0-9811 GCA_040902005.1 Gemmatimonadaceae bacterium | reverse complement strand
CCCCCCCCCCCCCCCCGGTCGCTGAGTCGGTGGAACAGCCGGTGCTCGATGATCCGGCGTACTTCTTTCCCGACGAGCCCGCGACGCGCGAGGAGCCAGCCGCCGAGCTGACACTCGATGACGCCCTGCCCGCCGATGAATCGCCCTATCGCGAAGAGCCCACGCAGCCCTGGCCGGAATCCATCCCCGTCGTGGACGAGGTGCCGGAGCAGAAGCCGGGCTTGTTCGGGCGGCTCTTTGGCCGGAAGACGAAGGCCGTGGAGTCGCCGGCCGCCGAACGCGTCGAGAGTGACATTGCCGAGCAGGTGGAGGAAGCGTTCGCGGCGGCCGACGCGGAGTTCGACGCCAGGGACACCGGTGCTGATGCCGCGGAGCCGGAAGTGTATGCGTCCGTGGACGACGCGCTGCCGATGGTGGAGTCCGCGTCGCCGTTCGCACCTCCGGTGGTGCCCGCGGAGCCCGTGGAGGCCTTTGAGGCCTTTGAGGCCGTTGAGTCCGTGGAGGCGCCCCCCGCCACACCAGCGCGCGCCTCGTCGAGCGACCTCTTCTTTGGGGACACGATCGATCCCGGTGACGTTCAGCCCTCGATCGAGCCCATACCCCTGGAGGAGTACGACGCGCGGCCCACGGTGGAGACGGAAGCGCGCGCCACGCTGCAGACCGCGCCGCTGGACGACGCGTCCACCGACGAATTCGTCCAGCCAGTGCCCCCCGAGGTGGACGCCGCGGCGGAGGCGGAACGTCCGCCGTTCTTCGTGCCCAAGTTCCGCTCGTTCTACAACGAGATCGTTCTCTACAAGCACCAGAAGTCGGAGTTCACCGCGGGATTCGCGACCGCGATCGTGGACTATACCTCCGACCTCACGCCGGACCACGCGGCGCAGGCGCTGAGCAAGCGGCTCCAGGAAATCCTGGAGCTCCAGCATGCCGAGGCGCTGTGGATGGGCGGGGAAGCGTCCGCGCGATACCCCGACGCGCAGTACGCCATGGCGGTGCTCGCCGACGAGATGTTCACGCACATGGAGTGGCCCGGCCAGCCCTCCTGGCCGCAGTATCTGCTGGAGCCGAAGCTGTTCAAGACCCGCGCGGCGGACGTGGAGTTCTTCAAGCGCGTGGACAAGCTGCTGAAGGAGGAGCGGGCCCACCCGACGCCGGCGGCGCGCGACCTCGCGCGGCTGTACCTGCTGGTGCTCGCGTCCGGGTTCCGCGGCAAGTACCGCGTGCCCAACCTGCGCCGGCCGCTCGCGGATTACCGCCGCGCACTCTACGAATTCGTCTACGGCGGGGACGCGCTGATGCTGTACGGGTCGGAGCGGCGGATCTTCCCCGAGGCCACGCAGCGTACGCTCGAGAGCCGCGCGGTGTCACGGTTCTCGATGCTCCAGCAGTGGGCGGCGGCGCTGATCCTGCTGCTCGTCGGGTACACGCTCATCGCCAATTTCGCGTGGAAGAGCGTGTCGGCGGACCTGGCGGACGTCACGGCGCGGGTGGAAGCGGCCAACCGCACCAGCAGCTCCGACGGCGCGTGGGGCCGCGTCGTTGAGGACAGCATCCGATGATGATGCTCTGGGTGCTCTTCGGCGGCCTGCTGCTGGTCGGCTCCGGCTTCATCATCTACCACATCTTCTTCGTGGAAGAGGAGGAGGAACTGTCGGAGACGCCGGGATTCGACGGCGGCGATACCACGCTGGCGCTCGGCGGCGACAAGGAGGGCGATACGCTCTCCGAGACGCTCTCCACCACCACCGAGGAGTACAAGTCGGCTCGCAAGAGCCGGATGATCGCGCTCAAGGAATCGCTGGAGGCGTCGCTCGAGGTCCGTCACGGCACCGAATCCGCCAGCAGCAAGGACCGCATGAGCATGCCGTGGTTCATGCTCGTGGGCTCCGACGGTTCGGGAAAGACCACGCTCCTGGCCAATACGGGGCTGTCGCTGCCCTACGGCCCCGCGTTCGAGGTGGACTCCAGGAAGAAGGACGCGGGACGCTGGTGGCTGTACGAGGACGCCGTCGTGCTCGAGGCCCCCCCGGCGGCGCCGGGCACCACCGCGACCGGCACCACGCTCACGCCGGATCAGACCGCGGCGGCCAACACCTCCGACGGCTGGAATACGCTGCTGCACATGCTGCGGCGCGAGCGTCCCGATTCGCCGCTGAACGGCATCATCGTCACGGTGTCGGCCACCGATCTCATCGCCTCGCGCCGCGATCCCGACAAGCTCACCGACCAGGCCGAGCGCGTCCGGACCTTCCTCGAGCGCACGCGGCGCGTGCTGGGCGTGCGGCTGCCGCTGCACCTGCTCGTCACCAAGTGCGACGCGCTGCCGGGATTCCGGAGCTTTGCCACGAACCTCCCGGCGGATCGGCGGCACGACATCTTCGGCTGGGCCAACCCGAACAAGATCGAGACGCCGTTCAATCCGGACTGGGTGGACCTGGGCGTGGCCGCGCTGAAGGAGTCGCTGGACGACCTGCGCGACGAGCTGCTGGCCGCGCCCGACGAGATTCAGGATTCGGACGGGCTCTTCGTGTTCGTGAGCGAGTTCGGCGAGCTGCACGAGCCGCTGAAGGACTTCGTCACGAAGCTCATTGGCCAGGGCGAGCGGCGGCCGCCGCTCTTCTTCCGCGGCATGTACTTCAGCGGCGACGCGCTCGACACGAGCGTGGACGAACCGCAGGCGCGCAAGAGCGGCGAGCGTTCCACGTTGCGCCTCTCGTCCGATGTGGCGCTCAGCGATGTGAACGCGCACAACCTCGTGTTCCTGCGGTCGCTGTTCCGGGACAAGATCTTCAAGGAGGCGGGGCTCGCGCGCCCCGTGGCGCGGTTCCGCCTGTCGCGCGACCGCCGCGTGGTGATCGCGCAGGTCGCCGCCGTGCTCGTCGCACTGATTGGCGGGCTGGGACTCTGGACCTCGCTGAACGGCTATCGCAGCGGCGACGTGGCGCGCAACGGGCTGCGGCACGACGCGGAGGCCCTGTCCTCCGTGCTGGCGGGGATGGCGATCGACCTGGACGAGGTGAAGCGCGGCTCCGCCGAGGGCGCCGACTCGGTCATGGAGCGTCGTATGCGCGACGCGGCGGTCATCGACCTGGTGGGCGAGATGCGCGAGGTGGAGTCCATCCGCAAGTCGCCCTTCATTCCGGCGTCGTGGTTCTCCCCGCTGCCCGATCACGTGCGGCGCTCCATGATCATGGGGATCGAGAGCATCGTGCTGCCGGTCACGCGGCAGCGTCTCACGGAACGCCTCGATCAACTGCTGCGGGATCCCGGGTTCGCGTCGGGCACGCCGGGCGGTGCGACGTACGCCAGTGACGATCCACGGTCCCTCACCGGGTACCTGCGCGAGATGCGCGCGCTGAGCCGCAACATCGCGCGGTACAACGCGCTGGCCACCGCCGACTCCGGCTCCGTGCCGGAGCTGGCGGCGCTGCTGGAGTACCTCTTCTCCGAGCGACCGATCCGCGGCGACAGCGCCTTCGCGAGCGATGACTTCGTCACCGCCCTGCGCTTCGCGCGCGCGCCGCGCATCGTGGTCACGCCGGAGATGGCGCAGTCCGTGATGGTGCGCTCGCTGGGGATGGTGACGTCGGTGGCGCGATCAGCCGCGGGGCAGCTCGCGCCGCGACCGGATGCGGCCGCCGAAGCGTCGGTGCGCCCGGAGGACGACATCGCTGCGCTGCGCGGACTCAGCGCGCTGGTGGCGCTCACCAGCGACAGCACCGGACTCGTCGCCACCGTCAGCGACTCGGCGATCCTGGGCGTGCAGCTCACCGCCACCGTGCAGGATTCGATCGCCGCGGAGCTTCGGGCGGCGGCACTCGCCATCGGCCGCGATTCCATCGGGGCGGCGGACGCCGAGATGCGGCTGCGGAGCGTGCTCACGACGTTGTTCCACCTCCCGCTCATGGACACGATCGTGGGGCGATCCGTCTCGGCGGACATCCCGCCGGGGCAGCGGATGCGCTGGGACGCCGGGCGACTCGAGCTGGCCCTGTCGCTGCGCGGCGACTACGACCAGGCGCTGCTGACCGTGGCCAGCGCGTTCCAGGGGCGGCCGCTGGACCGGATGCGGCGCGCCTTTCAGGTCCAACTGCGCGCGCGCGCGATCGACGCCGCGGCCAGCGCGCAGCGGTTCACGCCGCTGAGGGACGATCCGATGATCGAGGTGAAGGCGTCGATCGACAACCTGGACCTGGCGTCCACCCGGATTCTGCGCACGGCGATCCTGCTGGACACGCTGGAGGCGCGCGCGGAGGGACGCCGGCTTGTCGCGGCGGGCGCCCGCCAGGCCGAGCAGGCGCTGGCCCTCGCGTGGCGGTTGTTCGAGGACGGGCGCTACTTCGAGCCGGACACCCTGCGTATGGCCGCATGGCTCGGCGTGCAGCCGCTGAACCTCGCCGCGATGGGCGTGCCCGATTCGCTGGCGCTGGGCGCGAGGCTGATGCAGCACGTGAACGGCGCGTGGGCGCCCCTGGCGGACGTCGAGAAGGCCATCGCCTACCTGCGGCGTCCGGGGATGGACTCCACGCGCGCGCCACGACTGCTCGACGACTGGAGCAGCGTGGTCACCGCGGTGCGCGGCTACGAGCAGGGGGACGCGACCAGTACGCTGATGCAGCTGTACCGGTTCATCAGCGAGGCCATGGCGACGCGCGACCTGGAGTCCTGCCGGGCGGCGCTGGCCCGAGAGGAGCCCGCCGCGCCCACCGTGGACGTGTTCATCGTGAAACGGCAGCGGATGCGCGCGGCGATGGCCGGCCGCTGCGAGGGCGCGGCGGCGGCCGCGGCCAGCTACGAGCGACTGCGCGCGCTGTTCGCATCGCGACTGGCGGGGCGCTTCCCGTTCGTGGACTCGTCCGGCGTGGCGGTCGCGCCCGACCTGGACCCCACGGCCATCCGCGAGTTCTACCGCGCGTTCGATGCGTTCATCGTGGCGGGGAGCGACATCGCGCTCCGCAGTGACCCGCGACTGGCGGTGCCGTCGCGCGACGCGCTCGACTTCCTGCACCGCGTCGCGCGCACGCGGAAGTTCATGGCGCCGATGATGGACAACGACCAGCGCGCGCCGTCGTTCGGGCTGATGGTGGGCGATCGGCCGCAGGCGTGGAGCTACGGCCAGCCGTTGTTCGTGATGAGTGTCTTTGCGGATTCGGCGGACCGGACGGTGCAGGGCGGGTGGGCGCCAGTGCGCTTCGCGGCGCAGAAGGCGGCGGCGTTCGAGCGGGTGCGGTTCTTCCATCCGGATCTACGGACGGAGCTGGCCTTGCCGGAGTTCCCGGCGGTGGCACCCTTCATCGCGAGATAGACCCGCGGATGGCGCGGATCACGCGGACCCTACCGTCCCAGCTGTAGCCCCAGGCGCAGTCTGAGCGTCGAGAACTGATCCACCCGCGCGCTCTCGGTCTGATTCCTCAGCGGGAAACTGAATCGCTCGACGTAGTACGTCATCCCGGCGGTGAAGAATCTGGTGGACAGCTCCAGCCCGGCCTCACCGGCGTAGCTCGTGGGCTCCGGCCGTACCTCGTCCCCGTTCGCATCCAGTTGACCGGTGTACGTTCCCCAGGGGAGCAGCGATCCGCCGATGATGGTGCTCACCGCGCCCCCCACGAAGCGGAAGCGCGCCAGGCCGGTGACGCTCGCGAAGTGCCATTGTTGCGTCGCCGTCTCGGTCGCCTGCGCCCGCACGGTGTATCCGGTGCGCAGCGAGAACCAGTCCCACGGCGAGAAGGTGAGGCGTCCGTCCGCCTCGGTGACGCGCATGTCTTCCGTGACGCTGCCGGTCGGCGTCAGCGTGCCCGTCCGAAAGTCGCCCGTGAGGACCAGCTTGCGGACCGGCATGATCGCCACGGTTCCACCGAACAGCAGTCCGCTGCGCGCATCGAGCAGGGCCGACGGGAGCCGCACGGCGTGCGCCGCCTGCTCCACCGTGCCTGACGCGGAGATCATCCGCGTGAGCCGGGCCCGGATGGGGCTGGACGTGAGGATGGCGTTCCTCACGGAGTCGAGCTGTACCCGGTTGCGCGCGCGCGCGGCGTCCAGGTCATACGTGGGGCGTACGAACGACGTGGCGGAGCCGGAGGATGTGAGTGCGGCGGCCATCCCCCGCGGCTGGACGCTCACCGGGGCCGAGTCCGAGAGCGACTCGTAGGCGGCGATGAGGAACGCGTTGCCGATCTTGAGACCCACCACGCGCTGCCTGCCGATGTACCGCACGACGGAGGTATCGGTGGATCGGACGCGGACCAGCTCCGGGCTCACGGTGGTTCCGGCGGCGTCGCGCGCCGCGATGCTCAGGGTCGCCGTGTCGCCCACGGAGGTGAAGACCTGATTGATGCGCAGCGACGCGGACGGGGGCGCTTCGAGCACAACGGAGTTGGCGCCGTCGGCTTCCGCGACGACCGGGGCCGAGATGCCGGCGCCGGCGCGCACCGTGATCGCCACGGTATCCGTTGCGTCACCCAGCTGCGCCACGACCTTGACGGCGTTGTCGCTCAGGCCGATGGCCCGCGCCGTTCCCGTGAGCGGATCGATGTTGATCGCGCGCGGATTCAGCGATGCCCACGTGGGGCGCGCGTCGCGGATCTCGCCATCCTCCGAGTCGAAGGCTTGCAGGCGCAACTGGAAGCTTTCCCCCACCGCGTACTGGGGCATGCTGTTCTTGTCCACGATCGCGATGCGCAACGGGCGCTGGCGCACCTCCACGCGCGCGCTGTCCGCGATGCCGCGGTCGGTGCAGCGCACCCAGGCGATTCCGTTGCCACGTGCCACGACCATCGCCCCGCTGAGCTGCGCGATGCGATCGTTGGTGCTGCGGCAGTTGCCGGTCAGTCCGCCGATGACATTGCCGGCGGCGTCGCGCGCCTGCACGCGCAGCGGCGCGTTCTGGCCAACGGCGTCGAGCCGAACGATCGCCGGGGTGAAGGAGAAGCTCGCGGCCCACTGGTCCACGAGGAGCAGCGCGGACGCCGAATCGGTGCCGGAGACGGCCCACAGCCGCGTGCGTCCCACGCGCCGGGAGACCACCACACCCTGCTCGTTGACGGTGGCAATCGCCGGGTCGGCGTTGCGCCTGGCAATGCGCGCGTCGGGCACCGGCCGGGCGCGCGCGTCCAGCACCCGCGCGTTCACCGTGAGGCGCGCGCCGAGCGCGGTGAGCCGGTAACCGGTCCGCTCGAACACGACGCGGGATTCCTGCGCCGGCGCGGCGTTCGCGGCGGCGGCCAGGGTCACGCCGAGGGCCGGTACAAGCGCGAGGAGTCGCATCCGGCTCATTGGCCGAAGCCGGCGATGGGCGTGATGATGATCCTGCGCGCCTGGAGGCTCGCCTCGTTCCGCGCCCGGACCCCGGCATTGAACAGGTTGCGCTGCTGCCGGCGACGCTCGTTCTCGCGCACCGCCTCGGGAATCTCCGTGTTCTGCCGACGGTACGCGAAGGAAACCACGGCCGCGACGGTGCCGACACCGGCAGCGGCGATGCCGTGCGTGGTGCGTCCCTCGACTTCGTCATTCAACGCCATGTACGAGAGCCCGGCCGCGGCGATCGCCATGACGCCGCCCTTCGCGAGGTCGAGCCAGGGTGCCCGACGTGGGATTCGCTCCTGGAGCAGCTCGTTGGCGGCGAAGTCGGGTAGTTCGTCCTCGAGCGGCGCGTACGCGTGCTCCACGCGGAAGAGCTGGACGGCGGTGACGTCCTGCGCCCCGGCGCCGGCCAACACGCTGCGCGCGGTGGCGCGGATGATGTACGTCGTGGAGTCCGCGAACTGGCCGTTGCTCAACACGCCGCGAAACCGGATGGTGCTCGCGCCGTCGCTCTCGCCCTGGTACAGCAGGTCGACCGGGGTGGAGGGATCGCTCTGGCGCAACAGCTCGACCCTGAGGTTTCCGCGATGCGTGGTGATGAGCTGAAAATTGTACGCGGTGGTATCGTCCCGCGGATCGACAACCTTGCTCTGGATTGGGCGCATCGCGACTTTGAAAATCTGCCGCTTGGCGTCGAGGAATGGCGCGACTTCGGTGGCGCTGAACTCGCCGGGGTTGAGGTCGGTGAAGGGATCGAAGTCGAGCGCGGCCCGGAAGTAGGTGATCGCGGCGTCGGGGCGGTTCTGGAGCGCGTACGATGCGCCGATGTACTTGTACGCCTGCACGCGCTCGGTCGGGGAGATCTGCTGGAGGTACGCCGGCGATATGATGAATTCCAGGATCGGCAGCGCGGCTTCGACCTGGAAATCCTTGTAAAATGCGATCGCCTGATCGATCTGCTCTTTGGTCGTTCCGGTGGCTGCCTGGGCGCGCGCGGTTACGGGCGCGACCAGCAGGGCCAGGATGAGGACGCGTCTGCGCATGATCACGGACAGCTCAACGTGGTTCGCACCACCTGGGGTTCGTCCTTCCGGACCGTGATGGAAAGGGTCTGCTCCGTGCAGCCGAACGTCCTGACGCGAATCGAGTGATTCCCGACGGGCAGCTTCTCGATGAAGCGCCCCGCGCCCAGGCGGCGTGCGCCGGCGAATACTTCGGCGCGAACCGGTTGAACGTCCACGCGCACCTCAGCGGAGTCCGTGGGCGCGCGCGCCGTGGTGGTCGTGGGCGTAGGCGTGGTCTGGGCCGGCGATGCTGAAGCGAGGCTCATGTTCATTCGGATGGTGTCGAGCCTGGCCGCCACCACGTCGATCAGTTGCGTCGCCTGCTCGAAGCCGCTCGCGTTGGCCGTGGCGAGATACCGCCCGGGCGCGAGTGAGTCCACCTGGCCGGGATTGAAGACGCGTCCGCCGACCACGACCGTGGCTCCGGCGGGGAGGTTCACGAAGACCAGCTTGCCCTGTGCGTTGGCCGCTGCACGCTCGGCCTCCTGCTGCTGAACGGCCACCGCCGCCGCGATCGAGTCTGTGCGCGCCTTATCCTGCGCCTTCTGGAACTGGTCCACGCCCAGCCAGCCCACGCCGACCATCGCCACGCCCATGATCGCGGCGCCCATCTTGAGCGACTTGGTGTTCTTCTTCCTGCGACGAACGGGCGCCGTGGGTGCCGGTACGGCCGGCCGGCTGCGCGGCTGGGTGACCGGGCGCGGCTGGATGCGGGGGCCCGGCCCCGAGATCGTGAGCGCGAGGGGCGGGAGCGTTCCCGTGCGGACCTTGGGGATCGCCACGCCCGCGGAGAGCTGCCGGAGGATCTTCTCGGCTTCCTCGCGGTCGGCGTCGGTGACGGGGACGTTGTCGAGCGCGACCGCCATGTCCTTCGTGGTGGCGAAGCGGTCGTGCGGGTCCTTGTTGAGCGAGCAGTAGATGACGTCCAGCAGTTCCTTGGGCACATCCTTCCGGACGGCGAGAATGTCCGGCACCGGGGTCATGTAATGGTGCTGGATGACGCCGACCATGGAGTCGGCGAGGAAGGGAACCTCGCCGGTCAGGAGCTGGAAGCCGAGGATGCCGAGCGAGTACTGGTCGGATTGCGGGCTGACCTTCTGGCCGCCGCACTGCTCCGGGGACATGAAGTACGGCGTGCCGATCATCATGCCGCTGGCGGTCATCGAGACTTCTTCGAGCGCGCGGGCGATGCCGAAGTCGGCGACCATGACGCGTCCGTCGGCGTCCACCAGGATGTTGGCACCCTTGATGTCGCGGTGGACGATCTTCTTGTCGTGCGCGAAGGCCAGGCCGTGCGCGGAGTAGCGGAGGATGGCGGTGGCGACCGGGATAGGCAGGGCGCCCTGCTGCTCGATGATGGCGTCCACGGCGCGGCCTTCCACGAACTTCATCGCCATGTAGTGCAGCGGGCCGGCCTGTCCAACGCGGTACACCGGGATGATGTTCGG